>CAZDWO010000056.1:0-27626 GCA_964509175.1 uncultured Saprospiraceae bacterium
TCATATCTATTGTTTTTATAATAGATGCAGAAAAGGGGGAGAGGGATGTGTGAGGATGCATGTGCATGCAAATCAATGAATAGAGAATAAAAAATTTAGTGTGGTCTTTTCAATTAAAACTATTCAAGACTTCTTTTAATTCTTTTTTGAAATTAATGAGTTGTTCAGTTGGATTTTCAAAGGATTCTATGCAATCAAGGTCGGTAAATAAGGTAATCGATTCTTTTGTGTTGCATTCTGAGAAATAGTAAATCTTCAACATTTTATCTGTTGATACTTCGCATATATCTAACTTCTCTAATTGTTTGAGACATTCTTGATGATTACCAAATTCTAAATCAGAATCAGAAACATTAGAGAATATTTCTTTTTTCTACTATATAAATTCAAATACCGTTGATCGTTGTTGTAATGCCAGATAGAAATAGATTCAGCAATTGGAAAACGATAGGCAAATACAATTTTATTTTTCCTTAATAGTTTTCTTGCCTTTCTGTCCATAAACTTAATGTTCGATTTTTCAAGCTTATGAACGGGAACGGGTTTGCTTATACAGCCTAAGTTATGAAAGGCAAATGCAAAAATTAGCATCAAATTTTTCAATCTCATTTATTTTATCTGATTACTAATAAGTAATATAAAATGGATTATTTTTCCAATCGTTCATTCCATTTAGATGGATTACGTTTCATGTGAAGAAATCCAAAAACCTTGATTTGATTTTCATCTATGATATAATGAACTCCGTAAGGAAAACGGCGAATAAATTTAACTCGAACTTCCTTATATTTTTTCGAACATATAAACGGATTTAATTCTAACTCTTCTAGGCCTTCATAAATGCTTAGTTCAATATGATTTCCTAGATTTGAATTTATGCTTTGATATCTTTCAATGGCTTCTTCAATATCTAATAAGGCAGCAATAGATATTATGCTTTTATAAATCATTTAATCTTTTTGCCTAATCGATCTTTCATCTCATCTATAGAATACCACTGCATTTTTCCAGATTTATCACTAGCAATTCTAGTATCTAATTCCTCTCTCTGTGCATCCGTTATCTCTATTTCTGAAGGCTTAATACTATTCCAAATCTGCTCTACCATTTCCAGCCTTTCAGTTGCTGGTAGTTTTAATATTTCTGCTATACTCATGAATTAGTAATTTGATTTCTAAAAATAACGTTTTTAGATTTAATAAGAATTAAAATAAATGTGTACCTCTCTTTAAGTCTAACGTATGAATGTTGGGTTTAAAACTTCTATTTTTCAAGAATTAATGAATACCTCGTATTTTTAATCAATACCTTTTTATAACAAAGAAGTAATCTCTAGAATGACTCAAATAGAAAATAAAGAATTAGACCTAGCTCACAGATATGTAAACGAGACCAACAGTCACATCTTCTTAACAGGCAAGGCTGGAACTGGGAAGACTACCTTTTTAAAAGAACTCAGAAAAAATACCAAGAAAAGAAATATCGTCGTGGCTCCTACAGGAGTTGCTGCCATAAATGCTGGAGGTATGACGATTCATTCTTTTTTTCAACTGGCGTTTGGATTATTGCTTCCAGAACATATCCGTAAGACCAGTAGTCCTAGAAAACTGAAAAAATCGAAGGTCAATATCATACGGAGTCTGGATCTCATTATCATAGATGAGGTAAGCATGGTAAGAGCGGATATTATGGATGCTATTGATACGGTTTTGAAAAAATATCGAAGAAGTAAAGAACCCTTCGGAGGAGTGCAGATGCTGATGATAGGTGATATGCATCAGTTGCCACCGGTGTTAAAATCCCAAGATCGACAGGCTATGCAAGAGCATTATCCTACGCATTATTTTTTTGGAAGTGTGGTGATTCGTAATTCTAAAATGATTATGATAGAACTAAAGCACATCTATAGACAATCTGATAGTAGCTTTTTAAATATCCTAAATCAGGTAAGAAATAATAACATCACATCAGAGACCTTGTCTCTACTAAACACTAGATACGAGCCTGATTATCAGGACGATGGAAAAACAGTTACGCTTACAAGCTTACGTCGATCTAGTGATGTCATTAATCAAAATAAACTCAACAATCTAAAAACAGAGCCTCAAGAGTACAAGGCTGAAATAGAAGGTGTATTCAATCCCAGTCAATATCCAACTGAAGAAAATCTAGTCCTTAAAGTTGGTGTAAGAGTGATGTTTATTAAAAATGATCTCGCAGAAAAAAAACAATACTATAATGGAAAAATGGGCATCATTACAGAAGCCAATAAATACTATGTAAAAGTACTCTGCGATGATAAACTAGAACTAGAAATTTCTCCAACTGAGTGGCAAAACACTAGTTATGAACTAGATAAAGCAACCAAGGTTATAGAAGAAAAAGTGATAGGCAGTTTTACACAATATCCTTTAAAACTTGCATGGGCAGTTACCATCCATAAGAGTCAGGGTCTCACTTTCGATAAAGTAATAATCGATGCTCAGAATGCTTTTGAGCATGGACAGGTTTATGTAGCGTTGAGTAGATGTAAAAGCTTGGACGGTATCTACTTAAAATCTCGTATCGATAAGAGTGTAATTAAGAATGATACAACCATAGATTCCTTTGAGCAAAAAGCTAAAGAAAAACCGCTCAATGAAGAGACTCTGCTAGAAGCTAAAATAGACTTTGAGCAATATCTTTTAAAAGAGATTTATGACTTTACGACCATTCAGAATATGCATAATGCTCTGGTTTACATTTTAGAAGACCATAAATCTAAACTGCATGGAAATGCTGTGGAGAAAAGTTATATGTCTGGCAGTGCCATCGCTACAAAAGCAAATGCTCCAGCTTTAAAATTTGTAAAGATTCTAGCTAATGAATTTCTCAAAAAGCAGTCGATTACTGAGAATCAGATCTTAATGGATCGTATAAAATCCTCTGCGGTTTATTTTGATAAAATTATCATAGATGACATACAGTCTCATTATAAATCCATAGAGATAATCACAGAAAACAGTGCAGTAAAGGAAAAATTAGAAGAGAAAATAGAGAATCTAAAAAAGGAATTGCACTTAAAAAGTATGGTTTTTAAAGCCCTCAAAGATGGATTTGCCAGCCATAAGATAATCTCTGCTCGATCCAATGCAGAAATTGATTATGCCGATTCTTCTAAGTCTAGATCTCACTCTAAAACTAAGATTAGAGTTGCCAGTGAGGTAGTGCATAAGGATCTCTATAAAAAACTGGGACAATGGAGAGCAGATATCGCCACTGAACGAGAAATAGAACCTTACATGATCTTTCCCATAGCGAGTATGATAGAATTGACCTTTGTATTGCCTAGAAATGAAAAAATACTTTTGGCTGTAGCCGGAATGGGAAAGCAACGGGTCAAATTATATGGTTCTGAGATTATAGAACTCATCGACCAGTACTGCAAATCAAATAAGCTAGAAGGTAATCATCTCGATAAATCTTCTAAAAAAGTGAAGGTCAAAAAAAACAGTCCACCCAAAGGTCAGACCGTTATAACCTCACTAGAACTTTACAAGCAGCATAAAGATTTACAAAAAGTTGCAGAACTTAGAGAACTTGCATTATCGACCATAGAAGGACATATGTCACAATTGATAGAAAAGGGAGATTTAGATATTTCAGAATTTATGACAGCAGAAAAAAGAGATAAGGCCGTTAGCTATTTCAATAAAACAGAATCCAAAGATTTGAAATCGGCTGTCACCTCTTTAAACAATGAGTATTCATATGGACAATTAAGAATGATTAGGGCTTCAATGGAGAAGAAAGAAGATGGCAGCTAAATGAGATTTAGGTTAAGGTATTTTTTGAAGACGAAAAGGCTTAATAAGCATCTCTTCGATTGACAATTCCCAAAATTTCTATGAATAATATATTGTCTTCAATGCTATAAATAACTCGATAGTCACCCGAACGAATTCTCCAAAAATCGGAATAACCCTTTACTTATTTATATCCAGTAGGCCGAGGATTTTTGGAAAGGCTTATTATTCAATTAGTTATTCTTACTACTTCTTTTTTCGGCAGTTTGTTTAATTCTTTTATTGCAGATTTCTAGTAGATTTTAATTCTCATCCACACAATTTATTCTGACCCAACTATGTTTATAGCCTGTAACCTACTAACTAAAACTAAAAACGACTATTACCCAACTCTACCTAACCAATTATTTATTTAATGAACATATCTAAATTGACCTTAGTCGGTCTGCTATTATGTTGCTTTTTTATTACCACTGCTCAGGTAACCAATACTAAAGAGGAGGTTCCTAAGAAAATGAAATATGGAATCGGGATGGCTCTTAATTATTCTGAATATTCTACTAGGACCATTCCTCCTGAATTTCAGGGAGTGGTATCGGATTTTTATGAACCGTTAGTGGGTTTTTCGCTAATAAGCTCTGCAGAAAGAACACTTAACTCAAAATTTAAACTAACTATCAGGCCTGAGATCGCTTTTATTGGTTCTGGTAACCGAAATTTTGAAAATGAGTTTAGACAGGTTAATGTAAATCTTCCGCTTACTATTCATTACAATTTGTTTAACTCCTTTTATGTACAGGGAGGAGTAGCTGGTCAATTCGTTGCTGGATGGGGAATAGAGGGACCTCAAGGTTTTGATGATGCTATAGATGTTTTAGATAATCGATTATTAGCCTCTGTTCATCTGGGAGTGAGTTATGTGATTTCTGATTGGGTAGATGTAGGATTTACTTATAATAATGGTCTTACATCTTTATTTAATGTGACCTGGACAGATATAAATGGCAATCCATTAGGAGAATCTG
Source organism: uncultured Saprospiraceae bacterium (assembly GCA_964509175.1). Classification (GTDB taxonomy): domain Bacteria; phylum Bacteroidota; class Bacteroidia; order Chitinophagales; family Saprospiraceae; genus JAHDHU01. The sequence goes on from CAZDWO010000056.1 coordinate 4,811, forward strand.
GAACAACTAATAATTACTTTCAACTAGCAGTAATAGTCAGACAATGATATAATTGTCAGGCTAGCCCAAATAAAATGTAAGAACAACATTATAAGAGCGTAGGTCTTTTCTTACGCTCTTTTTTTATACACTCAATAAAAATCCTAAAAGAAGAGTTATATAGTATATTTGTATCATACAATTAGGGCATTTTTCATGGCAAAACAGAATAAAACAAGTAAACGGAAAAAAGTAGTAGTTCAGACTTCAGAAAAGTCCAAATTACAACCTACAGTTTCTAAATCAGCAGCTGCAACAGCTGGTGGCTATAAAGCCATGGGTGATGATTTACTTTTTGGGAAACGCAACTTTCTTTTTATTGTTGGAGCCTTTGCTCTAGTGATGCTCGGTATGCTCCTGATGGCGGGTGGAAAGCAACTCCCTACAGAGTGGAATGAGAATGAAATCTACTCTTTCCGTAGAACGGTGATTGCCCCGATAGTAATTCTATCTGGACTGGCAGTAGGAGTCTACGCGATATTCACAAAGAAATAAATCACAAGCTTGGACGGAATATTGGATATTATCATCCTTGGAATTATTCAGGGACTGACAGAGTTTTTACCAGTAAGTAGTAGTGGGCATTTAGAAATAGCCAAGTTTATTCTAGACGATGATAGTGTCGGAGAGCAGAGTCTGATGACTACGGTCGTCTTACATTTTGCCACAGCACTGAGTACCATGGTTGTCTTTAGGAAAGACATAATGGAAATCATTTCTAAGATATTTGCCAAAGCAGATTCTTCTCTTCCCTTCGTTCTGAAAATTATGGTTTCTATGATACCTGCTGCGATAGTAGGGATTGTATTTGAAGACTTAATCGATTCCCTATTTAACGGAAATCTGATTCTCGTTGCGAGTATGCTTATCGTTACAGGACTGCTTTTATTTATAGCAGATAGAGCAAAAAATACAATCAAGGACGTTGGATATAAGGAAGCATTGATTATCGGTATTTCTCAAGCTATAGCAATCCTTCCTGGTATATCTCGGTCTGGAGCTACGATTTCTACAGCGGTGATGCTCGGTATAGATCGATCCAAGGCTGCTAGATTTTCTTTTTTAATGGTTGTTCCATTGATCTTCGGAAAAATGGCTAAGGACCTTATGGATGGAGAATTTGGCTCTAGCCAAATAAATCTAGTAGAGCTAGGTGTAGGATTTACAGCAGCTTTCTTTACAGGATTAGTAGCCTGTACATGGATGATAAAACTTGTAAAAAATAGCCAACTAAAGTACTTCTCGTTCTATTGTTTCATCGTTGCGATTCTCGTATTTGTCTTTGTAGCTATTTAATAGAATTATGATACTGACCAAAGATGCAGACCTTTCTCAAGTAGATTTTCTAGCAGGAGCTACGTTACTGATAGATAAGCCACTTACATGGACTTCCTTCGATGTAGTAAACAAGGTCAGGTACAGTCTCAAAAAATACCTCGATATTAAAAAGATAAAAGTTGGACATGCTGGAACTCTAGATCCACTTGCTGATGGACTACTCATACTCTGCACTGGTAAACATACCAAAACCATAGAATCCCTGCAAGGAAAGAATAAAACCTACGAGGGTAAAATGATTATCGGAGCGACTACTCCGAGTTACGATAGGGAAACAGAGGTAGATAAGGAATATCCAACAGAACATATAGATGCCAACATGCTGGAAGAGAAGAGGCAGGAATTTATAGGTCAGATAGACCAGTTTCCGCCTATTTTTTCTGCCATAAAGAAAAACGGTAAAGCCTTGTATAAGTATGCACGTAAAGGACAAGAGGTAGAAATAAATTCTAGACCTGTAACCATTCATTCTTTTGATTTAATGAGTAAGGAATTGCCAGAGCTAGAATTTTCCGTAGAGTGTAGTAAAGGAACATATATCAGATCGCTAGCTTTCGATTATGGAAAGGCTCTGGGAAGTGGCGGATATTTGAGTGCATTGACTCGAACTAAGATTGAAGAATTTGAATTAAAGGATGCCTGGAATTTAGAACAGTTTATAAGTGCTATTGGCGACATCACTGTTACACATTAAGCCTATTTATTTTATAGATTTGTATTGTTTTTAAGTCACTATATGTCCGTAATCGTAAAAGATCTTACTAAAATTTATGGAGCCCAAAAAGCCATAGATCAGCTCAATTTTGAGACGAAAAAAGGAGAGATAATCGGCTTTCTCGGTCCCAATGGAGCAGGGAAGACGACTACCATGAAAATCCTAACCGCTTATATGCCGAGTACCTCAGGTACTGCAGAAGTATGTGGTCATAATGTCGAGACTGAATCTCAGGAGGTAAGACGACTTATTGGATATTTGCCTGAGCATAATCCCTTGTATAAGGAGATGTATGTAAAGGAATATCTTTCCTTTGTCGCAGATATTATGGGTCTCTCTGATAAAAAGGCTCGTATAGCGGATATGATTGAGAAAACGGGACTAGGTCATGAACAACATAAGCTAATCTCCTCATTATCAAAAGGATATAGACAAAGGGTCGGTCTAGCACAGGCTCTTATTCATGATCCAGAAGTGCTGATTCTCGATGAGCCGACATCGGGATTGGACCCTAATCAGTTGGCAGAGATACGTATGCTGATAAGAGAGTTCGGTAAGGAGAAAACGGTGATATTTTCTAGTCACATTATGCAGGAGGTGCAGGCTCTTTGTGATAGAGTAATTATACTCAATAAGGGAAAGATTATAGCAGATGATCCTATTCAGAATCTACAATATAGAGTTAGTGGTCAGCGAGTAATCCATTTGCATTTTGATTCAGAAATAGATGTTTCGGCTCTAGCCAAAATAGAAGGAGTTTCTAAAGTAAATACGACTAATAAAAAAGAAGTACAGATAATAGTTGAGAGTGAGGAAGATTTACGACCAGTGGTTTTTAAAGAAATCGTAAAGCAGGGATGGGTACTTATAGAGATGAGACAAGAAAAAATTAGTGTAGAAAACATATTCCAAGAATTGACAGTAGATGCTTAGTATTTATAAAAAAGAAATATCCTCGTTTTTCAGTTCGCTTATGGCGTATATCGTTATAGGTTTGTTTCTGGTAGTGACGGGATTGTTTATGTGGGTCTTTACAGAGACGAGTATCTTGGATTATAATTATGCAGGACTAGATCAGCTGTTTTCTATGGCTCCGATCATCTTTATCTTTTTGATTCCTGCTATAACGATGAGAACCTTTTCAGAAGAATATCAGCAAGGAACCATAGAGTTCTTATTTACTAAACCCTTGCATGATTGGCAGATTGTACTAGGTAAGTTTTTAGCAAACTGGACGCTTGTAATTTTAGCAATCCTACCTACACTCATCTATTATTACTCAGTTTATCAACTGGGCTCACCACAAGGAAATGTAGATACAGGAGCAGTAATCGGATCTTATATAGGGCTGATATTTCTCGCTGGAGGATTTGTCGCAATTGGAATATTTGCTTCTTCTCTGAGCTCTAATCAGATAGTGGCTTTTTTACTAGCTATCTTTTTGTGTTTTATAATGCATTGGAGTTTTGACTACATAAGTAATCTGCCTTTCTTTTATGGAACCTCAGATGATGCCATAAAAAGAATCGGTATGAGTAGTCACTACCTTTCTATAAGTCATGGTATGATAGACACCCGTGATGTCATATATTTTATATCAGTAATCGTATTCTTTTTATTGCTGGGTATCCATTCACTTAAAAGAAGGAACTGGTAATGAGTAATAGATCTAAAAAAGCACAAGCAGCTCTGCAACTCATTCTGGTTCTTGCCATTATTGTTGTGATAAATATTATCGCCCATTTCTTCTATGGAAAGTTTGACCTTACGGGAGACAAGAGATTTACGATTACAGATGCTACAGAAAAACTGATAGAGACACAGGACGATCCCATCTTTATACAAGTTCTTCTAGAAGGAGAATTCCCAGCTGGATTTAAAAGACTACAGAATGCCACCAGAGAGATGCTCCAAAATTTCAATGGTATAAATGCCAATATAGATTATGAGTTTACCGATCCACTAATCGGAGATGTAGAAAAAGACAACAGTATAAAAACGGAGCTTTCTAAGGATGGAATAAATCCTGTAAATCTGACTTTTAAGGATGGCGATGAGCTTACGCAAAAGCAGATATATCCTTTTGCGATAGTACAGTACGGACAGAGAAGGGTAGTGGTAAATCTTCTAGAACAACAGACTCCTAATCTAACTGACGAGGAGATTCTTAATAATTCAATATCACTGCTAGAGTATAAGTTTGCCGATGCAATTCAAAAATTACGACTTACAGAAAAACCCAATATTCTATTTACAGAAGGTAATGGCGAGCTAAGAGAAGAGCAACTAGCAAGTCTTACCACTTCTTTAAAGTCTTTTTACAACACCGGTCGACTAAATCTAGATAGCATTGTAAGTATTGGCAAAGAACTAGACCTACTAATTGTCCCCGGGCCGAGAGGAGCAGTGTCACTCAAGAATCAATTTAAAATCGATCAGTATCTGATGAATGGTGGAAAGATCATCTGGATGCTAGAGAAGATGCATGTTCCACTCGATAGCATAAGTCAAAATAGATTCTACGTTCCACAGACCTATGAGACTCAGCTGGATGATCTCTTTTTTAAATATGGAATTAGGATTAAGAATAACCTGATTCTCGACTTAGAATGTAGTCAAATTCCTCAGGTAATCGGTCAGCAAGGAGGTAAGGCACAGACTCAGCTTTTTCCGTGGTACTATCATCCGATGGTAGCGAGCAAGTCCTCACATCCTATTGTAAAAAATATAGGTCGTGTAAATATGTTTTTCCCCAGTACTATAGATACGGTTCGTACCAAGTCTAATGTAGAGAAGACGATCCTATTACAGAGTTCAGACTATAGTCGATTCCAGATGTATCCGATGAGGCTAAACTTTGAGATACTAAAGTATGCTCCAGAGCCTGATAAATTTGATAAAGGTCCTCAGAATGTAGCAGTACTGCTAGAGGGAGAATTTGAATCTTTCTTTAAAAACCGAGTAACGGCTGAGATGGAAGAAGGCCTGAGGCAAATCGGAAATGACTTTAAAGAGGAGAGTGTCTATACTAAGCAGTTGTTTGTAAGTGATGTCGATTTTACAAAGAATCTTTTTGACCAGAACAGTAGTCGTAGATCAGATATCGGATATAATAGATGGGAGAAAAGAACCTATACAGGTAATTCCGATTTTATCTATAACTCCATCGAGTATATGCTGGATAATAATGGAGTATTAGAGTCCAGAGCCAAGGAAGTAAAACTCAGACTACTCGATACTGTAAAGGCAAAGGATCAAAGACTGAAATGGCAGTTTTTAAATGTAGGCTTACCAGTGTTATTGCTGCTCTTATTTGGTTTCGTTTTTAATTACTGGAGAAAGGCAAAATATGCTCAAACAGAATCTTAATCTATCATTATGAAAAGAAGTTTAATCCTATTACTTATTCTTTTAGTGCTTTCTGGAGCTGCCTACTTTCTAATGAAAAAAAATGCAGAGGATACACATCAGGTAAGAAATGATCGTCATTTTCAGGTAGAAAATTTAAATGAAATAGGAGTCATAAAAATAAAATCACGTAGACTTCCTGAACTACATCTAAGTAGATCAACAGGTAAAGATTGGTTGATAAATTATAAGCATAAGGCTAGAGCCAATTCTGTAACTCGACTACTAGATATTATAAAGGACATGAGGATGGCTTATATCCCTCATAATAATGCTTTGCCCAACATAGAAGACAAGATGGAGTTGCTAGGAATCCATGTAGAGATATTCGATAAAAACGAAAACCTCATGAAGAGTTATGTGGTCGGTGGTAGTACAGCAGATGAGCGAGGAACCTATGTCCAGATGAAAGGCAGCAAACAACCCTACGTAATGGAAATGCCTAATTACCAGGGAAGCATCAGAGGACAGTATTTCCTATCAGCCGAAGACTGGAGAGACCGAACATTCATAGAAGAGAAACCTGAAAATTTAAGAAAAATCACCGTAGAATATCCTAAGAATAAGAATGATTCCTTTATACTAAACGTAGAAGAAAACACAGTCGAGCCTTTAGGTAATTTTGCCTCAAGGAAAAAAGTAAAACCTAGATTAGGAACTATGGAAGCCTATCTTAAAGGATTTGAGAAAGTAAGCATGGAAGCATTTGAGAATAAAAACTCAGAAAGAGACTCCATCGCCGAACTGATTCCCTTTGTAAAGTTTACCATAGAAAACAAGGATGACACAGTTAAAGAACTCAAATTCTATCCCATCAGAGACTTAAAGTTTTATAATATTAATACCAGCTCACTAGCTGATACTAAGAAGGTAGAGCGATACTTTGTAGACTGCTCATGGGGAGATTTTATCATGGTTCAGCAATTATTAGTTCTTAAACTTCTCAGACCCATAGATTACTTTTACGAAGAGTAGTTAAAGAAATATAAAAGTCAATTATTTCTTTCAGACCTATCTATCTTATAGTAGTTTTATATATATAAGATAACCTGATATGAAATACTTAGCCACCATTCTATTTATTTGTTCTTCTTTCCTTATAAATGCCCAAGATACCTTACAAGGTTGTTTGTTTCTAGATTTTGAAAATATTGAAGATTTAGACATTTTCGAAGGCTTCGAGATTAGTGATCAGTTTGAAGATGCATTCGGTCTTACCTTCTCTCTAGAGGGAGGAGGATTTCCCGTCTTAGCAGAGGTCGGAGGTAATCCAGCAGCTGCTTACGGCTCTGCCTGGGGTAATGATACTCCGGACCCTCAAGATGCAGCCTTAGTAGGTTCATTTTTTCTTACAGATGATGGAATCTTAGCTGGGCTCGATTCTCCACCTATCATCTTAGACTTTGCAACACCTATAGACAGTTTTGCAGGGTGCATAATGGATATGGACTTTAATGAGGTCTTTAAGATAGAGGCCTTTGATGATGTAGGAACCCTAATTTTAGAAGATAGCATAATGGCGGGTGATCCTGGAACTGGAGATGGACGAGCCGCTTGTTTTGGATTTAATCTTGAGGGATGTACAGGTACGGTTTCAAGGATTAGGTATTCTGGATTTAGAGAAACAGCAGGAGCCTTTGGGCTTGGTTTAGATAATTTTAGTTTTTGTTTTGCAGGTCTAGCAGGGACGGAGGAATTTGTAATCTGTGAGTCTGATTCTGTTATTGTAAATGGTGAGGTCTTCGATGAGGCAGGAATATTTGAGCAAAATCTAATATCTAGTGAGGGCTGTGATAGTTTAATCTTTATAAGTATTGAAGAATTGCCTGAGTTCGACATGGCAGAAGCCTTTAGTTTCTGTGATGGAGAATCAGTGGTAGTAAATGGAATAGAGTATACAGAAGAAGGAGTCTTTACTCAGGAAATGCAAACAGTGGCTGGATGTGATAGTATATTGACTGTGGACATTACGGTATTTGATACTTTCGAGATAGGTGAGCAGTTTGATTTATGTGAAGGGGATTCTGTAATTGTAAATGGAGAAATCTTTACAACGGCTGGAGTTTTTGAACAAGAGTTTCTGACAGTAGATGGTTGTGATAGTATTGTAAATATTCAGATTAATCTTTTTGAGTCCTTTGAATCTATGGAGCAGTTTAGCATCTGTGAGGGAGATTCAGTTATCGTAAATGGAGAGATTTTTACGGAGGCAGGAAACTTTGTACAAGAAATGCAAACAGCAAGTGGCTGCGATAGTATTACAAATATTGAGATTGAACTTTTTGAGTCTTTTGAATCACTAGAACTCTTTGATCTATGTCCAGGAGATTCGATAATTTTTGAAAATACAATAATAACGGAGTCGGGAAGCTTTGAAGTTTTACTTCAGACTCAGAATGGATGTGACAGTCTTCTTGTGGCTCAGGTCCAAATTTTTGATGAGTTCTTTTCTGATCAGTCATTTAATATATGTTCTGGCGATAGTTTAACCGTAGATGGCATTACTTATAATGAAGCGGGAGTATTTGTGCAAGACCTAACAACAGTAAACGGATGTGACAGTATCATCTCAATAGAGATTATAGAATTAGAAACTTTCCAAACTGATATTCCATTAGAATTTTGTGAGGGAGATTCAGCTGTGATAGGCAATGTTACTTATTTTGAAGCTGGTGACTTTACTCAATCGCTTACTGCAAGCAATGGATGTGATAGTACGCTCAATGTGAGTGTAAATGTTCTACCTGCCTCCGATGAAATTATAATGTTTACCATTATAGAAGGAGATTTTATAACGGTAAATGGAGAAAATTTTGATATAGCAGGAGAATACGAGCAATTACTAGAAGCTTCTAATGGCTGTGACAGTATTCTGATTATTCTTTTAGAAGTCTTACCTCCTAATCCAGAAGTATTCTTAGAATTTGAAATAGCGGACTGTACTGCAGGAACAGATTTTTCTGAGTTCACTCCTGACTACCCAGTCGAGTTAGAATGTGCAACTGTAACAGCTTCCAGATTAACAGGCTTTAGTCATTCTTGTACACCAGGAATAGATGCAAGTGGAGCACTTTGTGTTTCTTCTCAGGCCGGTTGTGCCTTCTCTAATAACTCTGAGAATACCATTGCCTTTAATCTAAATCTAGAATCAGATGCTGAGTCGACTGTTGTGATTACGGAACTGAGTTTTTATGAGCAAGCTCCAGAAACTTTTGAATGGACAAATGGCCAAACAGGCCTAAACAATTATCCTACCCGATATGCTTTACGTATCCTTAGAGATAACGTAGAAATATTTAGAGAAATAAATATAACGACTGAGAGAGAGTGGAATAGAGAGGTGTTTGATTTTACGGGCTTACCAGAATTTAGAATAGAGGATTCAGCATTGTATAGAGTAGAGCTTACTCCTTACTGTACTGTTGAAAACGGTAGTACCGTAAGAGCTTGGGACATTGATCAGATAGAAATGCAAGGTTTCTGTACGGCGATACTTAGTACGGTACAGGGTAGAATTAGTGATGCTTTTGCAAATAGTCCATTGGGAGAAGTACAGCTAGTATTAAAATCTGAAGAGGAGTCTTTAGTCGTCACATCAGATGTAGTAGGTAGATATAATTTTGAAGAGTATAATTCTACTGGTCCTCATAGCCTGACAGCATATGATAATGAGGAGCCATTGGAAGATGTGAGTACACTAGATCTAGTTCTCTTACAGAAACATATTCTAGGAATTAAGCCATTTGAAAATCTAGCTCACTATATAGCAGGAGATATAAATAATAGCCAAAGCATCACTGCCATAGACCTAATAGAATTGAGAAAAGTGATTCTAGGTATAAACGAGTCTTTCCCTAATAATACAAGTTGGAGATTCCATGAGGCTGATAAAGAACTTGTCTTGCCCTTTGTAATCAATGAAGAAATCCATCTAGAAGAATCAAGAGATGTAAACTGGAAAGGAATCAAAATCGGAAACTTAAATGAGTCTTCCTTCAAAGAAAATTCTGCTTCTAACAGATCTAGTTTAGGATTAGAAATCCAAGAGGAGAAAGTAGGAGAGCAGTTCAATTATCATTTTGTTTCTACAGAAGAACTAAGCATAGATGGTCTACAGATGGAATTAGAAATAAGTAACATCGAAGGAGTAGAGCTTGTGGCTCAAAGTTTAGACATAGCTGGTAGTGAGTATGTTCTTAATGCGGGTAATTTAAAAATTGCTTACGCTAGAGAAGTAAGGTCTATTGAAGAAGGTAGCGTTTTATTTTCCTTAAGTTCTGCTAAAAAATTAAGCGTTGAAAGACTCACTGGATTGAATCAGGTGTATCTATCTGGTTCATTGGAAGTAGTAAATATTAGCCTTGAGCAAAACTCAGATATCGTAGAAGCATCACTACCGTTTAGAAAGCTATCAGTATTTCCTATTCCTATAAATGATTTGACGCAAGTCGTATTCCATCATTCTTTAAATGAGACTGGGGTAATGAGTGTAATAGATATGCAAGGCCGTATGGTTTATCAGAAAAGCATAGATTTACTAAAAGGTAAAAATGAGATTTCGCTAGGCTATAATGACTTTGTAGGTTCTGGATTATTTACCTTATTATTAGAGTCAGGAACAGACAGGATTACCCACAAAATCATCCGTATTGAGTAAGCGTTTTTCATACATTTTTGGTCTTTTAATTTTTGCAATTATATTGCCGTCGGTCATCGAGGCTACACATAGCATCTGGGGTTTTTACGGTCATCGTAAGATAAATCGTATGGCAGTTTTTTCCTTGCCCCAGGAGATGCTCGGCTTTTATAAAAAGAACATAGAGTTTATCACTGTACATGCCGTAGATCCTGATAAGCGGAGATACGCGACTAAGCATGAGGCCGTCAGACATTATATAGACATTGATCATTGGGGAACATTTCCTTTTGATAATGTCCCTAGAGATTACGCAGATGCGATACTTCAGTTTTCAGGTATGCAACTGGTCTCTGCCAGAGGAGATACCACGGATGTAGCTCCTGAAGATTATCGGATGTATCTAGATTCCTTTCCAGAAATATGGCCGACATTAAATTATCGTCCTGACTTAAATCCATATTCATTCGATATTGGAAGGAAAAAATCTCTTTATATAAATGATGTCTTTTCAGAATATGGAATCCTTCCTTACTGGCTTAAACAGTATCAGGCAAAACTAGTTAAGGCTTTTGTAGAAAAGGATAAAACAAAGATTCTAAGAATCTCGGCGGAGATGGGACATTACATCGGTGATGCTCATGTACCTCTACATACCACAGAAAACTATAATGGCCAAATGACTGATCAGGTCGGAATACATGCCTTTTGGGAGAGTAGAGTGCCAGAGTTGTTTGCTGATGAGAACTATGATTTCTATGTGGGCAAGGCAGAGTATATAGATGATACTGCCGAGTACTTTTGGGAAATAATTATGGACAGTCATGCCCTGCTAGAGGATGTGCTGAGAATTGAAAAAGAACTCAGCGAGCAGTTTCCAGAAGATAGGCAGTGGTGCTATGATGAGCGACTAAAACGGACTATACGTACCCAGTGCAGAGAGTATGCACAGGCCTATGCCGATAGGATGGATGGCATGGTAGAGATACGTATGAGAGAATCCATCTTGTCACTTTCTAGTCTATGGTATACAGCATGGTTAGATGCAGGTCAGCCAGACCTTAGCAGTTTCGATAAATTAGAATTAACAAGTGAGGAGCAGAAGGCTCAGGACAAATTAAACAAGCAATTTAATTCTGGAGATATTAAAGGGAGAGAACACGATAACGGAAAATGAGTAAACTAGGATTAGTATTAAAGGGTGCGATGATGGGTGTTGCAGAAGTTATCCCAGGTGTAAGTGGAGGAACGATTGCCTTTATCACGGGAATCTATGAGCAGCTTCTCAGTAGTATAAAATCCATCGGTCCGGAATTGTGGAGCAAGTATAAGGAAGGAGGTGTAAAAGGTGCATGGGCTGCATTAGATGGCACATTCTTGGTGACCTTGTTTATCGGTATGTTAGGAGGGATAGGAATCGGAGTAGTCTTTGTAACTTATCTTTTAGAGCACTATCCAGAACCCTTATGGGCTTTCTTTTTTGGACTTATCCTAGCGTCTTGTCTTTATATCGGTAGAAAAGTAGGCTCTTGGAATCTTACTAATATAGTCCTACTGATTGTAGGTTTTCTCATTGCCTTTGGAATTTCTACTATTTCTCCGGCAGAGGGTTCGACGCATCCCATGATGCTATTTGCAGCTGGAGCTATTGCGATATCTGCACTTATATTACCAGGAATCTCTGGAAGTTTCATTCTATTACTTATGGGGATGTACACGATTATCATTCCCACGTTAAAGGCATTTTTCTCCTCTCCGTCTTTCGACGAATTCAAAATTCTCTTCATTTTCGGACTGGGCTGCCTAGTAGGATTAGCAGTTTTCTCAAGAGTACTCTCATGGACTTTTAAGAATTATCACAATCAGACCTTGGCGATTCTCACTGGTTTTATGCTCGGGTCACTTAAGAAAATATGGCCGTGGCGTAATCCATCTATTATTCTAAACAAGGATACTCAGGAAGTAATCGATACTGATGTCATCTCATTACTTAATGCAACTACAGACGTAGAGTATAAAATTCTAAAAGAAATAAATGTACTACCAGATGGATATCTGCTCGGAGATCCTCGATTATTACTCGTTATACTTTTTCTAGCATTCGGCTTTGTATTGGTCCTCGGTTTGAGTAGGCTGGAGAAGTAATTTCCTCTTTTTATTGGTATTTGTAGGATTAGCTGGTGAATTAAAACCGTCTAAAACAGCCACTTTCGTGCCAAAATTAACATATGCGAAAAATTTATAATGTATTATTAGCTGTTATATAGGATATTTCATATATTTGATTTCTATAATACATAAGAAAACTCATATACAGATGTCTAAGAAGCTAATTTTAGTCTTTTTGATGTTATCTGGTCTTTTGATCACTCAGGGATACTCACAGAAGATATTTAAAAAAGCAAATAAGCAATACGAACTAAAAGCTTATAAACTAGCGATTACCAATTATCAGAAATCGCTCAAAGAAGAAAATCCAAATAATGGAGATGCTATACTCAATTTAGCAGAATGTTACCGTAGGACTAATCAGCCTATAGAAGCGGTGTCATGGTACCGTAAAATCGGTAAAGAAATAGTAAGCCATCCGAGCTACTATCTTAATTATGCTCACACACTTAAGTCTATCGGAAAATATAACGAGGCTCAGGAAATTTACTGGAACTACAAACAGCATAATCCTATCGTAGGAGAGCACTTTGCTCTTAGTTGTGACTTTGCCATTAGTAATCTGATGGAAGAAGAGGCATACGATCTTAGATTGTTTGGTGGTAATAGTAAGTACTCTGATTTTGGAGTTTCTTTCTACAATGGAAAAGTTGTCTTTTCTTCTTTTAGAAAAAGCCTAGATGGAGTAGTTGGAGATCGTAACGATAATCAGATACAAGCTAAGTCTAAAAACAGACTAGTTTACTCGGTAAGTGATAATCCGAGTATGAGAGACCCACTTAATGTATTAAGAGATGCACTTAAAAATGACGAAAACTTAGGTCCTATCTCTTATGCTTCAGACATGACTAGATGTGCATACACAAAAAATAGTTTTAAAAACGGTTTTGACTTTGTCGGAATCGATGATAATAATCTTTCTCTTTATTTGGCTACAGCCAATACTGATGGAGACTTTGTAGATGAGGTGCCATTTAAACATAACGAAGTAGGATATGCGACAGGATTTCCTTGTTTAGCATTTAGCGGAGATGCTCTATACTTTTCTTCTAACAGACCTGGAGGATTTGGAGGATACGATATCTACGTTAGTTACTTTAAAGACAACGATTGGACTTATCCAGAAAATCTAGGAGGTCAGGTAAACACCTCTGGAAACGAAATAACTCCTTTCTTCGATGGAAGGATCTTATACTTTTCTTCTGATTATCATCAGGGACTAGGAGGTTTTGATATATTTAGATCTAAGGTTATCGACGGAGGCTGGACCTTTGCAGAGAATATGGGTAATGGAGTAAACTCCTTATCTGATGATTATTTCTTTTCTGTAAATCCACGTACAAAGGATTACTACCTATCTTCTAACAGACTAGGAGGAAGAGGTAAAGATGATATTTATATCGCTACTCCTGTAAACAATGATGACATTTATGCAGCGACTACAGAAGTACCTGCTGCAGTAGATTTACATCTTATGCAGAAGCCTTCTGATGTTTTTGCTTCAGATGCAAGTGTAGTAAGTAGTAATGTAGATGTGCCTACAGTTTATAAAATAGATGAATCTAAAGTTCCCCCAGCTGTAGATTTAACAAATACGGATTATAAAAAAGAAAATAATTCGATAGAGGCCGTCCCAGTTTCCACTGCATCAGAATCAATACCAAAGAGAGTTAAAATTTCAGATGTTATCGGTGCTAACAATGCTCCTAAAAGAGTAAAACTTCCTACAGAAGATATCGCTAGTAACAATACAAATCTAGATGCATCTACTGTATCATCAGAAACGACTAAAGTCAAAGGAGAGACTAAGGCAAGGTTACTTGCTATTAATCAAATACTAGCAGCAGACGACGATGTTTACTTTATACAGGTTGCAGCACTGTTTAAAAACAGAGTAAACCTAGATGAGTTTAAAAACTTAACTGAGTATGGAAATTTATATAAGGTCTTCAAGTCGAGTTCTACTAAGATTAGACTAGGATATTATATGAACAGGTCAGAGGCAGAATCTATGCTTAGAAAAGTAAGACAGATAGGGTATAAGGATGCATTCATTGCTCACGAACCTCTAAACATACATGAAGTTCAACTAGCCATGGAGTCGGATAGCTATTCTGATCCATATGCAAGTAATTACAAAATCAGATTGGCTTCTTATGAAGATCCACAGTTTTTTGACCTAGAGTCTGTAAAGACACTCGGTAAGGTAGAGCAGTGGACTAAGAAAGGCTGGACCATCTTTGTACTCAGTGGTTATAGATCACTAGAGGATGCAGAAGCAGCTAGAGTAAAAGCCATAAACAAAGGATATACCTCTGCAGAAATCGTAATCGATAATGGTGGTATTCTAGAAAAACTAGTAAAGAACTAAGGTTCTTTTTAAAGATTAAGTTTGAAAATTAGGGGGAAGATCGTGCTCAGCGGTTTTCCCTCTTTTTGTTTTATGAATAGATGTAATCAATTGCAGCAGACACTAGACATGTTCAAGTCGTGTTTTACTCCTTCCATTTGAAGGGAAGGCTGGGATGGGTTTAACAAGAAACACTTGGGACCTAATTGCCTCAAGCCAAATATCTTTTTATTAAAAGCTAAGTGCTAAGCCTACACCATTCTTTGTAGCACCTATTTTCAGTGAAGCACTGTCTAGACCACTATTGTATTTTAAAACGGCCTTTTGTCTTAATTTATTTACGGATATACTAAACCCTATAGCAGCTACAGCTGTGGCAATTACTCCTATAAATGGTCCAGTTTGACTTTCATTATTATTTTCTCTTATTGATTGCCATATTAAAAAGCCTATTTCAGCTCCGAGAAATCCATAAGCAAGACCTAGATTTCTATTAGACTTTTTCCATAATTCATGGGCTTCAGAGTCTTTAAATAGCAAGGCTTTAAAGTCATTCTTAGATATTTTATTATCATCCTCATAATACTTTGCTCCAAAAAATCCAGGGAACATGGATAGCTCTTGGGCATTTATGTTTTGAGTAAATAGAAAGAATGCAAAGAAGAATAAGATGTTTGATAGTTTCATTTTCGTAGTTGTTTGATTAATAAAAGCTTTTAAATTATTTGGGGCATTAGATTAAAATTTGTTCTTATAATGCGTTTAGCTACTCTTAAAGTAAGCAAATATTATCATTCGAATTAGGGAAAGTTCAAGCTCAGCGGCTTTCTCCCTTTTTTGCTTTAGTACAATAGAAAAAAATTAAATCGCAAAAGGATTTTTGCCATATTGATTGGATCCTTTCTGGCCTGTTTTAAACATTAGGTATAAACAAAAAATAATATTTAAAAATGGTATTAATAGAATCAGTGCCCATTCTCCGATTCGACCGATATCATAAAGTCTCTTAATCGTTTGAATAGCCAATGTACAATATGAAATAAGAACAATGGCATAACTGAAAATTTTGATACTTAAACTTTCAGAATTCGCTACATATAAAAACATAATTATAAGCCCAATCATGGCAAAACCACGAGCAAAATAATCTCTACTTGATATACGTCCTTTCATGGATAAGAAACTTTCTTCGGTCATCTTGAAATCCTCCTAATGCATCCGATCCCCACGAGCCTCCAGACTTTCCATAATCGTTGCTTCATAATCGAGATATTCTTGCCATCTGTCTTTCACCTTTTCTCCACCGTACTCTATGGCGAGATCTAGAAAGAGTCTATAGTGTCCAGCTTCAGATACCATAAAGGTATGATAGAAGTCTCTGAGCTCTTGTTCTTCCAGGTGTAGAGATAAGAGCCTAAATCGCTCACAACTCCTGGCTTCGATAAGAGCATTGATAAGGAGCTTTTCTGTGAGTGAGCTCTCTCTACTTCCTCCTTTAATCTGAAAATCTCTTAGCTTATTTACATACTCATCCTTACGTTGTCTGCCTAGTGTAAGACCACGATTATCTAGTTCTCTAAGTACCTGTCGGAAATGTCCCCATTCTTCCGTAACGATCGGAGCTAATTCTCTGACCATGCGATGATGTTCAGGATATCCTTGTATAAGAGTGATGCATGAGGTTGCCGCTTTTTGCTCACAGTAGGCATGATCAGTAAGTATGTCTTCTAGAGATTTTTCTGCAAGATTGACCCATCGAGGATCTGTAGGGAGTTTAAGGCCGAGCATAAGAATTATGGTTTGGGATTTATAAATTTTCTAGACAGTCTAGTTGTCTTTGTAATAATTGGATATCATAGATGGCATATTCTTCATAGCCAGACGACCAGAAAATACCTACCTTATCCAGTTCTTTTTTACGGAGCAGTTTTTTGTCTTTGATGAGATAGAATACATTATAAACGGTCTTTTTAAGTTTTTGATCATAGATTCCTTTGGCATCAGCCGCAGAATAGAGAGTAGTCTGATCTCCATCTATAAATTTTAAAGTAACCACATTTGTCTGTGGAATGTAACCGTAGGTACTAGTTGCATTTTTTGCTGCAACGCTTACCTCTATATGTATATAAGTATCATCATCGAGCACTGAAATATTGGCCTTTCCGATGACCATTTCTCTGTTCTTAAAGGTAGGTTTTAGCTTAGGATGCGTATAAGAAAATAGGACATCTTGACCCAGCTCGACTCGTCTTACAAAGAGTTGAGAATCTATTCCATTTATCTCGATGTCACACTCATCAAATAACTGTGCCTGAGCCGTATCACCAAAGCCTAGTAAGGCAATAAAAAAGAGAAATAAGAATTTATTCAAAATCATCTGTTTACACTGGTAATAAGACGTAGAAGTACCTATAAAAATTACAAAATCTATGTACCTATTAAGACAAGAGTAATAACTACCTTTAATCGCAAATTCTCCGACTATGAAACTACACTTAATATTACTCCTAGCTATAGGTCTAATTTCTTGTAATGAGAGCAAAGATATAGTTCATAACGGAAATAAACAGAACATGACTGCAGAACAGTTAAAAGTCGATATGTATCCAGAAACGTTAAGAGATGATACCGTAGAAAAGTATGGAGAGGAATCTATCCCAGACCCGTATAGATGGTTAGAAGATGATAATTCTGAGGAGACGGTCGACTGGGTAAAAAGACAAAATGTAGTAACCTCCGATTACCTTGCAAAAATTCCTTTTAAGGAACGTATTTCTTCTAGATTATCGGAGCTATGGGATTATGAGAAGGTGAGTGCTCCGTTCAAAGAAGGAGATAGTTACTACTTTTTTAAAAATGATGGATTACAAAATCAGAGTGTAATGTATACCTCTGCAGAGTTAGGAGGTGAAGGACAGGTATTTTTTGACCCCAATAAATTATCAGATGATGGTACCAGTTCTCTAGGTGGTTTTTCCTTTAATGAGAAAGGGGATAAGATGGCTTATCAGGTATCAGAAGGTGGTTCTGACTGGCGTACCATTTATGTAAAAGATGTAGCTTCTGGTAATAATCTAGAAGATAAAATAGAGTGGGTAAAGTTCTCAGGTATGGCATGGACTCCAGATGGGTTTTACTACTCACGATATCCTGCCTCTGATGATGATGGTAAGCTCTCTGCTAAGAATGAGTATCATAGTGTCTACTTCCATAAACTAGGAACGGCTCAGTCTGAGGATAAACTGATATATAAAGACAATGATTATCCACAGCGTAATGCCTATGCAGGTACCTCTGAGGATGGAAAGTATTTTTATGTAGCAGCCTCAGAATCTACTAGTGGTAATTCCCTAGCGATAGGAGAGACTGCTACTAATACTACCAAGAAAGTTGTAGAAGGCTTTGACCATGATTTTAGTCTTATAGATAATGATGGAGAGCAGATGCTATTCCTGACAAACAAAGGAGCACCCAAAAACAGACTTATAGCGATAGATTATAATAATCCTGCAGAAGCAAACTGGAAGGAAGTAATCCCAGAATCAGAGGATGCACTTAGAAATATCTCGATAGTAGGCAATCGTATTTTTGCTAACTATCTGCATAATGCAAGTAGCCTCATAAAGGTGTTTAATCTAGACGGCAGCTTTATTCAAGATTTAGAATTACCATGTATAGGAACGACCGGTGGAATAAGTGGCAAGAAGGAAGGAGACGTAGGATTCTTTTCCATTACCTCATTTACAAATCCTACCGCAGTTTATAAGCTTAATCCTCAGACCCTAGAATCAGAAGTATATAAAGAACCTAAACTAGACATAGACTTATCTAAGTTTAAGACAGAGCAGGTCTGGTACACGAGCAAGGACGGGACTAAGATTCCGATGTTCCTTACTTATAAAAAAGACTTAGTGTTAGATGGAAAACGACCGACCCTGCTGTATGGCTATGGAGGATTCGACATTCCGATTACTCCTAGTTTTAGTATTAAGAGATTACCGATTTTAGAAAACGATGGTATTTACGCTGTGGCGAATATCAGAGGAGGAGGAGAGTTTGGGTCAGAGTGGCATAAGGCAGGTACTAAGGAACGTAAACAAAATGTGTTTGATGATTTTCAGGCTGCAGCCGAATATCTAATTTCTGCAAACTATACAAACTCCTCAAAACTGGCCATAGAAGGACGTTCTAATGGAGGCCTACTAGTAGGTGCTTGCATGACCCAACGACCAGACCTATACGCCGTGGCTTTTCCAGGAGTAGGAGTACTAGATATGTTGCGTTATCATAAGTTTACCATCGGCTGGGCATGGGCTGGAGATTACGGGAGGTCTGATGACCCTGAGGCTTTTGAGTATCTAAAAGCTTACTCTCCGCTACACAATTTAAAAGAAATAGAATATCCAGCTACTATGGTTACCACTGCAGACCATGATGATAGAGTAGTGCCAGCACACTCGTTTAAGTTTATATCAGAGTTACAGCATAAGCATCAGGGAGATAATCCAGTACTGATAAGAATAGAAACCTCTGCTGGACATGGAGCAGGGAAACCGACTTCTAAGCAGATAGAAGAAGCAGCTGATGAGCTGAGTTTTATGTATCAGAACTTTGGGGTAAACCCATACAGCAACTAGTATTTTTTATTTATAACTAAGAAAATTTAAAAGCCATCGACTTTAGCATTTTTGACATAAGGATTCTCGACATTATCGATATATTAATCGTTGCCTATCTTGTCTATCTAGCGTATAGATTACTGAGAGGTACGATAGCCGTTAATATATTTATCGGAGTATTACTCTTCTATCTTCTATATCTACTCGTAGGATATCTGGAAATGCAATTGCTGAGAACTGTACTCGGAACTTTTGTGAGTATCGGGTTTATACTGCTGGTCATTATTTTCCAGCCAGAGGTAAGAAGGTTTCTACTCGTGATGGGAAATACCATGAAGGGTAGGCTAGATTTTCTAGATAACTACTTTAATATATCAGGAAACACCGAGTTATTTGAAAACGAAGAATCTGCAGATGACATCATCACAGCAGTAACCAGTATGAGTAAAACCAAGACCGGTGGACTTATAGTGCTCACCGATGATTTTGGATGGAAAAATTATGCAAACAGTGGCATCGAGCTCAATGCAAATACAAATAGCCAACTACTGGAAAGCATATTTTTTAAGAACAGTCCCTTGCATGATGGAGCAGTTATCATGTCTGCTGATAAGGTAATCGCTGCCAGTTGTGTAGTCGCTGTAAGCCAGTCTAGAGACATCCCTAGTGACCTCGGATTACGGCACCGTGCAGCAGTAGGCGTTACAGAAAACAGTAGTGCATTAGCCATCGTAGTCTCAGAAGAAACTGGTAAAATATCCGTAGCCAAAGGCGGAAAACTTATTCAAAATATATCTAACCCCGATTTAAAAGAACATATACTTAGCCTATTACACTAATGAGTAATTACCTAGAAAAAAATAAGGACCGATTCCTAGATGAGCTCCTAGACCTATTGAAAATTCCATCTGTAAGTGCAGACCCGAGCTATAGTGCCGATGTCCATAAGACAGCTAGTTTTATAGCAGATAAGTTAAAAGCAGCAGGAGCAGAAAACGTGGAGATTATGGAGACTGCTGGTTATCCGATAGTCTATGGAGACAAGATTGTTAATCCCAGTTTGCCGACTGTTCTGGTCTATGGACACTATGATGTGCAGCCAGCTGATCCACTAGAGCTATGGACCTCTCCACCCTTTGAGCCAGTTATAAAGAAAACAGCTATACATCCTGACGGAGCAATTTTTGCCAGAGGAGCCTGTGACGATAAGGGACAGATGTACATGCATGTAAAGGCTCTAGAGCTGATGGTACAAGAGGGAAAGATTCCTTGTAATCTTAAGTTTATGATAGAAGGTGAGGAAGAGGTCGGAAGTGAAAACCTTACTCCTTTCTGTAAGAAGTATGCAGATAAACTGGCCTGTGATGTTGTCCTTATTTCCGATACTGGAATCATCGCTCAGGACATTCCATCGATAACGACTGGGCTCAGAGGCTTGTCTTATATGGAGGTAGAAGTCACTGGAGCAAACAGAGATTTACACTCAGGTATCTACGGAGGTGCAGTGGCCAATCCACTAAACGTACTCTCCCAGATGATAGCCTCCATGAAAAATGATAAAAACGAAATCGCTATTCCTGGCTTCTACGACGATGTAGAAATCATCAGTGATACAGAACGTGCTGAGATGAACGAGGCACCTTTTAGCATAGATAATTATAAGTCAGCATTAGAAATCGATGAGGTAGAAGGAGAGGAAGGCTACACCACACTAGAGCGTACTTCGATACGTCCGACACTCGATGTAAATGGTATGTGGGGTGGATACATCGGAGAAGGAGCTAAGACAGTTTTGCCTTCTAAGGCTTTCGCCAAAATAAGTATGAGACTGGTTCCTAATCAGCATCCAGATAAAATAACAGAACTTTTTACGGACTATTTCAACAAAATAGCTCCATCTAGCGTCAAGGTAAAGGTAACCCCTCATCATGGAGGATTTCCGGCAGTAACGCCGACAGATACTCCAGAGTACAAAGCAGCCAGTATGGCCATGGAAAAGACCTTCGGTAAGAAGCCGATTCCTCAGCGTAGTGGTGGAAGCATCCCTATCGTTGCTTTGTTTGAAGAGGTTTTTGGAGTAAAGTCAGTGCTTATGGGATTCGGACTGAATAGTGATGCTATTCACTCTCCCAATGAACATTATGGCTTGTTTAATTATTTTAAAGGAATCGAAACGATTCCATATTTCTACGAGTATTATGCTCAGTTAAAATCATAAAAAAATGAAATTTAGAATTTTATTATTTACCCTTTCAATATTTATAATGAATACAGTAACTGCTCAAGATTTAAAAACAGAGGAGGACAAATTAAGCTACGCTTACGGAATTTTTATTGCAGAGCAATTAAAATCTCAAGGTGTTAAAAATCTTAATTCAGAAATTGTGACAGCGGCACTTAAATCGCAGTTAGAAGGAACACCTTCTCTTATGTCTGCACAAGAGGCAAAAGGATTTATCGGAGCATATATGCAAAAGGCTCAGGCTTCTGCAGGCTCTGATAATAAACTAGCCGGTGAGGCATATCTTGCAGAAAACAAGAAAAGAAAAGAAGTAACCACTACTGCCAGCGGATTGCAGTATGAAGTACTTAAGTCTGGTTCAGGAGCTACTCCTACCGCATCTTCTAAAGTAAATACTCACTATCATGGTACACTCATTACAGGTGAGGTATTTGATAGCTCAGTAGAAAGAGGTGAGCCGATTTCTTTTCCAGTAAATGGAGTTATAGCAGGATGGACAGAAGCTTTACAACTTATGAAAGTAGGGGACAAGTGGAAACTACATATCCCATCTAACCTAGCCTACGGAGAGAGAGGAGCAGGTGGAAAAATAGGACCTAATGCAGCTCTAGTATTTGAGGTAGAGTTACTAGGAATAGAATAAGACAGTGCGGATAGATATAATATCTGCAATACCGGACTTACTAGACAGTCCGTTAAATCATAGTATCATGAAGCGAGCCCAGGACAAGGGCTTGCTTTCTGTTTATACGCATGACCTTAGAGAATATGGTATAGGTCCACATAAGCAGATAGATGACTATCAGTACGGTGGTGGTGCTGGTATGGTCATGATGGTAGAGCCTATCTATAACTGTATAGAGAAGCTAAAAAAAGAAACCACTTACGACGAGATTATCTACCTCTGCCCAGATGGAGAACTCCTCACACAAGCCCTATCTAATCAGCTATCGCTCAAAGGAAATCTCTTACTCATCTGCGGTCACTATAAAGGAATCGACGACCGACTTAGAGAAGAGGTCATTACTATGGAAATCAGCATCGGAGAGTACGTCCTCTCAGGTGGAGAACTCGCAGCAGCTGTCCTAGTAGACAGCATAGGAAGACTCATCCCTGGAGTTTTAAACGATGGCAGCTCAGCACTTTTCGACACCTTCCAAGACGGCCTAGTAGCTCCTCCAGTCTACACCCGACCAGAAGTCTTTAATGATTGGGCAGTTCCTAAAATCCTCCTCTCTGGCCATGATGCTAAGATAGAAGAGTGGAGATATCAGCAGTCGCTGGAACGGACTAAGAAGAA
>CAZDWO010000057.1:0-21624 GCA_964509175.1 uncultured Saprospiraceae bacterium
CCTATCTAAGTACTACTCAGCACCCTCTTTATATCATCTATACGAGCGGACTTATGTTTTAAGTTAATAGGCTTTTTATTTCCTACTACTAAATCCTGGTAGGCCATCTGAGCTTGTTTTCCTTGGAAACCGATGGAGATGAGTCTTACTTTTTCTCCTCTAGGTATTCCGTTGAAAACGATTTCGCCATTCTTCTTTCTAGGACGGATGATGGATTTTATATCCTTAAAGACTAAGTAGTATTTACTGTCTATATTATTATCTGCAAACATCAGTTCTGTCAATTGCCAATCCTCGAATTCCATAAAACGATCACAGTTTATCCAACCTAGGTCAGAAGTGCTTACGAGATATCTACCGAAAACATTTTCATCTACATAACCCATCTCTAGTTTCTTTTTCATAATCTGACCTTCTACCTCTCTAATCTTAGGCTGCAGGTCTGGGACTAGGTTTACGATTCTACGAGTATCATATTGCAAATACTCAAAATGTGCATTGTCTAAAACCTCTCCATAATTTTTACCGAAAACATCTATCATATATTCCTTTGCTGGAAATGGCATATTTCCTATTTCTACATCTAAAGCCTTGGACAAATCAGCTAGTAGAGTATGATGAGAAACGGTGTTTTTCTGTTTTGCCATTTTTGCAATATAGTAGCCTACTCTCTTCTCTATATTCTTTGTGTAATATGCCTTTTGGATATCTAGTAGAAGTTCTCTTCTGTTCATAAACTCTTCCTTCCACTCTGCCAGCTCTTGTGGTCTCACCTTTTCATACTCATTATGGAGCTCCATTACATCCTCATATTTTTTATACAGTTCATCATACTTCTCTTGAGAATAGATGGCTCTTGCTGGAGGGTTTGCTTTTCTTTTTGGATGCGGATAGGCTGGCATGGCTGCTAGTTTAGAATTTCCTACTTCTATCGGAGCAAATTCAAAATCTAATACTGGAGAAAGATCTACCTGTAAAAACAGTTCATCTTTTTCTACAGAACTCACAGCCTCTCCAGTTTCTTCCCAGATTACTCCATCCGCATCTTCCTGACCTAGGAATACTTCCATTCCTGGTTTGTGTTCCTGACGAGGCAATAATAAATCTATCGTTTTGCCTTCTTGTAACTTTAATAGTTTTCCATTTTGCTCTGCTTGAATAAAAACCATACCTCCTGTTTCTATCATCTGATCTTCTGTCTGAGTAAACAGATTCTGATCTACCATGTCTATATAGTTATGGGCTTCTTTTAGAGTAAGTTTTATCTCATCAGATTCTAATGGCGATCCATCTAGCTGACAAAAGGCATCAGCAGGAATGTTTACTTGAGTACCATTTTTCATATTCGTCACAGAGGCAATTTTATTATCTAGTGTATGAATTTCTAGATTGTCTTTTTGTAGCTGAGAAATTATTTCTTCTGGAGACTGGTATGCATAGGCTTTGGCAATGATTTCTACTCTACGGTTTTTAGATTTGGATTCTTCGTCATTTGCCTGGAGCAGTAAATCGGACTCTCCTTTAAATCTTACACTTATGTTTTCTTTTGCAATACCTCGATCTACAAAATACTGACTTACAGCACTTGCTCTTTTTTCTGATAGCTCTTTATTATACTCAAGAGATCCATCCTGATCCGTATGACCGATGATTTCTATGTTATACTCATTAAAAAAGGCTAGCTCCATGGCAAATTTATCAAGACCTGTTTGGCTTGAAGCCAATAAGGCAGACTGGTCAGAGTCAAAATTTACCTGATGCTCTAGCTGAGTCTGAGCTGAAAGATTAGAAACGAATAGAAAGCAAAAAGATAGGAGTAGTAGAAGCGTATTTTTTTTCATGTTGGTAATTCTATATTATGAAATGATAGCCTATGAGGATATAACGTACATACAAGATAGTTCATTATGTGGTAGATTAAAAATTAGTATTTTGAACTTTATTAGTTCTTAGTACATCATACAGAACAAAAATTTGAATCAGGAAGACCAATCAATACAGCACCCTTTAAACCACTCCAGGCAAAGCAAGCTCGGACTATTCTACCTCATCGGTATTTTCGGATTTTCTACTTTAGTTTTTTATCCAGATTTATTGGACAGGACGCTTCTGTCTCGATATGTCTTGGCTTCTTTTGTTTTTCTACTAACTACCTTATTCATCTTTATTAAATCTTTTTCTACAGAGAAGAAAAGTCTATGGCCTAAGATAGATATGCCTAATGGATTGCTGCTTGCCTATTTTATATGGACAAGCATATCAGTGAGTTGGGCAACTAATTTTTCGGAGGCGATATTTGAGAGTCAGAAAGTAGTCTTAGGATTTGGGGCATTTTATCTATGTCGATGGTCTCAGTTGAATGATAAGCATTTTGCAGTCCGTTTGTTAAAGGGTTTATTGTTGCTTGGTGGATTGGTTTTGATAATTGCTGTCTCACAGATTATTACGATGGATTCTTCTTTGCCTAATGCTCATTATGCTATACGAGGAATCAGTGGACATAAGAATTTATTTTCTATTGTGGTTTTTCTTCTAGCAGGTTTTTCTGCTATCTCCTATTTTAAACTAGAGAATAATTGGCGAAAAGCCGCAGGAGTACTATTTGTTTTATTCTTACTCCTGCTTCTATATTTAAGAACTCGTTCTGTCTATCTGGGAATTGCTACTGCTTCAAGCATTTACGCTTGGAGGAAACTCACTAATAGATTGCGTCCTACTTTGGCCTCGAGCCTTACCAATGTCCTTCTTATTCTTATCACCATTTCCATTCTAGGGTTTCTATATCTCTGGGCTACTAATCAACTCATAGATATCTTACATGCATCCAAAATCGACCAACTATGGAAATCTGATACCGGTTACGAACGCATAATTCTCTGGGAAAAAACTGCCTGCCTTATTAAAGATTCTCCACTCTGGGGTGTAGGTGCTGGCAACTGGCAGATAGAATTTCCAAACTGTAGTGTACATGGTCTGTATAGTGTGGAGGTGGATTCTACGACTTATCAGCGTCCTCATAATGATTGGTTTTGGGTATGGGCAGAGACGGGAATTATCGGTTTACTTTTTTATTTAGGTTTCTTTATAACAATCCTTAGAAATGGATTTCAAAGCTTAAAACAAGAGATATCTTTCTCAGAAAAGAATGCAGCTCTTGCACAACTTGCATTTATTACAGGCTTTATGGTCATCGCATGTTTTAGTTTTCCCAAAGAACGAATAGAAATATTGCTCTTGACTTTTACGCATGCTGGAATTTATATACCATCAGTTCCTAAGCCTAATAAGAAGTTTAGTTTATTATCAAAAGGGATTTTTGTACTTATAATTTTAAGTACTGCTTTAAATATATACATCGGTAAAAAAAGAATTACTGGAGAGCGTAATATGAAAAACGTACTCATTTTAAAACAGCAGAACAACTGGCCTGATATAATTTCTGCTTCCAATCTAGCTTACTCAAAATGGTACACTATAGATCCGACGACAATACCGATACACTGGTATAGAGCAACTTCTCATTTTATTCTAGGTCAAGAAAAACAAGCCTTGGAAAATTTTCTAAAAGCTGCAGAACATGCACCCTATAATCAGAATGTTCATAATGATTTAGGAAGTTGCTATTTAAAACTCGGACAGATAGAAAAAGCCAGAGACCATTATAATGAGGCTATTAGAATAAGTCCACTTTTTGATGATCCTCGAGTAAACCTCGGTATCTCTTATTATAAAGAAGGTAATTACAGAGAAGCTCTAGACTGGATCAATAGTATCCAGAACTATGATTTAAAAATGAAATACAGAAAAATAATTACTGACAAACAGAACGATAATTAGGTGTCAAAAATAAATTCAAAATAATTTCAACCAGAATGAGGGGTTCCGATTTACCAATCGTATTAGTTATATATTTACATAAATAATAAACCAACATTTATACGAATTCTTATTCTTTTAAAGTTTTATGTCTAGATAGGCTCCCATCCTATTTATTCATCATTAAATAAACAACATATGAAACTATTGAAAAACTTAAGCCTCTTTTCCCTTTTAATCTTATTACTTCTAACTTCCTGTCGAGATGAGATGGATGATTTGATTCCATTAGATTTTAATCGTACAGAAATTTCTGAAGTATTAATAAATGCCTCACTAAATGGAACGGTCATAGACGAAGAAGGCAATGCACTAGAAGCTGTCCTTGTTAGAGTCAACGGCAGACTTACCCAGACCGATGAATTCGGAGTATTTGCATTAAACAATATTACTATGGACCAAAACGGTGCAGTAGTATCTGTAGAAAAAGATGGATACTTTGAAAGCACAAAGGTGGTAATGACCTCTGTCAATCAGACCTCGCATACAGAAATTATGCTTATCGAAAAAATCCTTACGGCATCGTTTAATGCATCCACTGGTGGCACATCTTCAATGAACGGAGGAGCTACCGTAGACATTCCTGCTGCTGGAGTAAGACTAGAATCTGGAGGAGCTTATAGCGGTAACGTAAACGTATATGCTACCTATTTAGACCCTACATCATCTGATTTAACCCAAAGAATGCCAGGTGATCTAAGAGCTACAAATTCCGAAAATGAAGCCATGATTCTCGAGACCTACGGTATGATAGGCGTAGAACTAGAAAGTGATAGTGGCGAAAAACTAAATATAGCAGATGGCCAAACAGCGACCATAGAAATACCTGTTCCTAGTTCGCTAATGGGTACGGCTCCAGCGACTATTCCATTATGGCACTTCGATGAAGAAAGTGGTTACTGGATAGAAGAAGGAGAAGCGACTCTTACTTCCAATGACACTTATGTCGGAACTGTGAGTCATTTTTCTTTTTGGAATTGTGACGTTCCTTATCCGCTTGTAAAAATAGAAGGACTTGTAAAAGATGATAGAGACTTTTGTTTGTCTAGTGTAAGAGTAGAAATAAGCCTTAATTCTTCAGGCAGGACAGCATATGGATATACAGATAATGACGGAAAATATGAGGGTCTAGTTCCTAAGGATGAAGAGCTAACATTAGAAATCTATGATGACTGCGGAGGCGAATTGTATTCTGCACAGATAGGACCTTTTGGTAATGATGCAATTATTCCTACCATTAATATTTCTGCTAACTCTGGGAATTTCCTACAAGTGACTGGATCTCTAGTAGATTGCGATAATGACGTAGAGTCAAATGGATATGTGTTACTAGAATTTACCGGAGCAGGTCATGACATTATCGTTGTAAATGCAGATGGTAGTTTTGATGGACTAGTAAATACTTGTAACGAAATGGAAGTAACGATTTCTGGAATAAGTAGTAATCCATTCTCTCAGGGTACTACAACCCTACATGATATCACTGGTGCCACAGAACTCAATGTCGGTACGCTTATAAGCTGCTGGTAAAAAAATATAACCCTCTATTGTTGAGTTAAAATAATAGAATTGTTTTCATCATTAGAAAAACCTTGGAGAATTAGTCTCCGAGGTTTTTTTATTTAAGCCATTTTGGGTCTAGCCAAAAAAATCAAGACAAGGGTCTAGTTATAATGTATTAAATCTGCAAAGACACTATGACTTTCTTCAAAGGTATCGAAATGTAAAAACAATATACCGTCTGCTCCTTTTTTCTGAGCCTCAGCAATCATATCATCCTTGATTTCATTTAAGTCTTTTATTCCTATATTCTTTCCAGAAAGTTTACCCATGACTCTATAATCTCTTTTGATATCACCTGAGTCATAATATACATCTAAAGATTCTGGGTTAGTTTTATAAGTGTCACCCAAGTAGTTTAGCTGAGTCATGCAAGAGGAAAAGACAAACAGAATAAGTACGGCGGAAAAATACTTCATAAGTAATTGCTTTAGTTCGAGATAAAATTAAAGAATCGAACTTTAAAGTTTTGTTACAAAAAATATAAAGGAAAGTTAAAGAGCAATGCCGTGAAAGGAAATCAGAAGATATATAACCAATAATCTAATCTACATATTTCAGATTCTCCGCATCGATAAGAATTGCTTTTACAGAACCTATGGTGACAGGAGACTCTATTAATAGAGGAATCTGATTTTGATTATTAGAAACCCAGATGGACATTTTAGAATCTTCATCGAAGACCTCTCCCGCTACAACTTCAGGGACGAGAAGATGGCAGTTTTGCTTGCCCATATTTTTTATCTCTTTATCCATCACTCCTCTATATTCTAGCTCTAGTGGATATTCTTCATTGTCAAAAAATACTGTAAAGCCCAAGTTTTCATCTCTAGGCAACTCATGCAGATTTACATTACGTACTGCATAGAGAATCGAAATAATGTCATGCACACAGTCACTGATTTCCATAGAATAATGTTTTGCCGCATTCCTATTCTTCCCTATTTTGCCTGAGGCATTATATCGACTATGGTCAAAAGATATGCTATCAAATTTTGTATAATTTCCCTCGTGAACATTTCTTATAAAGGTCTTGGGACGACCCGTAGACTTATCGATTACTGAGGAAAAATAATCTTCTACCTTAAAGATGCTATTATAGGAATCGTAGGTCTTTCCTTTTACTTCTACAAAGTACTCTTCCTCATTTTCAAATATCTCAAAGGTTACTTCACCTGCTGGAATCCAGATAAAAGAAACATTGTATGATAGCTGGTATGTCAGCTTCTCTCCTGCTTTGTAAGCAGAATTTGTATATCCGCAAACCTGCCCGAATAGAGATAGTGTAAAGACGGTAAGAATAAGTGTTGTTATATATTTTATCATAACTGGCGGTTAACGAAGCAAGTTCTCTCTTATGACGAAGGAAAGGCATCAAAGTAATAGAAATTTTGAATACTGTAATATTTAAAATATATTGTAGGTTATGAGAGCAGCAATTTGCATTCTTATCCTTCTATCAGTTTCCACTACTTATGGACAGAGCACACCTGACTCCTCTATAGTTTTTATATATCCATATCATCAAGCTACTAAGATCGCAGAGAAAGAAAATAAACTACTGATAATAAAGAATCCAAACACTCACATCTCTAAAAAGAAAACTGTCAAGCCTCGGAGGATTGCCCTAGAGAAAGATCTGGCAGATATTCTAAACGAAAACTATATCCTAGCCCTCAAACCAAATTACTTTACTGATTACAGAAAATTATATGCGGCAAATAACTACTATCCTGTAAATAAAAATTTACGATTAGAACGCATGAAACAATTTGCTACGAAAAATGGAAATTTACTCATCGAGGATTATAACAGAAATTTACATCTTATCTTACCTAATTTTTTAAAGCAGCAATACTCTGGCTTAAAAGAAGATCTACTTTTTATCCTATCTGATAATAATATGATAGATGACCAGTACATCAAAATGGCAACAAACCCAAATGCCAAAGAGATATATCAATTATGGCGTTTATTAAAAAATTATAAAGTTTACTCAAGAGGCACCGCAGATTTTTTCTTTCAAAACTTTAAGGGCTCAAAGATGTATAAGCAAGCCATTGAAATTTATAACTATGAAGGAAATGGAGTGTCTAAAATATTCAGTTCAATTTTTAAAGAAAACTTCACGGCTTTCGAGAAAACTTTAGGAAGAGATAAAGCAGATTACTATTCCCGAAACATC
This sequence comes from uncultured Saprospiraceae bacterium, assembly GCA_964509175.1. Taxonomy (GTDB): domain Bacteria; phylum Bacteroidota; class Bacteroidia; order Chitinophagales; family Saprospiraceae; genus JAHDHU01. The sequence continues at coordinate 7,622 of CAZDWO010000057.1, forward strand.
TCCAATAATTACAAATCATACGCTACAATAAAACGATATCAACTCAATGCCAAAAAATCCATAAGCGGAAATAAATATATCCTAGATAGAACAAACTTAGACGTATTAGCGTCTTTAAAAATCATTAGAGAAATAGAAAAGAGTAATTTCGATTTCATTCCGTCTAAAAAAAGAAGAGATTCTCTCTATCAGCTATGCCTAACTGAAAATGAATTACTCCATTATATAGAATATGGAGATTCCAAAATTCCAAAATCTCTTCAATTCGCGGCTTCTAAAATTATGAATCATGACCTGAGCAATTATGAGCTCAGAGCTGCTCTTTTTAAAAACCTAGTCTACTTGAATCGCAATAAAAGAGGTTTAGAAGACATAAGGAAACAATTAGAAAAATATCCTAGTGTGGATTCTAGAATTTTTGATTATGATTTATTGAGTGTCATACATTATAAATTAGGAGATATAAGCTTATCTAGTAAATATGAAAAGCTCGCAGAAGAAGAGGCAGTAAAAAACAACCTTACTTATAATAGCAGTCTCGAAGTAATCAAGAAGTATGATACTAATGAGAAGCTTAGAGAATTTATGTCTAGGTAAAAAAGCCGTCCATTGCAGAATGTAATGACAAGGTCCAATCCTATCTCCTCAAAAAGATTGAAGGATGATAAACAAGACTATTGTCAATCTGTTTAATTTCGGTAACCCATATGATCTCAAAATTCAAAATTTTTCTTCTCATACTTCTCCTCCTTTTTGTAGCGGCAATAATTATTGCTAACCTGATGTCAACCCAGTTTGTAGAAACTGATAAGGCAACAAAGAAATTTTTTGAAGGATTAGATATTCCTTATCAGATTCATAAAATTAAAAATGAGGGGAAATCTATAAGCTATGTAGAAACTGGATTAGAAGCTTCTAGTAGTCCATTGATACTATTTATACATGGAGCACCTGGAAGCTGGTCAGCTTTTAGAGATTATCTGGCAGATCCTGAGTTTACCTCTGTTGCTCGACTAATCTCTATGGATAGATTAGGATATGGAGATTCTAACTCTGGGCAAGGTGAAGAAGAAATTAAGGCTCATGTGGATGCTGCTCTTGCCATAATAAATAGATACAAGTCTTCGGAAATTTATCTAGTCGGTCATTCTTATGGAGGTCCTATAGTCGGGAATCTCGCTGCAAACTTTCCAGATCTCATAGATGGAATCCTAATGGCAGCTCCTCTTATCGACTCGGATAATGAGCCGGTCAGATGGTATGCACACCTATGTAATATCAGTCTGTTTAAAGCCATTCTACCCGATTACATAAATGTGGCAACTGTAGAAAAAATGTCTCACAGCAATGCTCTAAGAGCAATAGAAAACGATTGGAAAAAAATACGGATTCCAGTTATCCATTATCATGGAGCTAAAGATAATATTGCACCCTACAGAGTAAATATAGAATTTAGCAAAAAGTATATCCCCAGCAAGTACTTACAACTTGTAACTGACTCAGAGGCAAATCATTTTGTACCCTGGAACCAAGCAGAAAAAATGAAAGAGCTCATTTTTAATATGATGAGCCTTGCAAAAGAAAATAATCAAATAACACAATGAGCGAAGACAAACATAAAGTAAACCTATCCCTACAAGTAGTGCCTATCGACTGTTCCAATTCTTATGAAGTTATAGACTCAGCCATTGCCTCAATAGATGCATCAGGAATCAGATATGAGGTACAACCTTTCTCGACCATTATGGAAGGAAAACTAGATGAGCTTTTAAAAACAGTTTTAGATGCAAAAGAAGCTGCTCTAAATAATGGAGCAAATGAATTACTGCTTAATATTCAGATTCATTTAAAAAAGGATGAGGATGTTTCTTTTGAGGATAAGACTGAGAAGTTTAAGGATAATAAAGATTAAAGAAATGTTTACATTAAAGTAAACTGATATTAACTACTTTAAAATAAATCATAATGAAGTCATACAAATTATCAGAAGCAGAAGACTTACTTATCGGTCTCAAAGGAACCCCAGAACGAGACGAGTACGAATTTGAGCTTAAAACTGAACTCATAGGAGATATGATTAAAAAGGTGAGGAAAGATAGAAAGTTGACTCAAGAACAATTGGGGAAACTTGTAGGTGTTAAAAAAGCTCAAATTTCAAGATTAGAAAATAATACAAAGAACGTAACAGTAGAAACAATACTTAGAATCTTCAATGCTATGAAAGCAGAAGTTAACTTTAATGTACAGCTTTAGTTTTAAAAATAGATACCATCATTCCCACCTATCCCCTTCAAAAACATTCTTCCTAATCAGCTGCATATATTCTGATCTGGGAATATTTTCTCCACCGAGAGTAGCGAGATAAGGATTAGGTTGCTGGCAGTCGATGACCCAGTAGTCTAGAGATTCTAGTTTTCTGGCAAGTGTTATAAATCCATATTTGGAGGCATTACTGGCTAGAGAGAACATGGACTCTCCTGAGAATATTTTTCCTAGAGCTACTCCATATAATCCTCCTACTAGATCATCGCCATCCCAGACTTCTACTGAGTGAGCGATTCCTTCCTTATGTAGAGCGATGTAGGCTGCCTTCATCTCGGCGGTAATCCAGGTGTCGTGCTGGCCTTCTCTTTTTACTTTCTGGCAATAGGTGATTACTCGTTCAAACTCCTGGTCGTAAGTGACGCTAAATTTTTGTTGATTGAAATAAGGTCGCATGCTTTTGGCGACCTTGATTTTAGATGGATAGATTACGTATCTCGGATCTGGGTTCCACCAGATGATGGGATCCTCTTTTCCGTACCATGGGAAAACTCCCCACTGATAGGCCAGCTTTAAACGCTCTACTGATAGGTCGCCTCCTACTGCTAGAATGCCTTCGTTGGTTGTGTTTTCTGGATGAGGAAATAGTGGCATCAGAGTACGTTTTTTATAATGAGTTGCAATTCTGGAATTACTTCTTGCTCAAACCATTGATTCTTCTTGAGCCATATATTATTACGTGGTGAGGGATGAGGAAGTGGCAGATAGGTCGGAAGATAGGCAGCATGATTTTTAACGGTATCAGTAAGTGTCTTCCTTGCTTTTTCCCTTAGATAATATTTTTGAGCATAATTTCCTATGAGTAGTGTAAGTCTTAGATCTGTGATTTTTGAAAATAGAGCCTCGTGCCATAGAGGAGCACATTCCTTACGAGGAGCGAGATCTCCAGACTTTCCTTTTCCAGGATAGCAGAATCCCATCGGGATAATGGCAAAGGTAGAAGTGTCATAAAACTGCTCTTCACTTACTCCCATCCATGCTCTTAGTCGCTCTCCACTTTTGTCATCCCACGGTTTTCCTGATTTGTGAACTATGACTCCTGGTGCCTGACCGATAATGGCAATTTTAGATTCTGGACGAGCAGTGACTACGGGATTTACTCCATCTACTAGATGTGGTAGACAGACTGTACATTTTTTTATTTCTTCGATTAGCTTCTCCATGAGCACTCCACTTCTATCGTCTATGCATATTTAAGTATATCTCTATTGTCGAGAATCGACTCTGAGGCACCGCTTAGTCCGACGTTTACCATGGCGTCTGCTAGCTCAGTAGATTTAATGCTTGTGTTTTTGCCCATGTATTTTAGAACTGGATAGAGTGATCTGAAGATGCGATAAGATACATTGGGCTCGACCCTCTTAGTTACGGGATAGATGTATCCTGGTCGGAAGGTGTAGAAATTTCCAAAGTCCACAGCTTCTATCTGATTCTCTACTGCTCCCTTATCTCTGGCAAACTGGATTCTAGATTTCTCTTTACGATCTGCTCCTCGTCCACTGAGCAAACAGAAAGTAGCATGAGGTGAATGAGCCTTTAAAACATTGGCGAAAGCCATCGGAATATCCACATTTATTTTTCTAAACTGCTCTGCTGATACTGCTCCGGTATATACTCCGATACAGAAAAACATAATGTCTATATCCTTAAATAAATTCTGATCACCCTCATAGCTCATCATATCTTGGATTACTATTTCTTGCAGCTTGGGATGAGAAGTATCAGTCGGTTTTCTCACTACAGATTTTACACTAGCGATAGAATCGTCAGCTAGGCATCTCTGGAGGATTAGATTTCCGACCATGCCAGTCGACCCTGTGATGATTACATTTTTCATATACTCGCTTTATGGTAAGGTATAAAAAAGGGCAAAAAAAAAAGAACAGGTATTGCTACCTATTCTTTACTATTTCTTGGTGTTGAGAGTAATTCTACTTACTCAGTACTGACTCTATAACTGCAGATAATCCTCTATCTACTAGAGCGTCTTTCATTGGTTTTAGATTACTAAAACCGCCAGTTTTTACTGTAGCCTTGCCCTTATAATGTACAAGTAGCGACAGCTGTTCCGATTGCTCAAAACTATGCGAACAGATTTCCATTAAACTCTGGATTACCCAATCAAACGTATTAAAATCATCATTATAGACAATCAATTGTGATTTTGTACCAGCGGAAACCTCTTCTAAAACTAGAACTTCTTCTAGTTCCTTAACAGAAAGTATTGCAATATCCTCCATTCAAATATTCAAATTAAACCTGATTAACTAATCTGTTCTAAAACAGTTTCTATATCGGAAAAATTGGGTAATTCTCCAGCACTTTCAAGTACTTCGGCGTATTTTATTACGCCTTCCTTATCGATAACAAACGCTGCTCTTTTAGAAACGCCATTCATATCTAGGACAAAGTTCTCATACAGTGCTCCGTAGGCCCGACTTACATCTTTATTAAAGTCGGATAGTAAAGGAAAATTTAGGGCGTTTTCTTCCTTAAACTTCTCCAAAGTAAATAAAGAATCTACAGATATAGCAAGTATTTCGGTATTTAATTTCTCGTAAACCTTAAAATTATCACGTGTATTGCATAATTCGGTAGTACAGACGCCTGTAAAGGCCAGTGGAAAGAACAAAAGCAGTACACTTTTGCCTTTATAGTCTTCTAAATGTATCTGTTCTGTCTTGGTATTTCTAAGGGTAAAATTGGGGGCTTGATCGCCAATATTTAAGTTCATTTATTTGTTACTGGTGTAAATTAGGTCGCAAATGTAGCCCAATTATAGGTGCAAAAAAATATATCGAGCTATAAAGAGGATTAATGCTAATTTTTGCGTTTTTACGGGTGTAAATCCATGTAAATAGAATCACAGAACGTGGCTTTTTCTACCTTTACTGCCGCATTATGCACAATCGTAACAGAGCTTATCTATATATCCATATCTGTGTGATTCTATGGGGTTTTACAGCCATACTGGGTGACCTCATAGAGCTACCTGCATATACCATCGTATTCTGGAGGGTGTTGATAACGTCGATTAGTTTATTTATGATATTGAGTGCACAGAAGAAGTTAGTTTGGCTTAAGCCAAAAATGCTCCTTATCTATCTGGGAATCGGAGTGCTGGTCGGCTTACACTGGATCACATTTTACGGAGCCATAAAACTGTCCAATGCCTCGATAACTCTTGTGTGTTTTGCGACCACCAGTTTTTTTACCTCGCTGGTAGAGCCGCTGATAGTACGTTCTAAATTTAGTCTACTAGATATGGGAATCGGTCTGATTATCATTCCAGCCATGATGTACATCGTAAATGACCTCTCTTCAGAATACTACTCTGGCATCCTAGTCGGTATCTCGTCTGCTATCCTCGCTACCCTATTTTCTAGTCTCAATAAAAAGTATGTAGACGATGCAGATCCGGTTATGATCTCCTTTCTGGAAATCGGAGCAGCGACTATATTTATGGCGATTTGTTTTCCCCTAGTCTATAAATACATGAATGTTACAGAGGTCATCCCGACCGCTCAGACTGACTGGTTGTATATATTTGTTTTGGCTATAGCCTGTACAACACTCCCCTTTATCCTATCCATGATTGCTCTAAAAGAACTCTCTGCCTTTGCGACTAATCTAGTGGTAAATCTCGAACCGGTCTATGGAATTCTACTTGCCATCTTTATCCTCAAAGAACATAAGGAGCTCAACGGCAGTTTCTACATAGGAGCGATTATTATAACCTTCAGTGTGTTTCTCTATCCCGTAATCAAGAAAAAATGGAACCCAGTCGATGATGTGGTCTGATAATAATATATGGCAATACTGCGAGGCTATGTCTAGTCCCTGCTCCTCACTTCTTGATGAGCTAGAGCGAGAGACACATCTAAAAACACTCGCACCTCAGATGATGTCTGGCAGATTGCAAGGACGCATACTCAGTCTACTCTCTAAGCTAGTAGGCCCTGAACAGATTTTAGAAATCGGAACATTTACAGGATACGGAACGCTTTGTTTAGCAGAGGGCTTAGGCCAAAATGGAAAAATAACAACCATAGAAGTAAACCCAGAACTGACTGCCATTTCTGAAAAGTATTTTGAAGCATCAGAATTTAAAGACAAAATAAAAGCCCACTCAGGAGATGCTATAGAACTAATTCCAAGTCTTTCTGAACTCTACAACCTAGTATATATAGACGCTGGAAAAAAAGACAATGCTCAATACTTAGAACTTATCCTACCTAGACTAAATCCGGGAGGTATTATACTGATAGACAATGTACTCTGGGCTGGCAAGGTCCTCGACCCTAATACTGTAGACATAAAAACACAGACTATACAGGCATTCAATAAAATGATCAGCGAGGACGAGAGACTAGAGGTGGTGCTTATCCCTATCCGTGATGGGTTGAGTGTGTTGAGGAAGAGGTGATAATTTTATACCCATCCTTTTCTTTGTCTTCGACAAATTCATTTCCTTCTTAGCCAAGGGAAGGACCAAGGATGGGTACGGAACGTGCACTTCTGCCTTTGTAAATTCTAATATTTACAATGCTAAAATTAAAATCATAGAGCTTTGTGCAATTAATATTATAGGAAAAGTAAATAGTAGAACCCCTAGTTTTTCTTTAATTTAGGAAACCGCTTTATCCAATTAGAAAAAACAATCTCATGCGACTCTGTATATCTACTATCATTTTATGCTCATTGTTATATATTCCAGCTCATACTCAGACAGACATCATGTTTACAAATCAGCTAGCTGAGGATATCGTATTAGGAAATTACGATGTCGATGACTATACACCAGCTAATCCTATCCAGGAACCTACGGAGGTCGTAGACTATTTACTAGATAATGTTTCTGCCATATCACTCAAAGATTACCTGATAGAAATGCAGCAGTTTAATACTAGGAATACGGCATCTGATACAACGATAAATGGATCAGGAATAGGAGCAGCTAGAGACTGGGCACACAAGAAATTTGAATCTTTTAATGAGGACAACGGAAACAGATTGATAGTTTCTTATCTACAGTTTAATAGATTTATCTGCGGAGTAGAACAACATAGAAATATAGTAGCCATTCTACCAGGGGTCGGAGAAGAGAAGGAAGAACTGGTAATTGTGGAGGCTCATTTTGATTCTCGGTGTGAGGTGCTATGTAATGTAGATTGTACTGCCTTAGGAATGGAAGACAATGCTAGTGGATCTGGACTGGTACTCGAGATGGCCAGAGTGATGAGTAATCTCACCTTTGACAGAACGGTAATGTTTATGCTGACCATCGGAGAGGAGCAGGGATTATTTGGAGCAGATGCCATGGCTGACTATTGTCGAATTAATGAAGTGCCGGTACATGCGGTTATAAATAATGACGTAATAGGAGGAGTACTCTGTGGAGAAACTGCCTCTCCACCAGGCTGCCCTGGACTCAATGATATAGATAGTATAAATGTACGACTCTACTCAAATGGTACTTTTAATTCTAAGTCTAAAGGCTTAGCAAGGTTTACCAAATTAGAATACCATGAAAACATGAGAGACCTCATGGATATAAAACCGATCATAAATATTATGAGTAGCGAGGATAGAGTCGGCAGAGGAGGTGATCACATCCCGTTTAGAGAAAAGGGATATGCAGCGATAAGATTTACCTCTGCCAACGAACATGGAGATGCTGGTATCCATCCTGAGTATGCAGATCGTCAGCACTCGGTAGATGATATTCTCGGAGTAGACACTGATGGAGATTCTGAGATAGATAGCTTCTTTGTGGACTTTAATTATCTGAAACGTAATAGCCTACTGAATGGCAATGCCGCAGCCATGGCAGCTGCAGGTCCTCAAATACCAGTACTGCTCGCCTACGAGGTCGGACCAGGAGAAATCACAGTTACCATAGAGGATGACCAGGATTATAATAATTATAAAGTAGGCCTACGATCTACTACTAATGATTTTGATACCATACTGACCACTACTCAAAAAGTGACAACCTTCACGATAGACCTTAGCGGTGATATAAGTTATGCCAGTGTAGCCACCATCGACGAAAACGATATCGAAAGTTTATTCTCAAATGAACGATTTATTATACCTGTATCGAGTACAAACGAGATTGCAAGCATAAATCAAAAACTAGAGCTACTCCAGAATCGTCCAAATCCTTTTGATGATCAGACCAGCATCGGAGTAGTCGTCCATGAACCTATTAATTACAAGACTGCACATATCGAAGTGATAAAACCATATGGATCTATCATTTACAAAACTCCCATAGAACTAAACCAAGGTATGAATGAGATATATTACAATCATAGCTATCATCACTTCAGCAGTGGTACACTTTATTACAGGCTTATGATAGATGGTAAGCATGTACAGACTAAGGCTATGTTGTATGCTTATTGATGGGGGAATAATAAAAAACTAATACGTAGAGAGGAGAAAGATAATTGCTGTAGAATAGGCAAAAGTATTTTACCTATTCTACAGCAGACTATGACTTATATTATTTGCCTAATTACGCCAAAATATCATCTCCTAAATTTCCACCGCCTGTCCCTAAGGACTTTGGATCTGGTCCATATTGATTTTGACCTCGATCGCCTTCAGTGGCATAAAATACAATAAGTATTATACTGCCTACCAAGGGTATAAAACCAATTAATAACATCCATCCGGATTTATTTGTGTCATGTAATCTTCTAATGCACAATGCTAGATTGGGAATTAAAAGACCCAAGGATAATATAATAAGAAGAACAGGGGCAACTAAACCCAACTCAGGAGAAATCATAGCTAGCCCTCCTGCTACAATCATTACCCCAAATGTAATGGCCATATAAAACAAAAGGAAATACCAAAATTCGCTTCTTCTGGCTCGTCCGTCAAAGTCTGCATACCTATTTTTAATAGTATCCATAAAGTAGTTCTGAAATGCACTCATTGTTTTGATTTTTTGACAAAATAGGAAATTATTTATTAATCATTCATACATATATGAAATAGAATTCTCCTAAATGAAAAAAAATAAAGATTCTGCTAAGTCCACTATTCAAAGGAGGTTTTTTGAAATAATGGTGCGTTTTTTTTGATGAAGATCCGATGCTAAAATGTCATATACTTGCTCTTGATATAGTTACAATAAATATTAAAGATGAACTCTAAATCAAGGATATCCTCTATTCGCAATGCTTCTCAGCTGAGTTCTTACGTTACCGATTTCCCAAATTTTAATTTAGCAGACTTAGAAATACCTCCAGAAATCGACTTTACTCTTCCCACTAATTTAAGACTAGGTCATCTAGCCGAAAGCATAGTTTCCCACCTGATAAAAGCCTCTTTTAATTATAAAGTGCTCCATGAAAATGTACAAATCTTCGATGGCAAGCAAACGATAGGAGAACTGGATTTTATAATTCAAAACTTGATTACGCAAGAAATCATTCATCTCGAACTGGCTTATAAATTCTATCTGTACGACCCGAGTATCTCTTCTATAGAAATAGAAAACTGGATAGGACCTAATCGCAAAGACAGCTTAAAAGAAAAATTAGATAAGTTACATAACAGGCAATTTCCATTGTTACATGATTCTCTAACTAGAGAAATATTAGGAACGTTAGATATCGAATCTGTTTCTCAGGCACTATGTTTTTTAGTATCCCTATTTATTCCATACGATTATAAAGAATCAATAAGTTCTGAATACACCAAAGCCATAAAAGGATACTATCTAAATCTTGATAAATTAATCAGCCTAACGGATAATAACAAACGCTACTATTTACCCTCTAAAACAGAATGGGGCATGGAACTTATTGAAAATAAAAATTGGTCTTCTTTAAATGATGTTAAGAAAGATATTCAAACAAGTCTTGTTCAGCAGCAAGGAGTATTGTGCTGGCAGAAAGAGGTGAATTCTTATACTAGCTTTTTTGTAGTTTGGTGGTAAATGAAACTTAGAGCTATATACTCTTATTACTTATCTCCCATAAAAATATCAAAGTTGACAGCCAGAGCACCCATCGACTCATCCTTCTGTAATTCCAATATTCGTAAGTCTACTCTTTCTTGAGAAGCCCATGGATCTTTCTCGATATGTGGATCTCCTTTAAAATAAACCTGAGAGACTAACTCTTGACTGTTCTCTTCAGTTACTCTATAATGTATGTGTGCCGGTCGGTAGAGTTTACCATTCATATATTTACCAGGCATAATGGTTAGAAAAGAATAGCGACCATCTTCATCTGTCATAAGCCTCGCTCTCTGGTTGTATGCACTTGAATGGTTATCATAGACACCTTCAGAATCACAATGCCATATCTCGACCATGGCATTTCTAAGCGGAGTGACGCAGTCAGATTTATATACCACACCACTTAGTTTTATTCGCTTTCCTTCTAAGTTCTCAGAAGTCAGATCTGACCTAAGTGGAGCACCTGCTCGATAGAACGGACCGAGAATATCGTTTGTAGTTTTACAATCCCCATTATAGTTTCCATCTGGCAATTTAATTACAGAACCAAAAGCCGACCATGAAATGACGGTAAAGGAAGAGGCGATTAAAAATTCTTTGCGGTCCATGAAGCGGTTGCTTTATTTATAGACGATATAATAGCTAACAAAGTATCATCATATCAGTTATCTGGTTAATGGCTCTACCCTTCCTCAAACTCCTCATCAAACTCCTCGTCTAATTCCAAATCAATTTCGTCTTCTAGCTCCTCGTCAAAACCATCGTCTAGCTGTTTGTCCATTTCTTCTTGCTCCTTCCTAGCCTCTTCTCTAAACTGTGCATAGACATTACAGTCAAGTTCGATACCAAGATCCGCTGGACGATTAAATTCTGCCAGTGTATTGAATCGGATACGTTTGTCACTCTCTATTCTTTTCATGAAATCTAGGTAGAATGGTCTGGCCATTTTACTACCTGCTCCGTCTCCGATGGTTCGGAATTTTATGAAGGTCTGATCTCCTCCTACCCAAGTTCCTACTGCTAGCTCTGGAGTGATTCCCATAAACCAGCCATCGACATGATCATTGGTCGTTCCTGTCTTACCTCCGAATGTTGTTTCTAAGAGATGTTGCTGATTAGTTACTACATGCTTCAGCATGTCTACCATTACGTAGTTATAATCAGATGGCAATGCTCGCTCACTTTCTGGAACATCAGAGTAAATTACCTTACCATTTCTATCCGTAATCTTATCAACAAATATCGGACGTATATGTACTCCGTCATTTGCAAAGGTAGAATAGGCACTAGTCATATCCATGACGGAGAGATCTGCAGCACCCAAAGCGATAGACGGTTGATTAGGAATCTTAGATTTAGAAATTCCCATACGTTCTGCCATTTCTCTTACGCTCCTAGGGTTCTTAAGCTGAATCATGAGCCAGGTAGAGATGGTATTCTTTGAGGCTTTTAGAGCATCCTTTAGAGTCACCTCTGTATTGAGGTATTTATCATCATAGTTTTTAGGAGTCCATGAATCTAATAATTTAAAATATGGATCTTTTGCTGGAATGGTATACTGCACATCTTTAACTGCTCTACATGGAGAAAACTTCTGCTCAAAGATGGCAGTAATGTACACAAAGGGTTTAAAGGTAGATCCGACCTGTCTATCATTCTGAACATGATCAAATTTAAAGTAATCATAGTTTATTCCACCGACCCAGGTTTTTACCTTTCCACTATTTGGCTCGATTGCTAATGAACCGATTTGTAGATGCATCTGATGGTATTTAATGCTATCTAGAGGAGTCATGGATTTATACTCATACCCTTTATCGTTATAGGCAAACACTTTTACCTTTTGTTTTTTATTAAACTCTTTTTTGACAGCGGTCTGAAAAAGACTCCACCTGTTTCTTAGCATCTTCCAGTGACTGCTAGCCATTATTTCCTTGTACACAGAAGCTTGTGCCTTACTGATATCTTTCCGTCTTAACAAGTCAGCAAAGTGACCTGCTTTTTTGGATTCGTTTATCATACGACGGATGTCACCATCTAGCAGTCTTACATTTTCTATGTCCTTAGATATTACTTGGCTGATTTTAGTTAGATTTCTTTTACGTATACGACTATATCTGTCAGACTCACGAATTGCTCTATTAAGCGATCCTCTTCTCTGGTTTTTCTGGCGATCATCTGCTTCATAGGTCCATGGGTCTTGTCCTTTCCACTTTGCAAAAAACTTATCTTGCTGTATCGCCATATGTTTCTGTGCGGCCTGTTCTGCATGACGCTGCATTCTAGTATCGATGGTCGTATAAATCTTCAAACCATCTCTATAGATATTGTATTTAGACCCATCTTCCTTGAGATATCGATCATCATTAAATAGATCTTCTAACCACTTGGTCAGTTCAGTACGGAAGTATGGAGCGAGTCCGCTATAATTTCCTCTACGATTAAACTTAGACCCATCGAGAGGCAATACTTTTAATTGATCAAAGTCTTCTCTGGTGATAAACTCATTTCGCATAAGCTGACCTAGGACTACATTCCTTCTATTGAGAGCTACTTCTGCATCTCGTTTAGGATTAAAGTAAGAAGGATTTTTAAGCATCCCGATTATAGTGGCTGCTTCTTCTATTTCTAAGTCCTCCTGTGATTTTCCAAAGTAAGTTTCTGCAGCAGCACTTACTCCATGAGCGTTATATAGAAAATCGACCTTATTGAGATACATGGCCATTATCTCCTGCTTAGTATACCTTTTTTCAAAACGTAGTGCGATGACCCATTCTTTGAGTTTCTGCCAGATACGTTTTGCGATATTAGAAGAACGGTCTGTAAAAAAGAGTTTTGCAAGCTGCTGGGTGATGGTACTGGCTCCACCTTTAGAACCCATAAAAACGATTGCTCTTACAGTTCCCTTAGGATCTACACCACTGTGCTCAAAGAATCGTTCGTCCTCCGTGGATACCAGTGCATCTATTAAGTAAGGATTGAGTTCATCATAGGTTACCCATTTTCTATTCTGCTTAAAATATCGACCGAGCTCTACTCCATCCGAAGCGATTATAGTAGATGCGATGTCGTATTTTGGATTTTCTAGTTCGTCTGTATCAGGCAACTTAGAAGCTGAGACCAGAAACCATAAAGCTACAAATGCCAGTAAACCGAGAATGGCAGCAAACCATGCCCATCGTATTATATTTCTGAAAAAGTTTGAAGATTTCTTTTTAGAACCCTTCTTTGTTGCTTTCGCTTTAGATTTTGATTTAGCCATAACTTGAGTACTACAAAATTATCGAATATGCTGATAACATATTACATTTTTTGATAATATAATTTGCAGGAAATGATCTAGAGCAGAATACTGTTTTAACGCTAGAATATCTGAAATAATGCCTGAAAAGGAAAATAATTGGTATTTCAAAAATGCACATTTTTAAACCTCTATCTTCTTTTCCATTCCGAACGCCTATAAGGAGGGGGAATCTTCAGGTCTTAGAATGGAACTATAATCTCTAAATAATCAGCCAGACTTGTAACAATTTCTTCTTTTCCAAAAATCCTAAAAACAAAAAAACAAGTACTTCTACGAAATTCTGAAGATCCTTCCTATCGTCAGGATGAAAAAAGAGTGCGATTGAAAATAGAAGTTCGTCTTCGAAACCAAAAGATCCTTCGGCTCGCTCAGGATAAATTCGACTAGAGATTTTGT
>CAZDWO010000057.1:21724-27099 GCA_964509175.1 uncultured Saprospiraceae bacterium
TCGAAACCAAAAGATCCTTCGGCTCGCTCAGGATAAATTCGACTAGAGATTTTGTTATCACAAAATCTAAGTCAACTTTTAAAACTCTGAAGATCCTTCAGCTCGCTCAGGATAAATTCGACTAGAGATTTTGTGCCAAAATCTAAGTCTCATTTACATCCAAGACTTAGTACTAGACTCTACCTTAAATAGGAGTAAATCGGAAAGTTCTTTGGCTCTAGCCAAAGAGATATAAGGAATCTTATTACTTCCACTTGCTGTGTATATAGATAGACTGGCTAGATCATGTCGGAACTGGTATGGACTCTGATGAATTTCTAGGGACTGAATCTTATGCAGTTTTATCAGATTGGACTCATCTCCATATGTTCCACCTTTTATGTATAAGACTTCTTGAGAAATGGCATACTTGGTCTTATGATAGTTTTTCCATTGGCTATAGCCGAAAAATAAATAGATTAAAATACTCAGAATACCTGCACTATAATCTAGAGGAAACATGGTAATAGTTATCGGAATAAAAGCCAATGACAGATACAACCACCAGCGATACAACATCTTTTTACTTACTCCATTAAAAGCAAACTGAGAAAAATCTAAATCGCCAAAATGATATCTGATAATCTCCTTAATCTTGGCTACAGATACTCCAGGAACGTTTATCGACTTCTTAGAATTTATGGCTATGCTTCCAGCCTGCTTCAACGTAAAGTCATGAATCCTAAACAGATTCTTCTGAAGTAGATTATCCTTCCATCCTACCTGCTGTATTTTATTATCAAGAGCAGAGAATTCCTGTCTAGTAATTAGACCAGAAATAATTTTAAACCCATCGCCTCTCCTCTTAAAGTTCAGACCGTAATATCTTAGAACTGATCTCACCATAGAAAACAGAAATGAAATAAAAATAAAAATCACAGATAAGACTAGGGCCAGCATGAGACCTGTTCCGATAACTGTTTCTGTAACATTATCCTCATTTATCACATCAGGCATCACATCGTCTAGCTCAGAAAAGAACCAGATTATAGCACCCATTATTATACCTGCTGACTTTAGATGGTTATAGCTTACGCCAATTTTAAAGAGGTCTCCAATCGACAACTGCGTTATAAGCTCTTCCTCCTCAGCCCTTACTAATTGCCCATCTGTTTTTATATCAGCATCTAAATCTGAGCTAGGAGCAATTTCTTTTTTCTTACTGAGTATATAATCTCTAATCTCCTCTGCATCACTCAAACTCAGTGCATCTAGGTCAAATTCCTTTTTTACACTCCCAGCTGTATCTATTTTGAGACTGGTAACCTTAAATAATCGATGAAAAATATTCTCCTCAAAATTTACAGTCTGTACTCGCTCTAGCGGAATGCTTATCTTTTGTTTCTTAAAAACGCCTTTGGATACGTGTAGTTTATCATCCGCTATATAAAAATAATGTCTGAAGTAATTAAGTATGGCAATCACCATAGAGAAAAGCCCGAAAAAGACAACGATATACAATAGATACTCCTCATAGGCATCTCTCTTTCCGCCTCGAGATCCTAAAATAAAAATCAAGGCAAAAGGCCAAATCTGTCTTATGATTATTTTATAGAACTTATAGATAATCATAAAAATCGCTACCAAGGATTGTCTCCTCGGTTCCTTAAAATTATTTACTAGCTCACTCCTCTTCGTCATTTCTGTTTGTCTGAGTAGTGATAAAAACTTTTAGCTGTTCGGCTTTCTGCGGAGTAAGGCCTGCTATGGATAAATCACTAGCTGTACCTCCAGCAGTAAAAACCTTGAGCTTTGCCAAACCAAAAAAACGCTCTATTGGATTTTGGTTTACCTCACTATGCTGAACTCGCTTAAAGGGAATCATGGTATTGGATTTCCACAACCATCCTTTCTTAAAAACAATGTCCTTTTGCCGTAAGGCGTATCCCATCCTATAGTATCCTTTATAACTAGAAACCAACAACAGAACTATAAGCAAGGCCAAAAGAATTCCAGCACTCGGTACAAACCAACTCGGAGTATCCTCTGGCTGAGTAAAAATAAATACAACGTAAAGGGCAAGTAACAAAAATCCAATAATAAAGGAGGTAAGTATTCTCACCTTGAGATAATTACGTTCGACTGGATGGTAAGTTATATCTGCAACGGCAGGCAATCCATCTTGCTCTATCTGAGGATTTATAAAACTGGAATCTGGATTCATATATGGTTTACAAAACGGTTAAAACAATTATAGTTCAGCAACATAGACAAATATAGATAGATGCTCCTCGAATATAGACCAATGAGCTCTACTTATGCTTTGAAATTTGAAGTCATCTGCGACATGATAGCTACAAATAAGGGTCAGCTCTTTATAAACTCTCTACATAATGTGTATATTAAAATATGAAAAGCTGGATAAAATATGTGCTGATGGTTTCCTTCCTGGTTCCACTAACTCTATATGGTCAGACGGAAATCTGCGACAACGGAATCGATGATGACAATGATGGCCTAGTAGATATAAATGACGAGGACTGTGAATGTGAAATTATAGAATCGGTATCTCTGATTCCTAATTCATCATTTGAGGAGCAGAACTGCTGCCCTACTGATAGAAGTCAGCTAAACTGTGCGACCGACTGGATACAAGCATCTAGACCTACTACGGATTTTATACATACCTGTGACTGGTTAGGTTGGGATGAGTTCCCTCCGCCACAACCCTTTCCGGACGGAGAAGGCATTATGGGTTTTAGAGATGGAAGAGTGCGGAATAGTGGAGCAGAACCTTTCTGGAAAGAGTATGCTGGAGCCTGTCTGAGAGGTCCACTTCTAGCAAATTCTACTTACCGATTCCAATTTGATGTAGGTTTTGTAAGTGAGGAGGCTTCTCCGCCGATAGACATTTCGTTTTTTGGAACGACAGACTGTGACTATCTACCTTTTGGAAATGACCAAGCAGATTTTGGATGTCCATCTAATAGTCCTAACTGGTCAAAACTTGCGGAGGTCACTGTCTCCGCTTCTGGAGAAGAAGAAAGCTCGTGGACAAATAGTCTTCTGGAAGTAACTCCTGATGAAGATATATTTGCAATCGCAATAGGACCTGATTGTAGTCCGGTATTTAATGAAGTAAGTACTTATTACTTCTTTGATAATTTACTACTTGCCAATATAGAATTTTTTGATTTCCAAATCGCAGAAGTAAATCATCCATGTAGCGATGACTTTAGACTCTCTATTCCTTATAATCCAGATTTTGAATATCAGTGGTATTTAGATGGTGTAGCTCTCGATGGAGAAACCACTTCTGAGCTTAGTCAGATTCATGGAGAGGGATCTTATCAGATAAGAATCGTAAACGGCACTATCTGTAGACTCTCTACAAGTTTTGAATATGAGATTCCAGTATTTGCAATTCCAGAACAGGTATCGATATGTCAAGATGAGACTTACTTATTCGGAGAAATAGAGTTAGCAGATTCAGGTTTCTATCTGGATACTTTTAAAACTGTAAATAATTGTGATAGCATCGTTGCTCTGGATCTGCAAGTAATCGGTGCTGAGTTTGATACATTGGATGCTTCCATACTAGAAGGAGAAACTTTTGAACTAGAAGGAATGAGTTATACTGATCCAGGAGATTATATGCTTAGCCTAACTTCCTCGACAGGATGTGATAGTCTGGTCTTATTACAGCTTAATACTTTTAATATTTACATTCCTAATATTTTCTCTCCTAACGGTGACGGTATAAACGACAGCTTCATGCCTCTAACTGAGGAAGGAAATATAGATTCTTACGAAATGCAGATATATGACCGCTGGGGAAATTTGATTTATGAAGGAGTGGAGTGGGATGGTTTTTTATATAGACCAGGAGTGTATGCTTATTTGATTGATATTGAATTTGGTTTTGGGAGTTCTAAGGTGTTTTGGGGGTCGGTGACGATGGTGGAGTAACAAGACAGAATGTATTAAAGAAGAGCAGAACACAGAATGCCTCACCATAGCGTTCTGTATTTATAATAAAATAATCATAGCTAACGAAATTAAGCTCTCAAGCGTTTCTTGCTCAACCCATCCCGACCTTCCCTTAAAATGGAAGGAGTAAAACTCCTCCTTTTAAAAAATTAATATGGGTTCTTAAAAAACTGAATAATGAGCTAATTTTATTATTTAAAAAAGGATATCCACAAATAATACAATCATGAAAACCACTAAATATATACCCTTACTACTTCTAGGACTCCTTCTATTTTCATGCTCGACACCTGAGGTGACATCAGAACCAACGTGTGATGAGGACGCACTCTTTTCAAGAGATGATGCTACGGGTTCCATGTTCTTTATAAACTGTTATCAGACTTGGGCAGTAGAAATGGATGAGCTCAATGATAATGGGAATCCGATATATGCTGCCAGCCTAGACATCGATGAAGACTTCCATACTGAAGGAATGAGGGTGAAATTTGATGCATGTTTTTATGATTTTGATTTGCCTCTTATTATTCCTGATCCTTCCTTTTTTGGAGAGATGTATGTGATAAGGGATTATGAGATTGAGGAGGAGAATTAGAAGCAACTATTAACAAGCGTAATGAACAAGAAAACGGGTTTATCTACAGCAGGACTTTTCTCTTGGTCAATTATTATTTTTTTAGTTGTTGGATTATTATTGATTTTTATTTCCCAAAACACTTCACTGGACTTACAATTGCATGACACTTATTTTGTTATCGCTCAATCTCATATACTTATCCTGTGTTTATCTATTTTAGGCTTTTTTGCAGCCTTCTACTATTTCTTTCCAAGAATTTTCGGCCGACCTCTAAATGAAGGTATAGGCAAGATTCATTTCTATATTACGGTAATAGGAATTATTGTTATTTACATTTTGATTCAATACATAGGCATACTTGGAGTTCCAAGAAGATATTATAGATTTGATAACTATAATCCTGCGGCTAGATTAGAGATAGCAAATCAATGGATTGCCATAGCTACAATTTTAGTTTTTCTGGCTCAGTTACTGATTCCTGTAGTTGTGGTTTATAGCTTGTTGAAAAAGAAAAAACCTCAGTATTAAGATTAGCAATTTTTAAACTCACCCAAATTTACTGTTGTAAATTTTAGCCTCTCTTAAAAAAGAGGGTAAGACCTGAGAGCCTTCTCTTTTAAGAGAAGGAAGGAATTTTGGCTTGCCAAAAGGAAGGATGAGTTCTACAAAACCTCTTCCCCTATCCGCTCTAATATTATCCTAGCCTCCTTCAAATTCTTTACATCGTCTTTAATCAGAATCAAATTCTTACGAGACTGCTTGAGTGTCAATCCAAGTTTTAGTTTTTTAGAAGCGATGAGTTTTAGGGTTTTCTGGAACTGATTAGACT
>CAZDWO010000058.1:0-27074 GCA_964509175.1 uncultured Saprospiraceae bacterium
CAGGATGAAGATTATAACGACTCGTTTATTCATTTAGAATCAACAGTTTTTTGATCTTAGGTTTATTTCGACAAGAAATATTAATAAGATAATACAATCCTGAGTCTAATTAGATATTTTAAATCTTAATCATCTTCAACCACTCACTCCTACTCTCACCTTCCAACTGTAAAAAGTAAACCCCACTAGGCTGAGCAGAAAGATTGATTTCTCCATTTACTGAAAGTCTATCCTGGGCTATTCTAAGTCCTTCGGTATTGTATATCTGATAGTTTAATGATTTCTCATTGTTTACCTTAAAAATAGAATTGCTTGGATTAGGATAGATGCTTAGTTCATTTTCAATATCGGGAGTACTCGTCGATACGCTGACATCAGCGACCATACCCGTATTAAAGAAGCTTAATCCACCTCTCTCATTACCCAGTACCATTTCTAATCTATTGTCATTGTCTATGTCGTATACTGCTACCGTTGTAGACTCTCCTTCGTTTAAACTGCCGAAGTTATCTGTGATTTGATTAAAGGTGCCTTCTAGATTATTGTCTATGTCATCGTAGATGTGTATCGCTCCATTTTTACTTCCCGTAAAAAGGTAAGTCTTCTCACCATCATTGTAAAAGTAAGGAGCCGTGGAAGCTGATATTTCAAAAATAGTCTGAGTATTTACCTTCCCGAAGGCTACGATATTAGGACTTGCTTCTTCATCTTCCTCAAACTGTGGATTGCCTATCTCTCCTATATTAGGATAATAGATAAGAGCACCTATGCCTCCATTTCCATCAGAATTATTTCTTCGTTCGCCGAGAACGAGATCTGATAAACCGTCTCCGTTAAGGTCTACAATCTGCGGTCTTACTATGTTTCCAGGTTGGATATTAGCATATTGATAGATTGCCGGAGCAAACTCAAACGGTAGACCTGGTCCTGCAATATTCTCTGAGTAGAATAAGAAACCATTATTATCCCCTACTATCATATCTATATCACCATCTCCATCTAAGTCTCCAAAGCTAGGATTAAACTCAGCAGACTCAGCCATAAACTGTCTATAGCCAGCATAATCATCATCTACTAGTTCAAAAATGGGAGTATCTAGAGTACCTTGATTTAGCAAGAGATTCATACTTGCTTCTGTCTCTCCTATTCCCATATATCGACCTCTACTACCTACTACGATGTCCATAAGACCATCTTGGTTTGCATCCACAAAAGTCGGACTTGAACCAGAACCAAAGTCAAGCATGTCGTCTACAAAAAGTAAATCAGATTGGAAATTAAAATTAGGGTCGTCATCAGTTCCTATGTTTTCGTAATGCCACATGACTCTGTGATTCTCTACACTTGCAGAAACTGCATTTGGACTAACAACCAAGTCTCTTCTACCATCATTATTTACATCTACATAGAAGCCTGCATTGAAAACATCCACATCTATAGGAATGTCATAAGAAGGGAAATTTACATCTTGCTCAGTCATCCATGCTTCTGGACTTGTCCCGCCATTAGTAACCATGGTCATCTGACTACTTGATAAATCTCCGAGTAATAAATCCAAATCGCCATCTCCATCATTGTCAAAAACAGTGACACAAGACCCTGCATGTCGATTAGTCGCTATCTCCTCGTCATCATCTGTAAAGAGTGTAGCACATACATCTGGGTCAGTACTTAGTAGTAACTCTTGATTGGTTTCTAGTTCAAAAAATTTACCCCAGCATAAATCTTCCAATTCCATACTGAAGGTGTCTAAACCTAGTCCCTTTTCTAAGGCATAATTTCTATAATACTGTATATATGCACCACCAACATCGAAGGTCAGTACATCCATATCACCATCTCCATCTACGTCTATGATTTCTGGCTGGTCATTACTAGCTACGAAAAGATTTGTAAAAAAACCATTGGTAGAAGGAATGGGTATGATATCCGTTATGCCACTTATCTCATTAAAAACCAAAGACTCAAACTGTATGGTATCGTTCTGATAAAACCCTCGACGAACTTCTATACCGAAAAAATTACTTTGGGGAAACCCAAATAAATCCATCACACCATCCTGATTAAAATCTCTAAGTACCATCCACTCCCTGACATTATCAAAAGAAGATTTGTACTCAGGTGCATAATCCCAGATAAGACTTCCAGAAGAAACATCGGCCAAATAAGGGATGATTACATCGCCATCTCTATCCAGAATTACAAGGTCTTCTAAACCATCATTATTTACATCTATCTTATAGGTCTGTGGATTATCCAGACCTCCTACAAACGGATGTATGAGATTTCTACCCTCTTCATAAACCTCACATACAAAAGGATCCAAAGACTGTGTAGATATAAAACTCCAACAAAAAAGAAGAACCAGACTAAGAGATATTTTGTGCATAAATTAATGGAGTCTAAATATTTATTGATATTAGTTGTATAAAGTTAACGATACACAATGCATCTAATACGTACGATACTTCTATTATTTACCTTTTTTCAGTGTGGAATTACACTTTATGCCCAGCAAGACAGTTCTCAGCCACCAGTAACTAAGGAAATAACGCAGTTGAAATCATTGGCTCTAGCCCAAATAAATAAAGGTCCTAAGAGTATAGGAATCGTTCTAATAAGTGAAACCTCAGAAAATGGCAGTGCCAAGGTCGATATAAATGGAGAAGAGCAGGTCGTGACCTTTGTACAAGGAATCGCTCCGATAGATATGGAGGTCGACCATAAAGGCAAACTAGTCTTCATAGGCTATCCAGGCTCAACTAAGAAAGAATACAAACTCTATCACTACTCTAAGGATGATAGAAAAGGATATCGTCTAATAAATATCCCACTGTGGTTATCTCTACTGCCACCACTGATTGCCATACTACTTGCACTGATATTTAAGGAGGTTATCATCTCACTTTTTATAGGGATATGGTCAGGAGCTTTTATAGCAGGAGGATTAAAATTTGGCTCGATTTATTACTGGTTTCAGTCTCTCTTCGACGTAGTGAAAAAATACATTATCAATGCTCTCAACGATGGAGGTCACCTATCGGTGATTGTATTTTCTCTACTCATCGGAGGTATGGTAGCCATTATATCTAAGAATGGAGGAATGGCAGGTGTAGTTCAGAAATTGAGTAGGTATGCAAAGAGTCCTCGGAGTACTCAGTTTATAACCTGGTTACTAGGAGTTGCTATTTTCTTTGATGATTATGCAAATACTCTAATTGTCGGAAATACCATGAGATCCGTCTCTGATAAGTTTAAAATCTCTCGAGAAAAACTGGCCTATATCGTGGATAGTACTGCTGCTCCTGTGGCTGCCGTGGCTTTCATAACCACATGGATAGGTGCCGAGTTAGGGTATATAGATGATGGACTAGGACAGATAGACCTAGGAGGAAATCTAAGTGCCTATGGCGTATTTATAAGCTCTTTAAAATATTCCTTCTACCCTATTTTGACACTTGCTTTTATACTCATTCTTATCTACCTAAAAAAGGATTATGGGTCTATGTACAAGGCCGAGATGAGAGCCAGAACCACTGGTCAAGTCTCTCCTGCCAAGTCTAAAAATGATGATGATCCAGATATGGAAGATTTATCTCCAGTAAAAGGAGCCTCAATAAGATGGTATAATGCAGCGATTCCCGTGGCCCTAGTTATACTCACAACGGTCTACGGTCTAGTAGATACTGGTATGCAAAGTCTCTACTCAGAACTCCTAGAACTCGATGCAACTACTAAGTATAGCTACAGCAATATATGGAACAATATGAATGGCCTAGGCCACGATGGATTCTTTACAAAACTAGGAGCACTTATCGGGTCTTCTGACTCGTATGTATCCTTATTATGGGCTTCAACTTTAGGAGTTATATCAGCTACTCTATTAACAGTAAGTCAGCGTATTATGAATCTCTTCGATACGATGCACTGGATGACTACGGGTTTTAAAACGATGCTTCCAGCGATTATTATATTGACCCTGGCTTGGTCTCTGGCATTGACTACTCAGGAGTTGCATACTGCTGATTTTTTAAGTTCTGCATTAGAGAATTCTATAAATCCTTATCTGATGCCTATGATCGTCTTTGTGATGGCTGCTCTGATAGCCTTTTCCACAGGATCTAGCTGGAGTACGATGGCGATTCTCTATCCGATAGCGATTCCGACTACCTATGCCATATGTCAGGCAAAAGGGCTAGACTCAGGACTCACCATGGAGCTATTGTACAATGTAATAGCAACGGTATTGGGAGCTTCAGTATTAGGAGATCATTGTTCTCCCATTTCTGATACGACTATATTGAGTTCGCTAGCCTCGGATTGTAATCATATCGACCATGTAAAAACACAAATGCCTTATGCTCTTACCGTTGGACTAGTCAGTCTTCTATGTTGTGGATTATCGACCTTTTTAGGAGGGGGATTGTTTATTTCCTTGCTGCTTATGGCTGTCTCACTGGTCGGGTTCTACTTTATCGTAAAACTAGTGGGTAAGGATACCTAGGCTTTCGCCAAATATTATACATTTTGGTAATGTATATATTTTTAATTTTGTAGGGCGTATTAATATTTTTTTAACGACTCTATTCGTTTTATTTACAGAATCAAAGAGGAAAAACCATGATTAATTCAATCGCCGCAGAATTAGAAAAAGAGCACAGAGAAAAAAGTATGAGAAACTCTATTCTTATTCATCTGGCTTTATTATTAATTGCATGGTTCTTTACCTTTCCTGCAAAGCCAAAAGATCCAGAAAAGAAAGACTTTGCAGTTACTGTTGAGTTTGTAGATTTTAAGGAGAGTTCGCTCAGTACCTATGCTCATTCTGATCCAGGGAAACAACGACCTAAACAAGAAGAGGTAAAGAAGGTGACTCCTGTCAAAGTTGAAAAAATAGACCCTGTGGTAAAGCCACCAGTAGAGATTCCTAAACCAGACCCCGTTATTCAACCTCAGGTAGTGGATCCTATCGTAAGTGAGATATTAGAAGAAGACAGTGAGCTAGAAGCCATAGAAGAAGAAATAGAAATCGAAGAGGTAGAGCCAGAAACAATAGAGCCTGAGCCAGAACTCGAGCCTATAGATGAGCCAGTCTTTGAAGAAATACCAGAAGAAGTTGTAGAAGAGGTCGAAGCAGAAGAAGCTTCTGGTCCCTTAAGTGAGGATGCTGCAGAAACTGGAGCAACTGCCTCTAACCCATCTAGCCTAGAAGGAGAAGAAGGTGGAACTGGTAAATCGGATAGCGGTACAGGAGCAGGAGCTTCTAGTGGAAATGATGGAGATGAAGGTATGGGAGATTCTGGAGATGGTACTGGAGAATTTGATGGATCAGGAGATGGGATTTTTGGGAGAAAAGTAATATATCGTAACATACAAGCAGCCATTAATAGTGCAAAGGAATCTGGACGTGTAGTAGCTAAGGTCTGTATAAATAGAGCTGGAGTCCCTACCTATGCAGAAATAGATGAGATGGAAACTACCATTTCTGATAAAAGTACATTGAGAAACTTCCTTAAAGCTATACAAGGATACCGTTATGAAAAAGATGGTTCTGCTGCAGAAGAGCAGTGTGGGAGATTAGCTTTTACAATGGATATAGATACTCAGGCAAAAAACGAGTTTATCAGAGCAGCCAGTGGAGACATGAAAAGAGCTTTACGTAGTGCTCCTGAAATGGCAAAGTTTAAACGAGAGTATAAAGGACTTACTCCCGATCAAGTAAAAAATCTTTCTGTAGATGAATTTAAAAGACTGTTTAAGAAATAGAGATTAGAACATAAGAAATTTAAGAAGGTCAAAAGCTGTAGTGGTTTTTGGCCTTTTTTTGATTATGACCATTGTAATTGTCTTTTCCTTTCTTTTAAAATTATAGCCGATATTTCTAAGTAGTAATCAGAGACAATCCATCTAATTTTTTCTCTGAGTATTCTTTTATCTAATAATGTTTCTTGACTTTTTATGTCCAATTTTAAGCGTTGAATTACTGTTTCCTCTTCTATTGAGCGTTTTTCTACAAGCTTGTTGTTTACGTAAATCCTTCCAGGGATTTTAGCCAGATTAGGGTAATATTCAAGCAAAACATTTTGGACTAGTTCAATACTATTAAGAGTACCATTTTGGCAAGTATAATTGGGAGTGACAGATCCACCATCCATCCAAGTTTGTAGTTCTTTGAATTTCCAATTTGTTATCGGTGCAGTCATAATAAGATGGCTCTAAATATATGCATGCAATAATTGAGCTTCCTACTTATTCCTTTTCTTCTTAGCCTTTTCTTTCCTGCCAAATATTCCCACATCGTCCTTCTTATCATTGAATACTGGCTGTGGTCTAGGAGCCTCTGTTGGAACTTCTACATCGGTAAAAAGATTAGGAGTATAAACCCACTGCTGGTTCTCATATACATAACCGACTAAGCTGCCGTCAGAAACATTTGTAACACCCTGTCCAGGTATAGCACCCATGCGAGAAATAAGATTTTGATGCACAATCATTTCTAAGTTGTCGTCGTAGTTCAGACTTACGTTAGAATCAGCAGAGTAACTTATCATTATCCGTTGCATCATCTCGTTCCTACTCGTTTCTGATTTCTTTACAAATATCTCATTACCAAAAATAGCCTCATTTCCTTCTATAGACACAAGCACATCGACTACCTTACGACGATCAAACTCTGAGTAGCCATTATATCCAAAAAGCAAATACTGAGTATTGCCATCATGTTCAAATTCTAGCATGTTATAATATAAAGCTCCGAACCAGCTGTCTTGGTCCAGCTCCATAAAAGCAGCATCTTCTCCTATCTCCTGACTATCATCCTTTAGTGTAATAACTGTACCATCAGATTTCTGAATGTATCCGAAAGCTTTAAAACTATTTCTCTCAGCTTCTATCTGATAGGATATAATTCTAAAAGTAGAGTCTGATGGATAGAGCTTAGAGACCCACTCGATATCTTTCATTCCGTCTTTGAAGGAATTTGGCTTAGAGAGTCTTTCAGTCAGTAATTTATTAAACTGCTGAGCTGCATAGGATTTATGCTTAGGTTCTACCGCATTTATCATTACATCTCCGTAGAAATCGAGCGGATTTTCTTGTGAGTATGCTGAGTATGAGTAAAGGCTAAATAAAAAAATGGACATCAGTACTCTCATAATAAAAAATATTAGTGGGCTACTAAAACAACGAAAACTTAGTAAATATTGTTATACCTATAGCCTATTAAGCTGAACTATGACTAGTACTTAGATATCAACTTCTCATAATCGGGCTTATCACTGACCGTAGAGTGTATGTATTTATTTACGACTTCTCCATCACGGATAATAAATATTCCAGGCATCTGAAAGCCATCTCCGATGGTCTTAAGCTTAGCAAGCTGATAATTACGACTTACCTGAAATCCTCTTATCATCGTCCTCAACCCAAAAAGCTGAGAAAACGAACCTTTTACCAGACCAAACTGCTCATAAATTTTGCAATCCGGATCAGCAATGCGATTTACCTCTTGTAGATCAAACCGAGAAAAATACATCTCACTTGATTCTGCCTCTGATGGATGAACCAATACAATGTTGATGCCTTTTTTTTCCCAATTTGATCTATGCTTAGAGATATCTGTTAATGCTTCTTGACAGAATATACAGCCTAGATGTCTTAGAAATACAAGCATTACTACTCCTTTTCTAGATAGAGCCTCTATATTTTCGCCCTTATTTGTAACTATACTAGTAAATTCTGTCATTTATTGAATCTAATTAAACCAGTTTCATTTTCTTAAAAGAATCGATTACTCCTTTTACAGCGTTCTTCGATTTATCAAGAAGTTTTAGTTCTGATTTATTCAGATCTAGTTTGATAATTTTGGTTACACCATCTTTACCTAGTTGCACTGGAGCACCTAGATACATGTTACGTATTCCATATTGTCCTTTTAAGTATACACAACATGGGAATATTCTGTTTTCATCTTTAACGATAGATTCTACCATTTGTGCTGCCGCAGCACCAGGAGCATACCATGCTGAGGTACCCATAAGTTTTACGAGTTCTCCTCCACCCTTCTTGGTTCTTTCTACGATTGCATCTAGTTTCTTTTTAGCGATAAGCTCTGTTACAGGGATACCTGCTACAGTTGTATATCTAGGCAATGGAACCATCGTGTCTCCATGACCACCCATAAGAATTGCTTGAATATCTTTAGGAGATACTTTTAAGGCTGTAGCCAAAAATGCTCTATATCTCGCTGTATCCAGAATTCCTGCCATACCGAATACTCTACTGTCTTTTAAGCCAGAGGCTTTAAAACAAGCATAGGTCATAACATCTAGAGGATTAGAAACCACAATAAAAATTGGATTCTTAGAATGCTTCATAATAGACTTCGTTACAGAAACGACAATCTTTGCATTGGTAGAAATTAAATCATCTCTACTCATTCCTGGTTTACGAGGAATCCCTGCTGTGATAACCACGATGTCAGAGTTAGCAGTGTCTTTATAATCAGCAGTTCCTACTAGCTGAGTGCTATAGTAATCTACAGAAGCTTGTTGCCATGAATCGAGTGCTTTTCCTTTTGCAAAGTTTCCTTTGATATCTAGAATTACGACTTCTTTAACGATGTCCTTATGTGCCAAAACATTGGCAACCGTAGCACCTACATTTCCAGCTCCTACAACTGTTACTTTCATTTATTTATGTATTTAAGTATTTAATAATGTTTCTATCTGTGGGTTAGGTCCCATATAATTCTGCAAATTTAATATTAATACACCTTACTTCTTTGGCTTTAAGCCAAAACTACTGTGAGAAAAAAGGTTTTTTGAATAAAAAATGTCGTTTGGATTAACCTTTTGGTCTTTGAAGCATTGTAACTTTATCGTCAGACTATTTTAATGATATGAATAAAAATAAATTTTACACTTTACTACTTGGATTATTCTTAGTAACAACTCTTTCTGCTCAGCAACATAATTGTGGAACAGTGCACACAGAGGAATTTATGCAGAGGCTCGAGGCCAATGTAAAATATTCTAAAACTAATCTCACACGTATGTATGAGACTAGATATGTTCCTATTGCTTTTCATTTAGTAGGTGATAGCCAGGGAGAAGGTAGATTGCCAGAAGAAACAGTTTATGAGCAGTTAGGACTTATAAATCATCAGTTTGATTCATTAGGCTTTGTATTTTATCTACATAGTATAAACTTGTTGAATAATTCTGCAGTCTTTGAGCATGTAGGAAATTACACAGGAACTATGATTAATTCTAAGGTGCCTAATGCTATGAATGTTTACCTGGTAAACAATGTATTTGAGGGAGCAGGAGGGTATTATTCTCCATTTGGTGATTTTATAGGAATCCCTAAAGACTTCTTTATAAGAACAGACAATGTTCCTTTTTCTCATGAGGTTGGACATTTTCTTTCTATAGCTCATCCACACGTAGGCTGGGAAGATGCACCTTACGATCCCAATGTACACGGAGACAGAGTAACTGTGACTCAGGTAGGGTCTTCTCAGACAGGAGGTACTGTTGCAGTAGAACTACAGAATGGTTCTAACTGTAATACAGCAGGAGATAGAATATGTGATACTCCACCAGATTATGGATTTATGCAGGCTGCTAATTCATGTAATAACCCATGGGAAGGAATCGTAAAAGACAGAAATGATGATTTGATATTTACACTTCCAGATTTATACATGACTTATAATGGTTATGCATGTAATGAGTATGCATGGACTCATGGACAAGCTACAGCTATGATGTCTGATTATGATCTAAGGAATAATCTAAATAAGACTTACGTTCCTGATACATTACAGATTACGGAAATACCTACTCTACTTTCTCCAGAACCATTTAGTACTGTAGAGACATATAATAATGTTTTAATAGAGTGGGAACCTGTAACAAATGCTCATGGATATATTCTGAAAATAGGATTCGGTGCTGACATAGTTGTTAAAACAACAGAAACTCAACACCTATTGACTAACCTAGAATCAGGTCAAAATTATACTTACATAGTCTACCCGATAAACGAGGTAGGTTATAGATTAGGTATCAGTTCTACAAATCTATTTTCTACAGGAAGTACGACTAGTACTAACGAGATAGAAGGAGTAGAAGCGATAACTGTATTCCCTAATCCTATCAAAAATTCTGATGAGATTAACCTATCTATGGAGCTAGAAAGAGAAATGGATTTATCTATAGATCTGATATCTTCTACAGGTCAGGTAATCAAAACTTGGAATAAGGTAGAAGCTAATGCTGGTAATTTCCATTTTACGATGGATGCAACTGGTCTAAGCACAGGAGTATATTTTATACAACTGTCTAGTAACGAGGGAACCTTAGTTCAGAGAGTTATGGTGACAGAATAAAAAAAAGATTTAAACTTAAATTTTAAAAAGGCCCTTCATTTTTTGAAGGGCTTTTTTAGTGAATATCGTACTTTAGCGTTTTATTAAGGAAAAGAATAATATGAATTTACATGAATATCAGGGTAAGGAGTTATTGGCTTCTTACGGAGTAAAAATTCAAAGAGGAATAGTAGTCACCTCAGTAGACGAAGCAGTTGAAGCTTTTAAGAAACTAAAAGAAGATACAGGAACAGAGTTCTGTGTAGTAAAAGCACAGATACATGCTGGTGGTCGTGGAAAAGGAGGAGGAGTGAAAGTTTGCAAAAACGAAGAAGAACTCAAAGAAAATGTAGGTGCCATTTTGGGAATGATGTTAAAGACACCTCAAACACCTGGAGGTATAGATGGTCCTGGAAAACTAGTAAGAAAGGTATTAGTAGCTGAAGATAGCTTCCAGCCTACTTTTGAATCATGTAAGGAGTTTTATATCTCTATCATGATGGATAGACAGAAGAAACAAAATGTAATCATCTACTCTACTGAGGGTGGAATGAATATAGAGGAGGTAGCAGAAAAAACACCTCATCTAGTGCATAAAGAATATATAGATCCTTTACTAGGGCTTCAGGGTTTTCAGGCTAGAAAGATAGGTTATAACCTGGGGTTGTCAGGAGCTGCCTTTAAGGACATGACTAAGTTTATCTCTAATTTATATAAGGCATTTTTAGGATCTGATTCTTCTCTTTTTGAGATAAATCCTGCGATTAAATCTGGTAACGATGAGATTATAGCGGTAGATGCTAAGGTATCTATAGATGATAATGCACTTATGAGACATGCAGATCTAGCAGAACTGAGAGATACGGATGAGGA
Source organism: uncultured Saprospiraceae bacterium (assembly GCA_964509175.1). Taxonomy (GTDB): domain Bacteria; phylum Bacteroidota; class Bacteroidia; order Chitinophagales; family Saprospiraceae; genus JAHDHU01. The sequence goes on from CAZDWO010000058.1 coordinate 11,246, forward strand.
AGATCCTACAGAGGTAGAAGCAGGGTCATATGGTCTTAACTATGTAAACCTGGATGGAAATGTAGGATGTATGGTAAACGGAGCAGGACTGGCTATGGCGACGATGGATATCATAAAACTCTCAGGTGGTTCTCCTGCAAACTTTTTGGACGTAGGTGGTACTGCAGATGCGGCGAGAGTAGAAAAGGCCTTTAGAATCATTCTAAGAGATGAGAATGTAAAAGCCATATTGATAAACATATTCGGAGGAATCGTAAGGTGTGATAGAGTGGCTAATGGTGTAGTAGAAGCATACAAAAATATCGGAGACATAAACGTACCGATTATAGTAAGACTTCAAGGAACCAATGCTGATATCGCTAAGGAGATTATCGATAACAGTGGATTAGAAGTACACTCTGCTACCCTTCTTAAAGAAGCTGCAGATAAAGTAAAAGAGTTAATTTAATACGAGGAAACCCTCCATATAAAATTCAAGCAATAGAGCCTTTGTTACTTTAAGTACAGAGGCTCTCTTTATATTATGAAAGCATACTCACTATACGAGCTCAACGAATACATTAAAAGAGTAGTCGCTCTAAACTTTGCGGAAGCCATATGGATAAAAGCGGAGATTTCGCAAATACGAGAATCTCGAGGTCAGATCTACATGGACCTCATAGAAAAGGACGAAAAATCAGACGAAGTCATCGCCCAGTCGAGTGCGATCATCTGGTATAAGAGTCTACTGTTTATAAAAAAGAAGCTAGGTGAACTAGCCGATTCCATTCTGCAAGATGGAGTGGAAATCAGTCTTAAAGTAACTATTGCTTTTCACGAGCGTTATGGTCTGAAACTAAATGTCGAGGACATAGATGCATCTTACACGATGGGTCAGTTAGAGCTGAATAGACAAAAAATCATTTCACGTTTAAGGACTGATGGTTTTCTAGAGCAGAATGAATTGCTTCCACTTCCTACGGTCCTTCAGAATATTGCTGTTATTTCTTCTAGAACGGCTGCAGGATTTAAAGACTTTGAAGCACAGTTAGTTGAGAACAGTTATGGATATTTTTTTAAGGCTACCCTTTTCCATGTTGCTGTACAGGGAAGAGCTGTAAGCAAAGAGGTCTGTGAGGCACTAGATCAGATTGTAGATATGGATTTTGATGCGGTAGTAATAATCAGAGGAGGTGGATCTAAAATAGATCTCTCAGGTTTTGATGATTATAATATAGGAGCTAAGATTGCCAAGGTGGGAATACCAGTCATTGCAGGAATCGGACATGAAATAGATAATACGGTAACTGATATCGTCGCCCATACTAGTCTTAAAACGCCTACAGCAGTCGCAGACTATCTTATAGACCATAATCTTCATTATGAGTCAGAACTTATCATATTGGGCCAGGAAATAGCCGACGCCGCAGATTATAGCCTTAGAATAGCAGAAAACGAACTACAACAGCATCAGCAGTTACTAGATATTCTTCCAGCTGAAATCATGAAATCTGAGTTACAGAATATCGATAATATAAAATCTCAGTTTTTGGCTATAGCCGAATTTAAGATAAAGAACCTTCTGGCAGAGATAGATTCCTCCAAGAGTCTAGTGGATTCTATGAATCCAGATAATCTACTTAAAAAAGGATTTACCTACATTTTAAAAGATAAGAAAATTGTAAGCCTTGCTAAGAAATTGAAGTCAGAAGATCATATAGAAATAGTATTCCAAGACGGAAAGAAAAAAGCCACAATAACATGAGTAAGAAAGTAAAATACGCAGATGCCATCATAGAATTGAGGGCAATTTTAGATAAGATTCAGTCTGATGATATATCGATAGATGACCTAGCAGCCTCTATAAAAAAAGCCGATACGCTTATCGATACCTGTAAGACAAAGCTCCGTGGAATAGAAGAAGAAATAGATTCTATTAAGAAAAAGGATTAGTTCTTACTCCCCCATCGATTAAAGAAGGCGGTAATCTTTCCGATGGTATTAATCTTAGAATCATTTAAGGCTTTGTAGCTAAGGAATATGGCAATCGGAATTAGTAACATACAAGGTAACCATGCGGCAAGTACAGGGTTTATAGAACTAGTTTTAAGTAGTTTCTGCCCGAAGATTACGGTAATCATAAAAATCATATAAAACACTATCGCAAACAATAGTGGATAGCCATAACCACCCTTTCTTATAATAGATCCAAGAGGAGCTCCAATGAATAAGAATATAATACAGACGAGAGCCCAGCTATAGGATTCATTGAGTTTGTAGATGTGCTTACCGATACTTTTCTTAATGGAATTTACGCTGTTATTATTTCTAATGACCCTGTCCTTATGATTTGTAAGTTTGGGCTTGACCATCCGTAGGAGTTTAGCCTTTTGGTCTGGTTTTATTGTTTCCAGAATACTGGAATAAGAGCTCATAGTCGCTAAACTATCTATCTGGCTTATACGACTCTTATTGGTTCTTCTTTTTGTGTTTTTCTTTTTGTTTTTAGTATCGTTCTGCTTTTTGGTTTCAGACTTTAGTTTTTCGATATTTTCTTTGTAAGCCTTCGAATTACTTATGGCACTACCCACAACCGATTTTTTATCTGATTGCGGTTTTGGTTCTTCTTTTTCTTCCATCCCTTTATCTTCCTTCCCTTTGTCTGTAGCCTTTAGTTCTTTTATTTTTTTATTAGTACTAAAAAGATGAGAAGTCTCTAGTCGCCTTTCTATTTTTCTATTAAGAGAATCTATACTAGAGAGCAACTGAATACTATTCAGAAGGTCATACTTGTTTCTATTCAGGTCGGAGAGGTTGTCATTAAAAGCAAAACCACTCATATCAAAGACCTTGGTCCATTCTTCAAATTGGGTCCTCATTACTGGATATGATTTGCTCTCTCCTTTCTTCTTTTTCCTGAGTTCCTTAGATTGCTGTCCGTCTTTGAGCTTCATAAGAAAGTAGTTGCCATCCGATGTCGTATACATTTCACCGTGATTAGCAATTGTCACATTTACTAGGGTCTTATCATCGCTAGTATTATCTTCTATTATGATGTCTTCTATATTCCTGCCATCAGAGTGCTTCTTACCTATTCGTATAGAAAATCCTCTAAAGTCATCACTAAAGATGCCTTCCTCAAAACTTAAGGTAGGTTTGGTTTTTTTAATCCGGTTAAATCTATTTTGAAATTCAAAATTGGCTATCGGTACTAAGAAATTAGAACATAATAAGGAGAATAGAGCAGTTCCAATGGCGATGTATAGTCCAGGCCTCATGGTACGTAAGAGAGATACTCCTGCAGACTTAATGGAGGACAGCTCATACTTTTCCGACATGTTTCCAAAAACCATCACACTCGATATAAGTATGGTAAGAGGTATAGCCATAGGGATAAGTTTTACAGCCATATAGAAGAGTAATTCCATGATTTGGAAAAAACTTATTCCCTTACCGAGTATCTTATCTATAAACTTCCATAGAAACTGCATGATAAGTACAAACTCCGCCACAAAAAAAGACAGTAGATATGGACCTATAAAGCCACCATATATTAACCGATCTATTTTTTTAATTTTTAGCAAAGTATCACTTATCCTTAAGGCTCAAAGATATAACGATAATAATCAGATTTTTGATTGACTTGTAGAAGGAATTAATTTTTGACTTGCAGAGTTTTTAAACTGTAGCGATAATAAAGTAATGTTTAATCGTTTTAATTACTAGAAATAGACTTTGGCTAGAGCCAAAACATTAATCGGCCCAAGAATTTCATGAAAATATCGTGAATGTAGACTCTTAGAATCATCATGAACCTAGAATATTTCTCTTTTGACTGTTAAATTCAGTTATTTTGTAACCTATAAATTGTTAAAATCGTCAATATAAAGTAGATGCAAGGGAATGACATTGTGAATTTAGTGACCCCTTTCAAGGATAAGCTCTTCAGGCTTGCTTTGAGGATAGTGGGAAGTGTACAAGAAGCAGAGGATGTCATACAGGAAGTTCTCGTAAAAGTGTGGAAGAAAAAAGAGGTATTTCTAGACCTAGATAACAAAGAAGCCTGGTGTATGACCGTAACCAGAAATCTCTGTATCGATAAGATAAGAGCTAGAAAAATGAGAACTACGGATGTAACTGAGCACTATAATATTAGAGACAAAACACTCACCCCTGCACAAGAGGTGGTTTCAAACGATAGAATGAGCCAGATACTAGAACTTATAAATGCACTGCCGGAAAAGCAAAAGACGGTTGTACAGTTAAGAGATATAGAAGGATACTCATATAAAGAAATAAGTGAGATTACCACTTTGAAATTAGATCAGGTAAAGGTTTACTTACACAGGGCAAGAATTACATTGAGAGCACAAATAACAAAAAGAGCAATATGAACATTACAGAAATAAACCAGTTGCTGGAAGGCTACTTTGCTGGAACTTCTAGTGTCGAGCAAGAAACTGCTCTTAAAAATTACTTTAGTGGAGAGTATGATTCTTCTTTTAAAGAAGTAGCTCCACTATTTGCTGTTTTTAATACCCAAGCAGCTATAAAAAGCTCAGTAGAAATGCCTGCAGATTTAAATGTCTGGGCGATAGATAGATTACTAGAAAAATACTGGGATTGTACTTCTACCCTAGAAGATGAAAGTACTCTTAAAGAATATTTTGCAGGCCCTGATATAAATGAGAAACATATTCAGTTTGTAGATTTATTTAGAGTGTTTAATGAGGAGAAGGCAATCGTAGGTGGAGAATTAAAAAGTGATATCGGAGAAGAAAAACCTCAAGAGTCTAAGTCAAAGGTGTTCTCTATTTCTAGAAAATGGATGGCTGTTGCAGCATCTTTATTTCTAGCGATGATGGTATGGTTTAATGTAGATGATACTACTTCTTTAGATGTACCAGGTGTAGATACCTCAGGATTGACTGCTGAGGAGAAAGAAGCATATGAGGTGACTGTAGAAGCACTAGCCTTCTTATCTGGAAAACTAGATAAGTCCTCTAACTCAATCGGGTCTGACATTAAGAAAGTTGGAAACGCACAAATTTTTAAATAACAAGATTTAATAGACAAATTTTAAATAAGCTATAATGAAGCAAGTTTTATTCATATTTCTATCCTTTGTTCTGACGACAATGACCGCATTTTCACAGGGTGCAATAGATAAATATTTTAGTGAGTATGAGGAGGATGAGAAGTTCTCTGTTGTATACGTCAGTCCCAAGATGTTTAAAATGGTTTCTAAGGTGCTCTCCGAGCAAGAAAATCAGGACCTTAAGGATGTCGTAGAAAACTTAGATGGACTTAAGATTTTAAAAGTTGCTGATAAAGGAGGAGCCTTTTTTAAGGAAGCAAAGGGTAAAATCAAGTCTGATGAATATGAGTTACTCATGACTGCAAGAGATGAGGGACAAAAAATAGAATTTCTAACTCAGGAGTCTGGAGATATTATAAAAGAGCTTATTCTGCTAGTAGGAGGCGATGAGTTTGTGCTAATGAGTTTTATGGGAGACATCGATTTAGAGAAAATCGCCAAACTTGCTAAATCATTAAACATCGACGGAGCAGAGCATTTGGACATGTTAGATAAAAAGTAAAAACATCTATAGTATTAACAATAAACCACTGGTATGAAAAATCTATTATTATTTACAGCTCTATTTCTCATAAGCATTACAAGTCAGGCTCAGTCTGCGGATTCTATATTAGAAGGATATGCTAAGTCTGATGACGTATCCAAAATGTCTCTGACTAGCGATGTACTCCGCATGTTTGCAAAGGAGTATGAGCAAAGAGAAATAATAGATAAAATCGATAAAATCGAAATTTTCATTTTCTCTGAAGAGAAGAGGATTAAAAAAGAAGACCTTTCTTTAATTAAAGCCAGTTTAAAAACTGACAACTATGAGGAACTCGTTAACGTAAGAGACGAAGGAACCAAAATACAGATTATGATTAAAGAAAAAGGAGATACGATTAAGAGACTCTTTATGATGGTAGATAGTCCAGATAATCAATCTATAATCGCGGAGATGAAATGTAATCTAACTTATGATGATCTGAGAAGTCTAGAATTAAATTTCGATGGTGCTCCAGGATTAGAGTACTTCAATAAAGCTACAGGAAAGAAAATGTAATTTCCTTTAACGATAAAATTTTAAAGCCTTTGATTCGTAATGAATCAAAGGCTTTTTTGTTTTAAAGCAGTAATAAAAGAATACATTTGCAGTCGAAATGGTGTTCCTTTCAAATAGATGAAAGAACTTAAAAGGGAATCCAGTGAAATTCTGGAACAGTCCCCGCTGCTGTAAGCTCTTGAGTGAGTACGTTATTCTAGCCACTGACTTTAGATGAGTCGGGAAGGCAACGTTACTCGGAGTAAGTCAGAAGACCTGCCTTTTCTATATTGTATAACTAAAAAAAATGCTTTCGGAGGAAGAGTAATTTGAGTTTCATCTTATTGTAATAGATAAGATGAGGTCTTTATGTACTCCGATCCAAAACTTGTGATCAGGCTCAGTAAAATTTTATTTCTTATTCTAGGACTGTCAGTAACTGGCTGGGGACAAGAGATGATGTCTGATAAAGTGGACACTATATATCTCAGAGATAAGAAGGCTTTTAACAGCTCAAAGTCTAAAAGCTATAACATAAACCAGACACAGATAAACCAGTATAGCGATTTGCCATCTCTATTGGCTGGCGAAGAAAATATTTATGTCAGATCATATGGAGGAGGTAGTGCTTCTACCCTTTCCATAAGAGGAGGCAGTTCTAGTCAATCGTTAATCTTATGGAATGAGGTGCCGATTGTAAATCCTATGTTAGGTCTCCAGGACTTAAGACTCATACCTTTAAATATTGTTTCTAATGTGGATATATCTCATGCTGGAAATTCTACTAATTGGGGAAGCGGAGCGATATCGGGAGCGATAAATTTATACTCAAAACCACAGTTTAAAAGAGCTCAAAATCTTTCCGTTGGACTAAACTCAGGGAGTTTTGGCTTGAGCCAAAAATTAGCGACTGCTCTTTTCTCTGCTGAGAAAACTATTCTAGATATCTCATGGCAAGACAGATCAGGGAATCATAATTTTCCATTTACCATCGGAAATGAGAAACGAGAAAATGCCAATGCTTCCTTTGCTCAAAGAAATTTAATAGCAGAGCTTTTTCATAAGATATCTGAGAAGGATCAGATAAGCTTGCATTATTGGAAGCAGGATGCTACAGCTCAGATTCCACCGACCACGACTCAGAATCTAAGTCTCGCAAACCAAGAGGATTCCTCAGATAAATACTTACTTAAGTACAATAGAGTCAGCAATAAATATTCCTTCAAATCTAAGATTGCCTACATAAGGGATAATCAAATCTTTTCTGATCCTCTTATTTTTCTTTTTTCTAATAATAGATATAATACCCTCTTTGCGGAAATAAATACTAAGTACTATATGTCTGACAGGAGCAGTTTAGAATTGGGACTTTCCTCTACCAGAAACGAAGGATCCTCTGATAATTATGCTACTCAACAAGTAGAAAATAGATGGGCAGTCTACCCTGCTTACTCTTATTCTAAAGGAAAATTACACACACGTATAAGTACAAGACTAGAATGGATTGATAATGTGAGAGTTCCTATCCTGCCAGCGATTAATCTAAGCTATGATTTGGCAGCTGTATATATAGATTTTGGCCTAAGCCGTAATTACAGAGCACCCTCTCTAAACGATCGATTCTGGCAACCAGGTGGAAATAGTGATCTGCTTCCCGAACAAGGATGGAGTCAAGAGCTATCCCTTAATATGAATAGAAAAGAGCTTGCTGGTTTAGATATTGATTTGAGTTTGGTCTTCTACAATCGACAGATAGAAAACTGGATACTATGGAGCAGAAAAGAGAACAGTTTTTTCTTCAGTCCCTCCAATCTTGCAGAGGTCTGGAGCAGAGGGATAGAACTCGGAGCTAATTTAAATTATCAGTTAGGTGATTATTTTTTTAACTCCAAGATTAACTACTCCTACGGAAAATCTACAAATCAAGTGGCACTGTCTAGTCCTGAAATAGAAGAAGGTCAGCAATTGCTTTATACTCCAGAGTATCTTTTTTCTTGGAATCAGAAATTGAGATTTTGTAATTTTTTATTGCAGTTAAACAATCAATATGTAGGACCCACTCAAGGAATAAATGAGGGATTAGAGTCTTACTGGCTCAGTGATTTGTATCTCTCTCAGAATATAGAAATAGAAAAGGGAGGCAGAGAGCTATCTCTCTTTATAAGATGTAATAATATAACTAACCAAGAATATCGAGTCATAGAAAGAAGACCTATGCCAGGTAGAAACTACGAACTCGGATTTACTTTAAATTTTAATAATTAAACCTTTTATGAAATTACTTAAGACTTTAGTATTTAGCTTTTTCTTAGTTTTCGGCTACAGCCAACAGATTCTAGATTTTGAAGATTTTACCATAGAGCAGGATTCTTTTCTTAATGGAAGTGATCTAAGTGGAGGCTTCACTTTATTTAGTGTATTTCTGCCCAATCAATTTACAGTTGCCTATGACAGCTGGTCTGGATGGGCGATAAGTAATACTACTGACGTTACTACTCCAGGTTTCACAAATCAATACAGTTCTATAGTTGGATCTGGAAACGATGGTTCAGATAACTACGCGACTACTTTCGTGTTGGGCAGTAGTCCTATTCTCAATTCTCCTAATGATGCAGGAACTTACATAAGTAGTTTACGAATATCCAATAGTACCTATGCTGCTTTAAGTATGAGAGATGGTGATGCCTTTGCCAAAAAATTTGGAGGAGAAACTGGAGATGACCCTGACTTCTTTAAACTTGATGTAGATGGTTATTTTGAAGGAGACTCTACAGGAACGGTAGAATACTATCTTGCCGACTTTAGATTTGAAGATAACACTCAGGATTTCATTTTAGATACCTGGGACGATTTGGATCTAAGTAGTTTAGGAATTACAGATAGTCTAAGCTTTAGATTGAGTTCTAGTGATAATGGGCAGTTTGGGATGAATACGCCTGCTTACTTTTGTATAGATGACATCAGGCTAGATTTCTTTCTGAGTAATGATGATATCGAGCAAGCGGCTGCAATAGATATCTATCCTAATCCGAGTACAGGAAGGTTTACACTAGAGCATGAGTTACACAATCCATTTATTTCTATATACAATGCTTATGGTTCTCTTATTATGGATAGAATCGATGGCAATAAAAGGGAAATAGATTTAAGTACACTCCCTGCAGGTAATTACCTTATAACCTTCACTACCAAAGACCAAATATTATCTAAAAGTCTAATCAAACTTTAATAGCAGCTATACAGCAATAATTATATCTTAGCTAGAGACTATAAACGTTTATACATGCTTAAGAATATAATTATTGCTTGCTTTCTTTTAATAGGGCTGCAAATCTCGGCTCAGTCAGAGTTTGCTCATGCTCCGATAGAAAACGTAGGTCCGACTGTACAGTCTGGTAGAGTCTCGGATATAGCAGTAAATCCAGATGATCCTACTAAGTTTTATGTAGCCTATGCCTCTGGAGGATTATGGTATACCGATAATAACGGAACCAGTTTTTCTCCCCTCTTTGACAAGGAAAAAGTGATGACCATAGGCGATGTAGCCGTAAACTGGAAAACGGGTGATATTTGGATAGGAACAGGTGAAGTAAATTCTAGTAGATCTTCTTATGCTGGGAATGGTGTTTATAAAAGCACTGATTCTGGTAAATCATGGCAGTACCTCGGATTACCGGAAAGCCATCACATCGGTCGTATTATTCTCCAGGATAATAATACCGCCATCGTTGCAGTACTCGGACATCTTTATACCTCAAATAAAGAAAGAGGAATATACAAAACCACTGATGGAGGAGCCAGCTGGACTCAGACACTTTATGTAAATGATAATGCTGGAGCTGTAGACCTATCTGCAGATCCGACAGATGCATCTGTTCTATATGCTGCCATATGGGAACGGGATAGAAAGGCATGGAACTTTACAGAGTCTGGAAGTGGGTCAGGAATTTACAAATCAACAGATGCAGGAGACACCTGGAATCTAATTACAGATGGAAGTAATAAGTTTCCCACGGGTACAGGTGTGGGTCGTATAGGACTCGATGTGGTGCCTAGGGAGAATGGGACAAGAGTTTATGCACTTCTAGACAATTATGATAGACGTCCAGCAGAAAACAAAAAGAAAGATGAGGGTATTAAAAAAGATGACTTTAAAACTATGTCGATTTCTGAGTTCGATAGATTAGATGATGAGAAGTTAGGAGCGTATTTAAAGGACAATGGCTTCCCTGAAAAATACAAGGTATTCAAAATCAAGTCGCAGGTAAAATCAGGAAAGCTAAAACCAGAAGACATCGCATACTATACGGAAAATGCCAATAGCCTGCTATTCGATACACCCGTAATCGGTGCGGAGTTATACTATAGTGATGATATGGGTAAGAGCTGGACGAGAAGCCACGAGGGTTACATAGATAATCTATACAATAGCTATGGCTACTATTTCGGGCAAGTGAGGTCTTATACTCAGGATTATAAAAAGGTAGTTATTATGGGTGTGCCGATCTTACATTCTGAGGATAGTGGTAAAACTTATAAAAATATCAATGGTGAAAATGTACACGTAGATCATCATGCTCTATGGATAAATCCTAATCGAGATGGTCATATGATTAACGGAAATGATGGAGGAATAAACATCAGCTATGACCATGGAGAGACCTGGATAAAATGTAATTCACCTTCCGTAGGACAGTTCTATTATATAAATGCAGACAACGAGAAGAACTATAATATTTACGGAGGACTGCAGGACAACGGTGTATGGAAAGGAAGCAATAATTATCGTTCTGGAGTAAGATGGCATAATACAGGTCAGTATCCTTATAAGTCGATTATGGGTGGAGATGGAATGCAAGTGCAGATAGATAAAAGAAATTCTGATATCGTTTATACAGGATTCCAGTTTGGAAATTACTTCAGAATGGATCTAGGAACTAATGGCAGAAAATACATTACTCCTAAGCATGAGCTCGGTGATCGACCCTACCGTTGGAACTGGCAGAGTCCTATTCTAATTTCTTCTCATAATCAAGACATCGTTTATCTAGGAAGCAATAAGTTGCTGAGGTCTATGAATCAGGGAAATGATTTTGATGAGATATCGAAAGATTTGACCAATGGTGGTAAGAAAGGAGATGTACCCTATGGAACGCTCGCAAGTATAGATGAGTCCAAGCTGAAGTTCGGTCTGATATATACGGGTTCTGATGATGGTAAGGTATGGCGTACTGATGATGGTGGCAATAGTTGGACTGATCTAAGTGCAGGACTGCCGCAAAACTTATGGGTAAGCCGGATACAAGCTTCAATACATGATGAGTCAACAGTTTATTTATCTCTCAATGCTTATAGAAACGATGACTTCAATACCTACTTATACAAGAGTACAGATAGAGGAGCTAACTGGGAGAGATTAGATCAATCCTTTCAGATGGGTCCTGCCAATGTTATAAAAGAAGACCCGAGTAATGCTGGTGTGCTCTATGTAGGAACAGATCATGGCTGCTTTATATCCTTAGATGATGGAAGCAATTTTGTAAGATTTTCAGAAGAGATGCCTTATGTTCCAGTACATGACGTCGTAGTTCAGGCTGAGGCCAAAGATTTGCTCATCGGTACGCATGGAAGATCTATCTATAAATCTGATATCAGCTATCTAGATAACATGGAAGCTGCAAAGGAAAATGGGCTTTATGTTTTTGATATCGGAAATGTAAATCATACTGATCGCTGGGGTTCAGTGCGTAATAGTTATACTCCTGCCTTCGAGCCGACTCAGAATCTAACACTATATTCTAGTACTGCTGGTGAGGCAAAAATGAAAGTCATGACAGAAGAAGGAAAAGAAGTTTATAGCTCTAAAGTGGACTTAAAAAAAGGAGTGCAAGCCATAGAATATAATCTAAATGTTTCTGATAGAAAAAAGTCTGTTTTAAAGCTTAGCGATGACGATAAGGCAGATAACGGCATGTATTACCTGACGCCAGGAAAGTATACGCTAGAGCTATCGATGGGTGGAAAAAAGAGCAGTTCTTCTTTTAATGTTAAGACCCGATGAGAAAAGCAATAAAAATCATACTGTTTCTATTACTATTGGCACTACTCTACTTTGCCTATGGATATTATCAGCAACTAGGAGTCGTAACTACTTATAATGCAAAGATTGCCTGTACATGTATCTATGAGGGGAATCGCTCTCTAGAAAATGTCCAAGAAAACGAACTGGGTTACTTTCCGATAAGTCTTGCAAGCATAGATGTAGATAAAACTGAGAAGTCTGTAACTGCCTCAGTATTCGGAACGAAGAAGGCTAAGGCTGTTTATAAACCCGGTGTAGGTTGTGTTAGAGTTTATGGAAAAGATGATTTTGGCGTAAGCCTATCTATCCCGTCAGAACCTTCCTCACTAGGGTTACTAGTCGATGATACAAATTCTAATGCTGATTTAAAGAAAATTGCAGATGGCTACTTCCAGGATGAAGCAACTAAAACCAGAACCATACTTGTCCTAAAAAACGATACGATTTTATATGAGCGATACGGAGAAGGTCTGACAGAATCTACCCCACAGCTAGGATGGTCGATGACCAAAAGCATAACCAATGCTCTAGTAGGTATCGTAATGAAGAAGGGCTTGATAAATGTAAATAAGGGTCCTCTATTTCCAGAATGGGAAAATGACGAACGTAAACGAATTACACTTCAGCATCTACTCCAGATGAATTCTGGCCTGAACTGGGAAGAAGATTATGAATCCATTTCTGATGCTACACAGATGTTGTTTTTGTCTGAGGATATGATGGAAAATATGCTAGATAATAAGGCCGAGTTTCCGCCTACTATGGATTGGGAATACTCTTCTGGGAGTACTAATCTGATCTTGGGTTATCTCAGAAATTTATTGGGTGACGAAGTCTATCATAACTTTCCGGAAAAAGAACTCTTTTCTAAGCTAGGAATGTCTACCGCTTTTATAGAAACCGATGAGGCTGGCAACTTTATAGGTTCTAGTTTTGGATATGCTTCTGGGAGAGATTGGGCTCGCTTCGGACTTATGTATTTAAACGAAGGTATGTCTCAGGACAGTATCAGAATATTGCCTGAGGATTGGGTAAATTATACAGGTCATCCCGTGAGTAGTAGCATCCTGTATTATGGATCTCAGTGGTGGCTAAATGATAGGAACTGCCAGTTTAAAGACGTGCCGTCAGACCTTTTCTATGCAAGTGGATATCAGGGGCAGTATGTCTTTGTAATTCCCACTGAGGACTTAGTAGTCGTAAGATTGGGAATGGGAGACGATTTGGATATAAATAGCTTCTTAAAAGATATTATAGCAAGTCTTAAATAATCAGCTTATTCCTTTCCTTTTTCCTCTTCTTCCTTATCGTTCTTGATAATGAACTCCATGATTTCATCGAGTTGTTTGGTGCCGATTCCCTTAATGAGAATTTCCCTTTTCTTATCTAGTATAAATATTTTGGGAGTTGTCCTTACATCAAATTTTCTTTTGAATCGGGACTTGCCATACTCATCACTGAGAAGCACAAAGTCTTGCATATTCTTTTCTTCAAGACCTTCCCAACAGGTTGCATGCTTTTCTCCTTGCTTTGTACAGACCGCTAAAAACGTTACGTTTTTATCTTTATATTTTTCATTAAAACTTACAGCGTCAGGCATAGACTTTTTACAATGTCCACAATCAGGTGCCCAGAACATCATGACCGTATAATCCGTATGAACATCGGAGAGCTTGTATGGAGAACCATCTTCTTTAAAGAGCGTAATGTCTGGAACAGTTTTTCCAATCAGAACAGGTCTTAATCTTCGAGAACTGTCTTTGAGTTTATTGAGTGTCTCTTCTGACGACCATGGAGCCAGTCCCTTTGAATAGTAGTTGTCTACTAGATGCACAAAAATGGCATCATGTCCTACGACCTTAGAAGCACTCATTTTATTTGTAAAATGGCCGAGGTAGAAATGATAGGTGTCTTCTGCTGGCATCATTTTATGAAGAATATAATCCAAGGCTCTGATGATAGAATCAGGTACCTGAGGAGTCAGGTCATTTACGTAGGTTTCTATCCTAGTGTGCAGAAACGGCATCCTTAGATTGGCAGGATTTCCGAGATCGATATGATCAAAAAAGTGAGCTCTATAATAGTCATAGTTCTGCTCTTTAATTTCTCTCTCTGTTCCTTCAAACTCTGGAATATCCACATTTAAATTTCCCTGGATGAGAACAGCTGACATGCTTTCTGGGTGCTTTGAGATAATATTATTCTGATAGTCTTTTACTTCTGAATCAAATTTATCCAACTTACGCACTATCTCACTTACATCTTTATTCTCTTCTTCTAGTAGCTTCTTTTTCTCTTTTAGAGTATTGGCCTTTGACTTCATGCCAGCTATAAAATCCATGTATTCGTAGAAACGATCATTATCCTCTGATCCTTTAAATTTTATACTTCCGAAGTTCTCAGCATCTACCTTTACTTTAAAATCTTGGTCATCTTCATTTACCATAAACTGGAAATACTTATTATCAGGTCTTAATAGAACCAGATAAGAGCCATCCTCAAGACTCTCGTCTCCCTTCATGGTAAACTTACCCTTCTTGTCTGCATAAAGCGTATCCTCGACCATATGGCGGTTTGCATAGTAATGGCCTACGATTAGGGTATCATTAGAATAATTCTCTATTTCAAAGCTGATATTATGACCTTTCTGAGCTTGGCTTGAAGCCAAAAAATTCAATACTCCGAATAAGGTAAACAGTAAATACTTCATTTATACACATTGATTAAAGTCTCCAAAGATAATGACTATAATATGGACAAAAAGGATGTAAATATTGTTCATTTTAAGGGATTCTTAACGTTGGAGTTGCTTTATCGAGTTTAAGCGAAATTATATAAATTGATAATGTATCTATTGTTCGTATTTACTTGTAAAAGGAGTACTAATGTATTAAACTATAATTCTACTTTACCTCTATCCCCAAATGTGTTATGGTCTCTAAATCCAATTGACCTATAGGTAGATAATGTTCCTTTTGATATACGACCAAATTACGTCTCGTCGAACTATCCATCTCGCCGGTCAACTTTATATCCATTTCTATATATCCCTCCTTTATTAAAGCCCTTTGTATTTTTTTAATTAGTTCAGAATTTATGTCTTTCTCACAAACGACCTCTTTCCATTCTGTGATACCTCTCTTTGCATAACGAGGGTGAGGTTTAGTGACAGATCTATATTCAGTTGGATTCTTGGAAATGGTATCTAATCTTTTTGTGGGTGTCTCTTCTGGGATTAGGGATTTTGCATAGCATTTACCGGGCTCTCCCTTAGGAGCATGGTGTCTTTGTGCATTTGCATTTATATACATGAAGGAGAATGCGATGATAAAGAGTAAGGACTTGTTTTTCATAAGAGCATATGTTTGTACAATAATAGGACGATGGAATATAGATTATTACATAAATGCTAAGCAGTTATTATTATCGTATCAATGTCATGCTAAGTCAAAACTCTATACCCATCTATGAATACGTATTTAGCGAGCCAGAAAGAACGTAAGATTCTAGTTTTAAATAATAGTAGAATTATTGTTTACTACTTGTGTTACAATTTTAGCTCAGTACTATTTTTAGCGATTTAAAATCAACATTAAGGCAACCTCTATAAACCTTAAATTTCATTGATTTTGATAATTATAGATTTCGA
>CAZDWO010000059.1:0-26771 GCA_964509175.1 uncultured Saprospiraceae bacterium
ACCCTAAGTATAGGGAAAACCTCCATGTCCTTTTTATTTATTTTGGACAGATGTGGATGAAAAGATAAGATTAGTCTCTGATCAACCTGCCTTAATTGCTAGTTCTATCAAACCGTTTGTGTCAGCAAGCATACTACGACTGGAAGAGCTAAAAAAGCTCACGATTGATGATGCGATAGGAAGGTACTTAACAGATAAAACCACAAGACTTTTTGAGGGCGATGGCTATGATTTAGAAGCGATTAAAATAAAACATCTCCTAGCTCACATAAGTGGCATATACAATTATGCTGATGCAGAATATTTGGATATGATCCAAAATGATAAACAGCATCGATGGACTCGTGAGGAGCAGCTTCTTAGGTCTATAGAAATGGGAGACCCATTGAGTCCTCCAGCAGATACTTTTGTTTATGCTGATGCAAATTTTTTATTGGCTACTGAGATTATAGAAACGATAACAGAACTACCCTTTTATACAGCGATGAGAAAATTGCTTAAGTACGAGGAATTGGGTTTTGAAGATACCTGGTTCCCTACTCTAGAAAAACCTAATCCCGCTACAAAATCTCTCGTTCATCAGTACTGGTCATCTAGAGGCTGGGACTCCTATGATATAGACCCTTCCTTCGATCTATATGGAGGCGGAGGAATAGCAACTACTACACAGGAACTGACACAATTCTTTTACAATCTATTCCAAGGAAATATAATTAGAGACTCCACTACCCTTAATAAGATATTTACAAAAATAATCCCTCCTGGCGAAGAAGATAATGGTTATTGTCTAGGATTAGGAGAAGATATTATTAATGGACACAGGTATTACTGGCATGGAGGTTTCTGGGGAACTAACGTTATGTATTTTCCAGAATTAGAAACATCTATAGCCATATATGTCTTGGAGAAGGATAAATCCCAAATGGTATATAATGAGATTCCTGGAGCAATAGTAGAAAAGCTTGCTAAACAATTAAATAGGAAATAAGAAATAAGCGATCTATAAAGATTAGAAGATTTTTTATGGCTTTCCTAAGCAGTCATCTTCTGTTCTAACATCGATTTAATTTTCCTCAATTTAGGAAGATTGATATCGACATTTTTACTAAAGGATAGCCATAGTTTATTTATCTCCTCTTCATCCTTAGAGCTCTTTGCAATTCGTTCTAATGCTGCAACTTCTTTTGACATAGCCTCTAGTTTTAAGATTCCCATAGAAGACTTAAGCTTATGTGCCGTGTCAGCAATTTGTTTAAAATCGTTTTCCTTAATACCCATTTCTAGCTGAGGTAGATCTATTCTAAACTGATCTAATATTGCAGCGATAAACTTGTGTTGAACACTTTCTTTGGAGGTGATGGACTCTAGTACATTTAGCAACTTCGTCACATCTACATCATCAGATTCTGCTACTTTAGGCTCATTGTCTAATATAATTCTATTTTTTAAAGGTGCTGAATCCTCAAAGATTTTGTGAAGTTCTGACAGTAAGGTTTCTGGAAGAAATGGTTTTTCAATATAAGAAGAGATATTAAGTTCTACTGCTCTATTCTTATCTGCTTGAGATATACTGGCAGTAATAACTGATAATTTTGTTTTGTTACAAGCTGATGCTTTATTAGATCTGACAGATTTTAATAAATCTATTCCATTTCCATCTGGCAGTTTCAGGTCACTAAGAATTAGATCATAGAAGTTATCATTTGCTTCTTTTAAACCCTCAGTATATGTTTCCTTAAAAACAATATCTAGGTCCCATTTTGTAAAGAGCTCCTGAGCATAAATAATGTTTGCAACATTATCCTCTATCATCAGAAATTTCTTCTTTTTCCATGATGATGGAATAGAATCCTCTTCTTTTACTTTTCCCTCATTTACATTATTAGATGCGATTTTAAGAGGTAGTCTTATAGAAACCTTAGTTCCTTTATTTTCTTCACTCTGCATGGAAACTTCACCTTCCATTATTTCTGTGAGAGATTTTACAATGTTTAACCCTAGACCTGTTCCCATATAATCTCTATTTCCCGCTGTATGAGCCTGTGTAAATGAATCAAAAATAGTAGCTTGTTTATCTAGTGGAATACCGATTCCTGTATCAGATACTTTAAATTCTATCATCTTTATTCCATTCAGATCTTCCACTTCCTTTACAAATAGTTGAACTTTTCCATGGCTCGTAAATTTTATAGCATTGGTCAATAAATTTTGAAGTATCTGATTTACTCTCGTAGCATCACCTAGTAGGTAATCCGGCGTAGCTACGTCTTTAGATATATTAAGATCTATGCCTTTAGATGCAGTCTGCTTTCTAAAAATTATAGATAAATCAGATAGCAATTCATTTAGGGAAAATGGTCTAATCTTAAGTGCTATTTTTCCTTCCTTCACGCTGCTCATGGTCAGGAAGTCATTTATAATGGTAAAAAGACTATCACCAGATCGCTTTATAATCTGTGTGTATTCCTCCTGGACTTTATTTAGCTCAGTATCCTGCAGAAGGCTACTCATTCCTATTATTGCATTGAGAGGTGTTCTTAGTTCATGGTTTACATTAGCTAGGAGTCTTTCTTTAAAAGCGATTTGCTCTTCTATTATTTTATTTTTCGATTCCAGCTCGTCCACACTGCCTTTTAAAATATTCATAGAGATATCGTTATTTACCTCCGCTCGCTGTAATCGAAACGAAAGTTTCTCAGCTTCCTTTTGAATACCTTCTAATTCTGGACGTAAGTCTTCCCTTATCTCAGAAGGAAGATTCTTTTGAGAAATTAGATTTAATAATATGGCAATTTTGGATTCTATGACTACTTATCTTTAAGGGTTACTAAACAACATGTCGTATTGAAAAACTGTGTTTTTCCTTTAGAATTTTTCCCTATTTCTCCATAACTAAAAAAGCCATGGTAAGGAATATCCCATAGTTTCTGTAGAGCCTCTACTTCATCATTTACCATAGGACCAAAAGTCCAATCTCTAGCCTTGCAACTAAATAGAATCATAGCATCAGGCTGTTCTCTACCCTCTTTAAATTTATTAAACTCAGTTATAGTATCCTCTATTACAGAAAAACCAGGAGCTGTCGAAAATCTGAATTTTTCGCCCTCTTCTACCGGACCTGCAAGAACAAGAGCTTTCTTCTCTATATCCGCATCCATAGGTGCTCTCATAACTTTTTCCTTATTCCTCAAAATTTGTAAAGGGTATTGTGAATTTACATGTGCACTTATATGTGTCGTCAAAGGATCCTTATAAAAACCAAAAAATTTATTAAAAAAGTCCAAAGCAGGCTCATTGTTTATTTCATAAACTATATTATTTTCTGCCTTTGTGATTTCATGTTCAGTCCCAATAGCTTCCCAGCCAGCTATGGCAAAACCATCTATTTCTATTTTGTCCCTATCTAAAATAATGGTGTGAAAACTATCTGAGTGAGTACCGTCAGAAGTAAATAGAAAAGGCTTTAAGTCTGGCTCAGCAGCTATTCCTGCGTAAATAGGAGGGTCATAATTTAATTCATCTCTAAGTCCATTTAACCAAGTATCACCATTTACTGTTAGGGTCAATAAGCTTATAAAGGCCGGATTTTCAAAGCTCTCTAAAGCTACTTTAGCTAATTCAGCTCCTGCTTCAAGCGAAGATTCACGTTGATTGTTTTGTTTCAGAATTTTGAACTTACTTTGATCTATCTCAAATAAACTTACGGTAATAGAATTTCTATAAATTTTACCTCCCACTATTTCACCACAGGATGAGCCAGCAATATATTCTACGTTATGGGTCTCTAGAGTTTTAGCGACCGCTTTATTATCCATACTGGCGTCAGAAAAAACAATGGCCAATGACGGTTTAAATCCATCATTTATTAGACCTAAAAAATCATCTTTAAAATCGGCTAAAGATGAAGAAGCTATACTCTTTACATTCATATTAACATTTTTTCTTAGCAATCTAGCAAGAGCAAGAGCAAGATTAACAATAATATATCAATAAAAAAGGGTGTACTAATTTGTGTGGGTTGTGTGCGGTGTGCAAGTCAAAGTTATGAACCTATGGATAAACTCCCAAAGGAGTAGATTCTTTTTAATTGCTTCGTTATTATAAAGACGATAATATTGGGTCTTACCCCTTTCCTTAAGCTCAACAATTCTAACAGAAAATACTCAATGTCAAATAAGCGACATTTCACGATTAAAAAAGATGATGTTTGATCTTGAACAAGCATACGTTAGAGCCTATGAACTAGCTACAATTTAAGAATAGGCCAAACTACTCTTATCAAGATTTCGCAATTCTCCTATAAAGTCCCTCTCAACTCCTGCTCCCGCTCGATAGCTTCAAACAATGCCTTAAAGTTTCCTTTTCCGAAGGAGGTAGCACCCTTACGCTGGATAATCTCAAAAAACATGGTCGGTCTAGCCTGCACAGTCTTAGTAAATATCTGTAGCAGATATCCCTCATCGTCACGATCTACTAGAATACCTAGTTCTTTGAGTCCATCGATGTCCTCATCGATTTTTCCTACCCTGGCTTCTAGCTGATCGTAATAGGTAGTCGGAATATTTAGAAACTCCACTCCCCTATTTCTCAGTTCTGTAACTGTAGTAATTATATCATCGGTCGCCATGGCTACATGTTGCACCCCTTCTCCCTCATAGAAATCTAAGTACTCATCTACTTGAGATTTTTTCTTTCCTTCAGCTGGTTCGTTTATAGGGAATTTTATACGTCCGTTTCCATTACTCATTACCTTACTCATCAGAGCAGTATACTCAGTAGAGATGTCCTTATCATCAAAAGATAGAATTTGGGCAAAACCCAATACCTCCTCGTAGAATTTTACCCACTTATTCATATTTCCTAGCATCACATTACCGACCATATGATCGACAAACTTTAATCCTAGTGATGGAGGATTATAAACTGGAGATTCCCATTTCTGAAAACCTGGTAAAAACAATCCCTTATAATTATCTCTCTCAACAAAAATATGAACCACCTCTCCATAGGTATAGATTCCAGCTCTTACCACATGACCATTTTCATCTTCTTCCTTTACTGGTTCCATGTAAGAACGAGCACCTCTCTTCATTGCCTCCTCGTAAGCCTTAGTCGCATCAGGAACCCATAGAGCAGATACCTTTACTCCATCGCCATGTTTTTCTATATGTCTACCTACATCTGTGCCACTCTTGAGCGGAGAGGTAAATATAAACTTGATCTTATCCTGAGTAACTACATAAGATTCTGTCTCTCTGTTTCCAGTCTCTAGACCAGAATAAGCAAAGGATTGAAAGCCGAGTGCCGACTTATAATAATGTGCAGCCTGCTTAGAATTACTGACATAAAACTCTAAATAATCCGTACCGAGTATCGGCATAAAATCGGAAGCTTGCTTATATAATTTTGGTAAATCTTCTGTAAGAATAGACATGGTATATGTTTTAAAGAATTTCTTTTAAAATTGTATGATTCTGTATCGTAGAACCTTCTCAATTCTAAACTCATCGTTAGAAATTAAGTTGCCCAAAATTACTAATATTATCTGTTGCGATGGCAGAGACTCCACTATATTTGTGGCTTAAAATCTCCCCATGAGTTCACAAAAAGGACACATAGTAGCCATCGTCCTTTCTTTTTTTGCCATCTACATTATTTGGGGATCCACTTACCTATTCGTGGCTTATGCGGTAGAAGAGATCCCTCCTCTTAAGTTGGCTGCTGTACGTTTCTTTATAGCAGGTGGAATTATGCTATTGCTCGTTCCAGTCTTAAGGTTATGGAAAAAAATTACCAAAGAGGAGATATTAAATGCAATGAAAGGAGGCTTTATGTTTCTGACCCTAGGCAATGGAGCGATGTGCTATGCCTTGCTCTATATCGATAGTGGATTTGCAGCCTTACTCATATCAGCTCAGCCTCTGATAATCATTGTCTTTATGCGTATCCTAGATAAGATAGAGATAAAACCCAAGGCTCTATTCGGAGCGGCATTAGGTATTGTAGGTATGTATTTACTGGTCTCTCAGGATGCTCTGGTCAGCGGTAAGGATCAGTGGAAAGGACTGATAGCGATTATCTCTTGCCTATTTACCTGGGGTTATGCATCGATGTTTGTGCAAAGAGTAGAAATGCCAAAATCCATTTTTGTCAACTCCTCCATTCAGATGCTCTTCTCTAGTGCAACCTTATTTATAGCCAGTTATCTCTTTGGCGAAAGCTCAGTAGACTGGATGTCTCTCAAGCAGATTTCTCTATTCTCGCTGATGTACCTTGTCATATTTGGGAGTATTATGGCATTTACAGCATTTAATTATCTGCTCAGATATGTGGCTGCTGATAAGGTGGCGACCAGTACTTATATAAATCCCATAGTAGCGATGTTTCTAGGGTGGTATTTTAGAAACGAACTCATCACCCCTAAGTCACTTATTGCGGCATCCATACTCCTACTCGGTGTCTATTTTATAAATACCAATAAGCCAAAGAAAATAAAAGATGCTGCATAGAATAAGATATTTTTTAGGAGCCATAATCTCCGTTCCTCTTCTACCCTTCTTAGTTTACCAAGGCAAAAAAATAAGACGTGAGGTACCAGAACTGCCAGAGGCGACAGAGCCCCAAGGCTTTGTAGATGGAAATTATGACAAAGAGCTAACTGTAATTTTTATAGGAGAGAGCACCTTTGCAGGTGTAGGAGTTAATTTACATCAAAATGGTTTTGCTGGTAATTTTGCAAGAAAACTCTCCAAAGAAACAAAGGCAAACATCCAGTGGACAGTCTATGCACGGAGTGGATACACGGCAGCTAAAATGCATGAGCGGCTATTGCCGAAAATCAAAGAAGACCATGTCGATCTAATCGTTTTAGGAACTGGTGGCAACGATGCTTTTAAATTACACAGCCCTAAAAAATGGCGTAGAGACATGAATAATCTACTAGATGCTCTACAAGAAAAATATCCTACTACTCCTATAGCCTGCACTAACATGCCTCCCATAAAACTATTCCCTGCTTTTCCAGCTTCTATAAAATTTGTGATTGGAAATCTAGGAGAGATTCTGGGTGATGAGCTGGAATCGATGGTTGCTAACTTTGATGATGTCCATTATAATAAGCAAAGAATAAATCTAAAAAGCTGGAAAACCATTCTAGGGTCAGAGCCCAAATTATCAGAACTATTCAGCGATGGTGTGCACCCCTCTCAGCTTACCTATGAATTATGGGCAGAGGATATGGTAAGTTTTGTAGTGGGAGAAAAGATAATAAGCTAAACTACGTATCATTTTACCACAGATTACTCAGATTTCCATAGATAGGGTTTATAGAACTCTGTGTTAATCTGCGATACCTGTGGAGCTTATTCATTTTTTCACATCTATTAAAATAGACTAGGATGGTTTGACTCAAATCTTTAGGTTAAATTCTAACTAGCGGCTCATTATTCTTACTGTTTTTCTATAATTTAATGCTAATTAGAACCTCAACTATGAATAAGTCCAAATTTGTATTTTTTCTTCTCTCGTTTTTCTCTATTAATACTTGTTATTTACAATTAATAGATGGACAAGCCGTCTTTAATCCTCAGGTTGCAAGTAACACTTTACAACAGATAGATATAAATGGAGATGGCCTTATGGATCTGCATATGCTAGATGCTGGAGGATTTGAAGCTTATATTAACAAAGGTGATTTTAAATTTAGCTCTATAGGGATTTTCACCTTTGATCCAGCTATAGAAATTACCGGTTCCGACAAATTAGAATTTATAGATATAGATGGGGATGGAGATCAGGACTTTATAATATCAGGTTGTTCAGAATGTGGCAGTGAGGATTTACATTGGTTTGAAAATACGGATGGAGTAAGTTTTAGATATGTAGAACCTATTCTTGACGAATTTGGAAGTTTAG
Source organism: uncultured Saprospiraceae bacterium (assembly GCA_964509175.1). GTDB lineage: Bacteria > Bacteroidota > Bacteroidia > Chitinophagales > Saprospiraceae > JAHDHU01. The sequence continues at coordinate 7,915 of CAZDWO010000059.1, forward strand.
GAATACCTTCCTTTGCGACAGATGACTTCGATGGAGATGGAGATGAGGATTTTGTCCTACTGTCTAATGATTTTAGTGATTTAGAATTAAGACTTTTTGACAATACCCCAAATGGATTTGAAGTAATCAGTCAGAATCTTATTCCGGATGTTACACTCTTTTTTTCACGAGCTAAACAGGTAGATCAAAATAATGACGGCATAGATGAAATATTGATTTCTGGTGGTGGTGGAGTAAACCATATTTACGTACAAAATGGAGTTATCGTAAATCCTATTTTTATAGATAATGGAAGCACCAGTGTTCAGATCATCGATCAGAATAATGATGGCAATGATGATTTAGTGTCTCAATCCGGAACCAGCCTTTTCGTTATGCTTGGAAATGGCGATAGCTATGAAGAACCTGTATCTATTTTTACTGGATCTACTTGCGAGAGCGGTTACTTTATGCATGATTTCGATACTGACGGTACCTTAGATTTATTACATGGCAACTGTACCGGAGACGGCCTTTACTGGAGAAAAGGAAATCAGAATTCTTATGATGCCTCTGAACAATTAAGCAATGTAGGCTTTCAACTAAATAATTTTACTAGAACTGATTTCAATAATGATGGAGATTTGGATTTAATTCTTCAGGGTGATGATGGCTTTCTAGGGATTATGGATATAAGCCGAACTGTTTTTACTAATGTAATCGCTTCCAGTCAAGCTATAAATCATAAGCAATCTGTAAATGTAGATAACGATCCTGAAATAGAAATAAATATTTTCTACGACAACTGGGCTGGAGTCATCGATTCAGAAAACGGAGAATACCAAGGAGCCACTACCTATTTTAATAATGGTTTTAAAGATCGTATTACAGATGTCTCTTATTTTGATTTTGACGGAGATAATGATAAAGACATGTTTGTTTTATTTGATGCCTCCGCGAGTTCCTCAGAAGATACTACGATGATCTGGTTGGAGAATAATAATATGACTTTCTCTAATCCCAAACTTGTGTACTCAGAATTATTGGATGGAGGAGCCTTTACTCATTTCGATTATGATCAAGACGGAGATGAAGACATCGCCATCTTCTCTCTCTTCAATGCCAACGAATATCTAGAAAACAAAGGAGACGGAACCTTTGAAATGAAACAAACACTAGGTGGTACCTCATGGAATGCCATAGATGCAGACATCGACCAAGACGGCTGGATGGATATCGTAGGTTATGGAGCAGACGGTAGAGCCTACTTCTTTAGAAATGATACTCAGGGAGGCTTTGCATCACGACAGCTGATAGGAACTATAGAAGACCCTAGATCCTGTGCGATAGGCAATCTCGACAATACTGGACCCTTAGAAATAGTCTGTTCTAATTTTACAGAGCTGATTGTATATCAATATGTAAATAATGACTTTGTAGAACTTACTGAATTGACAGGATTTTACTCAGGACTCAGTATTGCTGATTTAAATGGAGACAATCTACTCGATGTAATATCTGGAGAAGATTTGGCCCATTTTCAAAACAATGGCAATTTTCAATTCCAGGAAATTTCCGGAACTGCTGACCTGACTTACAACTCCATGCAAGTAATAGATTTAAACGGAGATACCTTTAATGATCTTATCGGATATGGTTTTGATGCTTTTTCTGGAGGTGTTTTTATTCACAGAAATATAGATGAAGTCATAGAAGAAGACCTAGACATGGATGGCTTTAGCACTTCAGAAGACTGTGACGATAATGACCCCAATATAAACCCGGATGCAATAGAAATCGTAAATAATGATGTAGATGAGGACTGTGATGGAATCGCTCAGATGATAGATGAGGATGGAGATAACTATAACTCTGACGAAGATTGCGATGACAATAACCCCAATATTAATCCAGGAGAAGATGAGATTCCTTATAACGGAATAGACGAAGACTGCGACAGCTCGACATTAGATGACGACATAGATGGAGATGGATACGTACTAGCTGATGATTGTGATGATATGAACCCTAATGTAAATCCCAATGCAATAGAAATAGCAAATAACGGAATAGATGAAGACTGCGATGGAATGGATCTTACTGTTCCTGACAATCTTAATCATATAATCTTATATTCTGGAGATCAGGAAATAAACAATGTCTATGCAAAAGACATAAATAATGATAACCTAGCAGATGTAATAGGTGCTGGAGAAGATGAACTATTTCTCTACATAAATCTAGGTGCACATAACTATACTAGAGTTGTACTAGATGAAGCTTCAAATGGTCAATTTATGGCTTCTCATGCTACAGATTTAGATGGAGATGGACTTGTAGATATTATAGCTTGTGCTAATACCTCTGGCCGAGTATCATGGTATCAGAACTTAGGTGATTCAAATTTCTCTGATGCTCAAATCATAGATGATGGATCGAGAAGTGGAGATGTATTCACAGCAGATTTAGACAATGATGGAGATCAAGATGTTATCGCAAATGTATTTAAAACATCAGGAGGCGACGCTGTGAGGATCTATATAAATGACGGTAATGGACAATTCAGTAATGGCACTGTGGTAATAAGTGATTTATCCTTTGTAAGAAGTGTATTGCCTTATGACATCGATTCTGATGGAGATATGGACATTTTTGCAACCGATGCTGTAGGCGATAGAGTAATGTTTGCAGAGAATCTAGGCGATGCAAACTTTGGAGCAGAGGTAGTAGCTGCAGAAGATGTAAATGGTGCTAGATCACTCAGCATTGCAGATTATGATAAGGATGGTGTATTCGAGATAGCAGTGGCTGAGAATCAGACTGCCTCTTCAGTTTTAGGGTTTTCTTACAATCAGGATGGAACTTTTACAGATACAGAAAGAATAAGTTTCGGTATTCAAAATTCTCAAATAACGTCTGTGTTCTTTTATGATTTTGATAATGATGGATATGAGGAAATGTTTGTCAGTGACTTCAATACTGACAATATAGGATACCTAAGAAATAGCGGAGGAGAATTACTAAGTGACGAAGTCATCTTATACGATGAAGCAGAAAATGCGAGTAATGTATATGTAGAAGACTTAGATAATGATGGAGATGGAGATGTTCTATATAGCCTAGGAGACGGTCGAGAAATCGGTTATTTTATAAACCATTTACAAAGCTCTTCGGTAGAAAATATAATTAGCAATTCCATTAAAATTTACCCTAATCCTACAGGAAACTATGTAACTATAGAATCTAAATCAGATGTAGAAATAAATGCTGTGAGTATTTATTCCATGCTTGGGAATAGAGTAATGAACAGACAGCAGATAACAGGAGACATATTGGACTTGACGGAATTACAACCCGGCACATACATCATCCAGTTACATACAGATAAGGGAATAATTAGTGAAAAGATATTAAAATACTAAGCTGTAATATAAGCACATAGATCTAAGTATAATCTCTCCTCAAAATATCCAGATGGTGTTCATTATGGATGACCGTCCACATAAAGAATTCTCGGATGGTACATTTTCCTATCGCAGGATGTGGTAGGATATACTTGTCCAAATTTTTATCAGACCATTTTTGAGAGTAGGAGATCATCTGCTTTCCTATCCCATCTATTTTCTCTAAGCGAGTATTCTTCTTGTCTGGCGGATAGAGGACAGGAGGTGCGGGCTGTTTAAAGTCAGCAGGAAGGCTATCGATCTTTTCTTTATACTTTTTTGCTAAGCCCTCCATGGATCTACTCGGCCTGTTTGCCACTCCAAATTTCCATCGTAGAGCGATTTTGGGGTAACCTAATGCCTTATTGATCATCTTAGAAGACTTATGCAGATGGTCTAGATGCTGCCCAGCAGTCTACTTATTCTCTGGCCCTTTATCAAAATCTTTGTCCTCCTGAGAAGCATACCATTTTTGGATACTTGCAAAGCTATTTTCTAGCTCTTTTTTGATTTCTTGTTTAGTCATATTATTATTATGCTATGATAAAGATAAAATCTAAATTACCAACAGACGATATTTCTATTTTTGCCAAAATTTCTAAACTCAGCAGAGAACATGAAGCTACTAATCTAGGACAAGGGTTTCCTGATTTTGAAGTATCTGTTGCACTAAAAGATAGAGTCTCCTTCTATCTCTCTAATCATAAAGACCAGTATGCTCCGATGCCAGGAGTACCTGAACTGAGAAAAGCACTGAGTAAAAAATACAACAATAACTACCCTACTCCATTAGATGCTGACGAGCACATAAGCATCACAGCAGGAGCTACTCAAGGAATTTTTTGCTGCATACAAGCAACTGTACATCAGGGTGATGAGGTCATTATTATAGACCCATCATATGATTCATACGGACCTTCTATAAAGGCTGCAGGAGGAACCGTTGTTCCTTTAAAACTCAAGCAAGATTTTAGCATCGACTGGGATTTAATAGGTTCTAAAGTTACCGACAATACGAAAATGATCGTGGTCAACAATCCACATAACCCAACAGGTCAGATATGGAATGAAGAGGATTTTTTGGCTTTAAGCCAAATCGTAAAAAACACAGATATTCTAATCCTCAGCGATGAGGTATATGAGCATCTTGTGTATGATGGTGCCACTCATCTGAGCATTTTAAATTATCCCGAACTCTTCAAAAGAAGTTTTTGCACCTTTTCTTTTGGAAAAACCTTCCATGCCACGGGATGGAAAATGGGTTATGTCATCGCTCCAACCGCTCTGACTAAGGCCTTTAGATCTATCCATCAGTGGAATGTGTTTTCTGTTAATTCTTTTCTACAGTATGCTATAGCCGACCACTTATCGGATTCAGAAAATTATACCTATCTCAATGGGTTCTATCAGAAAAAACGAGACTTCTTTATAAATGAGATGGGTAAGACTAGATTTAAGAAAATCGACTCTTCTGGCACTTACTTTCAGCTATATGATTACTCAGAAATAAGTGACTTAGAGGATGTAAAATTTGCCGAATGGCTCATAAAAGAACATGGAGTAGCCTCTATCCCCATCAGTCCCTTCTGTGCAGCAAAGACAGACTGGAAGGTTGTACGTTTTTGTTTTGCAAAAAAAGAATCGACTCTTCTAGAAGCTGGCAAAAAATTAGAGCAGGTTTAAACTATAATCTCTAAATCTAGAATGTAATTATAGTGTAAAATTTTACGGTTTTAAAAAGGTAAACCCTATATTAACGTAAGATTTTTAAACTATAAACCAAGCTATATTAATATGAAAAAATTTTTTACACTATGTTTTTGTTTTGCCGTGGCTCTGAGCCTTACTGGACAAGACACTTTTTCTGATGACTTCGAGGCATTCTCTGTAGGAGATTTTGTCAGTTCTGGAGCCTCTAACTGGACTACCTGGAGTGGAAATGTTGCCAATGCGGAAGACGCAAGAGTAACTGATGACATGGCTGCTAGTGGTTCTAACTCAATCGCATTTGTAGGAGCAGCAGGAGGTGGACCTCAGGATGTTGTGTTAGACTTCGGAGGAGTAAGAAACTCTGGTCAGTTTGACTTCTCTGCAAACTTCTTTATGGAAGAAGGAAATGGAGCTTATTTTAATTTCCAAGGAGCTGCAAACGTCGGACAAATCTGGTCAATGAACTGCTTTATGAATGCTGATGGAACCTTTCTGATAGATGATACTGCTGTATTGCACGTAAGTACTACCTATCCACAAGGACAATGGTTTAATATAGCCATAGAAGCAAACTTGACAGAGAACTTCTGGAGAGTACTGATAGATGGCCAGTGCGTAGGATCTTTTGCAAATCAAGGAACCAATGCTATTGCATCTTTAGATTTATTCCCACTAGATGCTGATAATGTATTTTATGTAGATGACGTAAGTTATGATTACAGTGCGACTGCTGGACCTGCTCCAGAAAATGATGCTCAGATTATATTAGATAATAATGGAACTGTAGGATTTGCAGGATCTGTAAGAGATATTAATGGATTTATCGTAAACGCTGGAACTACTATAATTACTTCAGCGGAAATTTCTTATACCATCGATGGAACTGGATATACACAGACACTCAATGGTTTAGGATTGGCTCCGGGAGCAAATCGTCCTTTTACTTTAGATAATCAGGTAACGTTAGGAGATAACCCTATAATTGTAGATGCGACTCTCTCAGAAGTAAACGGAGATGGTTTTGATGATAACATGTGTAACGATTCTTTCGGTCTAAGTTATAATGGATTTACGCCGCATCCAGATAGAAAAGTATTTGCTGAGGAAGGAACAGGAACATGGTGTCCATGGTGTCCTAGAGGAGATGTATTTATGAATCTTATGGAAGAGCGATATGGAGATTTATTTGTAGGAGTAGCTGTTCATAATCAAGACCCGATGGTTGTTCCGACATGGGATTCTGGAATGCCTACCTTCCCTGGTTTCCAAGGTTACCCAAGTGTAATTTTTGACAGACAGGTGGTAATCGATCCTAGTCAATTAGAAAATAGTGTAGTAGCAAATCTACAAACTGCCCCTGACGCTGTTATGATACATGAGGCTACTTTTGATGAAAATACCAGAGAACTTAATTTTACAGTACATACTCAGTTTGCCGCACAATCTATAGGAGATTATAATCTTATCGTAGGACTTACGGAGGATGGTGTAACTGGCACAACGGCTGCGTATAATCAGTTCAATAATTATGCAAATGGTGCTGCTGGACCTATGGGGGGATATGAGTTCCTTCCTAATCCTGTACCTGCTTCTCAGATGGTTTATAACCATACGAGTCGAGCTTTACTAACTCCATTTAACGGAATGGAAGATGCTTTTAGTAATACTATAATCGTAGAAGCTGGATGGTATGAGCATGAGTTTAGCTACACTGTGCCGGCAGATTTTGCAATAGAAAATATGCATATAGTAAGTGCTATCACAGAGACTGGAAGCGTCGATAATGCTCAGACTTCCACTATAAACTCTGCTGTAGATACTAAAGATATAGGACTAGAAAACAGCATTACTGTGTCTCCTAATCCTGCAAGCTTTGAGGCCAATGTAAGAATAGATCTATCAGAAACTGCAAATGTAAGTATGATAGTTACAGATGCAATGGGTAAGCTTATCGCCAAAAGAAACTATGGTTCTGTAAGTGGTGACAATGTATTCCCTATAAATACTTCTAACTACCCTGCTGGGATTTACTACATTAAAGTAAACGCAGATGAGTCGTTTGCAATGAAAAAACTGATCATCAGTAAATAACAACTATTTGCTTAAAAAACCAATTAAGCTAGGGTCTTATCATTTATGGTAAGACCCTTTTTTATTGTCATACTGGAGATTCATGAACTTTAAAAACATAATACCTGTATTGCCTTCTCAGGATGTATTCAGAGATATAAAATGGTATGAGAAGCATACTGGCTTTAAAGCCTTCTATACCGACAAAATGTATGGCTGCATAAAAAGAGGTGATTATACTATACACCTCCAGTGGCATGCTGACACTGAGGACGACCCACTACTCGGAGGCTCTGTATTACGACTTATCGTCGAAAATATTCATCCATGGATAGAAGAATTTGTCGAAAGAAAAACCATAAATAGAAACAAACCTGTTATGAACACTCCATGGAATACCCATGAGTTTGGTTTTTTTGATTTAAATAAAAACGGGATATTTATCTCTCAGAGCTTAGACTAGATTATAGATTAAACAAAACAAGATGAGAATTTATTTATTGAGCCTATTCCTGTTTATACTCGGAAGCTCTTCATGTAGCTCACAAAAGGAAATAGCAACACCCAAAAAGGAGTCGATAGAAAATGCGGACATTACACAAAGTAATATATCCGAGACACAAAAACAGCTGGTAGAAAAATGCTTATCTAACTATCCTGATGCTACACAATTATCCATAGCCATTATCGATAATGCAGAAACAGAATTCTATGGGTGCATTAAAGACAAGAGCAAACTGACTGAAGCCGAAAATAGTTCTAGTCTTTTTGAAATAGGTTCGCTGACCAAAATTTTTACCTCTACTATTCTCGCTGATTTTATAATCAATGATAAAATTAAGGGAGAAGAAAATATCTACGACCACTTAGCTAATGATAACATCACAGACAAGAATATCAGTTTTTTAGAATTATCTAATCATACTTCTGGTCTACCTCGACTACCTACAAATCTTGACCTGACAAAAACTGACCCTTTCAATCCATATAAAAACTATGATGAGGCGAGCCTGCTAGAATACCTTTCTGGAGATATAAAATTAGTCGACCAAGGCAGTAAATCTTCTTACTCAAATCTAGGGGCAGGACTACTGGGATATGTCCTCAAAACTCTAGACAAGAAGGATTTCAAGGAATTGTACAGCACCTATATTTTCGACAAGTATGGCATGACAGAAAGTTATGTCAATCGAACTGATATAACTTCTGGACTAGTAACAGGACTAGATGGCAGTGGCAGAGAAACTTCTGGATGGGATTTAAATGTCCTCCTTGGGGCTGGAGGAATTATAAGTTCGACAAAGGACTTATCACAATTTGTAGTAAAACATTTTAATACAAAAGATGCAGTACTAGAGCTAAGTAGAAAAGAAAACTTTAAAGTTAATGACCGCATCGGCAAAGCGATGGGCTGGTCTACTCTACATACAAACAGTGGTCAAGTGGCTTACTGGCATGGAGGAGGAACAGGAGGTTACACTTCTTATATACTTATGAATCCCGAAAACAAAAAGAGCATCGTTATACTTTCTAATGTTTCTGCCTTTCACTCAAAATCTGGAGATATAGAGAAGCTCAGTTTTGATTTGTATAAAACATTACTTAAGTAGGGATATAAAAAAAACTCCGGCTGAGAACCGGAGCTTTTTATTAAATTAATCTATCGATCAACTTATAGACGAAAAAAAGACGAATCTTTAGTTCATATCATAATCGTCATTAATTCAAATTTCTAGCACCATCGTCTATAGATAGCCTATCCGAATTTTCGTTTAATCCAATCTCATCGAGATTTATTTTTCTACGCTTGTATGCAGGAATGTTTTCCATCTCGGATATCGTATGAGGATCATCTAAACTCTGCCCTATTGCCTCTCTTCTATTCTGTCGCTTAGCTCTCTCCTGTTCATAATCTCTCTTACGTTCCTCTTCGATTTTTTGCTGACGTACGTTGCCTGGATTGTAATCAAATTCTACAGTATTATTTCCTCTACCTGCATAATTGTTAATCGCAGCAGCTACATCATCTACCTCTGTTTCTATTAACTCATCAGTATCTTCTTCAATAATATCTATTATCTGAGGAGTCTCGAGTTCCCTAGTATTTCCTTCTACAGGATCATCTAATTCCACTGTCACTACTGTCTTTACCAGATCTTTATGAGTTATCATTCTTTCAAAACCAGTAGCGATAATCGTCACACTTAGTTTATCTCCTAGCTCCTCATCCGTTCCACTACCGAAGATTACATTGGTATCCTCACCGGCTGCTTCTCTCACATGATTAGTAATCGTGGCGATTTCTTTTACTCCTAGTTTCTTTGTACCAGTATAGATGTTTAATAAGATGTGTTTAGCACCTCTGATGTTATTATCTTCTAATAAAGGAGAATTTATAGCACCCTTTACTGCTCTCATTGCTCTATCCTCTCCAGATACTATGGCATTACCCATAATGGCTTTTCCGCTATTACGCATTACTGTATTTACATCCTTAAAATCGACGTTTACAGTTCCCCGTAAGGTGATAATTTCTGCGATACCTTTGGCAGCTGTAGTTAGGACAGAATCTGCTTCTGCAAATGCCTCTTCTAAACTCATGTCCTCAAACATGCTAAACAGCCTCTCATTAGAGATAACTAGTAAACAGTCTACATTTTTCTTGAGTTGCTCTAAACCTTCATCTGCATGACCGACACGTTTTTTCCCTTCAAAATCGAACGGAAGTGTAACTATCGCTACTGTTAGAATATCCATATCTCTAGCTGCCTTGGCAATTATCGGAGCAGCACCAGTACCAGTACCACCACCCATTCCAGCAGTTATAAAAAGCATTTTTGTATTTCCAGTAAGAAAACTTCTTACCTCATCTATAGATTCTATACAGGACTGCTTTCCTACTTCCGGCTGTGCTCCTGCACCCATACCTTCTGTAAGTTCTGGCCCTAGCTGAATTCTAATAGGTACAGGACTAGACTCCATTGCTTGAGCATCTGTATTGCAGACCGCAAAATCTACTCCTTTTATTCCTTGTTTAAACATGTGTGCCACAGCATTAGAGCCTCCGCCACCTACTCCTAAAACTTTAATAATAGAAGATTCATGTTTGGGTAAATCAAATAACATAGTCATTAAATTTTGTTTTTAGTCAATTAAAATTCCGTATCTGGAGTCGTTTCAAAATATTCTTTAGTATAAGTAAATATTTTCTTATACCAGGTCTTATCGTTATCAGGAACCGTTACATCTTCTTTACTCTCCTCATCTCCTTCCTGATCATCTTCTAAATCAAAAATCGTAGCATCCTCTTCTTCTATGTATTCTACATCATCTAGAGCAGTAAGCAATAGACCGATAGAAGTACTGTAAATAGGACTGCTTAAATCATGTGATAAATTCTCACTTAGATATTCTACAGGTTCTCCCAATCTACTCGGTAAGCCTGTACAATAATCAGCCAGCGTTTCTATATTCTTAAGTAGTGATCCACCACCAGTAAGTACTAATCCTGCAATTAGTTTTTCCGAATAACCAGATCTCTTAATCTCCCACATTACATAATCGAATATTTCTTCTACTCGACACTCTATGATTTTTGCAAGATTCTTTTCTGATATTTCTTTGGGATCTCTTCCCTTAAGTCCAGGAACAGAAATCACTCGGTTTGCACTCAACTCAGAATGTAGTGCAGATCCAAATTTTACCTTGAGTTTTTCTGCCTGATCTTGCATTACTGAGCAGGCTTCTTTTATATCATTAGTAATAACGTTTCCACCGAATGGCACAACTGCAGTGTGACGGATGATTCCATCTTTATAAATCGTAATGTCTGTAGTACCACCACCTATGTCTACCATAGCAACTCCTGCTTCTTTTTCTTCAGAAGTTAGGACTGCATTTGCAGAAGCAATAGGCTCTAGTGTCATACCAGCAACTTTAAGACCTACCTTTTCTAGGCATCTTAGAATATTTCTAGAAGCAGTCAGTTGGCCAGTGATGATATGGAATTTAGCCTCGAGTCTTATTCCACACATACCGATAGGATCTTTAATCCCACTCTGATCATCAACCGTAAACTCTTGAGGGAGCACATGTAATATCTGATCACCTGGAGGTAAGACCATCTTATGCATTTGTGATATTAGTTGCTCTATTTCTACTCGGACAATCTCATCTTCTGCCTTATCTCTCACAAGTAAACCATGATGATGCAGACTCTTAATGTGCTGTCCAGCTATACCTACATGTACAGTAGAAAACTTCATGCCTGCTGCCTCTTCTGCTATACAGATGGCTTCAGTAATTGCCTTTACGGTTTTGTCGATATTGGTCACAACTCCTCTAGAGACACCTATAGAATTTACTCTTCCTACACCGAGTATTTCTAGGTTTCCGAGTTCATTCTTTTTACCAGCGATGGCACAGACCTTTGTGGTACCGATGTCTACCGCGATAGCTAATCCTGATTGCTTAATTAAATGATTCATAGTCTTTACTATTATAATTCTTTACTGCCTATGACCTGATCTTTTATATCTAGTCTTAGCACTTTATATTTATTCCATCCTTCATTGGGCAGTCCTCTTCTGTAAAACTCAGAGAGTCTGTAGAATTTATCATCTACATTTTCAAATTTCCCAAAGAATATCTTTTCTCGTCCCACTTTAGGAACAAGGGTTAGGTCGTTATTTTTATCCACGTTTATCTGCTCTACTAAAGGAGACAAGAACTGTGGATCATTATATAACCTCCGAGCTAGATCAAAAACCTGATAAAGGCTAGAATCTTGCTGAGCGGTCATAAAATCTGAAGTGTATCCATTTATCAGACCCGTAGCAACGGGTACTCGTACTGTGACACGTTTACTTAGATTTATCCTGTTGCCATACTGATCTAAATAAAACCCTTTCCCGTTCTTAGGATTTACTCTTACTATCGGTTCTGACAATTCGATTCTTATGACCATCTGATTAATGGCATTTAGATAAATTTCTGACTCATGTATTCTAGTATCCTTTTCTAATAAGGCTTCAAATTTGTGAATAGGTAACTCTTTTATTTGGGCAGCGGCTACATCAAAACCAATCGCTTCAGATAATTTAGACTGAACTTCCTGTTTAGAAATCAGACTCTTTCCATAATTCTTTTTGAAATCTATCTTAATTCCATTTACACTAGAATCTCTTTTTTCTATTACACTAAATACAAGTGCAGCTGATATCAGTGATATCAGAGACAACATAAATATTTTATGTTTCCAACTTGTATTTACTTTCACAGTCATTATTACTTATATAATTTTTTAATCTTTTTTACTTCTTTATCTATGTCTCCAGCTCCTAGTATGACTAGTAACTCTACCTCTTTTTCTTGCAATACTTTTACTACTTCTTTTTTGTGTGTCAATGTTTTATTCTCTATGCTTACTACATCATAAATCAGCTGTGTCGTCACTCCTTCTATCGGCTCTTCCCTAGCTGGATAAATATCTGTAAGGATTAAATCATCTGCCAGACTCAGCTCTTTTCCAAAGTCCTCAAAAAAGTCTTGCGTCCGAGAAAATAAATGAGGCTGAAAAACAACGGTCATTTTTTTCTCTGGGTACAACATTCTTACCGCACTGAGTGCTGCATTTATTTCTGTAGGATGATGAGCATAATCATCGATTATTATCACCTTATCATTATCCAGCACTTTTTCAAACCTTCTCTTTATTCCTTTAAAAGAAGCCAAAGCTGCTTTTACATCTTCTGGATCTAATCCCATATCGCAGGCCATCGCAAAAGCTATAGATGCATTTTCTGCATTATGCTTTCCTGGCATCACTAGTGTAAATCCTTCATACACTGTCCCTAAAAAATAGATATCGAAAGTAAATTTTCCGTTCTCCACTTTTTCATTGAACGTATATATCCGAGCATCCTCGTCTCCAAAATCAAAGACCTCAATTCCTTTAGAATTCCATTCTAGAATCGTCGACTTACTTATATTTCCTATCAGACCCGACTTTAGAAAAAGCTTACCACCCTCTCTGATTTTAAGTGTAAAATCTTCAAAGGAAGTCAGCAACTCATCATGCGTCTCATAGATATCCAGATGGTCAGAATCCATAGACATGATCCCTGCATAATCCACTTCTAGATGCAGAAATGAACGATCGTACTCGTCTGCTTCTACCACTAGTGTATCTCCTTCCCCATATATAAAGTTGCCTTTATAGTTTACCATAAGGCCTCCTACTAGAGCACTTACTCCTGTATTGCATTCTGTCAAAATATGTGACAACATAGAACTAGTCGTGGTCTTCCCATGCGTTCCCGCAATGCCTATCGTTTTTTTACTACGACTTAGAAAGCCAAGAGCTTCTGCTCTTTTTATCACTAGAAAATCTTTACCCCTACACCATATGAGCTCCTCATTACTATCAGGAATCGCTGGCGTATATATAACTAGGTCAGTGTTATCAGGAATCTGATTTACATCGACCTTATAATGGATAGACATCCCTTCCGCTTCTAACTTTTTAGTAAGCGAGGTACGATCACGATCATACCCGTATATTTTTTTACCCAGATGATTATAATATCTGGCTAGTGCACTCATCCCGATCCCTCCTATGCCGATAAAATAAATCGACTCTATCTCCTCCACTTCTTTCATTTACACATTTTAATTATTTGTTCTACTATCTTTTCTGTTGCTCCTTTCTTCGACATTTTTTCTGCTCCTGCTCTTAATTGACTGAGTCTGTTTTCATCATCAATTAGAGCTAGTGCTTCAGAAACCATTTTTTCTTTTGCTTCACTATCCCTAAGCAAAACGGCTGCTCCTCCATCTACTAGCGACTGTGCATTTTTTGTTTGATGGTCTTCTGCCACATTTGGTGAAGGAATCAAAATCGTTGCTTGACCTACTAGCGTCAGCTCTGCTATACTTAAAGCTCCTGCCCTCGTCATCGCCATATCACTTGCCTTATATGCTAAGCCCATGTTATCTATAAAAGCCATGATCTTAACATTGGGCAATAGTGCCGTTGCACTATTTTTATACTTATCGATATACAATTTACCGGCTTGCCATATCCACTGTACATCATCTCTCTGTCTTATCTGATCGACACTTTTGTCCATCGCTTCATTTAGAGTTCTAGCTCCTAGGCTTCCGCCAAAAAGTAGAACTGTTTTTTTATCTGGATCTAGTCCAAAGTGATTTCTTCCTTCTTTTCTACTTTCCTCAGGCTTCAGAATTTCTTCTCTAACCGGATTTCCCGTAAGGACAATTTTTTCTTTTGGAAAAAATCTGTCCATCTGAGGATAGGCTACACAGATTTTATCTACTCTTTTTGCCAGTAACTTATTAGTTATACCTGGATAAGAGTTCTGCTCCTGTATCAAAGATTTTACTCCCTTCTTCTTAGCAGCCACACTCGTTCCTATTCTCATCAAAGGACCACTTGCATAACCTCCGACTCCTATAACCACATCTGGTTTAAAATTTTTTATTACTTTCCGAGCCTTCCATAAACTTCTTATAAGCCTAAAAGGGAAGGCAAGATTTTTTAATGTCAATTTTCTTTGCAGTCCCCTTATTGGAAGACCTACAATTTTATATCCCGCTTTCGGGATTTTTTCCATTTCCATTTTGCCTTCTGCTCCTACAAAAAGAAGCTCAGCTTCTGGAATACGTTCTTTCAATTTGTCTGCAATCGCTATCGCAGGAAAAACATGTCCACCAGATCCACCACCACTAATTATTACTCTCATCCTCTTCTATTTCTTGCAACTCTAGCAATCTCATTCTGGGCTCATCTACAAACTTGCTCACACTCAGAATTATCCCGAAGGCAATACAGGTAAACAAAATAGACGTACCACCCATACTTATTAAGGGCAAGGTCAATCCTGTTACTGGAACTAAGTTTACAGAAACTGCAATATTGGCGAAAGCCTGAATTACAATATTCAAACAAAGTCCCATGGCTAGGATGGCTCCAAAAGTTCTAGGACTTTTAGTAACAATTCCTACACATCTAAAGAGTAACCATAAGTATAATCCGATAACCATCAAACCTCCTATCAGTCCATACTCCTCACAAATAATGGCATATATAAAATCTGAGTATGGTGCTGGCAAATAATTTCTTTGGAAACTATTTCCTGGACCTTCTCCAAATAATCCTCCTTTGGCGATTGCAATCTTAGATTGTTCTACCTGACCTCCTGGGTCGCTCACGTCATACATCCACTCGTTTATCCTTACTACCCATGTATCTAATCTTACCCAATCAGGAAAAAATGTTCCGAGAGCGATTAAGAAAACAAAGAGCATCAGTCCGACTAATATTAAAAGCCCAACATACTTAAGCGATACCCTTCCTATAAACATCATCAGAAGACAGGTAATAAAAAGTAGACCTGCTGTAGATAAATCTGCAGGTGCAATAAGTCCACAGACTAATGTAACGGGAATAATTATCGGAAGAAATGCTGAATTAAAATCTTTTATAAACTCTTGTTTGATAGCAAGTGATCGAGCCACAAAAACAATCAAAACCAACTTTGCAAAATCTGAAGTCTGAAAGGTTGCATTTATAAACGGCAGACTAATCCATCTACTGGCCTGACTTACTGACTTCCCAAATCCTAATGTATAAATAAGGAGAGGAACGGCAATAACCAGCATCAGTGGAGCCAGGTTTGAATACTTCATATAGTGCAAACGACTACACAGATAGGTCAAACCTAAACCAGTAAAAATAAAAATACTCTGACGTATAAGATAATACTCTGTGTTACCGCCTCTAGTTTTAAAAGCAGCACTTCCAGTAGCACTATAAACAGCCAATATGGAAAACATTGCAAGAATACATACAATGAACCAGATGACTTTATCGCCTTCTATTTTATTTTGATATTTTGCAGCTAATGAGGTCAATATTTGTATATGAGTTTTTAATAATTTGTTTGCTTATGTTGAGTTAAAGTTTTGTACTATGTCTCTAAACTGATCGCCTCGATCTATATAATTTTTAAATAAATCGAAACTAGAACAAGCAGGAGCCAACAAAACAACTTCTCCAGGGTACGCTAAGGACCTAGCCTTAATAAGGCACTCTTCCATACTCTGGCAAGTTTTTATAACATCTACCCGTCCAGTAAATGCTTCTATCAACTTTTTATTATCTACACCTAGACAAACCATCGCATTTACGTTGGCCCGTACCAGTGGAAATAATTGTGAGTAATCGTTTCCCTTATCCACTCCTCCTACTATCCACACAACTTCTTTTTCCTGTGCCTTAAGTGCATAATAGGTAGCATCTACATTTGTAGCCTTACTATCATTTATGTACTCTACTCCATCCACTACGCCGACCGATTCTAATCGATGTGGTTCGTTCTTAAAAGTGCTTAAGCCTTTTTGGATAATTTCGTCTGATAATCCTACCTGTCTTGCCACTTCTATTGCACATGAAGAGTTAAATAAATTATGCTCTCCTTTTAATTTCAATTTAAACACTCCATCCTTTGATGAAATTCCATTTATATAATTTAGTAATCGAATCCCCTTCTTATTCTGTCCATTTTCTACCTCATCGATTCTAGCTATTATTTCTCTATCCTCTTGATTATAAATCAGTATATCCTTATCCGTCTGGTTCTGTATCAGTCGGAATTTCGTATCTATGTATTTCCCAAAATCATAATCGTATCTATCTAAATGATCTGGAGAAAGATTTAGAAGTACTGCTATATCTGGTCTAAACTTATCGATATCATCTAGCTGAAAACTACTCAACTCCAAAACCATAAATTCTGAATGAGTATCTAACAACTGTCGACAAAAACTAATTCCATAATTGCCACCGATACTAGTATCTATTCCTCCTTCTTTAAGAAGATGATGAGTCAAACTAGTTGTTGTGGTCTTGCCATTACTTCCAGTGATTCCTATAATTTTTCCTTTATAATAAAGCGATCCATACTCTACTTCTGAGATAATTTTTATTCCTTTCTTTCTCAGTTTCTTTATCACTTCTGCTTTCTCCGGTATTCCCGGACTCTTTATGACTAGGTCTGCCTTTAATATCTTCTCTAAATCATGCCCTTCTTGCTCAAACTTTATCTCCGCTTTTTTTAATTCTTTTCTATACTTCTTTTTTATTTTTCCAAAATCAGATACAAACACTTTCTGCTTGTTCTTTTTTGCAAGAAGAGCAGCACCTACTCCACTCTCTCCTCCTCCTAGTATTACTATCCGCTTCTTCCCCATTACCTCACCTTAAGAGTTACTATCGTCAAAATGACAAGTATAATCTGCACTATCCAAAATCGAGTTACAATCTTCGCTTCATGCATTCCCGTTTTCTGATAATGATGGTGGATCGGAGACATCTTAAAGATTCGTCTTCCTTCTCCATATTTCTTTTTTGTGTATTTAAAGTAGCCTACCTGCAACATAACAGATAGATTTTCTACTAAGAATACACCACATAAAATCGGAATTAAAAATTCTTTTCTTATTAGTATAGCAAAGGCTGCAATAAATCCTCCTATCATGAGACTTCCTGTATCACCCATAAAAACCTTGGCAGGAAATGAGTTATACCATAAGAATCCTACCGTACCTCCTACAAAACAGGCTGCAAAAATTACCAGTTCTTCAGTACCAGGCAGATAAAGTATATTTAAATAATCCGCGATTATCGAGTTAGAGGACACATAAGCAAGTATACCTAAGGCTACTCCTATTATTGCAGAAACACCTGTGGCTAGTCCATCTATTCCATCAGTCAGATTTGCAGCGTTAGAAACAGCCGTTACTATTATGATAGACATAAATATAAAAATGAGCCATGAAAACTTGGCCGCATTATCTCCTATAAACCAGATGAGTTGCTTGTACTCAAAAAGATTTCCTTTAAAGAAAGGAACATTGGTCAAATGCGTTTTGGCGTAAGCTAATTTTTGAGTCGTTGCTTCTTTATTTATTTGTGGAACAAGTATCTCAAAGTGATCTACGATTTCATAATTATTGGCTACAGCCATATCGTATGGCATTCTAACTACTACGTCAGAGTTAAAGGTCATAATCAATCCAATCAATAGCCCCAAGCCTATCTGACCGTAAACTTTATATTTGCCTTTAAGACCATCTTTATTCTTTTTAAAGACTTTTAAATAGTCATCTAAAAATCCTATCAAAGAAAGCCATACTACGGAAACCAGCATCGTGATTACGTAGATATTAGATAAATCAGAAAGCAACAGACAAGGAATCAAAATAGCTAGAATAATAATAATTCCACCCATCGTAGGAGTTCCCTCTTTTTGTTTCTGGCCATCTAACCCTAGATCTCTAACCGTCTCGCCAATCTGCTTTTTTTTCAAAGAACGTATGATTCCACTACCCCAAAGTATCGAAATCAATAATGATAGAATTATAGCAATCGCTGATCTAAATGTGATATACTGAAAAACACTAACACCAGGAAACTGGTATTGTGTCTCTAAGAAATCAAATAAATAATGCAGCATCTCTACAATTTTGTCTTTATCACAGCTTTAAAAACAGTGCAATGAGATTGTTAGAACATTATCTAACGACACTCACTACAACTGTCAAAACCAACCTGAGAATGATAATAGAACCTAT
>CAZDWO010000060.1:0-24135 GCA_964509175.1 uncultured Saprospiraceae bacterium
CGCATAACTCAATTTACAAATTATTTTGCCTTAGGTATATAGAGGTTCCTTTAATATATTGAAATAGTCTAAAATTAAAACCCACCACTGTTGCTATATTGAAACAGAATTTTCAGTACTTGTACAACTATCTAATATCTCCCTTACCGCAGCATCATAGACCTCATACGTTTTTGCCTTTTTAATTTTCTTTACCACTTTTACAGGATTAGGAAAGGTCGGAGCAAAATATTGCCAGTAGCTAAGCATTTTACGGATGACAGCTTTTTCACCAGTGAGTTTTTGTTCGGCGGCAGTAAACAGCGTGTCTAGATATTTACTGAAGATTTCTATTTTATTATCAGGGTAGGTATGAGTTTTGGCTTTTATCATACTGGGTAAAAAAGGATCTGCTATCAGCCCTCTTCCTATCATCCAATGGTCAATACTCGGAAACCGTTGGGTCAGTTTTTCAAAAACTGCAACAGAGGTAATATCTCCATTAAAATATAGTTTCTGGTTACAGTGATCTATACATTTCTGAAAGGCATCCAGATCTGTCCCACCTTTATATAACTGAGCTCCTATCCGTGCATGTATGCCTATGCTTTTGATTGGATATTTTTCTAGAATCGGAAAGGCATGTAGTATCTCTCCAGCATGTTCATAACCCATTCTCATTTTCATAGAAACAACGATATCTGTTTCTGTATGAACCTTATCTAGAATGCGGTCGATTTTATCCGGATCTTTTATGAGACCAGAACCCATCCCTTTATTAGTAACCATAGGATATGGACAACCCAGGTTCCAGTTGAGTTCTTTATAGCCAAGGGATATTACATACTTGGCAGCAAAAATAAATTCGTCAGCACGACAGGTCATTACCTGAGGAATAATATTTAGGGATTTATTATTCTTAAGTTGTAGGTCTTTCTGATATCCAGATTTTATGACCATTTTTCCATTGAACCGGATATAAGGAGCATAGAAAACATCTATACCATCAAAGAATCTAGAGAAGGCATTCCTGAAACGAAAATCCGTAAAACCTTGTAATGGAGACGATATGAGTGTATGGTGCATACGACCACAAATATAGAAGGTCTGAGACTCATCTTTAAAGGGTATTAGTACCTTTGACGTATGTCAGCATCGGATACAGATAGTCTTTGGCGTAAGCTTATAAAAAAGAAGACAGTCTTTGTAAGTCTTCTGTATCTGACCCTCCTTTTTGCACTCTCTCTTCTTGCATATCTTATCATTCCTGATAATACTCCCGACGCCAATGATCAGCAACTAGAAATAGCCCTTAAAAAACCAGGATTTACAACACAAGTTTTTAAAAGTCCTATTATCTATAAACCTTCACAAAAACAAAGAGGACTTAATTTGTTAATACATGGCAAGCAGAAACAGTATGAAGAAATACCTTTTGCAAAAGCGGAAATAGTAAATGATTATGTGGTTCTGACCAATCATTACGATCAGCAGAAAATCTACGATACTCTTACAGAGGACTTTCTTAAAGAATTTAGTTATCAGAAGAGATACATCCTAGGCACAGATAGATATGGTAGAGATATAATGAGTCGTCTTATACTAGGAATCCGAGTATCGCTCATGATAGGATTTATGTCGGTATTGCTGTCACTGATTATAGGCATCATCATCGGAGCTGCAGGAGCCTACTATGGAGGATGGATAGAT
This sequence comes from uncultured Saprospiraceae bacterium, assembly GCA_964509175.1. Taxonomy (GTDB): domain Bacteria; phylum Bacteroidota; class Bacteroidia; order Chitinophagales; family Saprospiraceae; genus JAHDHU01. Next base: position 1,690 of record CAZDWO010000060.1, read on the forward strand.
AAGATCGCCATGTATCTGATAAATGTGACCTGGTCCATACCTACACTACTGCTGGTATTTGCAATAGTTATGGCCTTCGGCAGAGGGATATGGATTATATTTCTAGCAGTAGGACTGACGCTTTGGGTAGATGTGGCGAGACTCGTGAGAGGTCAGGTGCTACAGATAAAAGAGAAGGACTACATCCTAGCTACTCAGAGTCTATCATACGGGACTCCTAGGATAATCAGTGCTCACATCTTGCCCAATATTATAGGACCACTACTCGTAATAGCTGCTACAAATTTTGCAATAGCGATACTGATAGAGGCAGGATTGAGTTATTTGGGCTTCGGAATACAGCCTCCATCACCCTCGGTCGGCAATATGCTCAACGAAAATTATGGCTATGCCATTACCGGAAAACCTTTTTTAGCAATTATTCCTGCTTTGACGATAATGTCTATGGTTTTAGCTTTTAACTTAGTGGGCTCGGGATTAAGAGATATCTTAGATGTAAAATCTACTAGCTGATATATTTAATGAATAACAGAGACTTAGCCATATTAGAAAAATTAGAAAAAGAACTCAGTCTCAAGGAGCTACAGATAAAGAGTCTACTGACCATTACTCAGGCCATAAACGATAATGTTCCTGCTGATGGTCTCTATAATATGTATCAGAATTTTCTGAGCTGGGACATGGGTATTACGACCATGGCTCTATTTATAAAGTGTGAGGTTCATCATTTTGACTGTGTAAGTCAGATAAACTTTAAAAGAAAGAATACAAATAAACTAGTCCTAGAACTCCTCAAGTACGACAGGCTACATACTGTAAAATCTGATGATAATGAGATTCTGCAAGAGTTCGATATCATCATCCCTGTTTACCATAAGACAGAACCCATTGCCTACAGTCTCATAGGAGGTATAAAATCTAGAGAAGACCTTTATAATAAGATACAGTTTATCACCACGATTACTAACATCATCGCCGTGGCGATAGAGAATAAGAGACTCTTTAACCGTAAGCTAGAGCAGGAAAAACTAAATAAAGAAATCGAGCTCGCCAGAGATGTACAGAAGATGCTGATTCCAGAAAGCCTTCCTCAGTATGAGCATTTCCAGTTATCTAGTATCTATAAACCACACTCCAACATAGGAGGAGATTACCTAGACTACATCGAGTTTAATAAAAACAAATTTGCATTCTGTATCGCTGACATTTCTGGAAAAGGAGTACCTGCTGCCTTACTGATGGCAAACTTCCAGGCACTGATACAGAATCTGATCTATCAGTATCGAGACCTAGAAACCTTTGTGTATGCACTTAATCAGGCAGTGTACCGGATTACTAAGAGTGATAAGTTTATCACCTTTTTTATCGCTCAGATAGATACTAAGAAGAGGACGATGACTTACGTCAATGCAGGACATTACCCTCCGTTACTAGTAGCTAACAATAAAGTGAGAAAACTAGAAAGTGGCTGTACCGTGATAGGTGCCTTTGAAAAACTCCCAGAAATAAAAGAAGAAACCCTCACCTTAGAAGAAAATAGTGTCATTCTGAGCTTTACCGACGGATTAGCGGACCTCAGAAACCAAAATGGAGAGTTTTTTGAAGACCATATGATAGAATCTTTTGTTTTAAAGCATGCTTCTAAAGATGTAGATACCTTTAATGACGAACTCTTAAAGGAAATCGATGGTTTTAAAGGAGAGACTACTTATGTAGATGATATTGCAGTGCTGACATGTAAGATTAAATAAGATGGCAAGAAGAACAGTATATAAAGAACGTAAAAGGCTTAATGCAGCGATCCTCGCTTTTTTTGGAGGCTTTCTGGGTTTGCATAAATTCTATCTCAGAGAAACTGGAGCGGGCTTTTTCTACATCATGCTAACTTTTATTACGGCCAAGTTTTTCATTCCAGCTTCTGCGATTCTAGGAATCTTCGATGCGATGAAGTTGCTTATGATGCCAGACAGTGAGTTTGACAGAAAGTATAATCGTAATCTGCTTAAGAAGAAAAGAGACCATCGCTCCACTAGTAGATCTCAGGTAGTTGACCGACCCACTAAGAGAGTAAGAAATAATCCCTTTAAGAAATCAGGAATCAAGAAATACAAAGAGTTCTATGTAGAGGAATCTATAGAGGACTTTGAAAAAGCACTAGAAGTAGACCCAGGAGATCCCGACATACATTTTAATCTAGGAGGAGCTTACTCACTTATAGAAAATAAGGACAAGGCCTTCTTCCACATCGCCAAGGCAGTAGAACTCGGTTTTAAACCAGTAGAAAAGATAAAGACAAACGATGATTTAGCGTATCTGCGTATCCAGCCAGAATTTGAGCAATTTCAGGCCAGTAACTATAGAACATATGCTGGAGCAAGCACAGGAAAAGCCATACCACAGAGGTCCGGAAAGCAAGAAAACCTGCTAGATCAAGATGTATTATTATCTCAGTTAAATAAGCTAAAAGAGCTCAGAGAGAAGGGAATATTGACACAAAACGATTTTGAAGTAGAATCTAAAAAACTAATGCGTCGTCGATAAGACTACATTAAAGAGAACACATTCCGTTTTAAAACGTCTTAATAAAAACCTATTTAGTTGATCGCATACGAACTCATATCGCAAAACATAGCACCACTGCATCTTACGGATACAGGAGAGCAGGCACTTACTATGATGAGTATCTATCATGTAAAGCATCTACCTGTCGTAGAAAAGGATAAGCTTATCGGTCTGATATCAGATGATGAGATTATGGGCTCTGACATCTCTAAAGAGATAAGCACCTACGATCTCATGACACAGAAACCCCATGTTTCAGACCAGGATCACCTTTTCGATGTATTGTCTAAGTTGGCCGAGCACAAGCTTACTGTTGTTCCAGTAGTTGATGCAGAGATGTATTATCTAGGACTCGTAAATCAAGAAGACCTAATAAAGTATTACGCAAACAGTTTCTCTTTTAAAGAACCTGGAAACATCGTAGTACTACAGACCAAAAGAATAAATTACTCTCTAGCTGAGATCTCGCAGATAGTAGAAGCGGAAAGCGGATCGATACTCAGCACTTTTTTAAATAATACACAAGACACAGAATACATCTTAGTAACTGTAAAAATAGTTGCAGAAAACATACAAGGCATCATAGCCTCTTTTGAACGGTACGGATATACGATAAAAGGTTCCTTTATGGAAAACGATTATATAGATACCCTTAAGGAGAGATATGATGCATTAATGAGTTTCTTAAATGTATAATGCATAGATTTCTACTACTCTTATTTCTCTTTCCGATAGTTGTAAGTGCACAGATAGATAATGGCACTAAGGCTGTTATCCAAAACATCTACATCGAGGGTAATAAAAAAACCAAGGATAGAATTATCCATAGAGAACTCGACTTTACCATCGGAGATACGATATCGATAATCGATTTTGAAGAGCGGATGCTCTTGTCTAAAAAACGACTGTATAACACAGGTCTTTTTAATCTCATAGAAATCACCTTTAAAGGATTCAATGCTTCTAAAGCCGTGATGGATATCCACATTACACTGGCAGAAAACCTGTTTATATATCCTGCTCCGATTTTTGAACTAGCAGATAGAAATTTTAATGTCTGGTGGACCGAGCAGGGCAGGTCTCTAGATCGAGTAAACTATGGAATCCGACTAGATCATATAAATACCACAGGAGTACAGGATAGATTTAAGATAAAAGTCCAGTTTGGTTACACCCGTAAGTATGAGCTTAAGTATAACTATCCTTACCTAAATGATAATTGGGGATTCGGAGCGAGTATATTCTATAGCGAACAAAAAGAAATCGGACACTCCACCATAGCCAATAAGACTGTATTTTTCCAGGCAGAGGATGAGCGTATCCTTCTGAGGAGATTCAGAGTAGGATCAGAGTTAAACTACCGACCCAATTTTTATCAATTCCATAGTCTTAAACTAGAGTTCCATAGAAATGGAATTGCAGACCTAGTTGCCACAGACCTTAACCCACAGTATTTTCTCGACGGGAGTAATCGCATAAGATTTTTCTTCCTAGAGTATGACTTTAATCTAAATCGACGAGTGTATAACATCTATCCAGAAGGAGGATATGGTATAAACTTCAATGTAAAAAAAGAAGGCTTCGGAATATTTAAAGACTATAATAATCTGTCTGTACATCTAGATATGGACAAGCATATTCCTATCGTGGATAACCTCGTAAGTAGTTTTCGCCTTAAGGCAAAAACAAACCTAATCAGAGATCAGGTAGCCTTTGCAAACAATACAGGACTCGGTTATGGAGCAGATATAGTAGGAGGGTACGAGCTATTTGTGGTAGATGGTACCGATTTTGTACTAGGAGAGACACAGCTTAAGTATAGATTTTTCAACAAGGTACTTAACATGAACATGATGCCTCTTGATGGCTTTAAGAAGCTGCATATGCAACTATACCTTAGAGCAAATCTGGACTATGGTTATGTAAACGAGCGAGACTATATTGCAACTAACAGTCTTAATAATAGATGGATAGTCGGTTATGGTCCTGCGATAGATGTACTCTTATTCAATAATTTTCTTCTTAAGTTTGAGTACAGTTTTAATCAGTTAGGAGAATCGGCATTATTTATTAATACCTCTTTTGGTTTCTAGATATGAAAGCACTCGTTTACGGGACAGTAGTAAAAAATCAGGACAAGCCTTTTATAAGGCAGATGATCAGCTCTATCCAGGAGCTAGATTTTGAGGTGGCGACCTATGCTCCATATCATAAGCAGTATAAAGAAAACGATTTAGAAATCGGGGAAGATACAATAAGCACGACTCTTGAACTCAGTGATTTTAACCCAGACCTAGTAATCAGTCTAGGAGGGGATGGTACCATCCTCAATGCCATGACTCTTATAAAGGACCTCAACATTCCGATACTAGGTATAAATCTAGGACGATTAGGTTTTTTGGCTAATGCCGAAAAATCAAAAATACACCAGTCTCTACTCAAAGTAAAAAACGGAGACTATACCATAGAGAAGCGTACCATGCTATCGCTTATTAGCGAAAGAGATTTATTTGAAGATTCATTCGGGCTCAACGATTTTACGATACACAGAAGAGACAACTCTTCGATGATTCTGATACACTGTTATATAAATGGTGAGCTTTTAAACTCTTATTGGGCAGATGGACTGATTGTTTCTACTCCTACTGGATCGACTAGTTACTCGCTAAGTGTAGGAGGACCGATTATTACTCCAGAGTGTGGGAACTTTGTAATCGCACCAGTAGCACCACATAATCTAAATGCCCGACCGGTAGTCGTAAGTGACGACGTAGAGATAAAATTAAATGTAGAAGGTAGAGCTGAAAATTTTCTAGTTACACTAGATGCTAGACATAACACCATCACCGAGGACGACCATCTCATCCTTAAAAAATGTCCATATCCAGCGAGATTGCTGAGATTAGACAATAGTTCTTTTTTTAAGACCATTCACCAGAAACTGATGTGGGGAATAGATAAAAGAAATGTGTAATGACACCAGAGGATATACAATATGATCGTACCGTATATTTAGAGTTTCTCGATATCCATGAGAAGGCTCATCGGCATAAGGTAAAATTTGTACAAGAAAGAAGCCAAGACATCTCTCTTCTTAGAGATAAGGATCGACAGTATATAGAATTAGATTTTATGCTCTCTCTATTTGAGATCGGAGATTATGAGCGATACATAGAGCATGCAGACTCTATGATAGAAATGGTAATCGATAAGAATATCTTTCTGTTTAAGGACTACAATATTTTTACAGAATTGCTCCAGAAAAAAGCACTCAGCCTTTTTCATACTTATAAAGATGAGGAGAGTTTGGCTCTAGCCAAACAATTAAAAACGCTCAATAAAGAAAGTGATATCCCAGATTATATCATAAAGCAAATCTTAAAACGTAAAAAGCGTAAATGGTTTATCTCTGTAAATGGATTTGTAATCTTTTTGATACTTGCTACAGCAGCGATATTGTTTTTTGAGATTATTCTATTCAGACCTATCTATACAGAGTATGTAGGCATCGTAGAAACTATAAGGAATACCACCATGAGCATGTCATTTCTGATTCTGTTTTTAAACCATGTTGCTCTACATTTTGTCGTAAGAAAAGAGGCAAAGAGGATTTAGAAAAACACCTAATCTTTGGTGCAGCTGACTGTTAATTAAGCTGTAATGTGATATGACTATTCTAGACATTAACCCAAAGCTTTTTTAATTTAGTAGCAGACATTTAAAAAACTATGAAAAAATACACCTACTACCTCTGTATAGTGGCCTTAGCAACTGTACTTATCTACTCCTGTGCTCCGAGCACCTCAGCAGATAAAGCACCCGCTGTACCAGGAATAGAACTATCCAATATGGATACTACTGCCAACCCAGCTTCTGACTTTTTTAGATATGTAAATGGAACCTGGCTGGACAATACAGAGATTCCTGCAGACCGATCTAGATGGGGAAGCTTCGACGAACTTAGAAAGAAATCTAGTAAAAATACTCTTGCTGTTTTAGAAGCAGCTACGGCTGGAGACAAATATGGAAAAGGAACCGATCAGTGGAAAGCAGCAACTTTCTATAAATCTGCAATGGACACTGTGACTAGAGATGAGCAAGGAGTTACTCAGCTACAACCTTATTTCGACATGATCGATAACATAAAGAGCGTTACTGATCTACAGAGATATAATGAGCATACCATTGCATATGGAGGAAGAACATTTTTTGATTTTGCCGTTTTTCCAGACCTTAGAAACAGTAATTATAATGCAGCATATCTTTCCTCAGGTTCTATAGGATTACCAGAAAGAGATTATTATGTAAAGGAAGATGCAGATTCTAAAAACATAAGAGAGAAGTACGTAAGTCATGTAGAGCGTATGCTCGGATTCCTAGGAAAGGAAAAAAGAGCAGCCATGGCTCAGAGTGTGATGAACATAGAAACCAAGCTGGCCAAAAACATGATGACCAAGGAAAAGAGACGTAATCCGCTAAACCAGTATAATAAAAGGTCTATGGAGGAATTGCAAGCTCTAGTACCTTCTATAGAATGGAGAGCTTTCTTTAAAAACATCGGAGCTGGTGATATGGATACCATTATCGTACTAGACATTGCATATATCGAAGGCTTAGAAGCTGTGATACAAAGTTGCAGTATAGATGACCTTAAAAATTATGCTCTATGGAATGACTTTAATGGAGCTACAGATATGCTCACTACGGAGATAGAAAACGCAAACTTTGATTTCTACGGAAAAGAGCTACGTGGTGCTGAGCAACAAAGACCGAGATGGGAAAGATCTCTAGGTATGGCGAGTGGTGTAGTCGGTGAGGCTATCGGAAAATTATATGTAGATGAGCATTTTCCACCAGAGGCAAAAACAAAAGCCGCAGATATGATCGAGAATCTAAGAGCTGCTTTTGAGGATCGTATAAATGGACTAGAGTGGATGACAGATGAGACTAAGGTCAAAGCACAACAAAAACTAAAAAACATAACAGTAAAAATCGGTTATCCAGATAAGTGGAAAGATTATGGAGAGTTAGACATTAAGTCAGCAGAAGATGGTGGCTCATATTTTTCAAATCTTATCGCTGCCTCAAAATGGGGATTCCAAGAAGATTTAGATAAACTAGGAAAAGAAGTCGATAAAACAGAATGGGGAATGTCTCCACAGACTGTAAACGCATATTATAATCCGTTAAACAATGAGATTGTATTTCCAGCAGCTATTTTACAACCACCCTTCTATAACTACCAGGCTGATGAGGCAGTAAACTACGGAGGAATAGGAGCAGTAATCGGCCATGAGATTTCTCACGGTTTTGATGATCAGGGAAGCCGATTCGATGCAGAAGGAAATATGACAAACTGGTGGACAGATGATGATAGAGATCAGTTTGAGTCTCGGAATCAGAAGCTGATAGACCAGTTTGATGCTTATGAGGCACTTCCGGGAGTTTTTGTAAATGGACAGTTTACACTCGGAGAAAACATAGGAGACCTAGGAGGGATACATGCCGCTTATGATGGACTACAAAAACACTGGGCAGCCAATGGAAAGCCAGAACCTATAGATGGATTTACTGCGGAGCAGAGATTCTTTATGTCTTGGGCTACGATCTGGAGGACTAAGATGAGAGATAAAGAATTACAGAATCGAATAAAGACAGATCCTCATTCTCCAGGACTCTATAGAGCGATTGGACCTGTATCTAATATGCCAGCATTCTATGAAGCCTTCGGGGTAAAAGAAGGAGATGCACTATATAGATCTCAGGAAGATCGGGTAAACATCTGGTAAGAATATAAATTACAATATATAAGGGAAGCTGTTTTTTGGCTTCCCTTTTTTTATGAGCTGATAGATAAGTTGCTTCTAAGAAGAAAGATGTATGATTAAAATTTTATTGATAATTATTCTACTTATAGTTTTGCTTACTTGGGTGATAGGTAAGTTTCTTTCCACAAAACCCTACAAAGGACCCAAGAGCGACCACTTCAATGGTTATAGATTTAAAAACCCCAGTGGTGTCTCAGCTAAGGGTTTTGCCTCTGTTTTTAAATATATGCGAGACAGAGAAAAGGATAGTTGGACGACAACAGAGAATCCATATGTAAGCACTAGCCAGATTACTGATGCTAAACATGGAGAGATAAAATATGTCTTCATAAACCACAGCACCTTTTTAATACAGATCGATGGTATAAATATATTGACTGATCCGATTTTTTCTGATTACTGTAGTCCAGTACCCTTGCCACCGATGAGGAGACACCGACCACCAGGAATACCGATGGACTTATTGCCTCGTATAGATCTGGTCCTAGTCAGCCATAATCATTATGACCATATGGATAAGTGGTCCATTAAAGAACTCTCTAAAAAATGGAACCCATTTTTTTTGACGGCTCTAGGAAACAAGCATACCCTTGAGAAAATGGGTGCTAAGCGAGTAGAAGAAATCGACTGGTGGCAGAGCCATACTTTTAAAGAAATAAGAATTACTTCTACACCTGCAAATCACTTCTCTAGTCGAGGCACCTTTGACAGAAATACTTCTTTATGGTGTGGATTCCATCTAGAGAAGAGAGATAAAAAAATCTACTTTCTAGGAGACAGTGGTTACTCAGATATATTTAAAGAGATAGGAGATCGATTAGGTCCGATGGATTTATCACTGATTCCCATAGGAGCTTTTAAACCTAGATGGTTTATGGGCCCGATCCACATCTCTCCTGAGGAATCACTACAAGTACACAAAGACGTTAATTCTAAAAAAAGTATTGCGATGCATTTCGGAACCTTTGCTCTCGCAGACGATAATCCTGAGCGAGCCATCAGAGAATTGACTGAGGCCAAAGAACAAACATCTGTAAGTGATGATGAGTTTGAAATTATAGAAGAGGGAAGGATTAAAACACTAGAATGATTATTTAAGTATTGATATGGCCTAAGAGTCATCTATGACATATGTATTGTAGTGAGAACAAATTACATTAGCAACTCAATAAAGAAGTCCTATGAAAACTTCCTCCTTTATAAAGATTTTACTTTGCTGTTTTATACTCCAGCTTTTTAGCAGCTGTGCCGTAATTTTTTCTAATAGAAGAGATGTATATCAGGAGATGCACGACATACGAGAAAACCTTACACTCGTAAAATTAAAATCAGTAGACAATAAAATCGAGTGGCTCACAAATAGAGGTCAGACAAAAGCAGCCGAAGAACTAAAGGAAGAAAACGAAAAAGAGAATCAAGAAATAATAGCTGCTGTCATTGAGCACTATAATTTCAGCGAGTATTCTTTTATAAAATCTCAGGACATGAGACTGCTTAAAGTTGAGAATTATGACGACCTAGTAATTTATGATTCAGAAATGAAACCTAAGAGTGCTAGTTTTCTTAAAGACATGGACTATTACGTTATCACCTTCGATGGAGTATATAGTAATCCTTTGTGGGATGTAGTCGATGGAAAAAGAGTCCCTGCTGGTGGCGGCGAGTGGTTTGATGGAATAGCCTTTCTAGATAAAGATTTGATTCAGATAAAAAAGCCTTTTCCACAATTAGGCTTACCGTCTCACAGGGCTACTTTAAATTCTCATCATAGTAAGGTCCAGAGATATAATCAGATGTTAATCAACTGGTATGCAAGACACTCTAAAAGAATAGACAAATTTGTTAACTGAACGTTGGTTTTACCCCACAAAAAAAGGCCTTGCAACATTATTACAAGACCTTTTTAATTCTTTATGATGATCAGGACTAGTTAAGATAGTCTTGATTTTTTCCATATATCCATATAACTAGAATAATAAAGAGTATAAAACCTATTGCAAGTTTTCCTAGCATAGATCCTTTTCGCCCCCAATTTTCACCTGTATCTGACATGTTTACTAAATTTTAAGTTTGTAAATGATGATACAAAGAAACGGCTTTTTATAATTAAAGCCATTTAAATCGCTTGGCATTTTTTAGACAACCATTCGTTTTCTTCTGTACTTAGTCCTCGAGATAACTGGTCATACACCCAAGTATGATAGTTATTTATCCATTGCTTTTCGTCGGACGACAAGAGACCCATGTCTATATGAGTGGTTTCTATCGGATATACAGTAAGTGTCTCATACTCTAAAAACCCATCATGCTCGGACTCAACAGTAAGGATTACATTTTCTATCCGTATTCCATAATGACCCTCTCTATAATAACCAGGTTCGTTAGAGGTTACCATTCCAGGTTCATGTTTGGTCATAGATCGATCATTAATACCAGGAGCAAAACCCTGTGGAGCCTCATGGACATTTAAAAAGAAGCCTACACCATGTCCAGTTCCATGTAAGAAGTTGAGCCCTTTATTCCACAGAGGTTGTCTAGCTAGTATATCGAGCTGACCACCAGAGGTTCCTACTGGAAACTTAGCCTTTGTAAGCTGTATCATTCCTTGTAAGACATAGGTATACTGCTTTTTATATTCGTCGGAAGACTCACCGAAACAGAAAGTACGAGTAATGTCTGTAGTTCCGTCCAGATACTGACCACCAGAATCACAAAGTAGGTATCCATTATTTTTTATAGAATCACAGTCGCCAGGTATAGGACGATAATGTATAATGGCACCATTGCCATTATATCCTACTATGGGAGAAAAACTCTCTCCTATATAACTATCTTGAGTACTTCTAAACTCTCCCAGTTTCGCTGAAAAAACACATTCAGTTACTTCTTCTTTTTCTATCGTAGTTTCTAACCATCTAAATGCCTTAACAAGAGCTCTTCCATCCTTGACCATACAGTTTCTTATATGTTCTATTTCAGTAGAATTCTTTACGGCTTTTAGAGCTCTAGATATGGTCTTGCCTTCTATTTTTTGACCATTTATTGCTTTATAGATGGTGTAGCTACAGTTATTTGGATCGAAGAGACAGGTCTTATTTTCATCCTTTGCATTTAGATCGGCTATTATGCTTTTGTAATCCTTTACAGTTACTTTTTGACTCTGTAGATAATCAGCAGTTTCTGGAGTGAGTTTCTGTGGATTGATGTAAAGATTTGCCGTATCTGGAAAGATAATGGCATATGCGATCGCTACAGGATTACTTTCTACATCTTTACCTCTTATATTAAATATCCAAGCGATATCATCTAGAGTAGTAACTAGATGGCATGCCGCTCCCTTCTCTTTCATGATTTCCTGTATCTCTGATATCTTTTCTATCGCTGATTTTCCGGCATACTTCATGTCATGTACAAATATCTTATCGGTCGGAATCTCAGGACGGTCAGTCCATACATCAGCCATCAGGTCATATTTAGCTTCTATTTTAAAGTCTTTTGATTTACTTACTTTTTTTATTTTTTTGACCGTATTTAGAGGCATACAGTAACCATCAAAACCTATAGTAGCTCCAGGAGCTAAAGTTTTGTTTAGAAAATCTATATGCATAGGTGCAAACTGATTGTATACCTTGTTGAGTACAAATTCGCTATCCGCCGTTTGTTTCTCACCTTGCAGAAAGTATCTACTATCTGTCCAGAGACCGGCATAGTCTTGGGTAATTATCGCTACACCTGCAGACCCGTCAAAACCAGAAATCCATTCTCTACTTTTCCATAAATCAGCAACATACTCACTATTATGAGGATCACTACTTGGACATATATACGCATCGATATTTCTCTTTTTCATCTGTGCTCTGAATAGCACTAGTTTCTCGTTTATAGTCATATTTTTTATATATGTTAAAATTTAATTCGTTGTCTATCAGTAAGTTTTATATATGTCGTTTATTGAATATGAATTATATTTTCTATATTTGAACTCACTCAGTTTACAATTTACACAATAAGCCGAAACTCAAAGGGAGTTTAAATCGTTATTTGATTTAGACAGATTAATTAGTAAATGTAAAGACTTACCTAATGTTAAAACAAAGTATGGGGCAAAGAATGCTTCAGAAATTGTCTCCTCAGCAGATACAATTGATGAAGTTACTCCAGATTCCCACAGCTACTTTGGATCAGAGAATCCAAGAAGAGCTAGAATCTAACCCTGCTCTAGAAGAAGGAGAAGAAGGTGCCGAAGACGTTTTTGATATAAAAGCAGAATCAGAAGAATCCGATGATAAAGAAGAGGATTTTGAACTAGACGATTACCTCAAAGAATACATCGAGGACGACCCAGCCAGTTATAAGATGAGAGGAGACTCTTACGTCGAGGACGAAGAAAAATCTATTCCCATAGCTTTAGAAACCAGTTTCCACGAACATCTACATCTACAGCTCGGTCTTGCAGACTGGGATTCTGATAAAGAAGAGATGATTGCTAAGCAGGTCATCGGAAGTATAGATGAGGATGGATACCTGAGAAGAGATACTGATGCCATAATAGATGACCTCATGTTTTCTCAAAGTGTAGAGGTCTCACATGAGGCGATAGAAAAGGTTATCGAGCAGGTACAGACCTTTGACCCTCCAGGAGTCGGATGTAGAGACTTACAAGAGTGTCTTAAGTTACAGCTTGAAGCCAAAATAAAAAGAGGCGATGAAAATCATATCGTTGCTAAAGAAATAGCACTTAAGATTATCACTGACTACTTTCAGCAATTTTCTAAGAAGCATTACCAGAAATTACAGAAGCAGTTATATATTTCTGAGTCTGAGCTAAAAGATGCGATAGAAGAGATCCTAAAACTAAATCCAAAACCAGCAAGTGGAGTAGATCGACATAAAAACGATAACTCTAATTATGTGGTCCCGGATTTTATAGTGACTAATAAAGAAGGTGACCTAGAACTGAGCCTGAATAATAAAAATGCTCCAGATTTAAAAATAAACGATCATTACATGGACATGCTTTCTACCTATAAGGATACGACTAAGGGTCGAAAATCCACCAAGAAAGAGAGAGATGCCATCATGTTTATAAAACAAAAGATAGATTCTGCAAAGTGGTTTATAGATGCCATAAAGCAGAGACAAGAAACACTGTTTAATACGATGTACTCTATCATGCAGTTCCAGTATGACTTCTTTTTATCAGGAGATGAGAGAGTAATTAAACCGATGATCTTAAAGGATATCGCAGAGATTACCAGTCTGGATATATCTACAGTATCGAGAGTAGCTAACAGTAAATTTGTACAGACAGAGTTCGGAACGAGAAGGCTTAAGAGCTTTTTCTCTGAGTCACTACAGACAGCTGATGGTACTGAGGTTTCTACGGTAGAGGTAAAAAATATACTTTCTGATATCGTAAAAGAAGAGAGTAAGAAACGACCACTATCTGACGAGAAGCTCAAGGATATGCTTACGCAAAAAGGATATAACATCGCTCGTAGAACAGTAGCAAAATACAGAGAACAGTTAAATATTCCAGTAGCTAGATTACGTAAGGAACTCTAGTCACGGTTGTATTTACTAAACGAATAATCACAGGCTTGCAATAATATATTGCAGGCCTTTTTTATTTGCTCTTCTGTAATGATCAGTGGAGGAGCTAGTCGTACAGAACGATTATTAAAAAGAAAATAATCTATCAGAGCTCCCTGTTCTATGGTAGACTCTACCACATGTTTTAGGTATTTCCGCTTGGTAAATTCTATCGCCATCATTAAACCAGAACTTCTTACCTCTTTTATGATACGATGTTTTAAAAGACTGAGAAACAGTTTTTCTTTTCCTAGCACGTCGTCTATCAGTGTTCCAGAGCTTACCGTTTCTAGCGTAGCTAGAGCAGCAGCAGTACAGACTGGATGACCTCCGAAAGTCGTTATATGACCTAGTGCAGGTTTATCACTGATGTGTTCCATGATATGCTTAGGAGCTACAAAGGCACCGATAGGCATTCCTCCACCCATAGATTTAGAGATGAGCAGTATATCTGGAACTACTCCATATTTTTTATGAGCAAACAGATGTCCTGTCCTCCCAAAACCTGTCTGTATCTCATCTAATATCATCAATGCACCGACTTCAGTACATCGCTTTCTTAGTTTTTTTAAATAGTCGTCTTTGGGAGGATTTACACCCGACTCAGCTTGTACCGGTTCTAGAATTACAGCAGCAGTAGATTCAGTGATTTTATTTAATTCAGCTTCCTGGTTAAAGGTGATGTGACTAACTCCAGGAATAGAAGGCATAAATGCTCTACTAAAACTATAGTCACTTCTCAGTGCTTCTGCCATCATAGTACTTCCGTGATAAGCATCTGCACAACTGATGATTTCATATCTGCCAGTATATTTTTTGGCAAGTTTTAGAGCTCCTTCTACAGCCTCAGATCCTGTCATTACAAAATAGACACTGTCTAGTCCGTTATTTAGCTTTTGCGAAAGCAGAGAAGCATACCTTATCTGAGGAGACTGTATATGCTCTCCATAGACCATAGTATGCATATGTTTATCGAGCTGATTTCTTACGGCCGCTATTATACTGGGATGGCGATGTCCCAGAGAACTCACAGAGATTCCAGAGTTTAAATCCAAATATGCCTTACCACTAGTATCGTAGATATACATGCCTTCTGCACGATCGACTTCTAGCATCATCGATAATCGGCTGGTCTGTGCCACATGATTTATAAACAAATCCCTCTTACTAAGCATAGACAAAACTAAGTAAAACCCGTACGATTCAGGCAACGGATAAAACCGATAAAACAGAAAAAAAATATATGTAAAAGTCTCAGAGACACTACCACAATCCTACAAGAACACTACTACCCCTACCACACAAATGTAAATTTCTATACAAATGAGCTCTCAGTTTAGTCGCTTATCTTACAATCAATCGGCTTCAAGCCTATTCCAGACCTTCTTCATCTAACCTTGCAGGCAAACCAGGTCCTGCCTAGACAACAGGACAGTATTCATCGCAGATTTATCTGCACCAAACTGAGAAGACTACATGAACCAGACACACAGCTGGCTAGCAATTGTACTGCTATGCCTTGTAATCAGTGCAACTTCCTATGCACAAAATAGAAGCTGTGCAGCCGATGAGTACCTCCAGGAGAGATTACAAACAGACCCTAAATTCAAAGCTCTATTTAAGTCTTACCAAAAAGACAGATATACCGACGAGCAACGATCCGCACTGATATGTGATAACAATAATAGTATCGTTATCCCAGTAGCAGTGCATTACAGCACCCCTATAGATTGTAGTAATCAAGCCTGCCTTCTAGATGCCGCGGAGGCTCAGATAGATATTCTTAATGAATGTTTCTCGGCTTCTAACTCAGACCTCGATTTTTACACCTCTACTCTTAATGGTGTATGCGGCTCAGCTTATCCTCTAAGTAGAGCACCAGAAGCTATGGAAGGCACTTGCATTCAGTTTTGTCTAGCAACTAAAAATCACCCAGCATCATCAGGACTTATAGATGGCGAGCCAGCGATAACGATAGATCTGGCAACATGGCCGTCCGCTGGTTCTGACTGGTCTGGTTATCTCAATATTTTTGTAAGTGACGGCAGTACGGCTGGACAGGGTTCTAGTACCTTAGGTATTTCTGCTCTTCCAGGAAGTGCAGATGGTGATGGCTTTTGGGTAAACTTTAAGCATTTTGGAGGACCAGGATTTAGTTGTTCCTCAGGAGGAACGATAAATAGTGGCAGCAGCTTTACAGGAGGACGTACGGCAGTTCATGAAGCAGGTCATTACTTTGGATTATACCATGTATTCCAGGGTTCTAGTTGTGGAGATAACGACAGTAATCCTCCAGGACCGATAGATGTAAACGATACACCAGCTCAGAGCAGCCCACGTTATGGATGTCCGAGTGTGACGAGTTGTAGTAATGCACCTAGCTCCTGTAGTGGATCCTATGATAACTTTTACAGCTTCATGGATTACTCTAACGATAACTGCATGGTTATGTTTACTGCAGACCAGAGTGATGTACTTAATTACTGGGCAGACCACCTTACATTCAAGGATAGCACAACAGTATGTGCAAGCATTACTGAGCTCGTAAACTGTGATGGACCATCTTGTGATGATGGAATACAGAATGGATCTGAGGTAGGTATAGATTGTGGAGGAGACATGTGTAACCCATGCACCTATAGCTGTGGAGATGACATGTCTGATAACGGAGGTAGTAATGATTATTTTAATAACGAGGATATAAGCTGGACCATTTGTGGAGCATCAGGAAATATAGTTGCACTGACCTTTACAGAGTTCGATGTAGAAGCAAACAACTCTTCTGGATGTTATGATGAGATGGAACTCTATGATGGAGGCAATACCAGTGCTCCATCCATGGGAGTATTTTGTGGTAATACCTTAAATGACGCTCCTGGAGGAGGATACATAGAATCTACTAGCAACTGTATAACAATATATTTTACCTCTGATGGATCCGTAACTAAGCCAGGTTGGAATTTGAGTATAGGCTGTGGTCCTGTACCTACCTGTAGTGATGGCATTATGAATGGCATAGAGACAGGAGTCGATTGTGGAGGAAACTGTGGTGACTGCACAGAGATGTGTGGAGACAGCTACTTCGATACAGGAGGAGGCTCTAGTAATTATTCTAATGGAGAACTAGTAAGTACGCTTTACTGTCCAGATAACTCAAACGAAAAAATACAAGCCACCTTTACCTACGCTGATATAGAAGCAGCATCTGGTAATGGAAACAACAGTACTGGTTGCTGGGATATCTTATATGTATATGATGGAGATAGTGACACCGCTCCACTCATAGGCACCTACTGTGGAGAAGAAAGTGGTGATGGAGACACTCCTAACCAGAGCCAAAACAACCTTTTTGTAGGTAGAACCTTTCTTTCTTCTCACAGCAGTGGATGTTTATACTTTGTTTTTGATTCTGATAATTCTGTGAGTGAGTCAGGCTGGGAGGCAGAGACTATATGTCTGCTAGAGACAGCTGCTCCAGTAGACTTTTTGGATTTTTACGCTGTTGCTCAAAACAATGATGTGGAACTCTTCTGGACTACTGCAAATGAGGTAAATAATGATGGCTTCTACATAGAAAGAAGAAGTGAGACTCAGTCTGTTTTTGAAAGCATAGCCTTTGTAAAAGCAGCAGAAGATCAAGCCGCCATAAACGAGTATATCTATAAAGATAATGGTCTGCCTGGTGGCAAATATTACTATCGTCTTAGACAGGTAGATTATGATGGGACAGCAGACTATTCTACCACCATCTCGGTAGATGTATTTACAGATAAGATAGGTTCCTTAGAGATTATGCCTAATCCTGTAAGCCAGACTTTAAATATTGAGTTTAGTCCTGCTGAGGATGAGAGACTGATTTCTATAAAGATTTACTCCAAAATAGGTCAACTTTTAAAAGACATTCCTATAGCAGAGAACACCTCCTTAAGACACTCCATAGATGTCCAAAAACTCCTATCCGGCAGCTACATCATGCACTTAGAGAGTAGTCAGAAGAGCTACATAAAGAGATTTACTAAGATTTAAGGACATTTAGGCCTATTTCTTCAGCATAGGAAGCTTATATTTTCTATTTTCGTAATTGCTTTTACTGATTTCCTAGAAGCAATAAAGATCCCCTGAAGTGTAACACGATATTACCTGAAGCGTTATAATGTCATAACGCGGTAATTAATATTATTCTCTATGAAGCTTATTCAGTTTTTACTAGTAGCCCTATTTGCGACAAGCAGTTTACAAGGACAGGGTATAGAATTTTTCCATGGAAGCTGGGAAGAGGTTTTGGCTGAAGCCAAAGAAGAACAAAAACTCATATTTGTAGATGCCTATACGACCTGGTGTGGACCATGTAAGCGTATGGCAAAAGATGTATTTACACAAGAGAAGGTAGGCAAGGTTTATAACGAGAAATTTATAAATGTAAAGATGGATATGGAAGCAGAGGAAAACGTCGCCTTTGTAGGAAAGTATCCCGTATCTGCGTATCCGACACTTATGTTTATAAATGATAAAGGAGAAGTGGTCCTTAAAAAAGTAGGTGGACAGAAAGCAGAAGGCTTGCTCGCACTCGCAGAAGATGTAAAAAAACTGGATGACAGAACAGATGACTTTGTAGAAGGGTATGAGTCAGGAAACAGAGACTACGATTTTGTACTAGGATATATAAAAGCCCTAAACAAAGTCGAGAAGTCTAGCCTCAAGGTGAGCAATGATTTTCTAAAGAATAATAAGAGTCTATCTGACTCGCAACTAGATGCTTTTTTACTAGAAGCAGCAGTAGAAGCAGATAGTAAGCTATTCGATAAACTGATAGCTCGTAAGGGCTCTATACTCAGCACTACTGATAATGATGAGGTATTTTTAAAAGTAAAGAAAGCCTGTGATTGTACAGTCGATAAAGCCATAGATTTTGAGATAATCGACCTGGCCGACGAGGCGATAGCAAAGTATAGTGCATTCCATGATAAGAAAAAAGCTCAAGAGTACGGTTACCTGACTAAGATGAAATATTATAAGGGCACAGGTCTAAATGAGGATTACGTAATTGTCGCCGGTGAGTATTTTAAAAAGATGGCTAAGAAGGACAACGAAAAACTAAAACCATTAATAAAAAAGCTATCAAGAGCAAAGGCAAGCGAACCAGTAAATGATTTACTGCTCAAAGCCTCAAAACAACTGTCCAAAAATGAGGATAATTGGGAAAATCTTATTACCTATGCTCAAGCTTTATTAGTAAACGACGAGAAATCAAAAGCAAGAGAGATTGCTGAGAAGGCCCTCCAAAAAACCAAAGAGGATAGAGCCAAGGCGGCTATTAATAAATTTATAGATATGCTAGATAAGAAAGCATAGAGGAGTTAGATGTTGAGAAAACCGATTACGACATTATTGTTATTTGTTTGCACTTTGTGTTCTGCACAGAGTGTTCGCTTTTTAAATAATAATATAGATGGTGCTATAGCTATGGCACAGAGTCGTGACCAGCTCATTTTTGTAGACACCTACGCTCCATGGTGCATCCCTTGTAAGAAGCAAGAAAAAGAATTCCGCGATCCAGACCTAGCAAACTACTTCAACAGAACCTTTGTAAATATCCGTATAGATATGGATTCTCCAGAGGGTAAGCAATTGCATAAAAAATACGATGTAATCTTTCTACCGACCATGATGATCCTAGATCCTACTGGAAGGGTAAAGTTTAAAGTAGATCAGGCTATAACAGCAAAAAATCTACTGGACATCGCACAGAAAATAGCAGAACCAGAGATCTATCGTAGAGAACCTAGTTATGCCTCTACCTCTGCACCACTCAGAAAACCTGTAGAACCAGCACCTACTCCTACCCCTACACCTAGGAATGTAGAAACAGAAGAACTCGTAAAAAAACTACCCAAGGCTATCCAAGAAAACCCAGACCTAGAAACAGAAGAAGTGGTTGTACAACCATCGAATCCTTCAGAGGTTATCAAAGTGGATAAAGACTTTGTACCAGGAATAGTTACTGAAGAAAAAATTATCCACGTCTTCGACCCTAACTCTGACAATCTACCTCCAGAGATTCTAAAGCAAGAAGCCTATCTAAAACTCCAGATGATGGATGGTAGTCATAACGAGGCTGCTAGAAAATACCTAGATACTCAGGAGGACTGGTCGTCAGAATTAAACATGAGATTTATTCTAGATTTTCTTCATTCATCAGACTCTAGAGAGTTCCAGCATGTAATAAATAACAGAAAGGCATACGAGGATCTACTAGGAAAGGAAAGAGTATTGCGTAATATTTCTATCCTAGTTTATGATAGACTAAACAGAGGTTTTCCTCGTCCGACCTTCCAAGAGACTCAGGACTTATTTTCTTATATCGATCCAGTAAAGTACGAGCAGTTTGCCTACGAGCATTATATGGAAAGTCTCTATTCTAGAAACAAGCATATAGAATATGCCTCTATTGCAGAAAAATATATTGCAGAAATCCATAGTAAGAACGATCAAGTATATTACCGACTGGCCAATATCTATACAGAAGATAAGCGTCCAGGTAAAGACATAAGAAGTCTATACTGCATAAATAAAGCGGTAGAGATAAACCCACATAACTATCAGTATTTTGACCTAAAAGCCTATATCCACTATCTGGATGAAAACAAAACTGAGGCTCTAAAGTCAGCAAGAATGGCTAAGTCTCTTGCCGTCAAAAACAATCAGAAAACGCAGGCTATCGAGACTTTAATCAATATGATTATTGAGGATCTGTAGTGTAGAACTCACCCAAATTCTTTTTCAAAGAATCTGACCTCTCTTGAAAGAGAGGTAACAATTTCTAGCCTTTCTTTGTCACTTCGACTAAGTGAAACGCATGGAGAAGTCTTTTTCCAAATTGAAAATATCATTGTGATAAGAGGTTCAATTTCTTAACAACAAGACCTTTTTTAAGTCTTCAAATCCACCATCACCGGACAGTGATCAGAATGTACAGCCTCTAGTAGCTGATGACAGTCCTTGATTTTTCCTTTTAGCCCATCAGAGACTGAGATGTAATCTATACGCCAGCCCTTATTGTTTTTCCGAGCACCGGATCGATAACTCCACCAGCTGAACTCTTGTCTCTCTGGATGCATTACCCTGAAGGCATCATGAGCATATTTTTTAAACCACTCATCCATCCATGCTCGTTCCTCTGGTCTAAAACCCGATGGCTTATCACGACGAGTAGGGTTGTGTATATCTAATTCTCCATGTACTACATTATAATCTCCGACGACGATATACTCCTTATATTTCTTCTTTTCCTTCTTAAACCACTTACCGAAATCTTCCAGAAATTCCATTTTAAACTCGTGACGTTCTTCTCCACTAGAGCCTGACGGGAAGTAACAGTTGAGCACGGTGATGTCTCCATAGGTGGTAGCGAGTACTCGACCCTCGTTATCATACTTTTCGCTTTTTATACCGATTACGGATTTATCAGCGGGTTTCTTAGAGTAGGTGGCGACACCACTGTAGCCTTTTTTTACCGCTGAGTGCCAGTAGTGATGTGGATAACCAGCCTCTGCGAACAGCTCATGGTCTATCTGCTCGGGTTGAGATTTTGTTTCTTGAAAACAGATGACGTCGGGATTTTCGGCTTTAAGCCAAAGAAGTAAATCCTTCTTAAGTGCAGCACGTAATCCATTTACATTATAACTTATCAGTTTCATAATCGGTCGTTTTAGGATTCTAATCTAGTTTAAAAATGGATCGCTGTTATAGCCAAAAGCACTTAAATCATTACCTGCTAGAAAGTCTTCCATCTCTAGGGTAAAACCTAGTTTATGCTTAGTGGCATACTGTGCTCCTTCGTAGGTTTTATAGTCTTCCCAGCTGGCATACATCCCTTTTACAGGAATGATACCCGTCCACATCTTATAACCTGTAGGTCTATAATTATCATCTAACAGCCATAGATAACCATCTCCAGGAGTAACTCCACCAGTTACATATTCTACCATCAGTCCCTCTCGACCATCCTTATCTTTTACAATCTTGCGAGTGGTCCCAGGATCGAAGACTTTAAAAGGAGCAAACATCCAGAAGGAATCGTTACACCAGTGTTTCCATGCAGCAGCCAGTAATTTGGCCTTAGCCTCACCAGAGACTTCTTTTCCTTCTTTATAGGCAGTGCCTTCCTGTGTATCTAGTTGCATGAGGACCTTATTAGCCTTCCATGAGATGATAGCTTTGTTTGCTTCTTTATCAAAGAAATACTGCTGTCTCCCTCCGAAATCCCATCTCAGATACCTCGTTTTTTTAAAGGCCTCATAGTTGAGAGCATCGAGCATTTTCTGAGCCAGCTGATCTCCATCAGCAGTAGCATTCCCTACAGGTCTTCTTTCGCTTATGGCGAAACAACTTATTACTAGGCATAGAACCAATATGGTGATAATTATCAAAAGCCATTTTAGAATTTTCATAAGGAGAGTTGGTT
>CAZDWO010000060.1:24235-26063 GCA_964509175.1 uncultured Saprospiraceae bacterium
CTGACCGCTTCTTTAGGAGGACAGAATATTGAAGAAGAAACAAAGAATTCAAATTACTAGCCATACATCTCTGCGGGCTCTTTGATTATCTTTGTCGCATGTATAATGATAAAAAGGTGATAGTTGTTCTACCAGCATATAATGCAGCACTTACATTAGAACAAACCTATAAAGAAATTCCGATGGATCTGGTAGATGAGGTGATTTTATGTGATGATGCCAGTAGTGACAATACACTCGAGCTCGGAAAGCAACTAGGAATAAAACATCTCATCAGACATGAAAAAAATAAAGGCTACGGGGGAAATCAGAAATCGCTCTATAATAAAGCTCTGGAGCTAGGAGGTGATATCATCATAATGCTACACCCAGATTATCAGTATACACCCAAGCTGATTCCATCTATGGTAAACATCATCGGAGACGAGCTGTATCCAGTGGTCCTCGGTTCTAGAATTCTAGGAAAGGGTGCTTTAAAAGGAGGAATGCCGATTTATAAATACATCGCTAATCGTTTTCTAACAGCCACTCAAAATTTCCTAGTAAACTATAAGCTCTCTGAGTACCATACAGGTTACAGAGCCTTCGATGCCAAGGTCATTAGAGCCATAAACTTTAATGAGAACTCAGATGATTTTATATTCGATAATCAGATGTTATCTCAGATTATTTATAAGGGCTTCGACATAGGAGAGGTTACCTGTCCGACTAAGTATTTTGAAGAAGCCTCTTCTATAAACTTTAGACGTAGTGCTAAGTATGGACTAGGAGTGCTATGGGTTTCTTTTAAGCATTTTTTGCAGAAGAGTGGACTGGGTAGGTTTTCTTTGTATAAGTGATGAGGATGAAAGATGGTTTCTATTTAAAGGGTAGTTCTATATATTTAGATGTTCTCCTCAATAATAAATTAATATGAAATACATAGTACTAATTATAAGCCTGTTAATCACAAACTATTTATCAGCTCAAGAAATTTCAAAAGAAGCGATGGACTTAATGCTTAATGCAATGTATGAAATGGATAAGAATCTTCTAAAAGTAGATACTTTCGTTTACAAGGAGACACCATATGTTGAAGAGGATTATCTAAATAGGACTACTACAAAAGACGAACTAACAAAATGTATAGATATTATACAACGAACTGGTACGATATCGATTGAAAGAAAAAACGAAGCACCAGCACTATATTTCCACTCAGAATTGCCTGACAATCTACACAAACAAATAACTGATGAAATAAAAATAAAGTTAATCCAACATGAATTAATCAATTCAATTGGGGATACGATAAAATTACTTAATCAAACTGTATCTAGTAGTTTCAAAGAATTCAATATCAAAACATATATAGAAAACAGAAAATCAAATTTTGATTCAATTAAAGGTTCAGTAAAATACAAAATTGAATTTCTATCAGGATATGACAAAATTGAGTTAACAAAAAAAGACATAGGAAAAGAGTTTGTGCTTAATAAGATAAAACTAAAATTATTAGATGTAAATGGTAACTACTTAGCTTTTGAAACAAATAATAGAGATGGTGCAATTCAAGCAATTAATTACACTGAAGATTCAAAAGTTAAACAACCTTATTCTTATGCTAAACTTTCAGAAATAAAAAAAACTGATAAATCTATTGATTTAAATGGTAGTGGAAAATATTCGAGAATAATTAAAAGGCCTCTATATGAGTTATTAAATTCAAATTCGAGTATAACTTTAGAAGAATACAGAGTGGTACAATCTGAGGAATTTGTTGAAAGGTCACAAAAAGGGATAGTTCATTTAAGTGTGTCTAGGTTTATAAATATACCCTTTCTTTAAA
>CAZDWO010000061.1:0-25717 GCA_964509175.1 uncultured Saprospiraceae bacterium
CCCTAAACTAGGGATACTTTCCTTCTTCATATTTTTTATTTAGGACGCTATTGAACTAAAGTCAACAAAATCAGAATCGAAAGTTATAATGTGTAAGTTGTTTTCTTTTGCGAAATTAAATATTTTAATATCTGATGCATTATGAAGTCCTAGAGAATTTACATGCCTTATGTTGGGAAAGACTTCAGATAATTGATCGACTATTTTAAAGGAAATGTTTTGATCTATTAAAAACATTAGGAAGCCACCTTTAATTTATGTTCCTTGTCAGCGGCAAAAGCAAGTGAAGCGTAAATCATTTCTTTAGAGAGTTCAGGATAATCATCTATTATGTCATTAATACTCATCCCGTTTGACAACCAATTTAAGATGTCATAGACTGAAATTCTAGTATTCTTAATACATGGTTTCCCAAAACGCCTGTCTGATCTAATTTCTATATGCTTAGAATAATCCATAAATAAATATAGGTTAATTTAAAAACAAATATCGCTGTACTCTTTGTTTCTAACCACGACCCTCACTTCCAATAAAAATACAATTCCCTAAATCCAGTAAAGACAACGTACATACCGAATGCCATTAAAAACACATTCATAATGGGAAATTGTGGAGAGAGTGTACCGAGATAGAAGAGTAGTGCTCCGAATGAGATGGACTTAGCAGCGTCCTTTAAGGTGGGTTTATAATCTTCTCTTTTTACTATCGGCAATTCCATGATGACATAAAGTTATGACATTTTACTGTAAAATGGAAAAGCCTTCTGCTCTCATAAAAAGCAGAAGGCTCATTTTATATATATAAACTAAGCGTCCTCATAAAAGACAAATAGTTCAATAATCTATTTTGACATATCTTTAATGATATTGTATTTAATAAGACCTCCAACTCCGTCAAGTCGGAGGCCCATTTTTAAAGGGCTGATTTTTGAATACCTTGTATTTAAAACCAGTTCCTTTGACTGACATAATATACACGTTATAGAAATCTTAAAAGTTTGTTGAGAACGTAAAGACTCGTCAAACCAATAAGTATTATCGACCAATGACATTTTTTTAATTTTTTAAAACACTTCTTTTGCTTTAAGCGTCTTTACTATATGATATTATTTTATCTCCTTGCTTATATATTAATCACTCCTCCTACCGAGACTGCTCATGATATCCATATCAGTAAGGCAGAGATACACTATAAGTCGGAGCGTAAGTCTCTACAGATCTCTTTACACATTTTTATAGATGACCTAGAGGATGAGCTAGAAGATATGGGAGCAGAAAACATCTATCTGTGCACGGAGAGAGAAACTGCTGCAGCAGAAGAGTATCTGATGCAGTATATAAATCAGCGATTTGTACTTAGTGATGGGACTCAGAATTTAAAACTAGAGTTTATCGGAAAGGAAAACTCTGAGGATCTACTCGCTGTGTGGTGCTATCTAGAAGTGCCAGAATATACGCTCACTGATCTGTCGATAAAAAACCAAATCATGATTACTCGCTATGAGGATCAGAAAAACATTGTATCCTTTAAGGTAGATGGTAAGCGTAAGGCATTCCATATTCTCGATGTGGATGATGTGTCGGAGTCGCTTATAAAATCCTAGATAGTGAAGTGGCTCATTATTCTACCCATTCGTTTTTATCAGAAACTGATCTCACCACTTCTCGGACGTAATTGTAGATATAATCCGACCTGTAGTCATTATATGGTAGAAGCAGTAAACGAGTGGGGAGCGATAAAGGGTCTATGGTTAGGGATAAAACGTATCGGTCGATGTCATCCTTGGGGTGATATGGGCGATGATCCTGTTCCGAGGCGAGGGGAATAGACAAAGTTTAAAGATTGAATTGACCTCCTTGATAATCTCATCTAACTCCTTATCATATAGCAATATCTATACAGTAGAAGAAGTTGCGTACAAATCCTTCAGATTTTAGATTAACTAGGATGTATCTGAGATAGAATCGTCGTATCCTCTATCTTATCATCAGCGGCTAGCAAAAACGCCTTGCTCAGTAGAATCGAAAATCCACGATCTCCCTCAAAGGGTAAAAACACCTTGTTTAGATTTTTATCCTTTCCTCTACCAGGAACGATACAGAGGTATTGATCATTTGGCTCCATGAGAATGTTAGTGCTTCCTATGTGTATTTTATAGGTTCTGACAGTTCCTTTTACGATTAAGAATTTTCCTTCTATACTAGCGACGTCTCTGATCTTAAGCCTAGGAAGCAGATTTTCTAGAATGCCTTTTCTAGTTTTGGCAACAGCCGTCAGATCTCCAAACGAATAGGATTGCCAGTAATCACGATATCTAGGCATACCTCCATTGTCTTGCCAGTTAGGATCATTACCGACACTCGCTACACCTACAAATAGATCGACATCTCGCATGGCTTCAGAAAAAACCATCTTGGGAATATCTATCAGATCGATTCCTTCTCCTTCTGGATTTACAAAACGAACCTGATCTGTCGCTACATAGTTGAGTATTCCTGCATCGTTATACTGATCCTCCTCGTTTATTCCATCTACCCAAAACTGTGCTTCTATTTCTGGACTCACTTTTAATTTTACGATCTCCTCATCTCTGCCATCGTCATACCATCCGAGCAGGCTATAATGCCAGCCTCGTATAGCGGCTAGTGCATTTATCTGATGCTGCTTAAGAATATGAGCTGCCATACGATTACTGTAGACTCTGGTTTTTATTTCTGCATCTGTGAGCAGATATATTTCTCGATAAGCCTGTTTTATAGCTTGCTTGATTTGATGCTCTTGTATCAGCTTTCGCCAATTTTCAATATCTGCTGTAGAGTGATTTATCGGATGCCAGAGCCTAACGGAAGTTGCACTGTCTATGTCTGCTTTTTTACTTTTTATATCTAACCAGTTCTCATTATTATAATAAGAAGGAATCCATTTCTTCCCAACTTTAAATTCCAGAATAAGTTTATGAGTGATACACCAGACCAGTCCATGGTCGATATAGTACTTCTTAAAGTCTTCTGTACTCCATTCTCGATCCATAATAAATAGTCGATCTATGCGATCTCTCTGAGCGGTCAGGTATTTTTTGATTTGTTTTACTTCGTTTCTTGCTTTGGCAAGTTGTGCTTTCTGTGGAGCAGAATCTTTGATAAAAGAGGGTACAGATTTCTGAGTGCTGCCATCCGGTTTTATCCAGGTGCTGCTGACATCTCCTATACCATTTACCTGTATCGCAAAACGATAGTCTTTAAATGAATATTCTTTTTTTCCTTGTATGAGATTAAAAGAAGGAACGGATAGCTCTTCGATTTCTGATAGACTGATGCCTCTTTTATCAGCCTGCTCAGTGAGTTTTTTGTCTATGAGCTTCTTTGTATTGTTTTGTTTGATTCTGAGTTTTATGCGAGAGAGATGGCTGATTCCTTCTAGTCCTTTGGACTCTGCGAGTACATGGATGCCAGCGTTTCCGACTCCTGCAGCTCGTGGTCCGAGTGTAGGGATGGTGTTAAAACTACGTTCTGTAAGCTGTGCTATTTTGGATAGGGTTAAGCTGTCATGGAATCTGATGAGACTCCATACCATTCCTTTTATAAAAACCTTGTTTTGGCTTTCTAGAAAGTGGTAAGAAGTCCATGTAGTAGTTCCTTGTGGATACTGGTGTACCTGAGAGCTATGTTCTATAGAGTTGTAGAGATCTATCCATAGATGTACCTGTTTTTTGTATACCTCCTTTCCGATCTTATTGATTTCTGGATCGATGGCTTTTTTAAATTTTGCAGTAGGTTTTCCACCACTCACTTTTAATAGGAGAGCAAAGATGCTGTACCACTGATTACGCAGATCCTCTGGCATTTTTTCTACTTCAGCATTTATTGCAGTTCCTAGGTTGTCCTCAGTGAGTGTTATTACAGCGACTTGGTTTGAATCAGTGCTTGAACCATTTATGATTTTGGCGATTCTTGCTTGTACTTTTACGATATCGCTGGTACCGTATTGTTCCACCATTTTAAGTTGTTCCCATTGTAGCATCTCTCTTAGATACTGTATAAACTCGTCGCTGAGGGTTTCTTTCTTCGCTCTTTTTTCTATCTGTTGTGATAAGTATGATATCGGCCAGTCCGAAAATCTTCCAATTCCTTCTATATGTGATTTTCTAAATCGATCAAACAAATATTTTATATCCTCTTCTGATAAATCCAGTTTAGGCCTTAAGAGACCTTTCATGACTGCATTATTTACACCATTGCGTTCCCATGGAGATTGATCATTGTTTGATCTTAGTTTTCTTATTTTATATCTAGTCTCATCTACATCCTCGATGATGTATTTTAGATATCCGACTTTGAATTTGTCAGAACGTTTTTTTAAATCCTTGAAGCTTTGATAATCCTTTACCTGGATGCTATACCAGGCCTGATGCCCAAAATCGTAAAACTCTTTTAGCAGTGTAGCTTGGAGTTTTCTATATTCCTTCTCTTCATCATTTTCAAAGATTCTTTTTTTGATGTTCTTTAAGATTCCCATCTTTCCGATTTATCCTCCGACCAGTGGAGTGAGTTTTATAAAACTGATTTCTGTATCTGCTTTGAGTTTGACTTTTTGTTCTAGATCTTCTACTTGTAGATTGTCGATAAGCACAAAGAATCCATTTTTTGTAAAAGCATCGAGTGCTGTATACACCTGCTTTTCTGCATCTATTAGTTTTCGATCTTGTTTTTTGTTATTGAGCCTTGTTTCTTTATCAGTCGGTTGTATCAGACCATTAAAAACTTCGCTACTCTTCTTATTATAATTATAGACCTCAGATTCTACTCGTTCCTGTATTATTTCTCTGACAGTGAGTTCCTCCGAGCTGAAGTCTACCTCTACGCTATGTATAGTGCTTCCCCCTAGAGTATCGTCTTTTATCGTTACAAGCATAATTTTTATTTGTTGCAAAATAGGGCATTTACAAATTAGAAGTTCTTTTTTATTAAACCATAGAAAGCAACTATAATTAACAATATTGTGAGGACATAATTCTGATTAGTCATTATTCACAATAGCTTAAAACAGATTGAATAAAAATTAATAACTTACTACTATGATATTAAATAGAATAAAAGGCTTAGTGTGTTGTCTTGTAATACTAGTTGCCATTACTTCCGTATCGGCTCAATCAGATCTCGATAGATTGCAAGCTGCTGTTTCCCAGACTACACATCTAGAAATCGATCTCCAGGAACTCTGTGATGAGATAGGAGGAAGAGTAACAGGCTCTAAGGCCAATGAGAAATCTGTAGAATGGGCTTATGAGAAACTAAAAGAAGCAGGAGTAAAAACATGGAAGCAAGATTTTGAAATGCCTGTGTTATGGATGGAAGGAGCGTCTAAGTTTAGGATAAAGGGAGGAATAGATTTTAGACCTTTGGCTGTAGCCAAATATCAAACCGCTCCTGGAAACTATGTAGGAGAACTGATAAGTGTGGGAACAGGATCGATTGAAGAAATAACTGCTCTCGCAGGAAGCCTTAGAGATAATTTTGCACTGGTAGAGACAGAGTTATGCTTAGATATAAATGGACTTTTTGTAGAATATACTCAGGCAGCTCAGGTAGAAGAACGTCTTAGAACCATGGGTGTAAAAGGCATCGTCTTTATGGCATCACGACCTCAGAAGTTATTGTATAGATTTATTCCATCTAAGGTAGTGGAGAATGATCTACCTCAGTTTATCATGGCTAGAGAAGATGCTAAGCGATGTTTGAGAACATTAGATAATGGAAAGTCGCTGACCTTTATGACTACCGTTAGGGCAGATATCGGTGGATCTTTTACTTCTCAGAATGTACTGGCAGAAATTCCTGGAACAGAAAAATCAGAGGAGATAATATTAATAGGAGCTCACCTTGATTCTTGGGCTCTCGGCACAGGAGCAAACGATAATGGCTGTAATGTAACCATGCTTATAGATATGGCTAGGCAGATGCAAGCTCTAGGACTTAAACCTAAACGTACTATCCGGTTTGCACTATGGAATGGAGAAGAGCAAGGTTATTTTGGCTCGTGGGCATATACTCGAGAAAATCAGTCTTCCTTAGATCAGCATAAAATGGCCATGTCAGTAGATATCGGAAGTGGTGAAGTAATCGGTATGTTTACCAATGGTCGTAAGGATCTAACCGACATGCTTCCAGAATTGCTAAAACCTCTGGCAATCGATTCTTCCTTTGCATATATTAATGTGCCGATTATCGGAACCGATAATTTTGATTTCTTACTTGAGGGAGTTCCTAATCTCGTGGCAGCACATAAACCAGCCAGTTACGGAGTAAACTATCATGCCAGTTCTGATACCTATGATAAGGTAGATTTTACCTCATTAAGAAAGAACAGTAAGTTGATCGCCGGATTACTTTGGCTATATGCCAATGATGACACAGACCTAGTAAATCTACCTCGTAATACTAGATCAGAGATTCAAGAAATCTTTGATGTTAACGATACAGAGTTTTCTCTCCGTATGTTTAATGTATGGGGCAGTTGGGTAAATGGAAGCAGAGGAAGAAAATGATTAATTTTACTAGTATAAATCATTGTTAATTTATCTCAGGGAATATGAAATCTGGTCTTCTAATGATATCTATTTTATTTATTGCTCTACAGAGTACTGCACAGAAGAACTTTAGTATTGCTCCAGATTTTCGTAAAGGAATTACTCAAAACTTGTTGGAGGATGTAAATACCTTATCTGATATAAACAGTGGTTATCCTTCCTCATGGATAAATAATTATCAATCTGTAGAGCTGATAGTATCTCAAGACGGAAAAGAAAAAAGCTACTTGAGTAATGATGAAAATCTCAGTCCAGAGCAAAAAACTGCTTTGGTAACAGCCAATATATGGTCCACTCTAAGTTTTAATATTCTCTACTTCCCAGAAAACGAATTTACACTTACTCCGAAGCAGATAAATTTTAAATATACCATCGTTCCAGAAGTAGAAGCCAGCTATCCTGCAGGATACGAAGCGTTAGATCGCTACTTTGTTGAAAAGGAGTTTGATAAGATTGCCACAAATCTTCTAACTGCTGAGCAGCAAATTGTTCTACGATTTACCGTAGATGCACAGGGAAATCCTGGTAATGTTGTTTTAGACGGGAAGTCAGAAAACATAGAACTGGATAAAAAACTAATCCGAGCAATCGAGGAAATGAAAAGATGGAAGCCTGCTCTAGACAGTAAAGGAAATCCTATAACACAAGATTTTGTGATTAGTATCGGAATGATGGTAGGCTGTTAGTTGGCTAGAATCTTTATTAATATTTACCCCTTCTTACGATTCAGTCCCATCGCCTTAAGCATCCATCTCGGAAGAGACTTCTCAGGATTTCTATTTTTAAGATGTAGATACCAGTTGAGTTTTTTAAGGATAGGAACCTTATGTGTTTCTACAAATTCTATAAGCGTACCATCTGGATCTTCTATGTAGGCAAACTGTCCACCTGCCTCTCCCATATCGAAGTCTCCACTGTCTACTGTAAAAGGACATCCGTAATCTTTACACTTACTACGGAGCTGATCCATACCTGCGATGTCAAAACACAAATGGATGTATCCGAGATCTCCCCACATACGATCCTTAAAAATCTGGTTAGGTGTACGATCTAAGCACTGTACCAGTTCTATTTCTGATTTTCCTAGGAGATTAGAAAAAGCTCCTTTACGAGGACTGGCATGAGTAAGTGTCACTGTTCTAAATGAGGACTGAGATCCAGGTATAAAATCTGGGTAAGTCTTCTGTCTGTCTTCGAGTACAAAATCATAACCAAGAATATCTCTATAGAAGTTCATGGATTTTTCCATGTCGGTTACTCCGATAATTGCACCATAAACTCCACCACTATGGTTTATTTTTTTCTGAAACCAGTTGTCCGACTCTACGATTTCTATATAATTTCCAAAGGGATCACGAGTATAAAAATGTTTTCTGTCTTTGAGATAGTCGGTAATCTCAGTGCAGGGACTATTTGCCTTGAGTATTCTGTGTGACTCAGATATGTTCTTAGATTTATACTTTGCGATGTTTAACCCGAGGTCTCCGATTTGTACATCGAAGGCTGGAGGCTGACCTACTCTAGAAGTATATTGCCAGATTTCTGCTCCACCGCCACCCATCATATTGAGAGCCAGGATAGCATGACGTGATCTCGGTTCTCCCTCAGTATAAGGAAGCATAAGAGCAGCTTCTGCCGCTTCATCAAAAACAGGAAGATCCATTCCTAGATTTTTACGATACCATTCCCAGGTGTCATAAACAGAAGTGTTTCCGATACCGATCTGCTGGATACCGCTTATAATGGGTAGGTCTACAGACATCTTATTCTGCTACAGCTGATTCTTTGTAATAGTTAGACTCTAGCTTTTCTTTGATGGCGGTAAAGGCAGTAATCGTTTCTTTGATATCCTCTGCAGTGTGTACCGCTGTCGGAATAAGACGTAATAATATCATCCCTTTAGGAATTACAGGATAGACTACTATCGAGCAGAATATACCATGATTTTCTCTCAGGTCGTAAACCAGTTTTTTGGCTTCTTCTACAGAGCCTTTCATCATAACTGGAGTTACACAAGAGTTAGTCACTCCGATGTCGAATCCTGCTTCCTTAAGTCCAGACTGAAGCATGTTTACATTTTCCCACAATTTGTTTTTTAGCTCAGGCATAGATCTGAGCATACGTAGTCTTACGAGATTACCTTCTACGAGTGGACTCATCAGAGACTTAGCAAAGATTTGAGAACGCATATTGTACTTCATGTACTGGACTACATTTTTGCTTCCAGCTAGGAAGGCACCTACAGCACCCATCGACTTAGCGAAGGTGGCAAAGTAAACGTCTATCTCATCTTGCACTCCTTGTTCCTCACCTGCACCCATACCCGTAGCACCTAGTGTTCCGAATCCATGAGCATCATCTACCATTAATCTAAAATTGTACTTAGACTTCATGGCAACGATTTCTTTTAATTTCCCTTGGTCTCCTCTCATACCGAATACTCCTTCAGATATAACAAGTATTCCTCCTCCATTTTCTTCAGCGACTTTAGTAGCAGCTTGTAATTGCTTATCTAGACTTTCCATGTCATTATGCTGGAATACAAATCTGTTTCCAGAGTGCATACGTACACCATCTACGATACAGGCATGACAGCCGCGATCATAAACCACTACATCTCTTCTAGAAAGTAGACAGTCGATTGCAGACATGATTCCCATATACCCAAAGTTTACCAGCACTGCTGCTTCCATCTGTTCAAATTCAGCGAGCTCCTTTTCTAAGGTGTAGTGCAGATCTGTATCTCCAGACATCATCCTAGATCCCATAGGATAGGCGAGTCCATATTTTTCTGTAGCAAGAGTATCTGCTTTACGGACCTCAGGATGATTTCCCAGTCCTAGATAGTTATTTATAGACCATACGATGACTTCTCTTCCCTGGAAGTGCATACGATTACTCAGTTCTCCTTCTATCTTAGGAAAAATAAAGTAACCTTCTGAGTCCTCATGAGTACCTAGTGGTCCTCTATTTTGTGCTATTCTCTCGAATATATCCATTGTGTCAAAATTTGGAACGACAAAGAAAGTTATTTCTACGCTAAAAATGTAATAAATGGACTGATTTAGAGTGGTTTATGACAAGAAGATTTCATAGATAATTAATGAGAATACGGTGATTTTAAGGATAAATATTCCTTTTTAAAGGAAGGAAACTAAGCTATCTAATCAAGGTAACATCACCTGTCAATTTTATCTCCTCTTCTTCTGTTTCTACTATCACTGAGTACACATAAACTCCTTGTACAGCAGGCTCGCCTTTAAAGCTTCCATCCCATCCAAATGCTGGGTCATTTACTGGAAAGTCCTTATTTTGAAAAACTAAATTTCCCCAGCGATCATAGATATACATCTCTTTTACATTTAGATCTATGTCAAAGGTCTGAGGGAAGAAAACGCCATTATGTCCACTAGAAGCATTTATAATATTAGGAAGGTAGATATCTATACTATTGTCCGCCACAATTCTAAATTCTAGGCTTTCTTGACAGCCATTATTATCTGTAACTGTAACAGTATAACTGGTCTCGTCTAATACATTTTCGAAAAGAAAAGAAAGACAATCCTGACAGTCTATTGCAGGAGACCATATTATCGAGGCAATCTCCTCTTGTGGAATATTGGTTATAATTTCTACTTCTATGGAAGACCCTGAAGGGATTATATATTCCTCAAGATTAAAATCGGATAATAGTGTTTCTGGCTCTAGAATTGTTACTAGTGTATCATAAGCACAGCCCATCATATCTTCTACTCGTATCTCATAGTCACCTGCCGATAATCCATCTACCATACTTGCCTCTACCATCTGATTATTTATAAAGTAGCTGTAATCTCCTGAGCCTCCTAGCACTTCTATAAAACTTAAACTACCTGAGGAATCTCCAAAACAATTAAGATCTGAATGAGATAAAACCAGACCTTCGATTTCTTCAGCTGGAGTTACGACAAGAGTGTCTATCGTCGAGCATTGAGAGATTTGATCCTGAACTTCTATGACATAGGTTCCGCTTTCTGTGATGCTTATAGATTCATCAGATCCTATTAGTTCATCTAGAATAGTCCAAGAAATATTATAATCATTAGAGCTGTTTATTTCGGCTGTAGCCAAAGTAAGCTCATCATCACAAGTAAGGCTTATCTCATCTACAAGGTCTATTTCAGGTTCTGAATAATCTGCCATGACTTCAATACTATCCAATATAGAACAACCTGTATCTCCATTTACCAATTGCAAATAGAAGATTCCGGGCTCTGTAGTCGCTAAGGTCAAACCGTTTTCTGGTAAGGTCTCTAGATTGCTATCCATCCAAGTAACTTCTACTGCATCAGAGCCAGAAGCATCGATTATTACCTCACTATTTTCACAATTAAGTAGCGTAGGTTCTGCTATTGTTATATTAGGTAGTATCCGATTGTCATCGATGTTTATGCTCGATGCATTGGTACAACCTGTCAATGTATCTAAAACAGAAAGCATCACTTCACCTTCTTCTGAGATATTAATTGTGTTGTCAGTAATCTGATTTCCATTTTCTAGCATCCAGGTATATACAGCATTTTCTTCTGGTGCGATGGATAATTCTATGTTGTTATTATCGCAGGTAAGTTCAGTCTCTAGAGCTGTGATACTTGCATCTGGTGTATTTCTTATATCTGTAACGATCACCTGAGCGGTAGTCGAACAATTAAATACTAGATCAAAAATTTCAAAAGTATAGACATCCGCAATATCAGTCTCATATTCTAATTCTGTACTGAGTAAATTCCCAGCAGAATCATACCAAGCATAACTATAGTCGGCACCCTGAGTAGAGTTTCCAGCATCTAGTATAGCACTTTCTTCATAGCAGCTAATCTCTAGGTCATTTCCTACATTGGCGATAGCGGTACAACTACAATCTGGAGGGGTTATGTTTATTACGTTCTCACAATTGTTAGTCAAATCTGTTACTGTTATTACTATGGGAGAGTCGATAGGAATATCGAAGATTGTATAATTATCTCCTCCTGTAGATACAGCAGGAATGCCTAGGTCAGAGCTTATTTCAAAATCCCCAGTAACAATATCTATAGCATACATCGTAGGATCAATACAACTAGGCGTTACTTCCACCTGAGGAGTTTCTTGACTCTCTATCTCAAAACTTACGACATCACTGCAGCCAAATTCGTCCGTGATAGTTACTGTATAATTTCCAATAGGCAATAAGTCTATCACATATGGCGAGCTAATTCCCTGATCCATGATATCTCCTGAAATATCGTAAACAGTAGAGCTACCTGTCCAGTCTAATTCTACCGAACCAAAGTCGGCATCACAATCTGGTTGTGTAACTGTCTCCATAATTATGGGTGCAGCTACCTCATCTATACGGACTTCGATAACTGCCTCACAACCCATCGCATCTATTAAACTATAGCTATACATTCCTGCTGCTAAAGAGGATATTATAACTGAAGTATCCATTTCTAAGTCTTCGGAAATCTCTTCTATAGTAAATGGTCCTATTCCGCCAGACCATATAAGCTCGGCATCTATGGTCTCGTCCTCACATACTTGGAGCAGGGTAATAGGATTGAATTCTAGGTCGCATTCTCGTCGGATAAATATAGATTTACCCTTTTGACCACAATGTGTATCTACTCCGATAAAGAGGCCTATTAAGGTATCTAATCTATCTTCTGGTCCTAAGGTATAGATAGGGTCAGCTATACTCACATTTGAAAATGTCCCATCTCCATCGCTAGACCATTCTATTCCTGACATCGGAGATATCACGGCAGATAGATCTATGGATCCATCATTGATTGCAACAGTTATTGTGTCTAGAGAAAGTATTTCTATGTCTCCTAGAATCGTGGTCGTAGTAGTATTGGATTCTAAAAAATCTATTCCGTTATTAATGAAATCAGGAAAGCCTTCTATTCGAGCCGTATTGTTTGCAATAACTTCGACATCTGTATATCCTACGTATACGTCTATAGTAAAACTGGCAACTGTCTCTGCATCGATTCTATCTATTCTGAATACCGCCGATTGCCCTTCCAGAAAGTCATCCATGCTTACGTTAAGTCCTTGCATATCATAAGGCTTGTACACCCACTCTAGCGGAGCAGGTAGTATATCAGTAAACTGAACATTATATAAAGGATTAGAGGATTTATTATCTATAGTAAATGTATAACTCATGCTGTGGTCTACACAGGTGATGGCATCGCTTACTTCCTTAGAGAAGGTAACAGTAGGATCACCGCAGTCTTCTGTTCCATCTATTAGGATGTCTTCTGCAGAAGTCGATGCTCCATCGAAATCAATATATTCCTGATTAGCAGGTCCAGATAGAAAGACATCTTGATCTCCATAATATCCAGCAGCAGCTGTAGATACATTATATGATAAAGTCATTGAAACACAACATCCAGCAGCAATGTCATAAGCTCCACTATTATCTATAGCACAGTCATTATCATTAACGAGTAATTCTGTAAGCACAAAACCTGTCGGTATATCATCTTGTATCATGACACCTTCTGCATCGACCTGACTAATATTACATACATCGATAGTATACTGAACAATGTCGTCGCATATTACATGTATTGATACCGCTGATTTAAAGGCCTGCACTGTTGCCTCTGAAACATCAACACAGATAATAATATCGTCAATATTATTAGAATAAAAGTTTTCTTGAATATCGGTCACCGGAAAAGTGAAAGGTGCATTAGTCTCTGCATCATCATTTAGTACTGCAAACAAATGAGTGGCAGAAGCTATAGGCAATGTGATTGTAAAAGTCTCTGTCTCTCCCGCTTCTATCAGACATGGGATTATAAATGTGCTTATCAGTCCTGCATTATATTGTAATGGATCATTATTGTAAAAAGATACAGGTGTACCTATAGGAATGGATAATTGTTCCATTGCACTCACAGTAAAAGTAATATCTACTGTTCCAAAGGTTGAACAATCTACATCAATCTCATCTATGGTAATACTTCCGTCTCGACTAAAATAGACGTTAGAACTCGTGCCAGAACAGTTTTCATAGCTTAAGTCTATAGCTAGTTCTATGGGATCTAAATCATCAAAATTAGGAGCAAAGTAAGCGAGCTTTTCTCGAGAAGCTGCTTTTTTCAAAATGTTTTGATAAGTGAGAGAGGTGGAAATATAATCGATTCCTATATCCGCTATAATTACTCCTTCTTCTTTTAATTCTTCACAATACTGAGCAGCAGAAAATCCGGGACATCCATCGAAAGTGAAAATGATAACTTTCTGAGCATTTGGTCTTCCATTATTCTGCAAGTATTCATATCCGTATCTAATTCCATAAATTGGATCTGCGTTGTTAGTAAAGCTTCTAGACTGATATTTATATTCTTCAAGAGTTTCGATATTACCTGAAAGGGCTATTTTAATATCTTGTTGGTCTCTGCCAGACCATTCAGCTATCGCTAAATTAGTTTGAGTAGACCCAGACTCTAATTCTAAGTTTTCAATAAAGGCTTGGAAATACTCTTTTGACTGACTGTATTCCTCGGCACTAATGGAATTAGAGACAAGGTTTAGGATAATAATATCCATAGGCCTATTACATTCTTCCAAGGATAAATTGTCGTTCAGAATTGTAACCTCTATGCTTCTTGTAATTCCATTTGTATCTTCTAAAAAAACTGTATACTCTCCAGCCGAAAGGTCAGTTATCATAAATGATAAATTGTTCAAATCATCATGACTATCACTTACTGGACCGATATAAGAAATAATGTATGGGGCTATTCCTCCTGAAAATTCGAGTGTAATCTTACCATTATCAAATCCATTAATGGAATTAACAGTGCTGATAGCAGTAATATCTAAGTCAGGACTATTTATGGGATCTAAGATTAAATCATTTATCTCTACCTCTTCATCATTTGGCTGTGAGACAGAAACATTATAACTTCCTTCAGCCAGGTTTTCTATGCAGATAATATCTTCATAACTCGTTCCAGATCCACCCTGTCCTAAATCATTTTCCCACAGGTAATTAAATGGCAAAGTATCATAATTAATAGCATACAATTTTATAGTACCATTTGATATTCCTATACAAGGCGGATTTATATCGCTTTTCACTTCAAGTCCGCAATCGTATTCTAAAATTTCCTCAATCGAGGAGCACCCAAAATCATTTGCAAATACACTTAGATTTGCAGATTGAC
This sequence comes from uncultured Saprospiraceae bacterium, assembly GCA_964509175.1. Lineage (GTDB taxonomy): Bacteria > Bacteroidota > Bacteroidia > Chitinophagales > Saprospiraceae > JAHDHU01. The sequence goes on from CAZDWO010000061.1 coordinate 14,797, forward strand.
TGAATTTTTTTAACACACAACAATCGGATAGCTTAAAGTTAAAATCTATTCGCAGATCTCCGTATAAAGTATCTAAATTGGTTAATCCATTTACATCCAATAAATCATCATTGAAATCAATATCTAAGACTCCACTGATTCTTTTTAACCCAGAAAGTCCGTCGATATTCGTTAAAACTATATTATCATTAATTTTTAAATCTCCATCTGCATTTATACTACTTAAATTAGACAGTCCTTCTATGTTTGTTAATGAATTATTATTTTCAATGGTTAATATGCCATCCAAGCTTGTCAAACTAGATAGTCCATCAATACCCGTTAGTGCATCATTACTTCCGATGTTCAAAGTCCCATCAAAATTTGTCAAGCCCGACAATCCATCTACATTTATCAATGTTGCGTTACCTATAAACCCTCCAATGTTTAATATTCCAGACAAGCTCTCTATATTTGCAAGCCCGTCTATGTTGACCAACGCATCGTTGTAATCTATGTCTAGTGTTCCATTTATATTAGTCAATCCTGATAGTCCATCGATATTGGGTAATGCATCATTTCTATAGATTTCTACTGTACCATTAATCCCAGTTAAACCGGACAGACCTGATGTATTTGTTAATAAATTGTTGCTAGAGATTTCTAGAGTCCCATCAACATTTGTCAAATTCGACAAGCCATCAACATTTGTTAATACGTTATTATTAAATATTTCTAAAGTCCCATTAACATTTGTCAATCCAGATAGCCCATCGATATTGGTCAAAGCATCATCATTCCATCTTATAATTAATGTCCCGCTAATGTTTGTCAAATTGGAAAGCCCATCAACATTAGTGAGTGCATCATTTCTATAAATTTCTACCGTACCTTCAATTGAAGTCAAACCAGATAGCCCATCTATGTTTGTTATTGAGGCATTGCCATAAATATCTCCGATTTTTAGAATTCCTGAAACAGAGGTCAAATTTGATAACCCATCAATATTGGTAAGGTTATTAAAACCTTCTATAATTAAAGTTCCTTCAATACTTGTTACTCCAGAGAGTCCATCAATATTTATTAAAGAGATACTTTCAGATAAATCTAATAATCCCTCAACACTTGTTAAGTTGCTTAGTCCATTAATGTTTGTCAATGCGGCATTAGCAAATAATTCTAAAGTTCCAGTAATACTTGTTAACCCAGAGATTCCATCGATATTTGTTAAATTACCATGTCTAAATATTCCTAAAAAACCATTTAGACTAGTGAGGCCTGCTAATCCATCGATATTAGTCAAAGCATTATTTCCATCTATTTCCAAAGTCCCCTCCACACTTTCTAAACCTAAGAGCCCCTCAATATTTGATAACGCATTATTGCCGCTTGTATCTCCAATTTTCACAGTTCCAGTAATTGTGCTAATGTTAGAAAGTCCATTGATATTTATTAAAGCATTATTACTATCTATACTTAATGTTCCTTCAACGTCTTCTAAACCTGACAATCCATCGATATTCGTTAATACAGCATTACCATATAAACTTCCAATGGTTAAAATGCCAGTGATAGAAGAAATATTGGATAGCCCATTAATATTAGTCAATACAATATTTCGATCTAATGTCAATATTCCACTAATGGATGTTAAATTTGATAATGCATCAACATTGGTAATATCATTACCACTTATAGTCACATCACCAGTAAGTTCCGTAATACTCTGATCCCATGCATCCACCTCAGCCTGAGTAGAAAGGGTAACCTGCCCATATAATCCCGAGAAGGAGATAGAAAGAAGAGTTAAGAAAAGAATGTATGCTCTCATGATAATTGCTCTTCTATAAAAATAAGTTTTTGTAGCAATAATTACTACTCCTTTTCTATTGATTTAGAGGGCATTATGTGGTAGACACTTCGTTGGAGATGGAAAAAGAGTGAGTTGCTTTTAAGATTACGTCACTCGACTACGAGCAATAATTTTCCTAAAAACACTCGGAAAAACACGTGACATCCACACCGCTGCCTTAGTTTCCTTAAATGCACCTACCAGTAGCTCTTCTTTTTTATTGGAGACAGCTCTAAGAACTTTATCTACCATGGTGTTTACGTTCATTCCATTTGCCTGAGCCTGGTCCATGGTTCCTTGTGCTTTTCCGTCTGCGGTGAGGGCATTTAGTGAGATGTCGGTTTTTATATATCCTGGGCAGACCATGGTTATGGCGATATCTGTTTTATGTAATTCTGCTCTTAAGGCTTCGTAAAATCCATGTAGGGCAAATTTACTGGCTGAGTAACCTGACCTTACTGGAACTCCAAATTTTCCAGCTGAACTACTGACCGCCACAAAATGACCTGAATTACGGTCATGCATATATGGCAATAGAAATTTTGTGGTTTTTACACTGCCTAGATAGTTTACATCCATGAGTTTTTTATAAACCTCAAACTCTGTTTCTATTGCAAATGATCGCTGAGAGATGCCTCCATTATTAAAGAGGATATCTACCGTCGAGAGCAATTCTCGATTCTCCTCCATGATCATATCCATGCCTTCATGATCTGCTAGATCTAAGGGTAAGACATGTACAGCTTTCGCCGAAAGGCATAAAGACTTTACTTCTTCTAGGGCTGCTTTTTTACGAGAGGAGAGGATAAGTACGGTATCCATTTTGGACAAAGCTATGGCCAATGCCTTTCCGATTCCTGAACTGGCTCCTGTAATCCATATCTTTTTATTCTCGTAGTACCTCATATACCTCTAATATTAAATCCAAGATAATGACTTCTTACTATAATGTCCCTCTAGCAGCTAATTCTGACTCTGCTTTATGAAGTATTTAAATTCAGAAGACTAATTTTGCTACTCTTCTAAAAATCACCTAATCCTTTAAATGAATCTTTATTTTGATAAAAAATTCTCTTTCAGTTTCCTTATGGGATTAGGACTGCCGATGGTTTTTTCTATGCTGGTTGCTGTTTTATGTGTGAGCTGCTCGGATAACAAATTATCACAGGGAGTACAAGAGCAGCAGTTTCAAGAGAGTGGTGAGCCTAAACAGAAAGGAGTACATGTATTCGGGAGATTAGATAGTCAGAATATAGAATATTTTGTAGAGAATAATATGGAGTGGATTACATTCGTTCCCTACGCTGGTCAGAGTGATTATGACAGTCCTGATATCAGATATCAGAGAGGAGATAGTCTAAGAAGAGCCAGAAGGGAAGCCATGTGGTACAGGCATATAGCTGTAGCCAAAGAAGCTGGACTCAAAGTATTCTTAAAACCTCATCTATGGCTCGGTAGACCGTCTGAAGGGAAATGGAGATCTGATATTTTTCCATCTTCTGAGGAAAACTGGAAGACCTGGAGTGAGTCTTATCGCGACTTTATTTTTTACTATGCAGATCTGGCTGAGCAGGAAGATGTGGAGATGTTTTGTATCGGCACGGAGTTTACCAGACTGACGCTGGAAAAAGAAGAATTTTGGCGTAAGCTGATAAAGGACGTACGTAAGAGATATAGTGGAAAAATCACTTATGCTGCCAATTGGTATAATGAGTATGAAAAGATTACTTTCTGGAAGGAACTAGATTATATCGGAGTACAAGCTTATTTTCCTTTGGTTAAAAAAATGAACCCCGATACAGAACTTCTGGCTAAGTCATGGAACAAGTACATTCCGGATTTGCAGGCTGTTGCCAAAAAGAATAATCGTAAAATTCTATTTACAGAACTGGGTTATAAAAGCACAGCGGATAGTGCGATAGAACCTTGGGGCTGGATAGATTATGGAGGGAATAGTGACAGAGAACTTTCTCTAGAAACTCAGTCTAATTGTTACGAGGCATTTTTTCAGACGGTCTGGAAACAAGAGTGGTTTGCTGGAGTACATCTATGGCAGATGCGATCTGATTTCGGTGGTAGAGATCCTCATACCAATATTGATTTTACCCCACAGGGAAAACCTGCAATGGAGCTTATCGCTAAAGAATTTGGGAATTCTGTTTCCAAGTAAAACGGCAATAGTTCGTCATTTACTTTTTCACCCAAGTATAACTCAGACTTATATTAATGGATGGTAGATAGTTCATTGTGATATACTGTAAATCTGTAAATCTCTGTATTTGATTCTGACTATCGGTTGTTTCTATCGAGCTTAGTTTAGTCAGAGTAATATTATATAGTGTGCCTAAGGATATAGAATAGTGACTAAAAAATATTGGGCTTCTTAGATTGACTCCTAGATTATTAGAAATTCCATATCCGTTTAAGCCCCATTTTTCTGGAGTAATACGGAGTTGGTCATTTTCAAATCGAGTTACTAATGGACCTATACCCAACTGATTATAAAGTTCAATAGTCCATGATGACTTAAATAAGTTCCTGCTAAAATTGAGCGAATTAGAAATTCCAAAATGACTATTTCCTCTCCCAAAATGAATCACCAGATTGTCGAGAATAATATCTCCTTTGACATGGTTTCTAAATAATCCCAGTGTCCATTTAAATTTAGTTTTTTCATTTAAGGCTCTCCATTTAAAAAAATACTCAATGGACGAAAATGAGGAAGGCTCGTCCGGTGAAAACCTTTGATCTTTTTTAAAAACATTTAGATACTGAAAATGACTAGGCAAAATCAATGCACTAGTACCAGATATTTGATTTCTTTTTAGTGGAGCATATTGTATTTTGACAGATCGTTCTTGAGCATAAGTAGAGCAAATCGGCATGAGGCAAAAGCAGAATAAAAAGAACAAGGGTTTGTATTTATTATAATCAATCATGAAGTAGATTAAGAGGAATATGTCCTTTTTCAGAATGAAATTTATTATCTTCTAGCCTAAACGTAAAACCAATTTTTTAATTAAAACAATCAACTATGTTAAAAATAGGATTTGTAGTAGCGGGGCTGGCCTTTTGGTTTCTCGGTGCGATCTGGTATAATGTACTAGATAAGGCCTGGCAGAAGGAGCTGGGATTTACTGATGAGTATCTTAAAAAGGGAAATTTTGCTCTTAAGATGGGCCTTAGTCTAGTCTGTATGGTAGCCATAAGTTTTGCAATACATGCAACTCAATCCGAGCACTTTGCTCAGGATGGTAATAATTTCGGTCATGGATTTTTCCATGGAATGATGATCGGTCTTTTCTATGCCGCAATGTCCATGGGTATAAACTATATCTATCAGCAAAGATCTATAAAGCTATGGCTAATCGATTCTGGGTATCAGGTTCTCGGTATGGGACTGGCTGGAGGAATCATAGCCATCTGGCCTACATTCTTTGCATAAGGGAAAATTAGAATAAAAAAAGGGGTCAGTATTTTCTACTAACCCCTTTTTGTTATCAACTGGTAATTATCAATTAGCCTTTAACGATTTTACCGTTGCTGTTTAGTTTTTTGTCTTTGTAGTAATCAAAAACTTTGTTGACTACCTTACTGCCTACTTCTTTATAAGCTGCCCTTGTATCTTTTTCTTTTTGACCAGTGGTAAGAAATAGAGCGTCTACTGCTCTTTTGGCTAGGAACTCAGAAAGTTCGCCATCCACTTTTTCCTTTGCAAAGAGATTATAGGCTCCTGCAGCAAGTGGCCAGTATTGTTTTACCTCCGTTTTATTTAATTGCTCATCGAGTCTGCCACTATATCTATCTGTAATGGTTTTATACATTGCTTTTTTGAGCACTCCTGTGGCTGCATCTCCACCTGTTACTACGATAGCTGCGGCGTCTTTAAATTTTAAATCTTTGATGGCCTGTTTCATTATCACCTCACTCTCATCAGCGACTAGAGCAGAAGCATCTACAATAGATTGTTTTACAGCATCTACCTTATCACCATAACCGAGAGTTCTCATAGCAGCGAGTACGGGTTCTAGTTTTTTGGGTAATCCATCAGTTCCTTTTCTCATATTGTTGAGTGTGTTGATGGCTTTAAATGTTGAGCTATTTAATACTTCTTTTAAAGCTAGAACTGATTCTAAGTCTGTAGGAATGGGAAGGGCGTTTTTTAGTGTGGCACAAGACCCCAGCATAAAGGTCATGGTCAGTGCGGCTAGTATAAAATTTTTCATAAATGAGGAATTGTTTCTTATTAGACGAAAATATATATGTAAGTGACAATTGTAAGGGAATAAACCCTATCGAGCTAAGTTAGAATAGAGTTATTTTTTAATAATTTTCTTGAGAACATATTCCCTTTTGTCATTGCCGATTTTGACTATATAGACTCCACTCGCCCATCTTGAAATGTCAAGCTTGTAGTTTAAAGTACTTCCTAATTGTTTAGAGAAGTATTCTTTTCCTAATAAGTTATAAATATATAATTCAGTAAATGGTTCTGATGAGGATAAGTTAATGACACTAGAACTAGGATTAGGAAATATACTAAGCTCATTCCATTCTAGATTGGAGTTATTGGAAGATAAACAGTCATTAATATTTTCTTCTCTGCAGTATAAGGATAAGAAAAAGCCTTTTGCAGCACTTATTGCCGGATTGCTATGTTGGAATAATCCTTCCTTATAGCCTATACCTTCAATAAGCTCTAAATCAAAATTCAATCCATAAGTGTTTAAAGTATAGGTATTATAAATTTCTGGAGATATGCTTACTACAAAGATAGTATCGATGGATGGCTCAGTCTGCCGAGCTAGACATGTATTCAATGTATCTCCAACGATTAAATCAAAATCATAGAGCAGAAATTCTCCATTACTAATTTCTGAGAGACAAGTTTGTTCGCTAAAAGTTATTTGAGGGAGTTCATTGAAAATGAGACAGTAAACTTTTTTATCAGATAAGTCTTCTCTTACAAAACCAACTAAGGATTTGCTTTCTATTTCTATCAGACTATTAGGAGCACCATCATTTATAGATAAACGAAACACTTTTTTATAACTAATATTATTTATAACACTGTCTCCTAATATTTCTAAACCTGTTCGATTTTGATTGAGGTCTCCGAAACCATCATAAATCCATCTGGCATGATCTACTACCATGGGAGTGTAAACCTGAGAATGGATTTCGGAAAGTAGTATAAATGAAAATAGAAGTAGGCCGAGCAGATTTTTCATTGTCTATAATTGTATTCTAAATATACATACTATTGAGTACTTCTGCATGTCGCCATAGATAATTGCTAGTGGTTTTAGCAATCTTATTTTTTATAATCTCTCAATTTTGCTGAGTAATAAAAATTTGCAATCGTACCGAGTAATCCTGGAGCAGTCCAGAGTATGATAGAGTAGTATCCAGTAAATATATTTCCAAAAAAATTCTGTCCTCCAAAAACTAGAAAGGCAGTATACGCAGCGATACCTGTAGTAATCATTCCGATGGCATGTTCCTGAATCCAGTTGTATGGAGAGGTTTTTTTCATAAGATGTTTGATTACCTTGGGCAAACCAGTCAAACCTAGTATTCCAAAAATGTACATGAGAATTTTTACGGTTCCAGGAGCAAAAAAGAATCCATAGATAAGCATGGCGGTTCCATACAGAACGATGATAAGCTCTAGATAGAATTTCTTCTTTCTAAATACCTCAAGGCTTGGTTTTTTATGCTTTACAATATTTATTGCATACCAGAGTGGTGCCCCGGTGAGAAAAACTAGGAAGCCTAGAAAAATGGCACTATTTATATTTCCATACATATAGTTTTCTATGCACAAAAGGCCAGCAGTTATTACCACTATCCACATGGCGTACATATATAGTTTACCAGAAGTGACATGAATTTTTCCACCTTTCTTGCTGATCATAGGAACCCAAAAAAGTATGATGCTACTAAAACCAGCGACGACATGTATTGTTAGTAAGCTTTTAAAAATGATATTCATCTTTCTAATTTTCTATAAAACTAGGCTTCATTTTTATCTCGGTCCGGAGATATGTGACGAATCGTATTATCGAAGGGATGAGTTGCATGGGAATGTGGTGGGTTACTGTTCTAGGGATGAGTTGCAAGGATCTAAATAATATTATTTAACAATTATGTCATTTTTTTGCTATTAATCTCTGGAGTATTGAAATACTGGCTCCTTTTATCAAAAAGTTTTTTCCTAAAGTCTGTGCAGCTTTTTTTTCATCAACTTTAAATGCGACTAGTCGGGTTTTATTTTCTTTAAGTCGTTTATTTAATTGGTCAAATGAACTAATGTTTAACTCTTTAATGTTTAGTAATAAATCATTTAGCTGCGAATCTTTATAAGCGGAAACTTCAGACAAACCAAGAAATGCACTACTAGATATTGCTTTATCTATTTCATGAAGAATTTTGGAATTTTTTATATAGTGAGCTAAAGTTATTTTGTTAATGGATTCTGTCTTTAAGACTGAATTTTTTCCTGACTGAATTTTCTTTTCATACTCTAATAAGTCTTTTTTCAATCTAGTGAATTCGATATCTGCGGTTTCTAATAAAGCTGCTATTCTATGGAAATTTCTTTTGGCGAAATCTGGAATAGTGAATTCTCCTTTATAACCGAGGTCGTGTTCAATCTCTGCCCAAGAATGTTGCAATATTGATCGAATTTGAAGTTCAAATTTTAGAGATTTGTATTTTTTATTTTCTGATAATTTAAGTCTTTGAGGTGATAAACTTGCGACATAGTGCAAAGACATATATCCGAATTTATCGGCTTCTAGTTTCCGTTTATCTATTGAATTAGGTCTATCTATTTTGAATTCTTTTTCAACCAATTCCGCGATAATGTCCACATCATTATCAAAATATGTAATAACTCTTATTCCTACGATGTCTGTAATGTCCAACAGCTCTTTATATTTTCCGCCCTTTCGCTCAATTTTTTCTACTAGTTTTTCTCTTTCTTTTACCCTTGAAGATATATCATGAATCTGGATTTTAGAATCTCTAATTAAGTCAGATATTATTGTATGTACTTTTGTTTTAAATCTTTCAAAGAGCTCTACACTTTCATCAAAGTTTGAAATTATCTCTTGCATTATTTATTTTTTCTATTTCTGTTAGAGAAATTTTATTCTCCATCTGATTTACTTCGATTACAAAACCTATGTGCTATTTGAGCATTTTCAATTGTTGTTTTGCCTCCTTTTGAATATGGGATTATGTGATCTACTTCCGCATCATCTAACATTTGAATAATTTGTCCACAAATTTTACAAGTAGAATCAGTATTGAAGAGGTTCTTTTTAATTTCAAACGGAAAAATCCTAGGCTCTAAATTGGGATTACCTACTATGGCTTCGATTCTGTCAAACCACATCCTGAATCGAGTTTCAACCTGATCTCTATCATTAGTTCTTACTGAAATAGATTTAATAAATTTTTCAGTTAGTAACAAGTCTATCATTGATTCTCTGATACTATTGGAATGTGGAATTATTTGATTTTTTGAATATCTTAAGAATCCACACATTTGAATTTCAAACAATGCAGTATTAATGCTATTACTCCATTTTCCATTGACATTAGAGTCATCTATTGTGAATTTCCGAAAGGCCTCGTTTCCAAAAATTGTTCTTGCTAATTCAAGACAATGTGAAACTTTTTCAGAGTACTCTTTTGCTTTTTTCTTGTCTAAATTTTGATTATCTCTCAATTCCTTATTCAAGAATTGCTTCATGCTTGGTTTATAGTTTAAATATGTCTTCTCTGAAAATGCAAAAAATCTTAATAACATTCCTCTGTAAACCATTCTCTTTTTATAGTTATCTTTTCTTATTAAACTATGCAGTATTTCGTTGTTTTCGAGTTCTGCTAATAATTTAATGTAGGTACCTCTATAAACTGAGTTTCTAAGTTCATCTTGATTGAGCTTAATCGCTCCAGTATTTAGCCGTTCAAAAATTTCGAATTTAATATCCTCTTCTGATTCTTTTTTTATAATAACGGTATGTATAGTAGTGGTTTTTACTTTGGTTTGATTCAACTTTTCCAATTGAGAAAAGGTTGATTTATTAAGTTCGGATAAAACCTTTAATCCTTTAAGTTTAAATTCTGAATTATCTGGAAAATGGCCTTTCATGAAGGAGATAAAGGAAGTGAGTCTTTGTTGTCCATCAATCACAGAGTAAGTACCATCCTGTTCTTCAGCTAAGTAGACAACAGGAATCGGAACATCCATTAAAATGGATTCAATAAGCCTACTTGCTTTGGTTGCATCCATTACATACTTCCTTTGGTATTCAGGTTGAAGTACTAAATCACCATCTTGTTCCATTGCAAGGAATTCACGAATACTAAAATCCTTAGCTTGCCAAATAATTTTTCTGTTCTCATCCTGAATTTCTAAATTTAATTCTTCTGATTCATCATTGTAATTCTCAATTTGATTCTCTTCTATTTCTTCCATTTTTCAAATTTATGCTGCGAGGTATTCGCTAAAACAAGAAGTAATTGCTTTTGATTTAAGTCCTAACTTTTATTATTTAATTTGTTGTTCAGATTGAATGTTTTAGACTTCGTATTTAAATAGGCATCTCAAATAGGGGTATTTCTTCTTGCCGAGTAAATTAAGAAAAAATTAAACTTGAGACAATAAATATTACATCTAAAATCTCACAAAGCTAGAGATGAAAAGGATAGAAGTTTTGTAATATAAGTCTGTAAATTCTTAACTAAGCTTCTCAATTACTCCATCCACACCCACTTCCTCCTGCTCTCCACTACCCATATTCTTAAGCTTATAAGTTCCAGATTCCATCTCATTGCTACCGATAACAATGACATAAGGTATGCCTCTTTCATTGGCATATTTCATTTGTTTTTTCATCTTGGCAGCAGTAGGGTAGACCTCTGTGGAGATACCTGCTGTTCTGAATTTATTTGCCAGTTGTGAAGCATGGGTGATGCACTCATTGTCAAAAGAAAGTAGGATCAACTGTGTAGATTGAGTTGCATTTTCTGGAAAGAGACCTAGCTCTTCCATGGCATCATAGATTCTCGCTGCTC
>CAZDWO010000062.1:0-13775 GCA_964509175.1 uncultured Saprospiraceae bacterium
CCGACCTTACTTTTCTCACAGCACAGTGCTTCATTGTTAGAATCATGTAATGATATACTAGAGACAAGAGGTGAGATATATGTACAGTTCGAAACTCAAAAAAGGGCGGTCCATGAAAAATTATACAGTGTCTTATCCTTTGATCACGGTTCTAATCTGACTACTTCATTGGCCTATATCTCTAGAGATAAATTTGAAGAGTTTTTGGATTTTAATATTGCCTTCGATATAGTGGAAGATTACTATGAGCATAAGTCTATCTTAAAGATGTTAGGTTCAGAGGATCTTCAACAGAGAACTGGAGGATGCTTAAAAACTACTTGGGATTTTTATCCTACCTATGAAGCTTATGTAGGAATGATGACTCAGTTTGCCTCTGAGTTTCCAGAGATATGTGAGATGCATTCCTTAGGGACGCTAGAGAGTGGGAGAGAGATACTTGCCTTAAAGATTTCTGATAATGTAGGAGAAAGAGAAAACGAACCTAAGTTTTTATATACCTCTTCGATGCATGGAGATGAGACAGCTGGCTTTCCATTGCTACTCAGACTATCTGATTATCTACTTTGTAATTATGACAACGATGACAGAGTGGCTAGACTGGTAGATAATATAGAGATATGGATAAACCCACTTGCCAATCCCAATGGAACATACAGGAATGACAATAGTACAGTAAACGGAGCGACCAGAGGAAATGGGAATAACCTAGACTTAAATAGAAACTATCCTGATCCAGATGATGGACCTCATCCCGATGGAAGAGATTATCAAGAGGAGACAGTGATCTTTATGGATTTTGCAGAGAGAGAGCGTTTTAATATCTCTGCTAACTTCCATGGAGGAATAGAACTATTTAATTATCCATGGGATACTTTTTCAGAACTTCCTGCAGATGTAGAATGGTGGTTATGTCTCGGAAGAGCTTATGCTGATACCGTACATGTGCATTCTCCCAATGGTTATTTTGATGCATTCGATAATGGACTGACAAATGGTTTTGAGTGGTTTGAAGTAAGAGGTGGTCGACAAGACTATATGATTTATAATTTCGGTGGGAGAGAATTTACACTTGAGCTTTCTAATCGTAAGCTTTTAGACTCAGAAGATTTACCAGATATATGGGAGTATAACTTTAGATCCATGCTCAATTATTTAGAAGAGGCAGACAAGGGTCTGAGAGGAGTTATTACAGATTCTGAAACTGGAGAACCGATAGAGGCAGAAGTATTTATAGAAGGACATGACGAACTAAATTCTCAGGTAAATAGTTCCTTGCCTTTCGGTGGGTATTTTAGATACTTAGCAGAAGGAGATTATGAAGTAACGTATTCTTCAGAAGATTACAAGTCAGAAACTATAAGTACTAGTTTAGCCAAAGGAGAACAACTCACTCAGGATGTGGAACTTACGCCTAGGTCAGTCTCTAATAAAAACCAAGAGCTTGAAAATGTAAAGCTTTGGGTGGATAATAATCTACTATATTTTGATACTCCTTTTAATGCATTCGATATAAGACTGGTAAATACTGCTGGAAAGTTTATTTTAAGCAAGTCAAAGACAGACAACTCTGCAATCAGTTTACCTGAAAGTCTAGTAAGTGGTGTCTACTTTGTAGAAATAAACTATCAGAATACTAGAAGAGTAGTTAAAGTAATCCTTTAAAACTTCAACTTAATACCGCCATAAACATTAAACCCAAAGTCTGGGTAGTTTAGCCATCGTTCATAATTCTGTCCTAGAATATTATTGAGGGATAGATAGACTCCTGCATTCTTATGGAAGAAATAATCTGCATGGATAGATAAATCCAGCAAGTGATTTAGCTCGACGGGAGCTTCTAATCCACTATCGACATTATTAAATCCTCTTCTTAGAAAATTGAATTTTGGTTCTATCTGCCATTTATCTTCTTTATGTAATCTGAAGCCAGCACCTGCTCTTAGGTCTGGAAGATTTACATCCAGTAGTCCTATATCCGCATCCTCTAGATTATAAAACAGCTTCTCTATATCGACATTAGCAGTTATCCAAGAATTGAGTCGATACTCTGCCGAGGCTTCTATATAAAATGCATTTCCATCATAATATCTAGGCTCAAAAAATCGCTGATCATTTCCACTTCTATAATTGAAATCCACAATGTCATCGTAAATTCTATATCCTACATTAGCTCCATACTTGAGCTTTTCTAAATTTCCTTCACTACCTAAGAAGATGTCCTTGGTTATACTCAGATTATTCTCAATCAGTGTATCGAGGACATAAAGATTCTTATTGTAAAGTCCTGCTATATTATTTCTGGTGTAGCTCTGATCTGCACCTACATAGATACTGCCACTATTTAAAATATAGGAAAGTCTACCTACTGGAAATAGGTGGATTTCATCTTCTGCCACTAGGAAACTTCCTCCTATGTCTATTCCTATTTTAGACGTCTCTGTTTTATAGTTTGCCCTTAGATGATTTGCTATTGCATCATCATAAACCTCACTATTGCTGGTTTCAAATCGATTGTATATCGTAAAGAGGTTTTTATCCTGATCTGACCAACTGACTAAGGCTGGAACAGCTACGACCAGTTCTCTTCTATTTTCTAACTGATCAAGATTATTGATTTCTACATCTGCAGTTACTCGATAACCTATCCGATCTTTTATCAGTTCGTTATTTCTAATTCCTCCTTCAAAAGCAATCTGCTTAAAACTTCTCTCTAAATCTTCTTCATTGAAATTAATGGAATCGTTATTGAAAAGATTTCTTTGATCAGTGAGGAAATTTACATTTCCTATGACCTCCATTAATCGACTAAGCTTTAGAGATCCTTCTAGTCCTAAGTCTAGATTTTGATAAGATCGAGGAATGTCATTCCGTCCACCCTCATAAGAACCATAAAAAGACAGATTGTATAAATCTTCTATAAAAAGATTATATCCGAGGTCTACTTCTGGATGACCCAAGTTTCCATAACCAGCTTTTAGCCAAAACATTTTTGGGTCTTGACGCTCATCAGATTTTATTGCCAATGGTCTGATAATGGGTTCCGGATAATCTATTTCTAGTGGATCTATGTTTATGTCATAGTTGTAACTAGGTTCTGGTAGATTGAGGTCTGGTAAGACTGGTTCGTTCGGGACTTTTTTGGCATTAGCCAGCTTTGCCTTAAATGATTTTACAACCTCTACATCAGATATCGAAATGTCTTCATCTTGAGACCATCCGATATTGGAAACCAGTAGTAATAAAAAGCAAATGTTTAAAACCTTTATTTTTTGATTCATATTAATTGCCATTATCTAGTTTTAAAAGTCCATTCTCCTCATCGTCCAGAATTCGATTTGTACGGTTTTCTTTCTCCTCTATTTTTCTAAGTTGTTCTTTGGCCTCAGCCAATATCTCTGCATCCTCCTGAAAGTTTTCTATCACTGCCTCCGTAGCTGCTCGAGCATTAAAGAGGTCATTTTTCTGTACGTAGATGTCAGACAGTAACATAAGACTTTTAGCTATCCAGAAAGGATAATTACCACTTAGGCTATTGGTTTGTTTACACTGTTGTTCGGCTTCTTCCAGTTTGTTAGCATTGAAATATAATTGGGATAGTAGATAACTAGACTCCGCTGAGAGAGCTCCATTATTATTTTGGATCACATAGTTAAAGGCAGAAATCGCTTTGCCAGTATCATTTTTTGCTACTGAGTATTTTCCGATTACAAAGTTTGCAGCAACTTTATCTTCTGTATTAGATAGTTGATTGTTTAACAAGGGTTGTGCTAGGTTATGAGCCTCCTCTAATCGATTAGAGAAGTAAGCAGATTGCATCGCATTGAATTCTGCCTGATGTTTTAGCTGTAGGTCAGTTGTAAAGTTTAGCAGTGCAGTACTGTAAGTATAAGCCTTGTCGTAATCCTTGAGCTCGTTTAAGCTTATGATACTGGCCTTTAAAATACTGGTTTCATAAAAAGGATTTACACCCTTGTCGATAACAGCTTCATAATCTGGTAGTGCTTCAGAAAACATTTTTAGATAAGTATTGCTTTCTGCTCTATAGAAGGTAGCCGGTATAACATATCTGCCATTAGGATATTCTTTTAGATATTCGCTAAAGCCTTTTATGGATTTAGTGTATTCTGAATTTTCATACTGAAGTTCAGCGATTTTATAATTTAGAGAATCCCGTGAGCTATCATCGAGGTCGTAATCTGGTAGGTCATCCAGATAGTCTAGATATTCTTTAGACTGTCCTAGACTGTAAACATATATCTCTTCTATGGCAGCAAGAGCCTCCTTACTTTCTTTGGCAGTAGGATTATTAAGCATTACTTTTTTGTAATACTTCATTGCACTCTGTACGTCTCCTTGATTAAAACTAGATAGTCCGAGTTTTATTAAAGCCTGATTTATCAGCGTAGATTTATCTTGATGCTCTAGGATTAGTTTTTCATAAGCATTAAATGCTTCTGAGTGTTCGCCTAAAACGGTATAACTATCTCCAAGTTCTAGTAAGGCATCATCTACATATTCTGACTTTGGGTACTTCTTGAGCAGGTCGTCCAGGAGCACTATTTTTTCATAGGTGTTTCCTTCTAGGCCATCGATAATTGAAGATTGGAATATTGCATATGCTGCGGTAGTTGGGTCTTTATCCTTGACCTGATCATAATGGAATTTAGCTTGACTATATTCATTTAAACCGAATAGACAATCTCCAGTTCTTGTAATCATATCGGTCTGATGAGCACCGGTTAGACTATTGTCATTTGCATTTTTAAAGTGGGTGTATGCATTCTTATAGTCTGCATTTTTCAGGTAGTTATAGCCCTGATAGTAATTTGCTTTTGCTGGACTGGCATCAGCAGGCATTAAGTTTTTGTTGGGATTAGAGCTAAAGTAGGTTTTAAATGCCGAGATGCTTTCTGCTGTTTTTCCTTCCTCCTGTAGTATCAGTGCTTTCCAAAATATAGACTGAGATTTGAAATGTGGATTGGTAGGACTCTTGAGAGATTTGTCTAGCAATCTTTTACTTTTTTCTATGTCATTGTCCTCATAGGCCTGCAGAGCACCAGCGAGACTTACTACCTGATAGGCAGATTTTAGCTCAGCAGATTTATTATTTATTCCTTCTAAGGAGGTGATGCTCCGATCGTAATCCTTAGTTCTTAGAAAGAGTTCTGACAACACTGATTGTGCAGGATTATAATAGGTTGACCCTTGCTTAAACGAACTCAAAGCACTAATAGCCTGAGCATCATATCCTTCTTCTACTGATAGTTTTCCATAATTAAATAGTGCTTCTTCTTGGATTTTTAAATCATAGCTTAGACCAGATACTCTTTTAAAGGCGGTTCGAGCTGAAGCCTTGTCATTTTGTTTTAGGTAACAGTCTCCTAAGTAATAATTAGACAACTGACCCATCTTAGAATCTAGATTCGTAAGCTCCTTAAAGTTGTCTCCAGCTTTTTTCCATCTCTTATTTTGATACTGCGTATAGGCCAGCTGATAAAATTCTTCTTTAGAAAGCTTATCTGTGGTAGATTCATAATATTCTAAATGGTCTAGAGCCTTGGTATAATTTCCTTTTTTGAAGTACGACTGACCGAGTAAGAGACGGATTCTGTTTTGGTTTTTTAGAGAGGTATCATTTGATTTAGATTCTGCATAACTGATGAGCTGGTCATATTCGTTTTTTGCAAAATGAATCTGTGTAATATAATAGGGAATGTATTTCTGGTACTGACTATTGTTTTCTACTCTTCTAAAAGATTTTAGAGCTGAGCTATAGTCTTTCTCAAAGTAGCTACACATTCCATGATAGTAGTTGAGATTGTAGAAGTAAGGACCTTTCTCATTTAGACTTTGCGAGAAGTAGTATTTCGCTTTAGCGAAATCCTTCTTTACAAAATGAGCATAACCCGTTTTATAATTGATTTCTTCTTGCAGACTCTTATCCTTAGTAAGTGCATAGTACTTTATGCTCTTATCATATTCTTTATTGGCAAAATAATGATTAGCAAGGTCGTAGTATCCAGAGGAAGCCTCATTAACTCCACTATATTTTAAGAGTACTTGACTGAGGTCGATGTCTGCATTGTCCAGTTGCATTTTTAATTTGGCTCGAGCCAATAAAATTTCTGCCGCTACTAGGTTACTCGTCGAATTATGTAAATTATGAGAGACGTATTTTTCTAGGATTTTAGTACTTAATCCATATTCTCTATGTTTAAAAAGCTCCATGGCTTTAGTGAGATCTATCTGCGGATGGTCGTTAGATATTGTCTCTTGGGTGGAAGCAGTACAATAGGTATTTAGGACGATGTAAAGGAGAAATAAATATTTGTTCATCATCAATGCTTTATGGCACTATAAAAATGCGTCATTTAAACATATAATCATAAGTTATATATGTAATTCTTTAATTTTCATGTAATCCCGCTTTTGCATATTTTCGCAGTATATTAATTCTTAAGTATTGAGAATAGTCTTATTTGTAATAGTTTTCTTATTGTGTAATCAGAGTTATGCCTCTAATCCTATATTTCAGAATTTTGATGTAGAAGACGGCTTGCCGAGTTCCTTTGTTTACGAAGTGATCCAAGATGATAGTGGGCTAATATGGATTGCTACTAATCAGGGCTTGTCTAAATATGATGGTAATCAGTTTGAAAATTATACGGTTAAGGATGGCTTGCCCAATAATGATATTTTCGGTCTAACAAAGGATAGTCAAGGTCGTATCTGGTTGAGTACCTTGGACAAGCTAAGCTATTTAAAAGATGGTCAATTTTATATTCTAAAAGATTACAAAGACTTGGGTATTGTTGATCATTACTTCGGTAAAAATGGAGAACATTTTGTGTCTTCCACGGGTAAGCAAAAAAGTTTTCTTGTAAATGCTGACTTTGAACTTATAGAAATTCAGAAAGACAGAGATCACATTTTAGAATATACCGACGAACTCAATTATCGATATGCCAGATCATTTAGTGCACCAGGTAATGATTTTCAATATATATTAGTAGATGTTCAGAATGGAATCAGTAAGGGAAATGAGATTAAACTAGGGCCTTACAATAGACAGCATTTCGGTATGGAATATGTATCTGGAGTACATATAAGTACCTCTCCCGATGGGATACAGTTTCTAGATTCTGAATCTACGGTATATTTAGATCTTAAAAAGCTGGGTCTTACTCAAAAAATAGAGAAGACCTTTTTTATAGAAGATGGTGTATATCTCAAAGCGAATAATAAAGAAATATTTATAGATAAGGATAGAAACATCTCTGATAGATTTACTTTTTGTAAAAGCATGGATTTAAATGGTATCTATCAGGACAAGGAGGAAAATTATTGGCTCAGTTCGGCAAATGGTTTGTTTTTTATATCAGGTCTAAGTATAAATAGTGAGAATTATCAGATAGTAGATCGAGATGGTTTCTCTCGCCAGAAACCTATAAAAATTATTAAAAATGTAAAAGGAGATATTCTAATAGGAACCTATGAGGGGAATATATATTCATATACTACCAGTGGGCTGATACTAGAAGAAAAAATAGGTATTGAGGGACTACGAGATATGGTTCAGGATGATTATGGGTTTCTGTGGTTAGCCTACGATAATGAAGGGTGTTTCAGATTAAAAGACATCGGTATCTTAAATAATAGTAAGTATGAATATCCTCTTAACCATTTAACAAAGCGTACTAAAAATTTAAAAGCAGTTTTAAAAACTACTGTCAAGTCTCTAAATATGGGGCCTGACAAAAGGCTATACATAGCTAGTGCAGATGGTATCTATCAAATCGAGTTTGAAGTAGATCATTTTAAAATTAAAGAACTTGATGATAAAAGATCTTATTCTGTTGCCCAGGATTTATACGGATATATATGGATAGGAAGGTCCTCAGGTATCAGTAGGTTTAAGGATGGAAAGCTGGTAAACGTAGAATCTAGTCATCTTGCCAGCGATTTATCGGTTACAGATATAGCTGTAGATTCTAAGAATGGATTATGGATAGGGTCGGATGGTTATGGATTGTTTCATGATAAAGGAACTTCTTTTTGTTCTATCGAGGAGCTAGATGGATATATTATAAATTCTCTGATGATAGATGACGATAGAGTCTGGGCTGCGACCAATAGAGGAGTGGTAAGTATCGCATCATTAACAGGCAAAAACGATAAATGTGAATATGATATAAATATCTATTCTATCTCTCATGGTCTAGCTTCTGATGAGGTTTATGACGTATTTGTAGATGACGGTTATATATATGCCGCAACAAAAAATGGAGTATCTAGAATTAAAATCGATAATTCTAAGAATGATTTAGATGCCAGCTCTTACCGCTCACCTTTACTCGTACAGTCTATTTCTATAAATGGACAACCACAAGAGATAAATTCTAATTTTGACTTGGAGCATTATCAGAACAATATAAAAATAGATTATGCTGGGCTGTCTTATCAGAGTTTAGGAAAGGTTACCTACGAGTATCAGATGGAGCCACTCGATACTTCCTGGCAAGCAACAGATAAGGGTTATAGAGAGTATCAAGGCTTACAGCCAGGAGAGTATACATTCAGGCTTAGAGCCAAAGATATAGACGGTAATTTTCTAAATAATTCGCAGTTCTTAAAATTTAGAATTTCTCAGCCGTGGTACAAGCGATGGTGGTTTTACCTAATAAGCATTTTATTATTGCTCGGTTCCTTCTACTTATTTACCCGCTATAGAGATTCTAAGTTGAGGAAAGAAGCAAAACGAGAATCTGAGAATAGTAGAAGATTTGCAGAGCTAGAAATGCAAGCCATCAGAAGTCAGATGAATCCACATTTTCTATTTAATGCTCTGCATTCTATACAAGACTTCATATTTACTAATGATAGCCGTGAGGCAAACAGGTACATCAGTTCATTTGCTTCTTTGATGAGAAAAATTCTAGATGCCTCTAAGAAAAAATACGTATATATCTATGAGGAAATAGAAATGCTGGAACTCTATCTAGAACTGGAAAAGCTTAGATTCAATGAGAAGTTTGAATATAAATTAATGGTGGATTCTAAGATAGATATAAATGCGACGGAGATTCCAACTATGATTATACAGCCCTTTGTAGAAAATGCAATAAATCATGGACTGCTACATCGTGAGGATTCTGGACTTCTTTTGATTAAGATAGAACAAGCAAAAGAAGGAGTAAAGATAACAGTTGCAGATAATGGAATAGGAATAGAACAAAGTAAGAAGATAAAGTTACAATTAGAATCAGATCACGTCTCACAAGGTATGGCACTGATAAATAATCGTTTAGAGATTATGAATGAGATGTACAACACAGAAATAAAATTTTCACTTACAGAGCAGCATCCAGAGGACCGGAAATATCCAGGAACTAAGATTACTTTAGAAATACCCGATCTCACATGACCACAACTGATAAGAAAATAAAAGCTCTCATTATAGATGATGAAGCAAAGAGCCGTAATACGATAGCTGCAATTATCAGAAAATACTCTACCAATACTGATATAGTAGGAGAGGCAGACAGTGTAAAAAATGCACTAAAGGCGATAGACCTCTATAATCCTAATCTCTTACTCCTCGATGTAAATATGCCTTTTGAAACAGGCTTTGATTTACTCAAGCAACTGCCTAAAAGAAAGTACAGAGTAATTTTTATAACCGCTTATGAAGGATTTGCCCTCAGAGCTATAAAGTTTCATGCCTTCAACTATATTCTCAAACCTGTAAATATAGACGAGCTCATAAACACACTTAACGACCTAGAAGAAATCATAGATTCTGAGCAAGACTACTCTAACTTAAAAGAACTGATTTCTGATTTAAACGAACCGAAGGTAGAAAATCATAAGATTGCCATTCCAGCCAAAGAGGGTAGAGAGTATGTCCAGATATCTGATATCGTAAGACTCATGGCAGATGGAAGTGCAACGTGGATATATATAAACGACGGACGTAAGGTAATCTCTTCTAAAAATCTAGGAGAATACGAGAAACTCCTTCCCAAAGAAGAAGAGTCCTCAGATCACTTCTTTATGAGAGTCCATCATAAGGACATCATTAATTTCAATTATATCGCAAAGCTTAATAAACTAGAAAACTTCTTTGAATTAAAAGACGGAAGTACGGTCAATATCGCTCAGAGGAAGCGGTCATTAATTATGAAAATCCTCAAAAAGAGAAGACTATTCTAGGATACAATTATCACTTATTTGCGGGAATTGTCACTTATCAAAAAATCCATCACAATAGATTTTTATGTCTGATATTAGCACTACGAAATTACAGACACCCTATTTGTTTCCCTTAAAAACTATACTTTAAACTCTAGTATAGTTTTTTCTATTATATCACAACACTGATGCAGTTCCTCTTCATTCATCACGAGTGGTGGGGCAAATCTTATAATGTTGCCATGAGTAGGCTTTGCTAGTAGACCGTTGTCTCTTAGAGCCATACAGATATTCCATGCAGTTTTACTCTGCTCGCTGTCATTAATTACGATGGCATTTAAAAGACCTTTACCTCTTACTAGTGATACTAAATCTGATTTATCCACTAATTGCTGCATTCTTTCTCTGAATACCTTACCTAGCTTAAAAGCATTTTCTGCAAGCCTTTCGTCCTTCACGACTTCTAAAGCAGCCATCGCCACAGCACAGGCTAGAGGGTTTCCTCCGAAGGTAGAGCCATGTTCTCCGGGCTTAATACATAGCATAATTTCATCATCAGCCATAACAGCAGATACTGGAAATACTCCTCCTGACAATGCCTTTCCTAGAATAAGAATATCGGGTTTTACATCTGGAGTGTTCTGGCATGTGTTTGTACAGCTGCAGTCTCCGCAAGATGCCAGTAGTCGACCTGTACGAGCTATTCCAGTCTGTACCTCATCTGCTATAAAGAGTACATTGTTTTCTTTACACAAGGCAGCTGCTCCTTTAAGATAACCAGGGTCTGGAACAAAAACTCCAGCTTCTCCCTGAATCGGTTCTACTATAAACCCGGCTACGTTTTTATTTTCCAAAGCCTTTTTTAAAGCATCGAGATCATTGTAGTTTATAACTTCTATTCCTGGCATATATGGACCGAATCCTCCTCGACTATCTGGATCCTGAGAAGCAGATATTACGGCCAGTGTACGTCCGTGGAAATTTCCAGAAGCAAATATTATGACTGCTTGATTCTCTGCAATTCCTTTTTTCTCATAAGCCCATTTTCTACACAATTTTATGGCAGTTTCTACGGCTTCCACTCCTGAGTTTATAGGTAAGGTTTTATCATAATGAAAATACTCAGACATGTATTTCTCATACTTTCCGAGCATGTCATTATGGAAGGCTCTAGAGGTAAGGGTTAGTTCTTTGGCCTGCTGGCTGAGGGCTTCTATGATTCTAGGATGACAGTGACCCTGATTTACGGCAGAATAGGCAGATAAGAAATCAAAATACTTTTTTCCTTCTACATCCCATACATATACTCCTTCTCCCTTTGTAAGGACTACTGGAAGTGGATGATAATTATGTGCTCCATACTTATCTTCTAATTGAATTAGCTGCTCTGCGTTCATCTGTTTTGTAATCATAGTTTCTGTTTCTTGCCTTAAAATTACTTTTTTTTGTTTTGGCATAAAACCAATATTTTTTTATGAATTGTTTCTACCTGACTTTGTAATTCACTACGATGTAAATTGTGGATCAGATAATCAGCCATTTTCATTTTTTGTTCTTGTGGCAGTTGTTTGTCCATCCTTGCTAAGACCGCTTTTTCACTAGTTTTATCTCTAGCCATTACTCGTCTTATCCGCTCCTCGTTTTCTACATAGACTACGATAATCTTGTCCAGTTGTCTAGCAGAATCCGTCTCGTATAAAAGAGCAGCTTCTTTTAAAACATATGGATGGTCTTTTTCTTTTTCTTCCATCCATTCTTCACTATCTGTGTAAACCGCTGGATGTATCAGACCATTTAATATCTCTAGTCGAGACTTGTCATTAAAAACGATGCCTCCCAGTTTGGCTCGATTTATCCGTCCATTAGAATGGTAAACGTCTTTGCCAAATTCATTCTTTATGGCTTCTTTTAAATGTTCCTTATGGTTCATCAGATACTTTGCTCGAGTATCTGCATAGTAAATAGGAATGCCATACTGTGCTTCAAACATCTTGCAAACGGTCGTTTTACCGCTACCGATACCGCCTGTAATTCCTACTTTCATTGCTCGATGATTTCAAATTTATAATGCTCCATCTTAGGCTCAGTACT
The DNA here is from genome assembly GCA_964509175.1 of uncultured Saprospiraceae bacterium. Lineage (GTDB taxonomy): Bacteria > Bacteroidota > Bacteroidia > Chitinophagales > Saprospiraceae > JAHDHU01. The sequence goes on from CAZDWO010000062.1 coordinate 12,286, forward strand.
CATGTATTCTTCGATAGAGATATTTAGTAATTCTGCTTTGAGTTTAATAAAAGATTCTTCAAAGATAGAGCGTCTTATCTGGAGCGTCACATGAGGTACTGCTTCAAAATGCTTTTCTACTATATTGAGCTCATTCTTTTTTATTGTATCCATAAGTATTCCCATTTGACTGTAGTCAAAACCTATCTTCAACTCATCTCCGATTATTTTAAGAACCTTGTTTCCTTCTTTTATGGATTCCGATGCAGAGCTTTTGTAAGCATTTATCAGACCACTAGCACCCAACTTTGTTCCGCCGAAGTATCTAACCACAATGCATCCTACATTTACGACTTCATTACTTTTTAATTGATTAAGTATCGGTAGCCCTGCAGTTCCTCCTGGCTCTCCGTCATCGTTTGCTCTGAATACTTCTCCATCTATTCCTAGTCTATATGCGTAACAGTGATGTCTGGCTTTGAAATGTTCTTTTTTTATTTTCTCCTGCTCGCTTTCGAATTCTTGAATACTTTCGCATGGAAATGCATATGAGATAAACCGACTGCCTCGATCTTTAAACTCTGCAATAGATAGCTTTGATAAGGTATAGTATTGGTCTTTTATCATCAGAGCTGTAGTAGAATTATGGTAATGATAGCCAGAGCAAAACCGATGTATTTATAGATGTTCATTTTCTCTTTAAAGAATAGAATTCCGGCTAGTCCAGAGACGATAAGTATACCGACATTGTTGATAGGAAAAAATATAGATCCATCTAATGAGTTTAGACCGAGTAGAATAAAGTAGATAGAGAAAAAATTGGGCACACCCAATACACCTCCAGCTACCAGTTCCTTTACTCCAATACTACTTCCAGTTTTCATCTTATTCTGAATCAATAAAGGAATTGAACCTATCAGAGCAAACAAAAATAGGGTAGCCGTAAATCTCAAATCGTCAATGTTAATCGTAAATAGTTTGTCTTTAAGATATAGTCCAGTATCTATCAGAGAGCTTCCAGCCAGAATCAGAAAACCGAGATAGATATATTTTCTCACTGACTCACTAGCATTAGAATCTGTCTTTTCCTTAGGAATAAAGTAAATAGCCAGCATGGCTGTTATAACTCCCAAGCCTTTAAAAATTGTAAACTCTTCTCCATAAATGAGTATTCCGACTAGTGCTGGAGCTATTAATGACATCTTATGGAATATGGTAGAAATAACAACTCCTAGGTGCTGCACTGCTCGACCGTATAAATTAAAAATTACTGGAAAGAATAAACCCAGAAGTATCGCTAGCACTATCCATGGCTGAGAAAAGAATTCCATAGATATCGGGAAACTACCTAATACTATAGTAGCCATCAGTATACAGACCACATAGTTAAAACTTATGGCAGCATAAATATTTACTCCTCTCAGACCGAAGAGTTTAAATATTACTCCTATCAGTCCATTAAAAATGATGGCAAGAACCAGATAAATCATCACCGAAAGATAAAAGCATTT
>CAZDWO010000062.1:13875-25555 GCA_964509175.1 uncultured Saprospiraceae bacterium
ATTAAATAGCATTATACTTTTATTAAATCTAGTTATTACAACGAGTCTTTATATTTGTGTCATAATCGAATAGTTTGGATACCAACGAGGAATTTAAAAAGGCATTAGAACAGTGTAAGGACATCTTTCAGAAAAAGACCATCGACTATGGTACTGCATGGAGGATTCTCAGACCTTCCTCTCTTACCGATCAGCTATTTATTAAGGCCAAACGGATTAGAAGCATTCAGGAAAAAGGAGAGCAAAAAGTAAGTGATTCTATTGACCTCGATTTTGTAGGATTGATTAACTATTCTATCATGGCACTTATTCAACTAGAGATGGAATCAGATATGGAGAATCTCGATTTAGATAAGGATACTGCCATGAAGTGGTATAACGAGCAGAGTACCATCGCCTTTGACCTGATGCGAGATAAGAATCATGACTATGGAGAGGCATGGAGAGACATGAGAGTAAGTAGTATTACTGACCTCATACTGATGAAGCTGCTCCGTATAAAACAGATTGAAGACAATGTCGGAAAAACGATAATCTCTGAAGGCTTAGATGCTAATTATCTAGACATCATTAACTATTCTGTATTTGCACTTATTTTATTAAACACGAAGAATACTTAAGATAAATGACACTATCTACACTTATAATAAGAATCGGAATTACAGGAATTCTACTGACACTTTTAATAGGATTTTGGAAGTTCAGGCAATTAATGTCAGCCTATGAAATAGAAACTGATAAGAATGGGTTAGACCCTAGTTCTCCTGAGTTTGAGGAGAATGCTCCCAAGTTTTTTGATGGGCACAAGAACTGGCTGATGGCCTTTCTGCAGTACTTCTGTGGAGCATGGTTTCTGTTTTCGGGTTATGTAAAAGCTGTTGATCCTTTAGGTACTTCTTATAAACTTGTGGATTACTTCAATGAGTTCAAATTGGCTTTTGAGGGAACCTGGTTTTCCTTTGTAGCACCAGTTTTTCCTTTTATAGCTGAGCATTTTTCGGTTACTTTTTCAGTGGTTACAATAGTCTTTGAAATTCTTTTAGGAATCATGCTGATTCTAGGTGCTAGAAGAAAATTTACTTCATGGTCATTTTTCTTTTTGATCCTGTTTTTCACCTTCTTGACAGGGTTTACTTTCCTGACCGGTTATGTAGGCAATGGAGCCAATTTCTTTGACTTTGCAGCTTGGGGTGCTTATGATAAGAATAACATGAGGGTGACTGATTGCGGTTGTTTTGGAGACTTTATAAAGCTCGAGCCTAAGGTGTCGTTTATCAAAGATTTATTTCTCATGATTCCGGCTTTCTTTTTTATTTGGAAGTTTAGAGATATGACTCAAATATTTACTCCTAGACTGAGAGATGTCCTTTCATTTGCTGTAGGAGCAGGAGCCTTAGTATTCTGTTTGAGTAACTATGTGTGGGATATTCCATCTGTGGACTTCAGACCATTTAAAGAAGGAGCAGATGTCAGAACTACTAAGGAAAAAGAGCAAGAGGCTTTGGCCAATGTTCCACTAACTTATGTACTTCAGAATAAAGAATCTAAGGATGTACAGAATCTGGCTATGGCCGAATATCTAACGAGATATAAAGAATTCCCAAAAGACAAGTGGGAAATCCTAGAAACCATAAGTGGCGAACCTACTGTAAAACAAACCAAGATCAGTGACTATACTTTTAAAGACTTAGAGTATGGAGATGATGTCTCTGAAGAGAAACTCAATGCAGAAGGATACAGTCTGATGATGGTTTGCTATATGCTGAAGGGAGAGGCTGAAAAGAAAATGAGAACTGTCATAGATTCCACTTTTACCATAGATACTATTACCATGATGGAAAATGGGATAGAACTCACACAAATCGTCAAAAATGTTACTGGTACAGAAAGTAGAGAAGAAGAGTACTACGATATGATCTGGGAAGAAGATTATTTAGATAAGTTTAGAGAAAAAATTATTCCTCTGAGTAATGCGGCAGAAGCAGCGAATATCCCTATCTATGGAGTCATAGGTAAAGCGGATAAGAAGACCTTGATGGATTTTGTAATGGATAGTGGAGTAAAAATGCCTTTATATACGGCAGATGACATACTTCTTAAAACAATAGTTCGTTCTAATCCAGGAATAGTGTTGTGGAAAGATGGAGTGGTTGTCAAAAAATGGCACATAAATAAGTTGCCAAGTTTTGAAGAAATCAACCGCGTATATGTTAACTGATAAAAAACTATAATACGTTGGCTGTAAGAAATGGAAAATTTTCATTTCTTTGAGCTTTGATATATTTCGATAGAATATAGATAATAGAGATAGATGCTTAGTAGGAGGAATGTTCGCATAAAAGTAATGCAGTTGCTCTTCGCCCTCAACAGGGACGAAAAACTTGATTTTAAACTTGCAGGAAATAAATACTGGGAGGGTATTGATAATACTTACCACTTGTATTTGTTCTGCCTTTATAATTTGCTAGAAACGGCTAAAATCGCCGAGCAAGATGCTATAAAAAGGAAGTCAAAACATCTACCCACAGATGATGATAAGGCATTCAAGCCTACACTCTCCGATAATGCCATCGTAAACTTTACCAAGGAAAATAAAAAGCTCCAAGCAATCTTTGAAAAAGACAAATGTAAAGAGCTAAGTAACTCAGAATACCACGAAAAGATATACTACGATTTTCTAAAAGAAGCTAAATACAAGGAGTACTTAACTAAGGGGCCTAGTATAGATGAGGTAAAAGAGATTTTACTTGAGCTATTTAGATTTTGTAGAAAGTCTGAACTCTTTAATGAGATGCTTGAAGACCATTACCCTAACTGGCTGGATGACAAGTCGGTAGTAATCGGTGCAGTAAAGAAAACCATTAAAGCCTTACCAGATGATTCTTCTCATTTTTTAAAGACACACAAGCCTGACGATGAGACGGTAAAAGAGTTCGGAGAGGAATTACTGACTGTTACCAATAAAAACAAAGAATCCTATGTGGAGATTCTAAAACCAGTACTAGAAAACTGGGATCATGACCGTCTCGCTATTTTAGACACCATTCTTATCGATATGGCTCTCAGTGAGTTCCTACACTTTAAAACCATTCCTACTAAGGTTACCCTTAATGAGTATGTAGAAATCGCAAAGAACTACAGTACTGCTAAGAGTAAGGAGTTTATAAATGGTATACTAGACAAGCTTTTAAAGAGTCTAGATAAAGAAGGTAAAATCAACAAGGAAGGAAGAGGATTGATAGACTAAATTTTATCTTTACGCCATGCAAGCGGAGAAGATAATAGTTTTAGATTTTGGCTCTCAATACACCCAGCTTATCGCTCGGAGATTAAGAGAACTAGAAGTCTACTGTGAGATACTACCTTATAATAAATCCTTTGAGCTCGACTCCTCGATAAAAGCCGTAATTCTATCTGGAAGCCCATTTTCTGTCAAAGAAGAAAAAGCCCTTCAAATTGACCTCAGTCCATATCTACATAAGATTCCATTACTAGGAGTCTGCTATGGAGCTCAGTACATTGCCGAGAACTATGGTGGAAATGTAGAGAGATCTGACAAACGAGAGTACGGAAAAGCCAATATCGAAATCCTTGAAGACGATCCACTTTTTAAAAATATAGATTCTGGAAGCCAGGTCTGGATGTCTCATGGAGATTCCATCGTAGACCTACCAGAAGGCTTTAAAATCATAGCCAATACCAAAGACATACCTGTAGCGGCTTATAAATCAGAAAAAGAAGGAGCTCCTGTTTACTGCTTACAATATCATCCCGAGGTGACTCATTCATTAGATGGAAAGGGACTGCTAGAAAACTTTGTGAGAAACATTGCTGACTGTAAGCTTAGGTGGTCTTCTGCAGCCTTTATAGACGATACTGTAGCTACTTTACGTTCTAAGCTAGGCGATGATAAGGTAATCCTAGGATTATCAGGAGGAGTGGATTCTACGGTAGCTGCGATGCTGCTGCATAAGGCAATAGGTAAGAATCTATTCTGCATATTCTTAGACAATGGGCTATTGCGGTTAAATGAGTTTGAGGAAGTAATGGAAACCTATAAAGGCACTGGACTCAATGTTACAGGTGTAGATGCTTCTGAGGAGTTTCTATCAGAGTTAGAAGGAATATCGGATCCAGAGAAAAAGAGAAAGACCATAGGAAGAGTATTTGTAGAAGTCTTCCAAAGAGAGGCAAACAAAATAGAAGGTGCAGAATGGCTGGCTCAGGGAACGATATATCCAGATGTGATAGAATCAGTCTCCGTACATGGTCCATCTGTAACGATAAAATCACATCATAACGTAGGAGGACTTCCAGATAAGCTCAATCTTAAAATAGTTGAGCCACTCAGAATGCTTTTTAAGGATGAGGTGAGAAGGGTAGGAAAAGAACTGGGACTGGCTCATTCCTTTATAGGCAGACATCCATTTCCAGGTCCTGGATTAGCAATCCGAGTTCTGGGGAAACTATATAAGGATAGAATACGTCTATGTCAAGAAGCAGATTACATTTACATAAATCTCCTTAGAAAACGAGGTTTATATGACAAGGTCTGGCAGGCTGGAGCCATATTACTTCCGGTACAGTCTGTAGGTGTGATGGGAGATGAGCGTACATATGAGTACACAATTGCTTTAAGATGCGTAAATTCAGTAGATGGAATGACTGCAGAGTGGAGTAAACTTCCGCATGAATTCTTGGCCGAAGTGTCGAGTGAGATAATAAATAATGTTAAAGGTATAAACAGAGTCGTTTATGATATCAGTACTAAGCCTCCTGCAACGATTGAGTGGGAGTAAAATTTGCTTGATTGGATTATTGCTTTTTAGTATCAGTTGTGGGACTTCTAAAAAAACTCCTTTAAAGAAACGTACGACTACTACTAGGACCACTAGACCTAAAAAACCTACCACAACCAGGCCCAAGGTGGTCAAAAAAGATGACAGAGAATGGGCAGATTCTGAGGTCGATAAAAAGAAGGAAGAGGCTGCGGCCAAAGATCAAGAAGTAGACGAATTCTCAGAACAGAAATCAGTTTATAATGTAGCTCTATTTATCCCCTTTGATTCTAAAAGTTCAAGCAGTGAGTTATCTGGCGTATCCAAGAAGTTTGTAAATTATTACGCAGGAGTTCAGCTGGCTCTCAGAAAGCTAGAATCAGAAGGATTAGCACTTAACGTAAAAGTCTTTGATTCTAAATCTGACTTCGATAAGAAGTTAAAGGATCCTTTTAATAAACTCGCAGATGTAATTATCGGACCCTATGATAAAACGAATCTAAAAGCTGTTGCAGCATTCGGAAAGGCAAATAAGATTCCTGTGGTATCTCCATGGAATGCCAGTAAAAAAATCACTGAGCAGAATCCATATTACATTCAACTAAATCCTCCAGCTACAGATCACTACAAAAAAATAACAGATCACATAGGAGCCAATTTTTCTCCTGATCAGGTCTTCCTTCTACAACGAGAAAACGGAAAAGACGATAAGCTCAATAAGTACATCCAGAGATATCACAATTCTAGAAAAGGAGGAGCTCCTTTTAATGAGTATTCTCTAAACGAAGACTCCTTACAGATCGGAGATCATGCTTATGATTCCTTATTCTTAATAAACAGACCTACTGTTTTTGTAATACCCAACTACAGCTCCACTGACGAAAATTACATCTATAACGCAGTAAGAAGAATCAGTACAGAAAAAGAAGACAAGCAGGTCTTCATCTACGGCATGCCTATCTTGATGAACTCCAGCCGCTTTACCTATGACTACTATAAAAACCTAGGGATGCGTACCTGTCTTGCAAAATTAACAGACCACAATGATGTGGCAACCAAAGATTTTGAATCTACCTATCTGCAGGCTTATAATGCATTGCCAGATGATGATGCACTAGAAGGTTATGATATGATGAGCTTTGTAGGAACGGGTTTACTAGAACATGGTACTAAGTTTTTTAGAAAGATGGTCGGAGAAAAATTTGATGGGTTACAATCCATTTACGACCTCCGAGCTATGAAGCCAGCTAAGCCGATGTCTCTAGAAAAAGAACCTCAGGTCGAGTATTATCAAAACAAACATCTAGACATCATCCAGTATAGAGGAAACGGTTTTGAGCGTATACGATAACAGATGCCGATTACTCCGGAGAGAAAAGATCGATTTAGAAAAGTAGTGAGTCAGCGTCAGCTAGACCTCACTCTTATTATAGAAAACATACATGACCCTCATAATATCGGTGCTGTATTACGAAGCTGTGATTCAGTAGGAATTTATGAAATCTATGTTATTCTCACAGATCCACAAATAAATGTAGACAAGTACAAGATGGGTCGGCGATCCTCTTCCAGTTCTCGTAAATGGATCGATGTCAGAATCTTTACCTCTGTAGAAGAGTGCATGACTGAGGTCAGAAAAAAATACAAATCCATTTACGGAACCCATCTAGCCAAAGAATCCAAAAGCCTTTACGATTTAGATTTAACCGAGTCAGTAGCCCTAATGTTCGGCAATGAGCACGATGGAATCTCAGATGAAGCCTTAGAGTTTCTAGATGGAAATTTTATCATTCCACAGTACGGCATGGTAAAGAGTCTAAATATATCCGTTGCCTGTGCAGTAAGTGTCTACGAGGCTTGCCGCCAAAGAATCATGAAAGGTATGTATGATTTAGGTAATACCGCTGCACATGATGAATTATTAGAGAAGTATCTCGATATTCATGAAGAGTCTTATCGACGAAGCAGATAGTTAAGTTTTAAGTCTAATCAAAAATAGAGCAACTATGAGCATGATAAAATCAATCAAATTATTCTCAATTTTTCTATTTCTCATTCTTTCCAATATTGGAATTACTCAAAATGAAATAGAAACCCCAATTTCAACCAATTCTGATAAGCTAAAAGAACGACTGATAGAAGATGGTTTTATAACTATGGGTTATATAGAAAACACTCCAAACTATAAAAATGATACGATTGAATTCAAGGGGTTAGTTGCACCTAAAACTACTTTAAATGATCAACTTGAAGTTGACAATTCAACATATAAAAATAGTGGTCTGAATTACCAACAAATTATTACTGATAACGATTCTTATTCGCATCCTGATAGCCTTAAAATCAAAAATGAAATTTTTAATTCTCCAGATGTAGATGCTGCTATATGGATGCATTTATGGAGAAGTAATGATCCGAATCAGAAGGTTGAATTAATGGTTAAGATTAAGGAAGTAACTTTTAAATCAATAAGGAGAAATCATCCTAAAACTAAAATTGATTCAATTATCAAGTATTGCTCAATGGAAAAATCACAAACCCATCCTAAAGGGGATTACGGGAAAAGCTATAAGTATTTATCAGTAAAGGAATGGATCCCTGGAATGAGATTCGTCGTTAAAGATTATGAAAATAACCCCAATAATTTAAGTACTAGTCTCTATGAATATAATAACCCCAATTCAAAATTTAGAATAACAAAAATAAAGGGAGACACACTGATATTTAAGGGATACGAAACCAGAGAAAATGATAAAAGAGGACGTTCCAATTCAACCGACTTACTGATTTTTAGTAGTGGTGAAAAGGAATACGAATATGTCGACTGGGATTACACTACTATTCGTGGATTAGCCTACTTGGGAGATACGGATAAGGCTCGCAAAGAACTAACGGGGAAATCACTTTACATTCTTTTTGAAAAGGCAAAGGAATTTGACATGAATGGTGAGGAAGTAAAGCAATACTATAGAAAGGATAAAGAACCGCAACTTGAGAAATTCACAAAAGTTAAGGTTGTTAAAATAGAAGATGGTTTTCCAGGTGGTCCAGTAAAAATTTTCTTCCAAGTAGAAGGCCGAAGCAATACTTATGCAAGAAGCGTAAATCTAAGTGATATAAATGTTGGAGAAGAAGGATATCAGAGTAATAATTTTGACCATTTATTTATGTTTGAGCATCCAAAAAAATACTACAACATCAATGACGAAATGTGGAATAAAATCATAAATAAGAAAATAGAAAAAGGTATGACTAAAACTGAAATAAGGCTTTGTCACAAATCACCCTATGATGCAGCAAAGTTTTCTGAATGTGATGCAAATTACGAGCAATGGATGTATGGAGGATTAAATCTACTCTTTAAGGATGATGTCTTATTTGTAATAGACTAGCAAGAAAACGCTTGCATTGCAACCTAATTAAAACTAATAACTATAACTATCTACAAGTAACTAATAACTTAAGAACACCTGCCCTTGACTGCCTTATAACTATTAACTATCTACTGCCTACTATCGACTAATATCTATTCACTAATAACCAAACAACCCTGGCCCTTGAATTTGAGTTTGACACTTGAGTTTGAATTTGCCTCTCCTTTGAATTTTCCTCCTAACTAAACCCAGCCAAACACTTCTCCATCCTAGTAATAGCCTCCTTCAACTGCTCCTCAGAAGAAGCGTACGATAGTCTAAAACAATTATCCGCTCCGAATGCCTTACCAGTAACCACAGCTACATGAGCTTGCTTAAGAAGTATCTCACAGAAGTCGTCAGCGTCGTTTATGGTTTGTACGCCATTAGATTTTCCATAGAGTTCTGAGATATCTGGGAAGACGTAAAAGGCACCTTCTGGATTGTTGACCTTCATGCCTGGAATTTTAGAGAGCATGGTTGTTACGAGTTCTCTTCTTTGCTTGTAGGCTTCTACCATCTCGTAGGTATGTTGTAGACTGCTATTAAGAGCATGAGCGGCTGCCAACTGACTAAAGGATGCAGCACCAGAGGTAAACTGACCTTGTAATTTGGCACAAGCCTTAGCGACCCATCTCGGTGCTCCCATATATCCTAGTCTCCATCCTGTCATCGCAAAACCCTTAGACATACCATTGATGGTAATCGTCTGGTCCTTTACCTTATCGAAGGCTCCGATACTCTCATGCTTGCCTTCAAAGTTTATGTACTCATAAATCTCGTCTGCCATAATCATAATGTCAGGATGACGATTTATCAGATCTGCCATGTCACTGAGTTCCTGCTTGCTATAAACCGAACCAGTCGGATTACATGGAGAGGAAAACATAACTAGACGAGTCTTATCTGTGATAGCATCTCTGATCTGATCAGTGGTAACCTTATAGTCTTGCTCGATTCCGGCAGATACGACTACAGGTTTAGCTCCTGTCATTTTTACTATCTCTTGATAGGTCACCCAGAAAGGTCCGAGGATTATTACCTCATCACCAGGATTTAGAAGTACCATACAGACATTGGCAATAGCCTGCTTAGCACCATTAGTGACTACGATCTGGTCGAGTCCATAGTTGAGATTATTATCACGTAAAAACTTATCCCTGATCGCTTCTCTAAATTCTATTCTTCCTGGTACAGGAGTATACTTTGTATGTCCAGCGTTGAGTGCCTCGACAGCAGCCTCTTTTATGTGCAGTGGTGTATCGAAATCTGGCTCTCCGAGACTCAGACTGATTACATCGTGTCCTTCGGCTTTTAGGTCTCTGGCCATCTGAGCCATCTTAATGGTTGCAGATTCAGAGAGTGACTTTATGGTATTAGATAAGAGTCTATCCGTATTCATTCTAGGTAAATTTGTGTAAAGCTAATTATACATTCAAAATTAAGATTATAACTTTATATATAATCTTTGGCTAATATTAAAAATATGTACGACCCGATAAGAATTTTTGTCACTGGTGGCACCTTCGATAAGGAATACAATTTTATAACTGGTGAGTTATATTTTAAGGAGACTCATCTGCAAGAGATGTTTCTTAGAGGTAGATGTACGCTAGATGTAGAAGTAACGGAGCTGATGATGAAGGACAGTCTGGAACTGACAGACGTGGATCGCAATAATATACTACAGGCCTGTGCCGCTGCCAAAGAAGAAAATATGGTCATCACTCACGGGACAGATACGATGGTACAGACGGCTCGAGTTTTGGCGGAAGCCAATCTATCCGATAAGACCATAATACTTACGGGAGCTATGATTCCTTATGCATTCGGAACCTCATCTGATGGGTTTTTTAATCTAGGAGCTTCATTGGCTTACGCCAAAGCCTTAAATCCCGGTGTCTACATTTGTATGAATGGACAATACTTTGACTGGGACAAGGTCCAAAAAAATAGGAGTACAGGCTTCTTTGAATCGGTCAAACCCTCTGTTAATTAGAGGTAGATAACTGTAAATCAGCTGGTTATGTATTGATACATTTCTTATAGCTAATGGTCGGATTAAAAAATTATATGTTACCTTTGTAAGCTATTAAAGGAATCTCACCATAGGTTTAATATGAAGATAAAAAACGGTTTTTTACTTGTCATCTGTTTACTAGTCTCACTAGGAATACAAGCACAGAATTCTAATTACAATAAGGGCTTTTCTGTAAGAGCACTTTTCTTAGATTATCAGTCTCAGCAAGAGGGTGGTAGCATTACTGCATTTAATCAGTATCATCATGGTTTTGAGTTTGCTTATCACCATAGATTAAATCAAAATGTAAAATTTGTAATCCCTGCACACGTCGGTCAGGTATCTAGTCATCTGAGAGATAACCTTCCAGAAAATAGATCGTGTCTACATAAGACGGTTTATGGATTAGGAGGTCAGATTCAGTATGAGCTAGGAAATGTACAGAGTAAAATCGTTCCCTACATCGTAGGTGGTGTAGATGCTGCCTTTGAGCAAGAAGGAGATTTTAATCTGCAGATTCCTGTAGGTTTTGGGTTGAATTTCCAGCAGGCAGAAAATGCTTACTGGTTCTGGCAGTCTGACTTTAGATATTCTCTAGCAGAAGATAGAAATAATCTGCACCATGGATTGGGCTTTGTATATCTATGGGATGGAACTGGAGAAAAGAAACCAAAAGAAGAAAAAATGGAGCTAGATAAAATGGATTCTGATGGAGATGGAATCGTAGACGAGTTGGACTTATGTCCAAATGCAGCTGGTCCTAAAGCCCTAAAAGGTTGTCCAGATAGAGATGGAGATAAGATTGCAGATTTTGAAGATAAGTGTCCAGATGTAGCAGGTCTTAAAAACTTCAATGGCTGTCCAGATACAGATGGAGATGGTGTAGCAGATAACGAAGATGACTGTCCTAACATGGTCGGTATCATCGCAAACAAAGGATGTCCAGACGCAGATAGAGATAATGATGGAGTTCCTAATAGTTTAGATAAGTGTCCAGACATTCCTGGATTAGTAGAAAACTCAGGATGTCCAGGAGCAGATTCTGATGGTGATGGAGTAGCAGATGCTGTGGATAAATGTCCTAATGAGAAAGGTTCTCTCCGTACCAACGGTTGTCCAGATAGAGATGGTGATGGAGTAGCAGATTATGCAGATAAGTGTATCGATAAGGCAGGACTGGCAATATTCGGTGGATGTCCAGATACAGATGGAGATGGAATCGATGACAGTAGAGACAGATGTCCTAATAGATATGGAAGCGTAGCGACTAACGGTTGTCCAGAGATAGAGCAGCAGGATCGTAAGGTACTAGAGCTCGCAATGAGAGCAGTACAGTTCGATACTGGAAAGACCTCTCTTAAAAACGAGTCTTATGATATCCTAAAGCAGATTTCTAGCATCATGACCAAGTATCCAGATTATAATCTATCGATCTCAGGTCATACAGATAGTGTGGGTAATGCTGAGTC
>CAZDWO010000063.1:0-25451 GCA_964509175.1 uncultured Saprospiraceae bacterium
AACTGTTAAAACCAACCTGAGAATGATAATAGAACCTATCTTTTATATCTCTACTCACTGACTTTCAGTAAGCTATTTTTATTTTTAATAAATCCTCCACATACACTGAGTAGTTTAAAAACAGTGCAGTAAGATTGTCAGAACATTATCTAACGACACTTACTACAACTGTTAAAACCAACCTGAGAATGATAATAGAACCTATCTTTTATATCTCTACTTACTGGCTTCCAGTAAGTTTTTTTTCTTTATTATTTCAAAATACTCTTGAGTATTTCGAGATCATCAAATGGGGTTTTTACTCCATTTATTTCTTGATATTTTTCGTGGCCTTTTCCTGCAACTAATATTAAGTCTCCTTCTCTTGCCAAGGCAGCTGCTGTCTTTATCGCCTGTTTTCTATCGGTGATACGCAGTGCTTCTATTTTTTCTTTTTCTAAACCCTTTTCCATATCGTCTAAAATATCTTCTGGGTTTTCGTTTCTGGGATTGTCACTGGTCAAGACCAGCTGATCACTAAAATGTGCTGCGATTAATGCCATCTTTGGTCTCTTTTCTTTATCTCTATTACCACCACATCCTACAACCGTTATAATTTTTGAGTTAGAAATTTTTAAGTCATTGAGAGTAGTAAGGATATTTTCAAGAGCATCTGGAGTATGGGCATAATCCACTATCCCGAAAACTTTTTTCTTCTCTCCTCTTACCAATTCAAATCTTCCTTCTGCTCCTCTAAGCATAGACAGGCCGATTAATATTTCGTCTTTCTCTAGACCTAATTCTATTGCAACTCCGTAGGCAGCCAATAAATTATAAGCATTGTACTTTCCGACTAATCGAGTAAAGACTTCGTCTTCATTTATTTTTAAATGAAGCCCTTCAATAGAGTTGCTATGGATTTTTCCCTTTATATCGGAAAGTGAGTATAACCCATAAGAAATTCTATTAGCCTTACAATTCTGAACCATCACCGGCCCATTCTTATCATCTTCGTTATACAGAGCAAAGGCATTTTTATCCAGTCCATCAAAAAATGATTTTTTGATATTTAGATAATTTTTAAAGCTGCCGTGATAGTCTAGATGATCATGAGTAAGATTAGAGAAAACTCCCCCGTAGAACTTAATGCCTTCTATACGCTTCTGACCGAGAGCATGGGAACTCACTTCCATAAAAGCATATTGGCAATCGGTTTCTACCATTTTAGATAATAAGTAGTTAAGCTTAATAGGATCTGGAGTAGTATGGGATGCATCTTCCACAAATCCTGGATAAACATATTTTACAGTAGATATCAATCCTGCTTTAATCTCCATCTTTTCAAACAACTGCAGCAGAAGGGTTACTATGGTGGTTTTGCCATTAGTCCCAGTGACTCCTACGAGTTTAAGTTTGGATGAAGGTGAGTTATAAAACAGATTACTACTGGTAGCTAGGACATTTCTTACATCTGCTACTTCTATGTAGGTACAAGAATCATCATCTGAAGCATCAGGCATTTTCTCACAGATAATCGCAACAGCCCCGTTAGAAACTGCTTTATCTATGTACTGATGTCCATCAGCCAGCTCTCCTTTTATCGCATAGAAAAGACTTCCTTTTTTTACTTTTCTAGAATCAAAAGCAAGATTTTCTATTTCAAGATCCAGCGACCCTCGTGATCTAACTATAAGGGATCTTGATATTATGTCAAACAACTTTTTGGAATTCACATTCCTAGTTTAAATACAGGTTTATGGCCTGTCCATTTATTTTAGTTCCTGGTTTAAGAGATTGATTTTTTACCTTTCCGACTCCTTCTGCATACACCTCTAAACCTAAATTTTCTAAAACATATATTGCATCTCTCAAACCCATTCCAGCCACATTTGGCACTTTGGATTTTTTGAATTTCAATTTTTCAATTTTCATTTTGTCATCCTCTGGATCTAACACTGCCCATGACTTTGCATTTTTATCATACTTTATTCCGGTATGATTAAACACCTTAGTAAAGTCAGCTACATAACCAGTTTGCTTTTCTGGCAAGGCCACCTCTGCTGCATAATCAGGTTGTGCATCGAAGCGGTCATTTCTTATCGCATAAACTTTTTCTGCGATAGCCTTAAAAACTGTTCCTGCTGCCTGAGCACCATGGTAGTTTACTTCTGGCTCGTAGACCACTACCATTATACTGTACCTCGGTTTTTTGGCTGGAAAATATCCAGCAAAAGAGGCATTGTATTTTTTGTCATCCTCAGAGTCTGAGTAATCAGATCGAGCCGTTCCGGTTTTTCCGGCCATACTTACAATGTCTGATTGCAGAGACTTAGCTGTTCCCTTGTTTACCACTTCCTCTAGCAGTCTATGCATCGTACCTATAGCCTTTGCATTAGCAATAGGTCTTTTAGTCCCTATAGGTTTAAACTCTTCTAATATTTTCCCATCTCTTCTTATCTCACTTACGATATACGGTTTCATATATCTTCCGTTATTTGCAATGGCATTATAGAATGCGAGTATTTGCAATGGTGTTAGGCTCAACTCATATCCATGAGACATCCATGGAATCGTAGTTCCTGACCATGATTTACTCTTACTAGGATTTTTTATTTGGGGATTAGCCTCCCCTTCTAACTTTAAACCTACTTTTTTATCTAATCTAAACTTTGCGAGATTCTTTCTAAAAGAAACTCTTCCGTTATCCTTTCTCTCATAATGATCCATCGCTAAAGAAGCGATACCTACATTAGAAGAAATTGCGAAGGCCTTTTTTAAATCTACCATCTGTAAACCATGTGGACTCGAGTCGTACATGTATTCTGAGTAGAATTTTTTCTTTCCTTTATTTAAATCTATAAGAGTACTTTCTGTTACTAGCCCATCATCTAACAGTGATAAAACTGTCGCTGTTTTAAAGGTCGAACCAGGCTCAGAAAGTGTTCCGATTGCATGATTATAAGACTCGATAAACCCACCTCTTTTTTCTGACCACTTAAAGTTAGAGATGGCTTTTATTCCTCCAGTCTTTACATCCATCACTATTGCCGCTCCACCTTTTGCTTTATTTTCTATCAAAGAATTAAGCAACTCTTTCTGAACGATGTCTTGAACATCTACATCTAAGGTGGTGTACAAATCATCTCCTTGTTTAGCAAATGCTTCAGAGACATTATATACTGGAATCCATTTTCCTCCAGGAATCCGTTTAGTCAATATACTATCCGTCTGCCCTTTTAGATTTGCATCGAAATATGACTCTAGTCCATAATTACTTGCATTATCTCTAACCTCTCCTAAAGTCCTCTTAGCCAATGATTTAAAAGGTTTTTGCCTGACCGTTCTTTTCTCTATAATCAAGCCTCCTCCATAACGTCCCTTTCTAAATATCGGGAAATCCTTAATCTGCATCAGCTGGTTATAAGTAATGTTATCAGCAATCTTAAAGTACCTTCTACCAGGTAAATTATCTTCACGACCACTGATCATTTCTTGCCTCCACTGTGTAGCAGATTTGCTATCATCAAGCTTCAAGTGAACCAGTCTAGATAAGGAATCTACCCCATCATAAAAGGTCTTCTCTCTCGAAGCCATTAGATCCATCCGAATGTCAAAGAACGGTAGCGATGTGACTAATACTGAGCCATCATCTGAATAAATACTTCCTCTCTGAGCCTGAAGCGGGGACATTTTTACATTTTTTCCTCCCTCAGATCTCCACTGATCTCCTTGAATAACACTTACTTTTACAACTCGATAAAAAACGACTGCTGCAAATACTACAAAGAGTAGCAAGACGACGTACGCCCGTATCAGTAATTCGTTTTTTCGTTCCATTATAAATTAGAAGTCTATCTTTTCAATTTTTTAGGTACAGTAGTAGAGATATTTAGATTCTTTTTCTTTAATCTCTCTGCTAACTGTGATTGGGTGCTTTCATAAATCAATCTATGCTCTATGTCTTCATATTTCCATCTCACCTCATCTAACTCTGTCTGCAAGGACTGAATTTTTCTCGCTTTCTTTTCTGCTCCATGGGCTACTGCGATATACAATACCGTTAGTAAGGCCAGAAAACAGATGAAAGGAAAATTATTATACACCTGATCGATTCCTTTGAATCGTTTTTTTGTAGTTTTCTTATTTTGAGTTTTTGCCACTATTTAAATTTTTTCTGCGATTCTGAGCTTAGCACTTTTTGCCCTGGAATTTTCTTCCACCTCTTCCTCACTAGGAATTATTACTTTTTTATTTATCGCTTTCCAGGAGTTCAATGATCTTCCGAAATCATCTTTCTCCACTTTCCCATCCAATCTTCCACTTTTTATAAAATTCTTTACTAAGCGATCTTCTAATGAGTGATAACTTATAACACTTAATCTTCCTCCTACTTTTATCAACCCATCACACTGCTCTAAAAATCTTCCGAGCACATCCAGCTCTTCATTTACTTCTACCCTAAGAGCTTGAAAAACCTGAGCAAAATATTTGGGCCTACTTCCGATCACTATTCCATCTATCAAGCTTATCAATTCACTAGTCAGATTAAACTCGTTTCTCTGCCTATATTCTATTATCCTACTTGCCAGGGTTTTAGAATTTCTCACTTCGCCATACTGGCTAAAAATTCTTACCAGGTCTTCAAAAGAATAACTGTTGAGAATCTTGGCAGCCGAAATTTTTGCTTCTTGGTTCATCCGCATGTCCAGTGGACCATCATCTCTATAAGTAAATCCCCTTTCTGGCACATCAAACTGATGTGAAGAAACTCCGAGATCTGCCAGCACTCCATCTACCTGCTGTACTCCTTTCAATTTTAGAAAATTAGTTATCCACTTAAAATTTGATCTAATGAAAGTGAATCTGTCATCTTCTATAATATTATGTATCGCATCTATGTCCTGATCGATTCCATATAAATGCCCTTTGGCACTTAGCTTATTTAAAATTTCTTGAGAATGCCCACCTGCTCCGAATGTTACGTCTACGTAAATCCCTGCTTCTGAAATATTTAGACCCGCTACACTTTCTTTAAGTAATACTGGCTTATGATATTCCATCTTGCTCACTGTCACTCTGATTACCTCCGAAAATATTTTCAGTAATCTCTCCGAATTCTTTGGGCTCCTCTCCTAACATTTCTTCATATTTTTCCTTAGACCACACTTCGATTTGCTCGTTATACGCAAAGAGGACTACCTCCTTAGTTATACCTGCATAATCCATTAGTGATTTAGGCAATAGAATCCTGTCCGCACTATCTACAGTAAGCTCAGAAGCTCCTCTATAGAAATACCTAACTACAGCTCTTTCCTTCGAATTATATAAATTCAGCTTGTTAATTTCTTTCGTCTTTTTATCCCAAACGTCACTGGGATACAGCATAAGATGCTGCTCAAAACCTCTATTAATGGTAAAATTTAATGAACCGCTTTCGTCTAATTGTTTGATGAGAGATGAGGGTAACCTAAGCCTTCCTTTGGCATCAGCTTTACAATCATATTCTCCCTTCAGTTGGTACATTAAAACTATTTATCATTTAAAGGCTGCTCAAAACTAGGTATAGTTCCCACTTTTTCCCACTTTCCTACACTAAATACCAAAAAACATATATAAATTTTTCTAATATTTAAAGTTGTGTAAGCAAATCAACTATATATTATAAATAAATTGCTTACAAAATGAGCAAATAGCCTAAAATGACAAAAAATCACTGTTACTACATTTAATAACTTACTGTTATAAATATAGATATTTTATATTAAATAAATTAATAATATGTAAAAGCCTAAAAAAGTTTGATTTATGATTTGGAGAAAATCATATTGTAAAAATATATAATGTGTATTATAGTTGCCTCAAAATTGTTACCTAGTACGATAATATCCGCTGAACGACTTAAATTTCATCGAAAGTACGCCGAGAATGGCTTCTACTATGATGTTAGAGTTCATTTTGGAGGTACCGAGCTCTCTATCTTTAAAGGTTATAGGAACCTCTTTAATATTGAAATCATTGCAATGAGCAGCGTACTTCATTTCTATCTGGAATCCATAACCTCTCAGCTTTATCTTATCTAAATCTAGAATCTCTAGTACTTGTCTGGAATAGCAGATAAAACCTGCGGTCAAGTCTCTAACTTTTATATTAGATATAAGACGCACATAGACAGAGGCTGAGTAGGAAAGAAATAATCGATATCGAGACCAGTTTTCTATAGCACCACCTGGTATATATCTAGAACCTATGACTAAATCGACTTCAGGTTTGCGACACTCTACCAGCATTTCATTTAATTTCTTAGGGTCATGGCTAAAGTCTGCATCCATCTCAAATAGATAATCATAACCGTTTTCCAGTCCATACCTAAATCCTGCTATGTAGGCTGTACCCAATCCTAACTTGCCTTCTCTTTTTAAAAGATTTATTCTATTATTTGTCTTTTGTAGATTTTCGACAATAGTCGCAGTACCATCTGGAGAATTATCATCTACGATAAGTACCTCAAATAAATCGTTCTCTTGCAGAACAGCTTCTATAATGTTCTGGACATTTTCTTTTTCCTTATAGGTAGGTATAATGATAAGACACTTCTCGGCAGCCATAGATTATAATAACGTAGAAACCTATTAGTTAAATCTCTTAGGTTCTGACTCTTTGACCATAGCCATCACCTTTTCATAGATTTCTTCCGGATTGGGCTTAGTAAAGTAATCGCCATCACTACCGAAGGGTGTTCTATGGGCCTTAGCCGATAAGGTCTGTGGCTGAGCATCTAAATGGTAATATGCTCCCTGATCCTCCACTACCTTCTGCAACATAAATGCTGTTGCACCGCCAGGTACATCCTCGTCCATAAACAAGACCTTGTTTGTCTTCTTAATAGATTCTAAAATCTTATGCTCCATATCGAATGGAAGTAAGGTTTGTACATCGATAAGTTCTACTGAAATTCCTCGTTTGGCCAATAGCTCAAGTGCCTTCTCTGCTACTCTTACACAGGAGCCATAAGTTACCAAGGTTATATCTGTACCTTCTTGTAAAACCTCAGGTACTCCCAAAGGCAAGGTATAGTCTATGTAGTTATCTGGCAAAGTCTCTTTCAATCTGTATCCATTGAGGCATTCTATAACTATACCTGGATCATCAGATTTTAAAAGTGTATTGTAGAATCCCATAGCCTGGACCATGTTACGAGGCACACATATATATATACCTCTCAGAGCATGTATCATCATCCCTAGTGGAGAACCTGCATGCCAGATTCCTTCTAATCGATGTCCTCTGGTTCTTATTATGGCCGGTGCCTGCTGCTGATTATATGACCGATATCTAACCGTAGCTAAATCATCACATAGCGGCTCAAGTCCATAAATAAGGTAATCTAGATATTGGATTTCTGCTATAGGTTTAAAGCCTCTCATACTCAGGCCTATCGCTTGTCCCATAATAGTCCATTCTCTTATTCCTGTATCGAATACTCTTTCTTCCCCATATTTTTCCTGGAGTCCGGCAAATCCTTGATTTACATCTCCTATGTTACCTACATCTTCTCCGAAGGCCATTACTCTCTTATCCTTTTTTAGTGTAGCGTCAAAAAAGGTATTGAGCACATTGTAGCCAGTAAGTACAGCTGACTTATCTGAATACTCAGGATGTACTACAGGAATATTTAGAGCCGACTTATCAGACTCAGAATAAAGATATTTATGATATACTTTGCCATCCTTCTTTATACCCTCGATTAATTTTATTAATGCATCAGGAATATCAAGTGATGAGGATTCCAGTTCGATTTTGGCTCTTATCGCAGATTGTAATATTTCTGCTTTTACTGGATTAGGATGACTGAGCTCGAGTAGAATTTCTTTAATGTACTCTGATTGCTCCAGAGTAGATAATATAGTTTTTAGTTCAGTTCTGAGATTGAGCACAGGTTGTATAAAACTGTTCCATGCTCTTTTTTTACATTCCTGAACGTATTCTTTTGCTCCATTGTCGATTTCTTCTAGCTGCTTCTTTGTAAGTATTCCGGACTTAGTTATCCACTCTCCAAATTTCTTTATACAATCATTGTTCTTTTCCCATGCTAGTCTTTCTTTAGACTTATATCGCTCATGTGATCCTGAGGTAGAGTGCCCTTGCGGCTGAGTAAGCTCCGTAACATGCACTAGAGCTGGTCGATGGTTATTTCTTACTCTCTCTGCACATTCTTCATATACTTCTATAAGTTTAGGATAATCCCATCCTTTGACTTTATAGATATACATCCCATCAGCTCCTTCTTTCTTCTGTTTAAAACCTGCAAGTGCTTCTGAAATACTGCCTTTTGATGTTTGCAACTTTATAGGGACTGATATTCCATAGCCATCGTCCCAGACCGAGACAAGCATAGGTAATTCCATAACTGTCGCTGCATTTATAGATTCCCAGAATACGCCTTCACTAGTACTTGCGTCTCCTATGGTTACAAAGCTGACTTCTTTTCCATTTCTAGAAAAATCACTTTTGCTACCACCGATTCCTTTTATGGTTTTAAATTTTTTAGAGGCTAGAGCCAATCCTAATCCTCTAGACATCTGACCTGCAGTACTAGATATATCTGAGGATACATTATACTGCTTAGTATGGTCTATCCATTTTCCATCTTTATCTATGGTAGGAGTTGCAAAGTGAGCATTCATCTGACGACCTCCCGAAAAAGGATCGTTTTGCGGATCTGCATATAACTGTGCTAGAAATTGTTCAACACTACATAAACCGAGTGCCATCATAAAAGTCTGGTCTCTGTAATATCCTGATCTCCAATCCCCTTTTTTAAAGGCTTTGGCCATAGCCACTTGAGGTACTTCTTTTCCATCTCCAGTAATTCCAAATTTGGCCTTACCAGTAAGCACTTCTTTACGAGAAATAAGACTGGTCTCTCTACTTACCTGACAGACCCAATAGTCATGAAGAACTTCACTATGGAACTTGGCCTCTTGAGAACGACCTTTTAATTTATATGGTTTCAGAAATGAATAGTCTATCATATAGGTCAGTGATTATGGATGCCGATAATGAGTATTAAAGGAATCGGTACAAAAGTAAAAATTAAAGGCATTTTACTTATTACATTTTGCAGATTACTACGTCTTACAGTTGTGTTTGTAAATATTAACAACACATTAGCAATTTTCTTCTTCAGAGGAGAGATAATTATTATAAATTTGTTGTATAAAAAAATTCTCATGAAAAAATTTTTGATGTTAAGTGTTTTCTCACTGCTTTTAGGTGCAAACATTTACGCTCAAGATGGAGATGTAGCTCCTGCAGAAGGGCCAGTAATGGATATGGAATCTGTAGATGTTGATTACGGAACCATAGACCAGCATTCTGACCCATTAAGAAAAGTAAACTTTACCAATACTGGTACAGAGCCTTTAGTTATTAAAAATGCTAGAGGAAGTTGTGGATGTACTGTGCCTCTTTATCCTAAAGAGCCTATCATGCCAGGTGAGTCTGATGTAATAGAAATAAGGTATGATACTAAGAGATTAGGACCATTTTCTAAGACTGTAAAAATTACTACCAACGAAGGAAATGACCCAATCGTACTTAAAGTACATGGTAAAGTTCTTAAACCAGAAGACCAAGATGGTGTGCCAGCTGCAGCTCCTGGAATTTTAGGTAATCCTAAGTAAGAAAATAAACAATGTTATTAAAAGGATGTTTCTTAAATGAAGCATCCTTTTTTTTTTACCCCTAATGCATCTAAGCCTATATGATTTGTATTTTATCTCCTGCCAAAACCCTAAACACCGAGCCATCTCAACTCAAAGAATTTACCTTACCAGTCTTTAAAGAAGAGAGCTTAGAACTGGTTTCTATTCTTAAAAAAAAGAAAGTCAGCCAACTAAAATCACTAATGAAAATCAGTGATAAACTCAGTGCTCTCAATGTAGAACGCTATCAAAATTTCCGTGAAGATTTTAATTTGGAGACCTCTAAGCAGGCTATTCTAACTTTTAAAGGAGATGTATATCTAGGATTACAGGCAGAGGATTTTAATAAAACAGAACTAAAAAGGGCTCAAAAATCCATACGTATTCTAAGTGGTCTTTATGGTATAATCAAACCACTGGATCTTATGCAGGCCTATCGCTTAGAAATGGGCACCAAGTTAAAGACCAGAAAATGGGATAATCTCTATAAGTTTTGGGATTTAAAAATTACGGATGCTCTTAATAAGGAATTTGCTAAGGCAAAAAATCCTACCCTTATCAATTTAGCCTCTAAAGAATACTTTAAAAGCGTAGATAGAAAAAAGCTAAATGCTGAAATTATAGATATAGACTTCAGAGAATATAAAGGAGACGATTTAAAATTTATCTCCTTTAATGCCAAGAAAGCTAGAGGCCTAATGGCAAAATATGTAGTAAAAAACAATATTAAAAAGGCTGCAGATTTAAAGGGTTTTGATTACGAGAATTATCATTTTTCTGCAGAGCATTCTGATACAAATAAGTGGATGTTTGTACGTTAAACATTAAGAATAAATTTAATGTGTTTTTTACCCTAAAACATTTTTTTTAACACTTTCGGAAGGTATATATTTGTTAAATGCTTCTTTCTGAGGCTAGAAAACTATATATCCCTAAGCATTAATTAAACAGAGGCCATCTCAACTACTGAATGTTTTTGAAAAATATTCCCAAATAGGATTATGATGTATAGTTTTCTTTTTTCTTCAAAATTTAAGGTCCACTTCGGATTTCTGATACTATTTCTGGTTTCATGTAAGTCTACACAATCGAGTACTCCTGATGTAGCACCTCAAGAACCAAAAGTGGATTATATTTTCTTAGATAAGGAAGCGGCTCAGGCCAAAATTGTAGTAGACAATAAAGAGGGTTTCTTTAACAAGATTCAAGATTTAGACATGCTGTTACAACTACCTACTAAGGTAGAAGGTGGATCGTCGACGATAAAAAGCAGCTACATAAAACATCTAAAAAATGGAATTTTAGACTTTAGCCCAGCAGACAGACTGGTTCTCCAACAAACCATGGATTCCTGCTATAATATGATTTACAGAACTTTCCCCAAGCTAGATTTACCGACCATAGAACTAATAAAAACCGCTCCTACCCATTATGGACCATCTGTCTATTATACGAGAGAAAATACCATAGTCATTCCGTCTAATGAGCTCGAGGGTGCTGGAATAGGAAATCTACAAGCGGTAATGCTCCATGAGATCTCTCATATCCTGTTTAGATATAATGAAGTACAAAAAACTCAGGCTTATGGCTTAATCGGATTTGACAAACTAGATAAAACAATAAAATACCCAGAAGCTTTACAAAAAAGGATCTTGCTTAATCCTGATGGGCTCGACACTAGATTCCATATACCTCTAGAGCATGATGGAAAAACTAAAAAAGTAGTACCGATAATAATCTCCTCAAAGAGTAAAAAATCAGAGAGTATAAACGGCTTTATGAACTATATAAAATTCGATTTATATGGACTGGAAGATAAAGGAGATCATTACGAAGTCTCTATAAACAAAGATGGTTACACTACCCTTTCTCCGGGTTTTATGGGACCATTTTTTGGGAAAATCAAGGAGAATACGCAGTACATCATACATCCTGACGAAATCATAGCAGATAACTTTATGATGCTTCTTATAGGCGAACGAGACGGAACGATAGAGAATTTCTCTGATGAGGGCCAAAAACTTCTCATGGACCTAAAACAAGTATTGTCTAATTAGTTTTCCCACTGAGTAGATTACATTAATCTATAATATGTAATTTTACAGTATGGATAATGACGGCAAGGTCAAAGATTATCGGCATAAGATTAAAAACTTCAATCCTAGGAGGGAGAAGATTCATGAAATAATTTTTGAGGCAGATACTAAGGCAGGTAAGAATTTTGATATTGCACTATTAGTTGCCATTTTACTGAGTGTGCTAGTCGTAATGCTAGAGTCCGTAAAAAGCATTCAAGATTCTTACGGCACCTATCTAGTAATCGCAGAATGGGTACTCACTATATTTTTTACGATAGAGTATATTTTGAGGTTGTATTGTGTATATCGACCTATGAAGTATGCTACTAGTTTTTTCGGAATTGTAGATTTAGTGGCAATTATACCTACATATCTCAGTGTATTTGTATTTAATGCTCAATCCCTTGCTATAGTTAGAGCTTTGCGATTATTGAGGATTTTTAGAATTTTTAAACTTGGTAGTTTTTTATCAGAAGGTACAGTTATACTTACGGCATTAAAATCAAGTAGATCTAAAATTTCTGTTTTCCTATTTGCTGTCATTATTCTGGTTAGCATATTTGGGTCTATAATGTATGTAATAGAAGGTGGTCATAATCCTGCCTTTGACAGTATACCTAGGAGTATTTACTGGGCTATCGTAACTCTTACCACAGTTGGATATGGAGATATCAGCCCTATTACGCCTCTGGGTCAGTTCTTAGCTTCGATGATTATGATAATGGGTTATGCAATCATTGCAGTTCCGACTGGTATCGTATCAGCAGAAGCTATCGAGGCCGCTAAAAAGCAGTCAGAATCCCATACAAATACACAGACTTGTAGATACTGTGCAGATAATGATCATGATGATAATGCACACTTCTGTAAATCCTGTGGAGAAGAGCTAAACATTCATCCTCCAGAGAAATAGAAATTTACAGATTCAGTTCTTTTAAATTTTGGATAAGATATGTAGGATTAAGTTCGGTAAGATTCTCTATCGAATTAGGATTATACCAGCAAACATCATAGCCGTAATCTAAGCCTCCTCTGATATCAGAATTAAGACTATCGCCTATTACCAGTACTTTTTCTTTTGGCGGAAAGCCAGCTAGTTCTTCTGCATGTTTAAAAAAGCCACCATCAGGTTTAGCAATTCCTATCTCATCAGAAACCACTATCCCTTTAAAATATTTAGTAAGCCCTGCCTTTTCTAGCCTTGGTCTCTGTACCTCCTTTAGTCCATTGGTAATAATGAGGAGTTTTTTGTTTCTTACTACCAGCTCATTTAAAACATCTAATGCTCCATCGATGAGTCGTACATTTTCTACAAGTTTCTGGAGGTATAAATTATTGGCCTCGAGCCCATCGTAGCTAAATCCAATCTCTTCAAAAAACAACGTAAATCGCTTAGACTTAAGCTCGTCGCTAGAAATCTCTCCTCTTTCCAGTAATTGCCAGACATGAGAGTTATACTTCTTATAGGTTTTGTAAAGCTCTTTCCAGTTAGTTAGAGATAAATCGCTGACCAGGGACTCAAAGGCCAGCTCACTAGATTTATCGAAATCAAAAAGTGTGTTGTCAGCATCAAAAAAATACCAATTGTATTCTTTCATTTATTGAGGAAGACGTAGTCTGTGAATTAATCTTTTTACGCTATACTTCCCTGAACCATTAGCTAGAAGTAAAAATAAGCCTCCACATAAGGCTAGGTTACGCATAAACATAAGACCGTGTAATCGCTGTAATTCTACAGGGTCGTTCCACCAGGAATAAACTATAAGGGTAAAAGGTAGCCAGTAAAGTAAAAGTAAAAAAGCTCCAACTCGACTAAAATATCCAATAAGTACCGTGGTTCCTCCTACTATAAGTATAAAAATAGCTAGACCTGCCCAGAACTTAGGATACCAATTTATACCGTAGCTTTCTATCGTGCTCAGATTTTTGTCAAATCTAAAAATAGAATCAAATGCCTCGTATAGAAATACCACGGCTATTAAAATCCTACCTATTAAATCTGCAATATCTTTCACTCCGCGAATATAAAGAGCAAAGCAGTATTAATTAATGCTAAATGATTAATTATAATATCTATATCGTTCGAGCTGTAGTGTTTTTGTAGAACACAAGTAAACCTTTTATAGAGTTAGTAATATGAGACTTAAACGTTAAAATAAAGTCTATAATATGAGACCCCAATGCTTCACAGTATTTTTGAATCTCGAAGACATCCTTAATTTTTAAATAATGAGCAAGAACTCAGTTTACATCATAGATGATACGCTGTACAACCGTATTATATTTAAAGAATACCTTTCCGGCGAGCATTACCATTTTGTGGAAATGGAAAATGGTAAGGGAATTACTTCTATGCTGGATTCGAATCTAGCAAATATTATTCTATTAGATTGGCAAATGCCGATATATAATGGACTTTCTACACTAAAAGAAATTAGATCCCATTCAAAGTTTGATCATATTCCTATTGTTATAATTACTGGCTTTACTGATAATTCTGAGTTAGAAAATATTCTAAGCTTTCAAAATGTAGATTTTTTAAGAAAGCCCGTAAACAAAATAGAACTCATAACAAGAGTAAAAACAGCTATTAAGCTATCTCATTGTCTTCAAAACCAAGCAGCCGTGGAACTCTAAATAGGCAGCAATCGAACATATATTAATATTTAAATATGTTTTTTGTTTGTAGGGTTTTTGTTCTCCATATTGTCTTAATTAAGGAAATTGCATATTCAAAAAAATAATATGTGTTATTTTTAATTAATTTAAGGGTGTTATGACTTTACCAAAGGTATTAATCGTGGATGATCGACAATTCGATCGAATTCTATACAAGGAGTTTCTTGGAGAAGAGAATTACTTATTTACTGAATTGGATGATGGAGAAAATATCCTAGAAGCTGCTTCTAGTTTTAGTCCTGATTTAATCATTCTTGACTGGCAGATGCCCAGAGTCAGTGGTCTAGAGGCTCTCAAAATGATTAAGAAGAATCAAGCTTTTAAAAACATCCCCGTAATAATAATTACTGGTTTAGAGGATGAAAAAGTTTTAGAAGAAGCTTTTGATTTTGGGTCCATAGATTTCCTAAATAAGCCAGTAACTAGAATTGAACTAAATGCTAGAGTTCTTAATGCCATAAATCTTCAGAATGCCATTCGTAAACTAGCTTTACAAAAAGAGGAGCTAGAAAGTCTAAATGTCATTATAAAAGACCAAAAACAAGAACTGGAAAAGTCGCTTGTACTGAAGACTGAGAGAATGGAGATGGACAGAAACAGTTTTGAGAGTGATATCGATTTAAAAAATAAAAAGTTGCTAAGTAAGGAGTTGGACTCTACTAAACTGATAAATGATATAAAATCTATACGCAGCTCGATACAGTCTTGTCATGCATCACTTAAAAAGGAACTGCCAGAAAGTACTATGATACGTAAGCTAAATTCTGTCTTAAGAGATATCGACCACCTAGAGATACATGACAATGGTCTTTCTGATTTTAAGGAAACCTTTGAATCTATAGATCCAGAATTCTACAAAAATCTCTCTAGTATAAACCCTAGGCTTACGCCAAATGATTTAAAAAACTGTGCGTATATAAAAATGAATCTCGATAATTACGAGGTAGCTAACATTTTAAACGTTGAGTTGAAAAGTCTACAGATGACTCGATATAGATTAAAAAAGAAACTAAACCTAGATGAAACAATTCATCTACGTGAGTTTATTATGTCGATTTAACAACCTCTACTTCTAATTTTTTACTTATTCCAAATTTGAATACGGTCCCTTTGGATTTTTGAGAACTTAGGCTGATAAGGCCTCCATGCTTTTCTACTATCTGTCTACAGATAGTCAATCCTAGGCCTGTACCCTCATATTGATCATTACTATGTAATTTCTCAAAGGTCCCAAAAATCTTTGCAAAGTTCATCTCATCTATTCCTATTCCATTATCTCTAACACTAAATTTCCAGAATAGGATATCTTCTGATAGTTCTACATCGACAATGGGTTGCTGTCCCGGAGGCTGGAATTTAATAGCGTTTCTTATAAGATTTGAAAATAACTGAATAAGCAATGACTCATCTCCGACAATGGTAGGTAGAACTTTAGGCAGATTAATAATAGCCTGCTGCTCATCTATATCTGCTTCTAATTCCATTATGATTCGATTAAATAGATTATTTAAATCTATTTCTCTCAGCTTAATGGTAGTAGTTTTTACACGGCTGTATAATAACAAATCGTCAATAAGGTTTTGCATATTTTGTGAGCTCTCTACTACTATGTCTAAGTAACTCTTAGACTTCTCATCTATATTACTATAAACCTTATCTCTTAATAACTGTGCAAAACTCACAACAGATCTAAGTGGTGCTTTCAAATCATGAGAGGCGATATAAGCAAAATTTTCCAACTGTAGATTAGAATCAATATAGCGATTGAGCTCCTTGTTTTGTAAATCTAAATCTTCTAACTGAGACTCTATTACCTTTTTCTGAGTAATAGCCTCTGTAACATCTCTACTAATTTCTAGAACGGCAAAAATGTTTCCTTCCTCATCATAAACGGGTCGGTACTTATTTTGTAAATAATAAATCTCCTGATCTGGAGAATCTACAGGCCCCTCATAAGTAACCGGCTTCCCCTTAAATACTGGGTTAAAGTAGGTATTTTTCCATCTTTCTAATCTCGTGGCTTCTATAATATTATGTAGGCTTACTCCTTTATTCACCTCGTATCCTGCTCTATCAAAATCCTTGACAGCTTTAGGATTTATAGCAATAAATTCTAATTCTTTATTTAACGCATATATACCATCAGGAGTAGCATTCAATACTGCATTTAAAGTAGCTTCTCTCTTAGTAAGTTCTTTAGAAATATTTACGTAATCTGTAACATCGATGCTAGTAATAGAGACGCCCATTACTACATTAGCAGGACTTAATATAGGCCTGAAGATTGTATCAAAATGAGAATCTCCGTTCTTACTTCTAGTAATGCGGTGTTTCTGTATTTCCTTGCTACTGACAGCCTTCTCTATATTTTCAGATATATCCTTATAAAATCCTTTGAATTTAGGGTCCTTAAAATTTAATCCTTGCTCACTACCAGCTCCCCATCTATTGCGAAAGTCAGTGGTTGCGGATTGATTAGAAAAAATTACATTGCATTCTGAATCCACAACTACAATACCCTCCCGGACTGTATCCAGAAAACCTTTAAAAAACGGTAAAAACTCTTGTAAAGAGTGAGGAGACATATTATTACAATATATGATATAATCCAAAAATTGCAATATACGTTCATTTTAACATTTAATATCCAATAAGGTAAACGAAAAAAAGCCTGTAGATTAAATGTTGGCTTCTTTACAACGACTGATTGCCTTCTATACTTTTTCCCACTGCAATAGCTACATTCTGACCATCCATAGCGGCAGATAGTATTCCTCCTGCATAACCAGCACCTTCACCACAGGGATATAAATTTTTAATCTGTAGATGCTGGAAGGATTCTCGATTTCTAGGAATCTTAATAGGTGATGAGGTACGACTTTCTACAGCTACCACATTTGCCATTTCAGTATGGTAGTTTTTCATTTTTTTACCGAAATCAAGGAGTCCTCTTTTAAGTCGTTTATGGATAAATTCTGGGAGCACTTCTGCTAAATCAGTTGCATACAGTCCAGGTATATAAGAACTCTCATTTAGAGAGGTAGAGTTACGACCGTTTATAAAATCTGTCATTCTCTGTGCAGGAGCCTTTTGGGAACCATCGCCAGCTTTAAAAACATCCTGTTCTACTTTTTTCTGTAGGTCAAGAGAGGCGAATACTCCAGTATATCCTTGATTTTTTAATTCTTCTAGTTCAATAGATGTTACTACTCCAGAATTGGCGTAAGCCGAGTCTCTCCTACTCAGACTCATTCCGTTTACCACTATCTCTCCTGGAGATGTAGCTGCTGGTACGATAAGACCTCCAGGGCACATACAGAATGAGAATACTCCATTTTTATCTACCTGTGTTTTTAAGGCATAACTAGACGCTGGTAGAAATTCGGATCTAGGTGACCTTCCATATTGCGTCTCATCGATAATAGCTTGTGGATGTTCGATACGTATTCCGAGTGCAAAGGGTTTAGCCTCTATGAGTATTTCTTTTCTTTCCAATAAATGAAAAATATCACGAGCACTATGACCAGTCGCTAGTATTATATGCTCTGACTTAAGAATCTTACCATCTTCCATTTCTACTGCCGTAATCTTATCCCCATTCTTTTTAAAGTCCACTACATAATGGTCAAAAAGTACCTGTCCTCCTCGCTCTTCTATAGTTTTTCTGATGTTACTTATAATATTGGGCAGTTTATTAGAGCCGATATGAGGATGAGCGTCTATGAGTATATCTTCTTTGGCTCCATGCTCTACTAGGAGATGTAGCACTTTTTCTATTTTTCCTCTTTTGTACGACCTGGTATATAACTTCCCATCAGAATAGGTACCTGCTCCACCCTCTCCGAAGCAATAATTACTATGTGGATTTACTACTCCATCCTGCTGTATGGCTTTTAAATCTCGACGTCTGGCTCGTACATCTTTTCCTCTTTCCAACACTATAGGCTTGTATCCCAACTCTATAAGCTGCAAGGCTGCAAAATATCCAGCAGGTCCAGCTCCGATTATAATCACTTCTGGAGCCTTAGAAACATCCTGAAGCCTATCCAGAAAAGTGGGCATCTCTCGTCGATCTCCATTAAAATAAGCATCGACTTGTAAAAGATAAAAGGGACGCTTCCGTGCATCTATGGATTTCTTGACTATATGCCATTCTGTAAGCGAGGCATTTTCTCTTCTGGCCTCTTTTTCTACGAGACTAGACAGAAAAGACATGTCATTTATCTTACTTGGTTGAACCTTGAGTGATATCCGTTTAATCACTTAGGGTAGCTTCTTTAATTCTTTTCAGCTTAATAAGTAGAGGCTTGAGCTGCTCCAGTGGCAGCATATTCGCTCCATCAGATTTTGCCTGAGATGGGTCAGGATGTGTTTCTATAAATAAGCCATCAGCTCCGGTAGCTATGGCAGCTTTGGCTATGGTTTCTATCATTTGAGGCTTGCCTCCTGTAACTCCTGAACTCTGATTAGGCTGTTGTAGAGAGTGTGTACAATCCATAATAACCGGATGCCCAAAACCCTTCATCTCCGCAATTCCTCTAAAATCCACGACCAAATCATAGTGTCCAAAACTGGTTCCTCGTTCTGTCAGGCAGACCTTATTGTTTCCAGAATCTAAAATTTTCTGTGCTGCAAATCTCATAGAACCCGGACTCATAAATTGTCCTTTTTTGATGTTTATCATTTTTCCAGTTTTGGCCGCAGCCACTAGGAGATCTGTCTGACGACAAAGAAAGGCAGGTATCTGTATTACATCTAGCACCTTAGCAGCCCATTCTGCCTCATCAGCTGTATGGATATCAGAAGTAACTTGTAAACCCAAATCTGCTTTAATGGCCTCAAGAATGTCCATCGCCTTTTGGTCTCCTATTCCTGTAAAGGAAGTAAGGCTAGTACGATTTGCCTTTTTATACGAACCCTTAAAGATTAATGGAATTTCCAAATCGGCACATAGAGTTCGGAGTTCTTTCGCTATCGCGAAAGCAATATCAGAGCCTTCAATGGCACAGGGTCCTGCGATAAGGAAAAAATTCTTTGAGTCTGTTGTAATCATATGCTTCTAAACAGACGCAAAAATAGGGCTATCTTAAGCGATTGTATCTCTTTTTACTACAAAGTAATACGCCAGTGCTGTAAATACATTTAAACATACGGCAGAGATAGACCATAATACTTTGTATCCAGTGGTCATATTCTTATTGATTGCCCATACTTCATAAAGTACCCATGCGGCACAGAAAAAAGCAATAGTTCCTCCGATTCCCATTGTATACATACTCATATATCATTTTTTTTAATCTATAGTTAATAACCTGTCTAAGCTAGAAATAAATCCACAGCAGGGACTTTTTCGATAAACATGGTCTTTCTGACTACCAAAATATGAACTTAAAAATTAAGGGAAAGGTTAAGACTTCAGAGTGTTTTGAAACAACAAGTATTTGTACATTTGCACACTGCTTAAAACCTATAATGGATAAGAATCAGCTGACCGGAATTTTACTCATCTTATTAATTCTAATAGGATGGTCATGGTATACCTCACCTACACCTGAGCAAATCAAAAAACAGAAAAGATATCAAGATTCTGTGGAGATGGCTCAAAAAATCGAATCTGACGAGCTCACTCAACCAGCTCCTGTTACAGTAATGGAAAATGATAGTTTGGCTCAAGCCAAATTAAAAACATCTTATGGCTCTTATGGAGATGCTGCAGTAGGTACTGAACAGATACTCTCTCTAGAAAACGATAAAATCAAAATAGATATAAGCTCTAAAGGAGGCCAGATAAAAGAGGCCTGGTTAAAAGACTATAAAAAGGTAGTCAGTGACTCTAGCCATACTGAGACCAAAATCGACCTCAAATTAATGGAGGACGATAAGAATAAGTTTAACTATACCCTGAATTCTGGAGGTAGAGTTATAAATACTTCAGACCTGCACTTTGAAGCAGTACAGAATGGCTCTAGTGCAGAGTTTACCTTACAAGCTGCCGACGGTGCTTTCCTTAAGCAAAAATACACCCTCAACGATGGGTACGATGTCGATTATGAAGTAAGCTTTAATGGAGTAAGTGCCTCGGGAGCAGATGGAGAAAGCTTAAAACTAAGCTGGATAAACCACCTCGAGAAACTAGAGAAAAATGTAACCTTCGAGCAGACCTACTCTACAATCTATTTTAAAGAAAGAGAAGAATCTAGCTCTGACTACTGCTCATGTCGAGGAGATGATGAGGTAGACAGTGATAAGAACATAGACTGGGTATCTCATGTAAATCAGTTTTTCAATACGTCTCTAATGGCTACTAATGATGCATTTAGCTATGCTCATATGGAAACTCAGATGCCTGGAGATAAGAGTGATGACCTCAAAATATTAAAAACAGAGCTCGGTATTCCGATGGATAGAGGGACCGCTCCTTTTAAAATGAAGATGTACATCGGCCCTAATGAGTTCAATACTTTGAAAGGATATGACAATAGTTTGGAGGAAATTATACCCTTCGGTAGAAGTATATTCGGGACTATTAATAGATGGGTTATCAGACCTTCTTTTGATTTTCTAAGTCGATACATCGGTTCTAAGGGTGTGGTGATTATCGTATTGATATTTATCCTAAAGATGTTACTCTATCCTCTGATGTATAAGATGTTGCACTCTCAAGCGAGAATGGGAGCTCTTAAACCTCAGATTACTAAACTCACTGAAAAGTTCAAAGACAGCCCGCAGGAGAAACAGGTGGAGTCTATGAAAATATATCGAGAGTATGGAGTAAGCCCCTTCGGCGGATGTATGCCTATGATTATACAGATGCCTATCTGGTATGCTCTATTCCGATTCTTTCCTGCCTCTATTACTTTTAGACAGGAGCCATTTTTATGGGCTACTGATTTATCTTCCTATGATGTGTTTACAACCCTTCCGTTTACGATTCCGATGCTAGGTAATCACATCAGTCTTTTTACGATACTCTGGGCAGTAACTACGATTTTATATACTTATTACAATACTAAGCATATGGACATGTCTGCTAACCCAGCGATGAAGTATGTACAGTATTTTATGCCGATTACCTTCCTTGTATTCTTTAACCAGTATGCATCAGGTCTGACCTGCTACATGTTCTTCTCTAACCTCTTCAATATTTTACAAACCGTAATAACTAAGAAGTTTGTATTCAACGACGAGAAAATACTTGCCGAACTAGAAGAGCGAAAAAAAGAGAATAAAAAGAAACCTAAAAAGCAAGGATTCCAGGCTCGTATAGAAGAAGCGATGAAGAAGCAGCAGGAAATTCAAAAGAAGAGAGAAGCACAAAACAAGAAGAAAGGCAAGTAAGACCTACACTGCATGAAAACCATAGTGTCCTTTATCACGTCATAAATGGTTTAATTTTTCACTAGATTTGGATTAAAGCCTTAGCCTTTGGACAATGACCAGAAAAAAGTTGGGATTATTGGATCAGGAAGTTTTGGGGTGACGATAGCCCTGCTTCTGGATAAGAATGCTGATGTATTGCTTTATTCTAGACGTTTCCAAACTGTCCAGCAGTTAAACGAGCATCATGTATATCTAGACTGTCAGCTACCCGATTCTATAGAAGTGACTAATGATCCTGAATACCTCTGTAAGATGTGTCAGGTGATTTTTCCTGTAATACCCTCTTCTAACTTTAGGTCGATGGTTAGTAATTTTTCTACGCACCTCAGTCCCTCACATATTCTCATCCATGCGACTAAGGGTTTTGACTACAGATATAAAGAAAGCGGAGAAATAAACTTACCTAACAAGCTTAATAAGTCTCAGGTAAATACTATGAGCGAGGTTATAAAGGAAGAGTCTACGGTTATACGTATAGGATGTATGGCTGGACCTAATCTCGCTAGAGAAATAATAGCTGATAAACCAGCGGCTACAGTAATTGCCTCAGAATTTGAAGAAGTAGTAGAAATCGGCATAAAATTATTATCGAGTAATAAGTTTTTTGTTTTCGGGTCTAAAGATATTAGAGGAGCAGAGATTGCTGGAGCGTATAAGAATATCATAGCCCTCGGATCTGGTTTACTAGGAGGACTGGACATAGGAAAAAATGCTCAAGCTATGATTATCACCAGAGGTCTGCATGAGATGATACAGTTCGGACAAAAGTTCGGAACAGAAGGAAAGGCCTTTCTCGGCACAGCAGGTATCGGAGATCTAGTCGCTACGGCTACCAGTGAGAATAGTCGGAACTATAAATTCGGTATGAGGATGGCTCAGGGTGATGGCATCGAAGACATTATCTCTAGTAGTAAAGAAGTGGTAGAAGGTGTCCGAACTCTTAAGATTGTTAAAAATCTATCGCAAAGCTATGGTCTACAACTACCGATTACAAGCATGCTCTACTCTATTATTTACGAGGGTTTTGATTTGAATAAGGCGATAGATATGCTTATGAGATATCCTTTTAAAGAGGATGTAGTATTTTAATTAGAAGACTGATTGTTGATCAGATTTTGTACTTACAATTGAATTTGAACTTATAAAATGGCTGAATTAAATAAAATAGAGTGTCCGCACTGTGGAGAAAATTTTCAAGTAGAAGCTGCACTAGCTAAGCATCTAGAAGCGGATTTTGCTAAAAAACTTCAAGAAGAAAAAGTAGCACTTAA
Source organism: uncultured Saprospiraceae bacterium (assembly GCA_964509175.1). Classification (GTDB taxonomy): domain Bacteria; phylum Bacteroidota; class Bacteroidia; order Chitinophagales; family Saprospiraceae; genus JAHDHU01. The sequence continues at coordinate 23,092 of CAZDWO010000063.1, forward strand.
TAAAAAACTGAAAGAAGAAAAGGATGTTCTCGAAAAAGAGCGAGCCACATTTGCCGATAAGGTCAAAAATCAAAATGCCATTTTTAAAACTAAAATGGATGCGGCTGTTGCCAAAAAAGAAGTAGAATTAAAAAAGAATATCTCTGAAGAATTCTCTCAAAAAATCTCTGCTCAGGAAAAAGAACTAGAAGAAAAAAGAAAAAAAGTCCTCGAACTCAAAGACAAAGAAATAGAAATCGAACGCATCAAAACCCAGATGCAAGAGCAAGAAAAAGATCTCCAACTAAAGTTTGAAAAAAACATGAGGACTGAAATAGCCTCAAAGGAAGAAGCTCTAGGCAAGAGAATAAGTGAACAGTTCGAACTAAGATTTAAAGAAAAAGAAAAGCAGCTCGAGGATCAGAAAAAACTCATCGAAGAGATGAAACGTAAGGCAGAGCAAGGATCGATGCAGACTCAGGGAGAGGTACAAGAGCTAGCAATAGAAGAGTACCTACAATCCATGTTTCCACTAGATAGTATCGAAGAGATAAAAAAAGGAGCAAGAGGTGGAGATTGCATCCAGACCGTAAATACTCGAGTAAGTACAAACTGTGGAACGATCTATTACGAGAGTAAACGTACTAAGGATTTTCAGCCGAGTTGGTTAGATAAGTTTAAAGCAGACATCACTCAACGTGGTGCCGATATCGGCGTTATCGTTACTCAGGCCATGCCCAAAGACATGGACAGAATGGGCGAAAAAAATGGAATCTGGATCTGTAGCTACGCAGAGTTTAAAGGTCTATCATATGTCCTAAGAAGCAGCATCATAAAAATCCACGAAGCCTCTTCTAAGGAAGAGAACAAAGGAGAAAAAATGGGCATGCTCTACAGCTATCTAACGAGTAATGAGTTCAAGTTACATATGGAAAATATAGTAGAAGGATTTACTCAGATGCAGACCGATCTACAGAAGGAAAAAAATGCCATGTCTCGAATCTGGAATCAGCGAGAGAAACAAATACAGAAAGTGCTTCTCAGCACTACTGGTATGTACGGCTCTATAAAAGGTATAGCTGGAAATGCAATCCCAGATATGGCTGCACTAGAGCTAGGAGGTGGAGACGATTTATCTATAGATACAGATAGATGATAGATGATATCGGATTGTTTAGGAAATGAGTTAATTTAAAGAAACTAATCCCTCAATAATTGTATTGATGTTGTAGGATTTGTAATTTCAACATATATAAAAAACAATAATGAGTACAACCAATTCTAATAGCAAGTCTTTCTGGAGTAAGCCGGAGGGTAAAACAGGTGGAATATTCTTAATAGCCATGATGGCTTTAGCAGGATGGGCCATATTTACTTTTGGTACGGCTTTGGCCACGTTCGCAGGTTGGATTGTAGGAAAAGTAGTTCTTATAGGTGTTTTAGGTCTGATTATTTATGCGGCAATAGATCCTAAAACTAGGGCTCTAGTAAGCTATATGTATCAGAGTATGATGCGTAAGATTACAGGTTTATTTATTACTATCGATCCTGTAGGAATACTTAAAAACTACATCAGCGATTTAGAAGGCAATCTCAGAAAAATGGGCAAGCGTATCGGAGATCTTAAGGGGCAAGCTAGAAAGCTTAAGACCATGGTCTCTGAAAACAATAAAGAAATAGAAAAGAACATCATCATTGCCAAAAAGGCAAAAGAGCAAGGCAACCAAAAAGCCATGCTGCTCTCTACTCGTAAAGCAGCAAGATTAAAAGACACAAATGGAAAATACATCGCTCTACACAGCAAGATCTCAGTACTTTATAAGGTACTTACTAAGATGTATTCTAACTCAGAAATACTCCTAGAAGACACTAAGGATCAGGTAAGAGTAAAAGAGCAAGAGCGTAAGGCAATAAGAGCAAGTCACTCCGCTATGAAATCTGCCATGAGCGTAATCAAGGGAGATCCAGACAAGCGAGCTATGTTTGACCAAGCAATGGAACATATGGCAGATGATGTAGCAAATAAGATAGGAGAAATGGAGCAGTTTATGGAGATGTCTTCTGACTTTATGGATTCTATCGATTTACAAAATGGAGTCTTTGAGGAGAAGGGGCTAAAGATGCTAGAAGAGTATGAGAAAAAGAGCACACTTCTACTTTTAGGTGGTCAAGAGCAGATAGATGAGGATACTTTAGAACTAAAAGAAATGGACATTCAAACCAGAGAAATCGACAACTCTGGGTATGAGGGAATGTTTGATTAGAGCTAAAAATATTCTAGATATTAAAAAGAGGCAGTCGGCATACCGACTTGCCTCTTTTTTTGTGCGTTTTTCGGAACAAACGAAGCCCCATTTTGTATAAAATAAGTGGTATTTTAT
>CAZDWO010000064.1:0-25054 GCA_964509175.1 uncultured Saprospiraceae bacterium
CGATAGCAAAAAACTGCTTCTGCACATCATAAATCCTCTTATCTAATAAAGAAGGACAAAATATTTAAAGAAAAATCACTAGGGGAACTTTTGACAAGTGCATGGGAAAATAAGACTAAAATTATTTTCCACTGAGGAACTTTAGATAAGTAGTCGGGAAAATAAGATAATTATTCAAGCTTGATTATAGTCCAAATTTGTAGTGTAATTACAAACGAAGCTTCCAGTATAAAAAATAAAAAGCTCCATAAATTTTTAAACCAGTTATAAAATTATTCACATCTAGAAAATAAAATCATGCGATACTTAAATTTAAAATCATTCTTTTCCGTCCTTTTAATCACAGCTTTTATAGCTTGTGGAGACGATGATAACACAACTCCAAACCCACCAGCAGAGCTAACGGCAGCTGGAATATTACTAAACAGTATAGCTGAAGATGGAGGTATTCCATACGATGCAGATAATCCAGTACTCAGTTTTACTGATGACCAAAACGTTTTTGTACCAAGTGTTCTCGGTATAGATTTCAGAATAGATAGAAATGTAGTACCAGCAGGACCTACAGTAAGACTTCCTTTGTTCCAAGGATGGGAAACACTTCCTGATGGATCTGTAAGAGAAGGATACTACGTTATTACAGAGGCTTCTGACATAGACGTAGCAAGAGAGCTAGGAGTTATATATGCACCTAGAATGGCAGCAGCTATCGGTTCTGGAGGAGAGTCTAACTCTACATGGTCTGATGACGGTAGACTCATCTTTGAAGGATATGTAGACTTTGGAGGAACTAGAGTTCTTACAGCAGGAGGAGCTAGTGACGATGGTCTACTAGTAGGATTCCCACCAGCAGAAGCACAAGGTGGAGCAGTAGCTAGTAATGACTGGTCTTCTTATGTAGTACTTCCTAACTCTGACATCGTTATAAACGCTCAGATGATGGCTAACGCTTCAGGAATACACGATAGAATACCTAATCCAGCAGGTAATGCTTCTATCCATGAAGATGATTTAAATAATCCTAATCTAGCTATAGACCAAGCATCAGTAGTACTACAATTACTAGATGGATGGCATGATGAGAAACCTTACTACTTCCACATAGTAACAGACACTTCTGATCCAGCTCCAGCAGGAATTGAGTTAGGTGTACATGCTCCTAAGTTAAATCTTATCCCAACATTCGGTGCTTTCCCTGGAGGATCTATGCTTCCTTTTAGCCCGACTGCAAATGGTAGAACTTTTGACAACGGTGATGGATTCGGAGTACAAGGTCTTAACGCAGCTTCTTTAAGTGATCGTCAAGTTCAAGATCCTACAAACACTTTCCCTATAGATCCTTCTGATTCTAGATATTCTCCGATGTGGGATGCTCACATTACAGAGTTTACAGTACCAGAAGAAGATCGTCCAATTCTTAGAAGCTTTGAGCAAATAGAAGATCTATTAGAATCAGGAGTACTTATTCCTTTTAGAGGAAATACTCCAGATGGTGTAAGCCCAGAAGATAACGCTTTGACAAATGAGTTAACAGCTACAGGAGCGATTATTAACTGTCCAGTTATCTCTCAGCCAGAAGCTAACGTAATCGGCACACAAATAGGTGAGCCAAGAAATAGATAATAGTTTAGTTTTTTCATATAGTTGATTAAAAAAGCCCTAGAGTTAAAGTTCTCTGGGGCTTTTTATTTTTATAAATAGTACGGATAAGCAATTCAACTATTCCTCTTCTAATAAAATTATCTTTCTAGTTTTTGTAAAATCTTCACAGTCCAACTGGTAATACAAAACTCCAGTGTACTTTGTGTCGAGTTCTAAATCGGATATAAGCAATTCGATTTCATGATAGCCTTTTTCAAAATCATCGTTCCATTTTTTTACAACCCCTCCTTCTACGTTGCAGACTGTTATGCTTGCAAAAGCAGCTTTGGGTAAATTAAATCCAATAAAAGTTTTAGTTCTTACAGGATTAGGTACATTTTGGTAGAGTTCAAAAATATTAAGTGTATCTCTTTTGGACTGTATTAATCTATCAGAGGAATTAGTTTTAGTTTCTAAACCTACCTCTTTTGCAAAACCATCGGACAGTTGATTAACGAGAAGCAATAGTGTAAATATTAAAGGCAATGCAAATAGATATTTACAATGACTAACTAGACTAGATTGTTTGCTATTCATTTTAATACTCCTTTTTTTGAAAAATCAACTTTGTTTAAAATTACTAAGGAATAAAAAAACCCGAACACTCAATGAGCATTCGGGCATTTATTTTTAGAAGTTGATAATTCTTCACTCTCCTACTTACGTATCGTTTTTATTAATTCTAGAGCAGCTGCCACATCTTTTGTAAGCTTGGCAAAGTTCTTATCTCGGATAATATCCTTAGAAACCAACTTAGAACCCATACCCACACAGGTTGCACCAGCACCGAACCAACCTTTTAGGTTTTCTTCTGTAGGAGCTACTCCACCAGTAGGCATAATCTTAGTCCATGGTTGTGGAGCCTTAACAGACTTTATAAAATTAGGACCATATACACTTCCTGGAAATAGTTTTACGATTTCGCATCCCATCTCTTCTGCTGTACATACTTCTGTAAGCGACCCTACACCTGGAGCATACAAGACCTTACGTCTATTGCATACTCTGGCGATATCCTCTTTCCATGATGGCGTAACGACAAAGTCCGCTCCACACATCATATATAAAGAAGCCGCTGCTGCATCGGTTATAGATCCTATACCTATAGCCATACCTGGTAACTCCTTACGGATGTATTTATTTAAATCCGAAAATACCTCATGTGCAAAAGCTCCTCGATTAGTAAATTCTAATAGACGACCTCCTCCATCATAAACCGCTTTTACCACCTCTTTACAGGTAGTTAAATCACTATGGAAAAATAAAGGGACCATGCCCTGCTCTTCCATAAGTCTTACTACTTCGATTCTTTCCATTTAATTAAAGTTTATAGTTATTAGTAGATTGTGGATAGTCGGTTATTTTTTCTTAGACTTTTATGGATCTTATTAAACCGAAAATCAGTCTTCCTACTTCTTCACTTTTAGCAAATAACACTCGTTGCTCCTCTTTTGTAATATAATTTAATTTTTCTGCCAAGTACACCATTGATTTTACTTCAGATGACGAACCCAAGGCAATATGTAAATACTGCTTGAATTCTTTCTGTCCTTTTCTCTCAAAGCCTTCTGCTATGTTATTTGAAATGGATACAACTGCTCTGCAAATTTGATTTTTAAATCCAAAGTCTTTATTATCTCTAAATTTTGATAAATAACTACTGCAATATCTTGCGATTTTTGCCAAGCTATTAAATCTTCAAACTTAGAAATACTCATTACTCAACAATCTCAAATAAACATTTACAACAGACCATAATTGAATAGTATACTATCCTCTATCTACTTCCTACTATCTACTAAAATCTATCTCGCTACTCTTCCGCTGGCATCCCCAGACATTAATTTCTCTACTTCGGCTACAGTTACGAGATTTGCATCTCCTTTTATCGTATGTTTTAAACACGACGCTGCTACTGCAAAATTTAAAGCTTTCTGATTATCGTTTCCGTATTCTAGCATTCCGTATATAAGACCAGCCATAAAACTGTCTCCTCCTCCTACTCTATCTACGATATGTGTGATTTCGTAAGAAGGAGCCTCATACAAGGTAGAACCGTCATATAGAACTCCAGACCAGGTATTATGAGATGCAGAAATAGATCCTCTGAGCGTAGTGATTACTCTCTTAGCTCTAGGAAACATTTCTTGCAACTGCTTAAGTACTGACAGATACGCTTTACCGTCTACACTACCTCCGTGAGTAACATCTACTCCTTCTGGGTGTAATCCGAAGTGCTTCTCTGCATCCTCCTCGTTTCCGAGAATTACGTCACAGCCCTTTACGAGTTCTGGCATCACCTCTCCAGGTTCTTTGCCATACTTCCATAGTTTCTTACGGTAGTTAAGGTCTGTAGAAACAGTTACTCCCATCTCGTTAGCAACTTGTATGGCTTCTAGACAAGCATCTGCTGCTCCTTGCGATATCGCAGGAGTAATACCTGTCCAGTGGAACCAGTCCACATCTTTAAATACAGTCTTCCAGTCTACCATTCCTTTTTGGATCGTAGACATCGCAGAATGAGCACGATCATAAACCACCTTAGATCCTCTACTTACGGCTCCCGTTTCTAGAAAATAAATTCCTAGTCGCTCGCCACCTCTGACGATCTGATTTGTATGAACGCCTCTTTTTCTAAGCTCCATAAGAGCACAGTCTCCTAGGTCATTGTCTGGTAATCGTGTAACAAAATCGCAGTGTACTCCATAGTTTGCAAGAGATACTGCTACGTTGCTTTCTCCTCCTCCATATACTACATCGAATGCACTTGCCTGAGAGAATCGCTTAAATCCTGGAGGGCTCAATCTTAACATGATTTCTCCAAAGGTTACTACTTTTTTCATTTCTTTCAATAATTTATGAGAATGCTAATCCTCCGTTGATATCAAAATTTGCTCCAGTGACAAAAGAACTTTTGTCCGAAGCTAGATACGTTACTAAATCTGCTACCTCTTCTGCTTTACCCTCTCTTCTCACTGGAGTTTTTCCAGCAACGATGGTACGTACCTCATCCTTAGTAAAATCATCATGGAATTTAGTTCCTATTAATCCAGGACATAGAGCATTTACTCTTATTCCTTTAGGTCCTAGTTCTTTGGCCATGGCTCTGGTAAAGGTTGTTACCGCTCCTTTGGAAGATGCATATAATGCCGATCCTCCACCTCCACCATCTCTAGCTGCTAGAGAAGACAGATTTATAATAGAACTTCCCTTACCCATCATCGGCTCAAAAGCCTGCATACAAAAAACAGTTCCTTTGAAGTTTACATCCATCACCTTGTAATAGAATTCCTCATCAAATTCTTGAAGCGTTTTCCGGGCAAAAAGACCTCCTGCATTATTTACCAGGATGTGCACTTTTTTCCCAAAGGCTTTAACTGTTTTTGCCTTTAAGGCTTTTATGCCTTTGGCTGTCGAGATATCGGCTTTTACAGCTATCGCCTTCCCTTTAAAAGAAGCAATCTCTTCTAAAGTTTTTTTGGCTCCAGCCCTAGAGCTATTATAGTTTACTACTACTCTAGCACCTTCTCTTGCTAGCTGTACAGATATCGCTCTACCTATATCTCTAGCTCCACCTGTTACGACAGCTACCTTTCTACTAAATATTCCCACTATCTTTTAGTTTGACTTTATTAATTTAATTTTAGATTCCTAATGCTTGTCCTCCACCTACTTGGATAGTCTCAGCTGTTAGGAATGCTGCATCTTTACTTGCTAGAAAAGAAACCACACCAGATACATCTTCTGGTTGTCCTAGTCTACCTAGCATTATGTTCTTTGCCCATGATTGGAAAACTTCTGGCTTTGTAGATTTTATTCCGATATGGAAATCTGTATCTATCGTACCCGGAGATACTGCATTTACTCTGATTCCGTACTCCGCTAGATCTTTTGCTAGAGCTCTCGTGATTGTATGTACTGCTGCTTTAGAAGTACCGTACATTCCAGCTCCTGGACCACCTGCATTCCATCCTGCATTAGACGTATAATTTATAATCGTAGGGTGCTCTCCTTTTTTTAGAAATGGAATCGCTGCTCTAGAAGCAAAGAATACTGAGTCTAAATTTAGAGCCATTACCTTACGGTAAAATTCTGTAGTCATTTCCTCAAATCTAGATCTTCCACCTAGTCCACCAGCATTATTTACCAGCACATCTATTCTACCGTACTTCTCTCCTATTTTTTTAATATTAGAAGCAACTGCATCCTCTTGTGTAACATCAAAGTGACAAAACTCTGCCTTAATACCATCTGCTACTAATTCTGCAACTCTTGCAGGCCCCTCTTCTTGATTGATACCATTTACTACAACAGTAAAACCATCTTTTCCTAATCTTTTTGCTACAGCTAAACCGATTCCTGAAGTTGCACCAGTTACAATTGCTATTTTACCTGAATTCATTTTTTATAATTTTTTATTAATTCCGTGTTTAAAATATTGTTCTGTTTTGAAAGACTTATTACTCTGTAGTAACAGGCTCTATACGTGGTATTAAAAGCCATACTGCGGCAACAACGATACCCACAAGTCCTGCTCCGATAATAAATACAAATGAGTAATTCTCAACTGATAAAATATCACCGATATACCACACAAGTGCAGCTGCGGCAAATTTTGCACACATTCCAGCAAGGCCTGATAAAGTACCTACTGACTTACCATTAAAGAGGTCACTAGGAAGTGTTTGAATATTTCCGATTGCCGTTTGGAATCCAAATAAAACAACTGCCATAATAATAACAGCTATCAATGCACTTCCAGGAGAACTTAAGCTCAATAATGCCGGTAGCATAATAGCACACCCTATACCGATAGTATACTTACGCACTTTATTTACATTCCATCCTTTATTAAAGAACCATTTGGCTAATAATCCTCCAAACCATGCTCCTATCATAGCACCTAGAAATGGAACCCATCCTAGCTTAGTAATGCCGGCAATATCCATGTCGAATACATTTACCAAATAATTAGGAATCCAAATCACAAATATCCACCAGATCGGGTCAATTGCGGCTGAAGCCAAAATAACACCCCAGCTTTCTTTATGACTTAAAATCTTACCGTAACTAAGACTCTTTTGTGAAGAATCAACAGTCTCATTTTCTTGACCTTTAAGAATATAGTCCTTTTCACTTTCAGTTATCCAAGGATGTTCTTGTGGTGGTTTCTTTACATACATTAACCATGGAATCAACCATAAAAATCCTAGAGTGGCTATTATAAGAAAAACCATTTGCCAATGAAGTCTCTGGGCAAGTAAACCAATTACAGGAATTGAAATCATTGCTCCAAAGGAAGCTCCAAAATTAAAAATACCTTGTGCCATTGCTCTTTCGTCAGTTGGAAACCACTCTGCATTTCCCTTAGCAGCTCCAGGCCAATTGCCTGCTTCTGAAAGTCCAAGCATTACTCTAACAAAGGTAAAGCCCGCAAAACCTTTCACTATTGCATGTAACGCAGTAGCCAATGACCAAAATCCAATAGATAAGACAAATCCCATTCGGGTTCCTAATTTGTCAAATATTCTACCGAAAAATGCTTGTCCCAAGGCATATGCCATTACGAAATAAAAACCTATACGTCCATAGATTTTCTTTCTTCCATCAGCATCCAAATCGGGATACATCTCTTCACCTATTCCAGCTTCCCAAAGAACTGAAAACGCTTGTCTGTCTATGTAATTAATTACAGCTGCCAAGGCGATTAATCCAATAACCCACCATCGTAAACCTCCTACTTTTTTTCCTATTTGTTCGGCCATGATTCTAGTTTTAATTGTTCGTGACCTAAGAAGTCCTCTCTTGCTGGACTAAAAACATCGATAAGTATTCCTGGTTTTGTACAGGTACATCCATGCATCTCATGAGGTGGTATGTAATAAGAATCTCCCTCTTTAATTATTCTCACATCATCACCGATGGTCATCTTAAATTCTCCACTGGCTACATAGGTAACTTGAGAGTGATAGTGCTTATGCATCTGACCCACTGCTCCTGTATCGAATCTGGCTTTTACGAGCATAATCTTTCCATCGTATCCCATGACCTGTCTGTCTAGACCTTCTGCTACTGGTTCCCATGGGGTTTCCTTGTCGATCCAGTATTCTTTAGTTGCTTTTATGCCTTCGTGTAGTGTACTCATTTAAAATTAGTTTTTTGCTTTTTGTAAATACAGATTTAGTTCCCTAATGGGATTATCTCTTAGTTATTTGATTTTTTTATTGAATAGTCTCGACCTAGAAAACCTTTAAAGCTCCTAGATATAAATAAAGTTGGTTTATTTTAAAAAAAATGGTTTTTAAAAAAGGTTAAGACTTAAAAGTCTTAACCTCATATGAAAAAACTATTAAAAAAATTATTTCTTTTAGCTCATCATGTTCTATGCTCCTCGCTTTATCCTCTCTTCTTATTAATGAGAAACTTCTAGTTTATAAAACTTTACAGTGGAGTATGCTCCTTCATCTCTAGACTGGAAATAATTTCCTGCCTTGAAGTAATTCTCAAAGATTCCCCATTTTTCCATGTGGATTCCTTTGTAGGTTTTATACTCCATCCCATTCAGCACTATGGTCATCTCTCCTTTCTTTACTTTGACTTCTAAGTCAAATTTTCCAAACCCTACCTCTGTCGGAAAGTTATACCCTGGATCATTATCCCATGCATCCTCATGTAACAGCTCCTCGTAAGTAGCGTCTGCATTAGCTACTAATTTTGTCTTAATACGGATCTTACCATTGTCCCAGTAAATCTTAAGAATCGGAGGTGCATTATTATCATCCTCTCCTATCAGATCTCTCTGCTCGTTAGTAAGTCTACCATGTATCTGCATGATAATCGTTCTGTGATACTTTCCGTTTGCATCTCTAGAACAGGATTCCATTTTCATTTTAGCCTTCATGCGTCCTCCTTGCTCGAAGGTCCAGTTAGTACTATTACTTCCTGGAACCATCTGCTCCCTGAGCTCAGTTCTGGAATACTTAGTATTACGTGTCGTCGAGCTCGTAGGCATGGCATGGAACACAAGTGCTCCTGCTGTGGAATCTATGTAAAAATATGGTCTTGCAATTTCATTGCTTGCAAAGTCATGGATCTCTGGTGGCTCGATTTCAAAAGGTTTCCCTTTGTCATTTTTTATCGGAAGGGTTACTTTCCAATGACTCAAATCAATTTCCGGCAGTCTGACTTTTTTCTTTTTTTTCTTCTTTTTCTTTTTCTTCTTCTTTTCTTTTTTCTTGTCGACCATTTCTTTCTCGTCACCCGAGTTTTGGGCAACTATGGTTTCTACAGAACTAAGCAGTAAAAAGAACGAAAACAATGAAATTACAAGACCTTTATACATATTATTTACTCTAATGAAGAATTACTCCTCTACCTCTATGGTTATTGCATCTAACCTCGCTTCTTCTCCCTCATTATGGACGTAAATCGATATCATATTGTTATTACCTGTGTTAAATCTTACACTGGCCTCAGTATAGGTTCCAGAATCATCCTGATCTGTTCCTGTAAAAGAACCTAGCACCTCAGCACCTGACACACTACTATATCCACCACCTGCTAATACATCAAAGGTGATAGATCCCGGAGCATCTGTCTTAAGTGTATATACAAAGTCAAAACGATAGTCTGTATTAGGAGTAATTTCTAATTCCTGGTATGCAATTCTATCTCCTTCTCTAGGATACTTAGAAGCTTGATCTCCATCGAATACTGGACTACTCGTAATCTGGATTACACCTCCTAGGCTATTATTTCTCCATGAGTCACGACCATCTCCTGATCCTCCTTCTAACTGACCATCCTCGAAGCTAGCCTCCATAATTCTAGGTATTATAGCATCTGGTGCTTCTGGCTCTATTACTACTATATCTCTTGTAATTCTATCTGACTCTCCATTTGCATCACTAGATACTAGGGTAACTGTATATGTACCCTCTCCCGCTTCGAATCTATATAATGGATTCTCATCTGAAGAAGTTTCTCCAGTACCAAAATCCCATTCATAATTTAAAGATTCTGAAGATAAATTTTGGAACTGGTAAGTTCTAAAATCTACCGGATCCTGTGACTCTGTAAAATCAGCGACTGGTAACTGTAGATCATCGATAGAGTTTGCCTCTGGTAATGGAAAATCAAAATCACATCCTGTGGTCAATAATAAAGCACAGAATAGGAAAGCTAAATTTGAAATTTTCAAAATATTATTTTTCATGATTTAAAAATTTATAAGATTAATATCCAGGATTTTGAGACATCAAACCTCTACTGAGGTTAATTTCTCTTGCTGGAATAGGTAAAGTCAATTGATTAACATTAAAATCGAACCCCTCTTCTGCAGCATATGCAGCAATTACTGAAGATAAAGATCCAAATCTCTGAAGGTCAAAGAATCTATGATTTTCAAACGCTAGCTCTACTCTTCTCTCTAAAAGTAAATCTTGGGCGGTTAAAGTTCCAGTAATATCATCTACTTCTGCTCTAGAGCGAACCATATTTACAGATTCTAATGCATTAGAAGCTGTGGTAGATGGAGCTCCTGCAAGTATAGCTTCTGCATGCATAAGCAGAACATCGGCATATCTCATTACTATCCAATCATTTCCAGCATTTCTAGAGTTAGGACCATAATCATCTTCCGGCCCAAAACCATCTGGAAAATACTTAGCACACTCAAATTCTCCATTAGTAGACATAATAAATGAAGTCTCTGTTCTATTACCTCCATTAAGTGTAAGTGCATTTCTAAGATTTGCTTCAGGGATATTTAATCCATCCTGTCTTCCTGTTAAAAAGTTAAACTCAGAAGAGAAACTTTGACTCTCGTCAGCGTTAGCAGGTAGAAATTCTACTACAAAGATTAGCTCATCGTTTAGTTCGTTATAGAAAATATCGTTGAAATTACTTAATAGAGAATATTCCATGCTAGCCATTACTGACTCACATAGAGACTGAGCTTGACTATAGTTAGGCGATGGCATAGATAAATATACTTTGGCCAGTAGTGCCTGAGCAGCTCCTTTAGAAGCTCTAGACTTTGCTCCTCCATCTGCTAAGAAGCTTACGGCTTCTGTCAGGTCAGAAACAATCTGATCGTAAATAATATCTGTATCCACTCTTATAAAAGCTGCATCATCTCCTGGATTGATATTTTCTGTTATTAAAGGAACATCTCCAAACAATCTAATCAAATTAAAATAAGCGTAAGCTCTCATAAATCTTGCCTCTCCAGTATACTGATCTACATTTTCTGGATCAGCTACATCTATAAAGCTCATTACTACATTTGATCTAAAGATGATCTCGTACATACTTGCATAGTAATCTTCTACTTCTACATTATTAGCATTTACGATGTATCTATGAAAATCTGCTTTAGATCCTTCATCAGTTTGAGACCTAGAATTATCTGACCTCATCTCTGTTACTAGATATTCAAACTGGATACCTCTGTTGAAGTCCATGATGTTGGTCTGAGTATTTTCGTTTACTCCCTGTAAGGCATCATACATTGCAAAGACTCCAGATAAGAGTTCTGCATCGCTACTAAAGAAATCACTCGCCACTACAGAAGATTGCGGCGTAGGGTTTAGAAACTCATCACCACAAGATGACACAAATAACCCCACGAATAAAAGACTATATAAATATTTCATTTTTTTCATTTTTGGTTGTTCTTCTAATTAAAAGTCTAGGTTTAATCCGACGGTATACGTTCTGTTTACCGGAGATCCTGCTCTCTGAGAACCCCATGCATTTACTATTCTAGAATTGCTTTCAACAAACTCTGGATTGAATCCATTATAGTCGTCAGCAGTCTGGAAAATAAGATTCTGCCCAGTGACATAAACTCTACAGTTAGTAAGTTTTAATTTATTAAGAAGTCCTGGTGAGAATCTATCTAGATCAAAACCGAGCGTTACATTTCTTAATGATAAATAACTTGCACTCTGAATTATGTCATCAGTCAATACTCTTTCTTGTAAAAAAGATGTATGTCCAATAAAACCAGCTTCAACTACTCCTTGAGGGCTAATAGTAGATCCTTGCCAGTGTGTACCGAAGTACTGATCTCCTACATTTCTTACCTCTGCACCATGACTACCCTGTACCATAACAGATAAATCAAATGCTCCTAGCTGAACCTGATTAGTCAAACTCCATACTAGGTCTGGATAAGGATCTCCTAAGATTGTTTTGTCAGCATCAGTAATAATACCATCTCCATTTAGATCTCTTACTACTGCGTCTTCTGAAACACTATTTATAGGGAAAAAAGGTGTATCCCATAAAAAGACAGTTTCTCCATCTACTTCCACACCGTTACTAAACATTTCAGTCGCTTCCTGATCTACTACAAATCCGTAAAATGAAGAAATAGGATTTCCTACAAGGTTTATCCATTGAGAATTTCTTCCAAACTGATCTTCCAATATCTGACCATTAGAATCTCCAAAGTCTGTTAATTCGTTCTGATTAGTAGTAGCAATAAGAGTTGAGGACCAAGAGAAGTTCTGTCTAGAAATATTTCTACTTCTTAGCTCTACTTCAAATCCACTATTTCTAACCTCTCCGATATTTACGATACCTGCTTCAAAACCAGAAACATAAGAAACCGGATTATTTAATAATAGGTTATCACTGGTTCTATTATAGTAATCAAAAGACCCTGTAACTCTATTACTCCATAGACCGAAATCTAGACCTGGATTAAATTCTGAAGACCCTTCCCACTGTAGAACACTATTGGCAATATTTTCAGGAGAAAATCCTGTTACAATGCTTCCATCTATTACGGTATTAGAACTCTGTAGAAGAGCTAGGTAAGGATAAAAATCTGTAAAGTCAGATCCAGTATCGAAATTTTCGTTTCCAGTTAATCCATAACTTACTCTGAATTTCAGATTAGAAAATAAATCACTGCTCTCAAAGAATGGCTCTCTAGCGACATTCCATCCTACAGATAGAGCTGGAAAGGTTCCCCACTTAGAGTCAAACCCAAATACAGAACTCGCATCTCTTCTTATAGAAGCAGAAACTAGATACTTATCCTTATGAGCAAAGTTTACTCTACCGAAATATCCAATTTTATTTCTCTCTATAATGAGCTCTTCAAATTCTGAAATCAAAGTCGCTCCTTGTAGATTAGGCAGTAAGTCATTAGTAAATCCAGTTCCTTCTACTACACTATTTCTAATGTCTCGTTGCTGGAAAGTCGCACCTACTAATACATCAAATTCGTTACTTCCGATTGCTTTTTTATAGTTTACGGTATTGTCGTTTATGATTCTAGTAGAGTTACGAGTCTGTAACTGGTACTGTGCTCTGTCTGTACCATTTTGGTGATGCAGCACTCCATCATAACGATCTCTTCTTCTATCTTCTAAAGTAGCTCCTAAGGAAGTCTGTATACTCAGTCCATCTGCTAACTGATACCTTAGTTTCATAGAACTTAAAACTTTGGTCTTAACCTCATTATGCTCTCTTTCTACATACTGTGCGTATGGATTAGCATCTCCAGAAGTACGTGGTCTAGTATCACTACCATCACCATCTAAATCTAACTCTACCAGATGATCTTCTCTAAAGTAGTCTCCTGCTACCACATCAGGGTATACATCCCTATCTACAAATGGTAGTGATTCTTCTGTATGGAAAATAGGCAACCATGGTGATTGTCGAAGTGGATTATGTATAGAAGTAGGTAGCCTTCTTCTATCAGAGTAAGAAGGATTTACACTCATACTCAGTTTAAGTTTATCACTCAACTTAGTATCTAACTTCAACTTAGCACTATAGAAATTATAGTCATCAGTTATAACAACTCCTTCATCTCCTAAGTATCTTAAGGCTGCACTAAACTTGGTCTGTTTATTTCCTCCTCTAGCAGATAATGAGTGACTCTGAATCAGACCATCCTCAAAAAATACATCTTGCCAGTCTCTATCTACTCCTAGTGAGTCTACAAGCAATTGCATATACTGAGTACGCTCAGTAAGTTGTCCAGTCTGCTCTAGTTCAAAAGCAGCCCAGTCAGCTACACTCTTTCTGTAGTTATCACTTGCATGAGCTGATTTCATTCCTACAAAGCCATTATAACTAAATTTTGTTTTTCCTTCTTGTCCACTTTTAGTCGTAACTAGTATTACACCGTTAGATCCTTCTGATCCATAGATTGCAGCTGATGCAGCATCCTTAAGTACCTCAAATGATTCTACATCGTTCATATCTAGGTTACCGAGAAAATCAGAATCTACAACGATTCCATCTATAACCAATGCTGGTCCAGTATCTGCACTAATAGACCCTACACCTCTAACGGTAATCGTAGGTGCTGACCCTGCTTCTCCTTCTGTGGTAGCAATGTTTACTCCTGACACCTGTCCGATAAGAGCCTCATCAGCTCTAGCAACAGCTATCTGATCTAGTGTTTTATTTTCTACTTTAGAAATAGCTCCGGTAGTATGGCTCTTTTTCTGAGTACCATACCCTATTACTACTACCTCGTCCAAAAGTTCTGTAGCAGCACCTAATAATATTTCATAATTGGATTGATTTTCATCAACGATAACCAGCTGATCAGAAAATCCGATATACGATACCACGAGTACTTCTCCTGGTTCTGCATCGATGGTAAAGTTACCGTCGATATCAGTAATGGTACCTCTATTAGTACCCTGTACAAGAACGTTTACACCGATCAGAGCTTCTCCATCAGCATCCACTACCTTACCTGTTATGGTACGTAAAAAATTGTCGGACGATAAAGACTCAGCGTAATTATAATCCGTAGCAGAAAGACTATGCGAACCAGTCAAGGCTCCTAAGCATAATATGCTAAGGAGTGTATATTTTAAAAAGAATTTTTTCATTATGAAAAGCATTAATTTTTATTAGAAATCTTCTTAAAGTTTTAAGAAGTTTTACAATGCTTAGACCGGTATCCGTAGATTTATTTTCCTATTAGAATTCTATTTATCTAAATAGGAGAAGGTCAAAACTTGTTAAGGGAAATTTTAGGTGGCATCAATAAAAAAGATGACTTTAACACTAGCTAGAGTTCTTTATCATTTTTGTGTAGTATAGTTTTTATCATTAATAAATAGTATTTTTTACACTTTTGCTGTAATCTAAAACACCCTTAAGATGGTTACTCATGGCTTGTTCTACAGCATCTGAATCTTGGTTCTTTATATGTTCTAAAATCACTCTATGATCTTGTATCGCTTGAAACGTTTTAGGATCATCACAGATATTTAGCTCTGCATATTTTTTTATAATATCAGGAGTAATAATGAGCATCAACGATTTGAGTACAGTATTTCCACTGGCCTCAGCTATTTTAAGATGGAATAGTAAATCTTCCTCTATTGCTTTTTTAGAATCATGAAGTTTATTCTCATAATTATCTAGTGCCTTTGTAATGGCAATGATGTCTTCTGGAGTTCTATTTTGTGCAGCTAGTGAGGCTGCTTTTATTTCTAAGGTTACTCTGGTCTCAACTAGCGAATAAAAATCACTTTCTTCCATTGCCAATACATCAGAGATTAAACCCTCTAAAGCAGCAATTCCTAATCCCTCTACTCGAGTTCCAGATTGTGGAAGTGTTCTTAAAATTCCATAAAACTCTAGTTTGCGAATCGCATCACGAACATAAGATCTACCTACCGCAAAACGCTCTGCTAATTCTCTTTCTGAAGGTAGCTTGTCCCCAGGATTTAACTGACCAGATGATATTAAACCACGTATTTGCTTGATAATCTTATCTGCTGTGGTTTCGACTTTTATCTTTTTAAAATGCTCGATCATAAACTCAAAAATGCTAAATGTATGAATTGGTTAACCAATATAGAACAAAAATTAAAAAAGTGGATAATTTTTGAACAATAATGTATGGAAACTGTATTGACGAGCAGAATTCGTACAATTATATGGTAGGTAGAAGGACGATTTTATCTGTTATAATCCAAAAATGAACGTATTATAATATATTGTAATAATCTGTTCTATTCCTTCTCTTTGAGCTTTACAAAGACAGGTTCTCTAAATGTATTATTACTAGACATAGAAGCATACATAATCTCACAGTGTAGTTTTGGCTGTAGCCAAATGGTTTCCTTCTCCTTATCTACCTTATCTTCTATGTACTTCTCTACCTTTTCTAACTCTTCAAATCTAGAAAGCAAGTATTTCATCTTTTTAGAATCGAAACCTGTTCCTACTCTACCCTTATAGATGAGTTCCTTACTATCATTATACTGAGCCAGGTGCATAGAACCGAAAAGTGCAGAGCGATCTCCTTGGCCTTTAGTATAACCCAATATTACACAGTCTGCATGATTTCTAAATTTTATTTTGAGCCACTGATCTGATCGCTGATTTGCATAATAGGTGCTTCCCTTTCTTTTGGCCATTATGCCTTCTAGATTCATTGTTTTAGAAGCATCGTATAAGGCTTGTCCATCTGTGACTAATTCAGAGATTCTAAAATGTGCATTTGTCTTTATAATACTATCTAACCATTCTTTACGCTTCTCTAGTGGCTCGTTCATTACATTTTTTCCATCTAGATCCAGTACATCGAAGAGATAACAGAAAACGGGATTTGCTTTAGAGGCTTTTAAAATACTAGTCTCTCCTGTAGAATGCATCCTACTGATGATCTTGCTAAACTCAGGTCTACCCTGCTCATCTATGCACACTATCTCTCCATCAAAAATGCCATTAGAAATAAGAATCTTCTTACGGTCTGCCACCAGCTCAGGAAACTTGCTGGAAAGATCTCGACCGCTCTTACTATATATTTTTATCTCATCATCTTGTACGATTACGATGGTACGTATTCCATCCCATTTTATCTCAAAGAAGTATTTGTCATTAGTCGGTACATTTTTTTGTTGCTCAACCAGCATCGGTGATACAAACTCTAAATCCTTACTATCATCCTTTCTTTCAATCAGCCACTGATCATCCTTAGTATTATAAAGACTGTATGATTTTTTAAATCCATCGCCCAACAAATCAAATTTCAATTTTTTCTCTTCCTTGCTTTTCCATTTGTACTGACCTCTAGAGAGTACCCACATTTTTCCTGCTCCATATTCTCCTTTTGGAATTACTCCTTCGTAATCGAGATATTTTATCGGATGATCCTCCGTACGTATGGCCATTCGCTTTACACCTTTTCTATGCGGTATTCCTTTGGGGATTGCCCAAGACCAGAGCACACCTTCTACTTCCAGTCTAAGATCATGATGCAGATTACTGGCATCATGCAACTGTATCACATACTGGTCATCGTTCCCCCTTATTACAGTCGCTGGTGGTTCTGAGGTAGAATCAAAATCTCGTTTGGTTTTATATGAGGTGAGTTTGCTCTCATCTCCTGGCATGGAAACAGGCACAGATTTTTTAAGGTCATGTAGTGGAGCGGCATAACTCATCCAGTTTTCCCAAGCATCTCCATGAGTATCTATCCGTTCTTTATAATTCTGAATGGTAAATTCCTGAGACGACTTTAGCCCTTCTAGTTCCTTCCATCGGATAGGCATGGAAATCGGAGCTCCAGGTTTGCCTCTCAGACTATAGGGTGCGACAGTGGTATGGCCTCTGTGGTTTCTGAAAATATCGAGTAGTAGTTTTCCTTTTCGTTTTTCTTTATTCATCTTGAGGGTAACCTTGCTTCCGTTGCGTCTAATGAATTCTTGTGCAAGAGCCTTTACAGAAGCAAGCATCTGCTCAAAGCTGTACTTAGGAAGGATAGGTATATATATATGTAGACCCTTACTCCCTGAGGTTTTTATAAACGGATGATAATCGAACTCTTTAAAAAATGCTTTGAGATCAAAGGCGAGGTCTTTTATCTCTTCCCAGTCTAAGGTCTCTGGCGGATCTAAATCAAAAATGAAATGGTCTGGATTTTCTTGCGTACTAGAAAACTGCATCGGATGTATTTCTAATCCTCCTAGATTTGCAATCCATGCAACTACTGCTGCGTTATGAGCGACGACATATGGAATGGTCTCGTTTGTATGATCTATCGAATAGCTGTTTATCCAGTCCGGTGTCCATTTGGGTTTTGTCTTGGCATAGAAGCTGGCCTTGTCGATTCCATCTGGAAATCTAATCAGAGTCAGCGGTCGATTCAGAATATATTTTAGAATGTATGGAGCGACTTGTAGGTAATACTGTATAATCTCTGCCTTGGGTATACCTGCAGCTGGATATAGAATTTTTTCCAGGTTGGTCAGTTTGACCTTCTGTCCTGCGATTTCTGTATATATTTCTGATTTGGGCAATTGATAATGGTGTTTATAAAAAGACTAGCAATTAAATCTGTGTAATCACCTAATCCGTTTAATCTGTGATGCTCAAGGTATTGAAAGTTTGTGAAACATAGTAAGTCAGAAACACGGATTGTACGGATTTATTGATTACGCTGATTTTTTTAAAAAAACTATCTGCAATTAATAACCAAGTGTTTCTTGTTCAACCCATTCCAACCATTCCTTAAAATGGAAGGAGCTACATAGAATTATAACTGGGATGGAATATCATAAAACCATTTCCCTTTTCGTTTAATACATTTGCGTACTATATAATTTACTGCTATTTATCACTATGAGGTTATTCATTTTCTTAGGATTGGTCTTCTTTTGGCTTAAAGCCAATGGACAAGAAACCGTCGACTCCTCTACCTGGGAACTGGTCATACCGATAGAAATAAATGAAGCAAGGCCTCAGGTCAGTAATATTATAAATCTTAGCCGGAAAGACTTTCTGAGTCTGTCAGCCTCCTTTGATGACCCTTCTCGATTACTAGTAAAATTTCCTGGATTTAGCAGTCCTAATGACCAGAACAATGGCATCGTCTATCATGGTATGCCAGCATGGATGAGTGGCTGGACCTTATACGGAGCGGAGATTCTAAGTCCCAATCATCTCTCTGCAGCTGGAACATTTAATAATAGTTTTTCTCCAACTGCAGGAGGTGTAAATGCATTTAGCGGACAGGCAATCGGAAAGTATACTTATAGAGCCAATCCTGACATACATACTACCAATGATTACTTTGCTGGTGTGTCTGAGATAAAACTACGAGATCCCTATAAAAATCAAGTCTCCCTAAATACCAGTCTTATCGGAATGGAAGGTGGAATCGATCTAAAAGGAAAACACTGGAATCTAATGAGCAATGCTCGCTACTCTACCGTCGGATTACTTTCACTGCTAGGAGCTGATTTTGGAGGAGAAGAAATAAACTATCAAGATGTAGTGGCCAAGTTAGGATATAGTAAGGGTGCTGTAAAACTCAATGTCTATGGCTTAGTAGGAAGTAGTACTAATTCCAAAGATACTATCACAACTGAGTCTCCACTTACTACTGAGAGTTACATCTCTAGATTGCAAGAAGAATCTGTGATAGTATCTGGAATCAATCTAGAAATCGATAAGGAAAATTCTTTATTTGAGTCTACGATAAATTATTCTCGCAATAATAAAAGTGAAGTTTTAGGAAGGTTCGAGCCACTCAGTAGCACGGGATTAAGGACTCGTGATAGCATTTCCAATCTCATTTCTACAAATACCTCCTATTCCATTTTCAGAGATAAAATAGATTGGGAATTTAACTATAGATCTAAAGTGCTTTTTGAAGGAGGTTCAGATAGATTTTCTTTAAACCAAATAGGGGTATTTAATAAATTCTATATCCATAGTAGATTATTTCTTAATACTGGTGTTTCTGGGTTAGGCCGTTTTGGCAGTATAGAAAATAAATTTAGCGGCAACTATGCTTTGGGTCTAACCTGGATAGATCCCTCCTATAATTACAAGAGTAGTATTAAATTTTCTAGGAATACTCAACTAGGAGAATCAAATGGCACTTTTGGCAGCGAAGGCCTTACTAAATCATACAACTTCCAGGCACAATTAGAAGACCAAAAAACACAACTCTCTTATAGTTTTTTTGGTCATGCCTTTAGGCAGATTTTTGCAACTACTGGACGTCCTCTTCAAGAAGCATTCATATTTAATAATTTCGAGAACATCAGAAATCGAGCTGGTGGACTTGTCCCAGTACCTCTAAGCAATGCTTTAATACTAGGAATGAGTGTTTCCAAAAAAATACAATTTACAGATAGGCTAAATGCTAATGTGAATTATACTTTTTTGAGGGCAAAATTTAGAGAATACCAGACCGGTGGAGAATTTGAAACTTTCAATCTTCCTTTTGCAAACAGATTCAATACCAACATATTAATTACTTGCAGAGAGGTATTTACACCTGGATTAGACCTTAGTTTTTCTACCTCTATAAGAGATGGATTCAATACAGGATTTACAGAAACATTTGAAGAACCCTTTTCTCAGAAAACTCCGTTCTATTTTAGATCTGACCTTAGAATTAATTACACTCCTAAGCGTAAAAACAAAAAGTACGAATCCTTTATTTCTCTCGACATCCAGAATATTACCAATCGCAAGAACGTAGTAGGAGATTTTACAGATGAACTAACTCAAGAGGTCCTCCCGAGAGAACAACTAGGCATACTTCCTGTGCTCAGTTGGAGAATAGTAATTTAGATATATGTCACTCTTACGGAGCTGAAATAAATTCACTTTGTTTTTTCTATATATATCTGACTCTCTAGAGTCAAGGTTATAAATCGCCTTATCTTAGGGGATATGAAACGGAGAACTTTTATACAGCACTCTGCTCTTGCAGGACTCGGTGCTCTAGCCATGACTCGATGCAAGCTGACAGCAAAAGGCTTTACTGACTTCGGAGTGCAACTGTGGACCGTACGTGATGCGATGACTCATGATACTTATGACATCCTAAAAGCAATTAAAAAAATCGGATATACGGATGTAGAAAATGCCGGTTATAACGAAGGCTCGTTTTATAATTATCCAGTTGAAGATTTTAAAAAAATGCTTTCTGACATCGGACTCAAAATGAGATCTGCTCATGTACCACTCGGATGGAACACTCCGGACACAAAACGTACTATGGCCAATGACTGGGAAGCTGTCTGCGAAGACCATGCAAAACTCGGTGTACAATATGTAGTCTGTCCATGGTTCCAGCATGAAGACAATCTAGATAAATACAAACGTCTTGCGGAACTCTGCAATCAATGTGGCGAAATGGCAAAGAAATACAATCTGCAGTTTGCCTATCATAATCATGATTTTGAATTTAAACAGATCGATGGACAGAGAGGATATGACATACTGCTGGGCGAAACTGATGCTGATTTTGTGGATTTCCAGCTGGACCTTTACTGGATAAAGAAAGGTGGTGCAGATACACTAGAGTATTTTGAGAAACATACAAATCGTTTCAGCCTATGGCATGTAAAGGATATGGATCCTAAGGATTCCTTTTTTACGGAAGTAGGAAATGGAATCATCGACTGGGCTTCAATTTTTGCCGAAAGGCAGAAAGCAGGAATGGAATATTTCTACGTAGAGCAAGATGATTGTCGCAACTATTCGCCGCTTAAGTCGATAGAGATCAGTCATGGGTATATGAGTGGTCTAAATGTAGGATAGTTTCTACTGGGAGATTTATATTACGTGAGGCTTGATTTCTACTTTGTATGGGTTTATTTATAACCTCTTGTGGAGGGGAAGCCTCAGTTTTAATGTATTTGCAAGAGATATAACTAAACGTAAAATAGCAGAGGCAGAACTGATTATAGCACAGAACAGTTTGCAGAAGAGCGAACTGAAGTATCGAAGCATCATGGAAAACATGGAGCTCGGATTACTAGAAGTAGATAATGATGGAGTGATTATAAAGGCCTATCCTAGGTTCTGTAAAATGGTCGGTTACGAAGAGGATGAACTCATCGGCAAAAATGCAGAAAAGACTTTCCTAACCGATCCTATAAGTATAGAAGCAGCCACTAAGCGGACTGAAGAAAGAAAACAAAATAAATCAGAAGTTTACGAGTCTACCATTCTTAAAAAAGATGGAAGCCTTCTCAATGTAATAATCAGTGGTGCTCCGTTCCACGATGCCTATGGAAACATCACCGGTTCTATCGGAATCCATTATGACAATACACAGACCAAAAAGCTAAATAAAGAAATAAAGGAGGCAAAACTGATTGCCGAAAATGCACAGAAAGCAGAGTCAGAATTTCTAGCCAATATGAGCCACGAAATGAGAACTCCGCTCAATGCAATAATCGGTATGTCACATCTCCTAGTCGATGCTGACCTAAATAATGAAGAGCAGGAGTATCTAGACATTCTCTCGAGCTCAGCCAATGTATTACAAAATCTGATTTCTGATGTTCTGGATATTTCCAAAATAGATGCTGGTCATCTGGAGATGCAGAGAAAGCCTTTTGATTTACTCAAGCTCATAAAAAATCTAGAAAGAACTTTTGCTGTCAAGCTAGAAGAAAAAGAAGTAAGCATAAAAACGATTCTCGATTTAGAGCTAGACCAGATGCTTATAGGAGACGAACTCATGCTAAACCAGATTTTTCTAAATCTACTGAGTAATGCTGAGAAGTTTACCTCAGAAGGAGAAATCACTCTGAGTATAAAACAAAAAGAAAAAACGGCCGAGCACATCACTCTAGAGATGGCAGTGGAAGATACTGGAATCGGAATGACGACTGAGCAGGTTCAAAAAATATTTGAACAGTTTAAACAGGCAAGTGCAGACATCAGACAGGAATATGGAGGGACTGGACTCGGACTAGCCATTACCAAAAAACTGATTACTCTCATGGGGTCAGAAATAAAGGTAGAGAGCGTTCCAGGTAAAGGAACCAGATTCTACTTCGATTTAAGACTGGAAAAATCTGAGCTAGAGATTCAGACTGAGGCGAGTCCTAAAATTAAAAGCTTAGATTTTAGAGATCTCAAACTTCCTGTTCTAGTCGTAGAAGATAATCTGATGAACCAGAAATACATCACCAGACTGTTAGAAAAATGGAAGCTAGAATATGATGTAGCAAACAATGGAAAAGAAGGATGGGATCTATCCCTAGAGCGAAAGTATGGCATGATCTTTATGGATTTCCAGATGCCAGTTATGGGAGGACATGAAGCCACAAAACATATAAAAGAAAAAAACAACCCAAATTTCCACACTCCCATTATTGCCCTAACCGCCTCTACCCTACTGACCAATAAGAAAGAGGCTCTAGAGTCAGGAATGGACGATTTTCTTTCTAAGCCTTTTAACCCGACTCAGCTTTCTAATATTATTACAAAATATCTAAGCACCTCTACTGAGCAAGATTCTGAAACTGAAGATGCAGATGAGGATGAGTTCAGTTTTGATAAAAGACTGGATGGAAAATATCTCTCTTATACCTATGGAAGTGATCTAGAGCATTATCAGTTTATCCTAGAAACTTTTATGGATGTCATCCCTGACGAAATAAAAGATCTAGAAAACCAATGGACTGAAAATAATACAAAAGGAGTATCGATGCTCCTACATAAACTGAGACCTACCTTTACAATGGTCGGAGCCTCAAAAATTACTAGAGCATTTGAACAACTAGAAAAGCAGATTAAAGAAGGCAAGTCAATTTCTAAAGCAGAACTGACAGAAAATATGGATCAGGTAGAAGACCTCATCACAATCATAAAAAGCGAACTTTCTAAATTATCCACTTATTTATTTACAAGCGTAGTATGAACAAGTTGAAAACCCTAATCGTAGATGACGAGATACTGGCTCGTAAATCCCTCCAAAGACTGGCAGAAAAACACGAGCGTATAGAACTCATCGATGTCGTAGAATCAGCAGAGAAGGCTCTAGAAGTCATAGAGTCCAAAGAAATAGATCTCGTCTTTCTTGATGTGGAGATGCCAGGACTGAGTGGTATCGAGTTGATAGATAAGTTGCCTTACATGCCACACATAGTTATCAGTACAGGTAACCGTGAGTACGCTTATGATGCCTTTGAGTATGATGTGACAGATTTTATTTCTAAGCCTGTGGCGATGCCTAGGTTTCTAAGTGCCATAGAAAAAGCACTGCAAAATGAAGAGCGTATCCAACAGATCGCCGGAAGCTCTTCTGCAAACGAACTCTATGTAAAGGTAGACCAGAAGCTCATCAGACTACCCTATGATAAGATACTATATTTTGAAAATGTAGGAGATTACGTAAAGGTCATCACAGAAGATATGGGAGTCCATGTAATCTATGGAGCTCTAAAAAAAATAGACCAGAAATTAAATTATCCAAGATTTCTAAAAGTCCACAGATCTTACATCGTAAACCTAGATAAGGTAAAAGACATAGAAGACAACTCTATAGTCATCGACAAGAAGGTGATTCCGATTAGTAGAGCTCATAAAAACATCCTACTCAAAACCATCAATATTTTATAATTTCGGGCTCTATGAAGAGAGCCTTATCTTATGAAGGAGGTCTAGAATTGTCCTCCATCGTCGCTGGTGTCATGCACTGGGGAATCTGGGGAGCAGATTACTCACCTACAGAAGTAGCCAGACTGATAGAATCCTGTGTAGATCTCGGAGTCACGAGTTTTGACCATGCAGATATTTATGGAAATTATACCACCGAGGCTCTCTGGGGAAAGGCCATAAAAAACGTCTCCATAAATCGAGCAGACATCCAACTCATAACAAAGTGTGGCATCTGCTATCCTAAAACCGAAGACCAGGTAAAGTCCTACCATACCTCAAAAGACTACATCATAAAGTCCGTAGAACAATCTCTCCGTAATCTATCTACCGATTACATCGACCTCCTACTCATCCATCGCCCGAGTCCACTCATGATGGCAGAAGAAATAGCCGAGGCAGTGCTCTTGCTTAAATCCTCTGGTAAGATTCTAGAATTTGGGGTTTCTAATTTTACTCCATCTCAGATGGATCTCATCCACGTTGCTTCTCCGATAGCAACTAATCAGGTAGAAGCTTCCCTACTTCATTTCGACCCATACCTGGATGGCACCTTCGACTACTGTCAAAAAAAGAATATCCATCCCATGATATGGTCTCCACTCGGAGGCGGAAAACTTTTTGAGAATAGCGGCAACTTTGACTTTGTAAATCAACGAGCTAGAATACTCGAGGTATGTAAGAAGTATGATTGGACTCTGGAGGAAGCTGCTTACCTCTTTCTATTGCATCATCCCTTTTATATGTTTCCAGTTACTGGCAGTAGTAAGATAGAACGGATACAGATAGCGGTGGACTGTTTGGGTAAGGAGATTAGTGATGAGCAGTGGTTTGAGTTGTGGACGGCTAGTGTGGGGAGGAAGGTGCCGTAGTACCCATCCCTAGCTTTGTTTATTGGGGTTACCTTTAAAACCCATACTCGCCGATATTGATATATCGGTTCACTTATTTTCTATTGACATTTAGTCAATAGAATCTCGACCCAAGGTCGTGACCATTC
>CAZDWO010000065.1:0-16489 GCA_964509175.1 uncultured Saprospiraceae bacterium
TACATTGCTTTTATCGCAGGTAGTGAGGATTTATCAGTAAGAGTAGATGTATCTAATTGCCAAGGCGGAGCTGGCAGTCTAGAGGTCGGATTTTTCTTTTCTGATGATTGTCAGAATTTTGAAGCAATAACGATTTGTGATACAAATATTACCTCTGGAGAAAGTCAGACTTTTACAAATAACCAACCACTTCTAATCGGCCAGTACTATTATCTGATAATGGATGGTTCGGCTGGGGCCAATTGTAACTGGACTTTCAATGTTATAAATGGTACTACTGAAGTATTGCCACTGACGACCTCAGGAGATATGAGTTTTCCAGATGAGCTGTGTCCAGGAGTAGACTATAATTTTACTACTACAGTTGAAGTAGGAGCTTCTAATTTTGATTGGACGAGAGATGGAATAGCAGTCGGAGGGAACCTGCCAGAAACAGTTTTAAGCTTTGAGGACGAAGGAACTTATCAGATCTGTGTGGTCGCTTCTAATGTTTGTGACATGGCACCACCTAACTGTGAGACAGTTGTAGTCCGCTCTCCAGAAACGCTGGTAGTTGTGGAAGAGATATGTGATGGAGAGTGTGTGACCTATAATAATATTGATTTTTGTGAGACTGGATTATTTACAGAAACGATTCCCTTGTTGAGTGGATGTGATAGTACGATAGTTATCGATCTTATCGTGCATCCAGTAGAGACTTCGGATCTCAATGTTTGGATTTGTGAGGGAGAATCATTCTTTATAGGGACGACACCGTATACGCAGACAGGTGTGTATCAGGAAACGATTCTGACTTCTGCTCAGTGTGACAGTATTGTAAATCTAGATTTACTAACTATAGTATGTGAGATAGAAGGAAGCACAGTTTCTACAGATGCCATATGTAACGGAGAGTCTAATGGTATTTTGATTTTTTCTATAGACCAAGGTACTCCACCGCTCAATTTTACATATACAAATATCGCAGATGGAAGCATTACTGGAATGGGTGTGACAGATATTCTAGTAGATAATCAAATTACTGGACTGCCAGCAGGAACCTATCAGATATATATCCAGGATGATTTTGGAAATGATGTAGTACTCTTAGAAACAGTTTCTGAGCCATCGGTTATAGAATGGGAATTTGAATTATCTGATTTTGGAGGGTTTAATGTAAGCTGTGATATGACTGATGACAATCCAGGAAGCGATGGAACTGCTATGATAAATGTTGTAGGTGGTGTTCCACCTTATCAATATTTATGGAGTAATGGACAGATGACTGCTCAGGCTACAGGGTTAACTGCAGGAATGCATATGATTACGGTAACTGATGATGTAGGATGTATTATAGTAACAGACGTAACACTAGATGCTGCTCCACCTATAGTCTTGGATGTAGATTTTATAAATCCAGATTGTACTGGATTTGATAGTGGTGAGATAATGGTAAATGAAGTGCAAGGAGGAACTCCTGACTATCGTTATTCTTTGGACAATATAAATTTTGGGCCTGAAGTCCTTTTTGAAAATCTATTTGAGGGCGATTATACTCTATACGTTCAAGATGCCAATGGATGCGTCGTAGGTGAGCAAGGCAGTATAACCGCTCCTGATATTCCAGTAGTAGATGTTGGTCCAGATTTAACTGTCTCTCTAGGGGATAGTATTCAACTGATGCCTAGTGTAACTGTAAATCAGCTTGGTTCCATCCTCTGGTCTCCTCCAGGAACATTGGGTTGTGAGGATTGTCTGGATCCCTTTGCGATGACGCTTAATGATACTGAGTATTTTCTATGGATTACATCAGCGGATGGTTGCTTACAGATAGATTCATTGAGAGTCTCTGTAGATAAACGCCGAAGAGTATACGTCCCTAATATTTTTAGCCCTAACGGAGATGGTTTAAACGAATTTCTAGTTCCTTATACAGGAGCAGAAGCAGATCTCATTCAAGAGTTTCTAGTTTATGATCGCTGGGGCGAATTGATTTACTCCGCAACGGACTTTGTTCCTGGCGATGAAAATTCTGCTTGGAATGGATTGTTTAAAAATGAGGAGCTTAATCCTGGAATTTACTCATGGAAGGCAGTAGTGCATTTTATTGATGATGAGGTGGAAACTTATGCTGGAGAGGTGAGTCTGGTGAGGTGAGTAGGAGTGCGAATCACGGATGGAGACGGATTTTATGATTATGCAGATTTTTCCAGCAGGACATACAAAATTCACGGAATCTCTAAATCCATATAATCCGCGATTCATACTTTTATTTTTGCGTTAAGATGAGCCTTCTGAATTTCATAGATTTTTCTCCAAAATTTATCAATAATCCTATTTCTAGTCTGTATGCTTTAAGATAGTTAAGGGCTTGGGCCAAATGAACATCTTCCAATTCTTTGACCGCTTTAATTTCTACCATAATTTTATTTTCAACTACAAAGTCAGCTCGTCTCGTACCTATAGGTTCTGGTAAGTTTTTATAGAATATCTGCTGTTCTATTTCTCTAGCGTATTCCAGATTTCTTTCTAATAATTCCTAAGCCAATGCTCGCTGATATATAACTTCCTGAAAACCATTTCCTAAAAATTTGTGTACTTCAAAAGAAGCTCCAATTATTTTTTCAGTAATATCAGCATACTTAAGTTGTTCCATAAGTGTAGTTTTTAAAATGTTCACTTACAAATTAGCAAGAAATCTGTGAAATCCAATAATCCGAAAAATCCGCGATTCGCACTTCCTTCCCTAACTAAACAACTTCTTCCACCCAAAAATCACAATGGCCAGCATTCCCAGAAATCCGAAAAAGAACCACTGAGCAGGTAAGAAAGTAATGGCGATAATATGTGTTTTTTCCAGTACCCACATAAAGGCTATCAGTGCCAGAAGAATCAAAACCAATCCCGATAATTTCCCAAAGCCTGGAATCTCATCAAAGGCGATGTTCTTTCTTACAATGTATAGAGTCACAAGCATAGAAACTATAGGAAGAATCTGTGTGTAGATATTGGTTTCAAAAATGGGTTGTCGCTCAAAGAGGAATAGATATACGTTAAGTGTTATGGCAAATATCCCTGGTATTGTTACTAGAAACACGAGTCCAGAATAGAAGTAATTCCATGGAGGTAAATCACCTTCTCCTTTGCCAAAATATCCAGCTAGAATAGCGACAAATGGAATCGCAAGAAAATAAAATAAGACCCAGGTGGGATTATTTCCTATATGTTCAAAACATTCACCTAAGGTCATATACGTAGATTAAACTCCTAGGAATAATTTAATAGGATCTTCTAGCTGTTCTTTTACTCTCACTAGGAAACGTACAGAGGTGCTTCCATCTATCACTCGATGATCGTATGATAGAGCGAGATACATCATCGGTCTGATTTTTACCTCTCCATTTACATTTACTGGACGCTCCATAATGGTATGCATTCCGAGTATCCCAGATTGAGGTCTATTAAGAATCGGAGTACTCATCATAGAACCGAATACTCCACCATTGGTAATGGTAAAGGTTCCGCCTTTCATCTCGTCTAGTGTTAGACTACCATCTCTAGCTTTTCCAGCGAGTTCTTTAATTTTTATTTCTATATCATGCAGCCCTAGTGATTCACAATTATGAACAGGAGGTACAACCAGACCGTTATCTGTGGATATCGCGATAGAAATATCTGTAAAGTCATTATAGATAAACTCGTTAGTGTCTTCATCCATGATGGCATTTACATCTGGAAACTCAAGTAGAGCATTAGAGACGGCCTTGGTAAAAAGTGACATAAAACCGAGTTTTACGCCATACTTAGCTACAAAGTTTTCTTGTACCTTTTTTCTGAGAGCTTTTATTTCTGTAAGGTCTACCTCATTAAAGGTAGTCAGCATGGCTGTGCTGTTCTTGGCCTCTACGAGACGAGAAGCTATGGTTCTTCTCATACGGCTCATCTTCTTACGAGAAGAAGATCTGCTAAATGACCCTGCATTAGAAGGAACGTAGGTCGCAGCTGGAGCAGCTGGTTTAGCTGGAGCAGAACTGGCTCCAGAGGCGGCTTTCTGAGCATCGTCTTTGGTTATGCGACCGCCTTTTCCAGTTCCTTGTACAGTGCTGGCATCTACTCCAGATTCTCTCATTATTTTTCCTGCTGCTGGCGATGGATGACCACTGGCATGTGAGGTAGCAGCGGGTGCTGCAGGAGCAGCTGTTTCTTCTTTTTTGGCGGAAGCCGGAGCCGCTGGTGCACTTCCTCCTGCTGGAGCAGCGACACTGGTATCTATTTTTGCTACTAGAGCACCGATTTCTAAGTCATCATCTTCTGCAGCTACATAGATTAATTTTCCGGCAGCTTCTGCAGGAAATTCTAAGGTTGCTTTGTCTGATTCAAACTCACAAATAGGTTCGTCGATATTAACGTATTCCCCATCCTTTTTTAACCATTGTGAGAGCGTTACCTCTGTGATGGATTCGCCGATAGTGGGGACTTTCATTTCTACGATGCTCATAGTCTTGCTTTTTGTCTGTTTTTATAAAATTAAGACAGAATTTTCACTCCTCAGTGATGTTTGACCTTCTAAGTAATAGAAATTTTAGGGTAACCTAAAAAAGATTGCACGACATTTCTAAATGATTCTCTCAGCATATGTCTAATAAGCAGAATCTATGTCCATTTTGGTCGTATTTTTATATCGTGAAAACCAATGCAATACTTGCCATATTTTTTCTACTCCTTACTGGCACTACACTTTTATCGCAGTCTGTAAATATTGAGAGAAAAGCTTACGAGGCAGTACGTACAAAGAGCGATATACAAATAGATGCTCAGATGGAGGAGGTTTGGCTCGAGGCCAATGTTGCTTCAGACTTCGTTGCAGGGTTTCCCAAGGTAGATGTGCTACCTGCTCAGCAGTCCAAAGTCAGATTAATTTATGATGATGAGGCCATATACATATTTGCAGAATTACTAGATGAGCGACCAGATTCTATAATATCAGACCTTAGTCTTAGAGATGAGACTGGAAATGCGGATTTGTTTTCCTTCATGGTAGATACTTATAGAGGTGGACAAAATGCTTTGGCTTTTACACTTACGGCTGCTGGAGTACAGATAGATTCAAAATTATCAGAGGACGGAGAAGATACTAACTGGGATGCAGTCTGGGAGAGTGCAGTAGAGATAAATGATAAGGGCTGGTATGCTGAGATGCGTATTCCTTATTTCTCGTTGAGATTTCCAGAAACTACGGAGCAGGAATGGAGGGTACAGTTTACTCGAGATATACGTAGGCACCGAGAGTCTAGCTATTGGTCGAGAATAGATCCCGAAAACAGCAATTTTATAGTACAAATAGGAGATATGACTGGAGTTTCTAATGTAAAGCCTCCGCTGAGATTAAGTCTTAATCCCTTTGTTATCGGGTACTATAATACCGTAAAGGATCCTAGTGCAACTCCTCAGACGGCTAGAGGAACAGCATACGGTTTTGGGCTAGATTTAAAATATGGAATAAGTGATGCCTTCACTTTGGATATGACCTTGATTCCTGATTTTGGGCAAACCCAGTCTGACAATGTAACACTAAATCTAGGTCCGTTTGAACAGGTATTTGAGGAACGTAGACCCTTCTTTACCGAGGGAACTGAATTGTTTTCTAAGGGTAATCTATTCTTTAGTAGAAGGGTAGGAGATAGGCCTTTTAATTTTTTTGGTGTAGAGCTGGAAGATGGTGAAGAGTTAATAGAAAATGATCCAGTCACTCAGTTGTATAATGCCTTTAAGATATCTGGTAGGACAGCAGCAGGAACAGGTATAGGTGTTTTTAATGCCGTCGAGGCTCCAGAAAATGCAGTCATTCAGAAACAGAATGGTGAGCTCAGAGAGTTTGAAACTAATCCATTGACAAATTATAATGTCGCAGTCATCGATCAGAACCTGCCCAATAATTCTTCTGCAACACTCATTAATACCAATGTTTTTAGAAGAGGTACTGCTAGAAACGCAAACACCACTGGTGGACTGGTAAATCTAAAAACAGAGGATCAGAAATGGGGAACTAGAGTATTCGGAGCAGTCAGTCAGCAGTTTGAAGAATCAGAAACTACACGTGGATATGCCTACAACATTGGTCTAGATAAACTTACTGGAGCTCTGACCTATGGTGTGGAATATAATGTAGAGTCAGATCAATATGATATAAATGATCTCGGATTGCTTTTTAGTAATAATGAGCGGAGCTACTCAGGTCGAATAGGCTATACTGATTTTTCGCCTAAGCGATATTTTAATAGATGGAATGTTTCGCTCAATGTAGATTATCAGCGACTTTTTAATCCCAATGTCTATACAGATCTTGATTATAATATAAATAGCTTCTTCTTTACTAAGTCCTTTGATGCCTTTGGACTCTATGCTGGAGGAAAGCCTATAGATGCTAATAATTATTTCGAACCGAGGACCTTTGATTTTGAGACCTTTTCTATTACTCGGGGTTTTCAGTTTTTCGGATTTTTTGTTTCTACCGATTACCGACGTACACTAGCACTAGATGTAGAATATACAAATGGCAACACCTTCAGAGATGACCAAGACTATAGACTCTATCGAATTGCTCCTAGATGGAGAGTAAACGACAAAATACTTTTACGTTTCCAGACGCAGTATGAAAGCAATGATCATGCTCTCGGATTTGTAAATAGAAATGGATACGAGGGAGATATTCCAGGCTTAAATGAGGAAGGGATTCTTTATGGTTTCCGAGATAGATATAACTGGGAAAATACTCTGACTGGTCAATATGTAATGAGTCCTACTGCGTCACTTACGCTTAGAGTTAGACATTATCAGGATGAGGTAAACTGGACAGAGCTAGGTGAGTTAAATGAGGATGGATGGATAAATACATTCGCCTTTGATGGTTTAGGAGCAGATGGTGTTCCACTCTTCGATCAGAATGTAAACATCTTCAACATAGACATGCAGTACACTAAGCGATTTGCTCCAGGAAGTGATATCATCCTAGTATGGAAACAACAAATCGCTGGGAATGACCAAGAATTTCAACGTACTTATTTCCAAAATCTAAATGGTCTAACAGACTTATTTCAGACTAATAGTGTCTCTCTAAGGATAGTTTATTTTCTAGATTATCATTCTTTAAAGAGACGTTTGTAAGGATTATCGATTTTTTCCAACTAGTCATTTTTTTATTTCCTCTATAGCTAAACGGACTGTCGTATATCTGTCACAATAGCAACTATAAAATCCCAATTTATAGTTGCTGGCAGTTGGCATTCAAAACATAAATATTTCTTAACAATATGTAAATCATTCTCTACTAATAAGTAGAAGCATTTAATTTCTAGGATTGAAAAACCACACGATGGATGGTATAAAATAAGTTGATAATGTGTTATTTACCATAGATAATCAGTGACTTCCTATAGGGATATAATTGGTTTTTAAACTCTATTTATTTTAACCCAAACTCAAAAAACTACTACTTTATGCAACTTTCAATTTGCAAGAATATAAACTGCAAGGTTTTACCGCTATTTTTAGTATTCGTTTTTACGATACTTTGTAATGAGGTAATGGCGGACGTAAAAGGCCATGTCTGGCTAGATGCCGTAGAAAATAATATTCAAGACTCTGGAGACATAGGCCTAGTCGGATTCAGAGTAGAGTTATTTCTATCTAATGGTATACTGGTCCAATTCCAAGAAACAGACCCATCCGGTAATTATGAGTTTAATAACGTGCCAGATGGAGACTACTTTATCAGAATCGAAAAAAGAGCAGGCCTGATTCCAGTAATGCAGAATATAGGAATGAGTAACGTAGATTCTGATATCTCTCTCAACGGAATCAGTTCTACTTTTACACATACTAGTGGAACAGAATCGATCATCGATGCGGGTTTCCAAAGCAGCCTATCTGTACTGGCCCCTAATATCGTAGAAATATGTGATGGCAGTCCAGCAGTAATAGAACTAACTCCTCTGATGTCAGGTAGTAATGTAAATTACTCATGGGAGCATGACCCATCTCTCAATAGTAATACAGCAACTATAAATGTCACTCAGAGTAAGTTATATAGTGTGACCATTACGGATGAGTGGAATATTCCTGTTATAAAATCTATAGAAGTAGACTTAAGAATAGGGATAGGAGAAGAAGTATGTATTATTCTGGATCCTCTTACTGAAGGAGAATCTCCAGTTTTCAATCTAAATATTTCTGGCACTAATCCTGGACCTGTTATCGTACAGGAAAATGCTCCTTCTGCTTTTGGCGGAAGCCGAGAAATTACCTTTGAATTATTAGAAGGAACCAGTACCTCTTCTGTAGATATAGATTATGCTAAACAGTCTCTATCGATTAGTAATGGAAACGAGTGTCGCACTAAAACTCTAGTCTGTCATAATGGTGCTAACGATGGCTCTATTCTCAACATTATTGATTTTGATTTTATAAAATTGCTGGATATAACTATCGACCATGGTGTTGTAAATTCTACGTTCTTACTGAGAGATATAAACGGAAACAATGCCTCACTCGCTACCTTAATAGAATCTCAAGGATTCCAGAATACATTTAAGGAAGAATTGTACTTAGAAGATTTTAACAATATAGCTAGTGTCGACTTAGAGCAAGTAGAGGAGGTGTGTCTAGAGATCGTAACGCTTAATACTGCGATAGACTTAGAATTGAAATTTACCTCATTCTGTTCAGAAGATTCTTGTCTCCCCACTGCATCACCTGACATGACAATTTGTGATGGTGAGGAAGTGCTCATAGAGGCATTTGCAGAATGTACTGATAATGTGATATATGAGTGGGGTCAGGGTTTAGGTTTTGGTAAAAGCCATACTGTAAATCCATCTCAACAAACTACATATACGGTTACCGTGCACGACCAGCAAGGCTGTAGTTCTACAGCACAGACTACCGTAATGGTGGCAACACCTCCTAGTTTTACACTTACTACTCTGGCTACAAATATATGCGAGGGAGACTCTATAGAGATAGGTGTATCTAATGCAACTGGTGCTACACCATTTACCTATGAGTGGAATAATCAAGCGAACACAGAGTCGATAATGGTGGCTCCTCATGTGGACACTACTTATCAGGTGACTCTTACTGACGCAAATTCCTGTAGTCATATCGAGAGTGTAGATATAGTCGTAAGTCCTGCTCCTGATGACATAGAAATAAACGTAACTCCATCTAGTTGTCAGATACCTACAGGTACTGCAAGTGTAGTAATAACTGGAGGTACAGGTCCTTTTCAGTATAGCTGGA
This sequence comes from uncultured Saprospiraceae bacterium, assembly GCA_964509175.1. GTDB lineage: Bacteria > Bacteroidota > Bacteroidia > Chitinophagales > Saprospiraceae > JAHDHU01. The sequence continues at coordinate 9,277 of CAZDWO010000065.1, forward strand.
GCAATGGATCTACAGGAGCTTCTCTAAGCAATCTGCCTCCAGGCTACTTAGATCTCATAATTACAGATGCAAATCAATGTACGTTTACGGAGCTGGTTTTTATCGCCTCTATCGACTGTGCGGAACTAGGAAACTATGTATGGCATGATGTAAATTATAATGGGATACAGGATGCAGGTGAGCCTGGAATAGGAGGAGTAGAGGTGATACTTAAAGATGAGAACCAGGTTCATCTAGATACGAGTGCTACTAATGGTTCGGGCTTTTATCTATTTAGTAATCTAGATCCAGGAAATTATTTTGTCCAGTTCGGCATACCTACTGATTTTAATCCTACGATTCCTATGGCAGGTGCAGTAGATACGTTAGACAGTAATATGGATCCTATGACAGGTATGTCAGATCTAATCAGTCTAGCTCAGGGCCAAAAAGATCCAAGCATAGATGCAGGCTTTTATCAGTTTGCAAAAATGGGAGACTTTGTATGGCATGATAAAAATATAAACGGTATACAGGATGCTGATGAGTTAGGAATCGCAAATGTTCAACTTACACTTTTTGATTGTAATACAGATATGCAGGTTGCAATGGCAGTAACTGATGATGATGGCAAATACGCTTTTTGTGATTTGATTCCAGGTTCCTACTATGTCGAGGTGGATAGCCTAGAGGGTTATAGTCTTACCGCTCAGGGTGTAGGCTCTGCATCTATGGATAGTGATATAGATGAGGCCGACTATACTTCTGGCTGTGTAGATTTAGAAAGTGGTGAGATAGATAGTCTCACGGATGCTGGATTTTATAAACTCGGAAAGTTAGGAAACTTTGTATGGATAGATGATAATTTTAATGGTGCCCAAGATCCTGGAGAATCGCCACTGGCTGGTGTTCAAATAAAGTTGTTTGATTGTGATACGATGTTGATCGATAGTATGGTTTCTGATGCTGATGGCTTCTATAGTTTTTGTGATTTAGAGCCGATGGATTATATGGTGCATTTTGAATCAGTAGATAGTCTCGGATATGTAATATCAGCAGATACTATAGATCAGGCCTTAGATTCTGATATAAACATAGATGGCTTTACGGAGTGTATAAATATTTCTGAGGGTGAGATAGATAGTCTCACTGATGCTGGATATTATGTGAGAACCTCACTAGGAAACTTTGTATGGTTTGATGAAAATGCAGATGGCATACAAGACCCTGGCGAGCAAGGACTAGAGGATATAGTAGTAAGACTAACGGATTGTAATACGGGTAATACTTTTTTAGATACTACAGATGCTTTAGGTTTTTACTTGTTTGATGATTTACTCTTTGGAGAATATGAGTTGCATTTTGAGATACCAGATGGGTTGAGTATATCCTTGCAGAATCAGGGAGGTGATGATGAGATAGATAGCGATGTAGATCCGCTCACGGCAAAAATAGAATGTTTTACCATCGGCAATGCTGCGAGTCATCTACAGTTCGATGCAGGGGTTCATGGATGTACGCGTATTGGAGATTTTGTATGGTTTGATTTAAATCAAAATGACCTGAAGGATAATAATGAAAACGGAATCAATGGTGTACTGATAAAACTATATAGGTTCCAGAACAATCAATGGACCTTTGTTTCACAGACTACTAGTGCTGATAGACCTGGAACTAATAGTGATGATGGCTGGTATGAATTCTGTGTAGCCCCAGGAGAGTATTATATCGAGGTAGAAGAAATAGTAGGATTGAATTTTGTATTGGGAGATAAGGGATCAGACGATAATATAGATAGTGATATTACGCATGCTTTTGGGATAGGAACAAGTGATTCTTTTATTCTAAATGCTTTAGATCATATAGAAAATTTAGATGTCGGATTTTTTGACCCTACACAAAATATATCTAACGGAACGATAAATTCTAGCATACAGCTCGATAATAAAGCCATAAAACTTGAGTGGAATTCTCAAAACGAAAAAGAGACTGATCATTTCAATATATTGAAAAAAGGTCCTCGAGATATAGAGTTTAATTTAATAGAGAGCGTAGAATCGCTTAATGAAGGAAGTAGCAACTACGAGATAAATGACCGTACAACACACAGTGGCCAGTATCAGTATTATATTCAGATGGTCGATGGACTCGAAAATCAAATTATAGACGAAGAGTTATTAAGTGTAAAACAAAAGCCAAATTCTCAACTAGAGATATATCCTAATCCAGTAAGGGATATGTTGTATATCTCCCTAGAAGGAGAAATCGGTGATCAAATTACTCTAAATGTAGTAGACGCTAAGGGACAGAAAGTTTCTAATCCCATAAATCTAGAAATCGAAAACACAGAGGTTTATAATCTATCTATGGATGTAGAAGGCTTACCTTCTGGTTTCTATCATTTTAGATGTACAGTAAACGGAGATCAACTTACAAGAAAATTTGTAAAGATCTAGAATAGCAAGAGTACTAAGATTTGGCTTATATAGGGTAGATATTATTAATACGTGTCATATTTAAGGAGACTTATCGAGAAACGGTGAGTCTTAATAGAAACAAATAAATCTTAGGTATGAAAGGCTTAATAAGAATGTTGATGATGTTCGGACCGATGTTGTTTAGAATGTTCAAGAAGTATCAGAATAAAAATGCTGCAAAAGAGCAGGCTCTACAAAATCATGAACCACAATCTAATAGAGAAGAAGAAGTTATTCATAGAAATATGGAGGGTCGCGAGCGAATGAACTAAGGAATATATCCTTTAACTATTAGCCCATTAATGCCTCAAATCCTCCATAGACCATTCTTTGAGGATTAAAAATCATTCTAGTTGGATCAGTCAACGGAGAAACTAAATCAACCATTCTAGAATCTGCCGCTACATTTTTATGAGCTAGGTTACGAGCTTCTTTGGATTCAAAAACTACCCATCCAAAAATTATTACTTCATCATCCTGAGTATTTAAAAAATCAGGAAATGAAGCGACTCCTTCTAGTGATAGATCATCACCTACAAATTCTTGATAGGAGAGTGCTCCATGTTCTTTCCATATTTCTGCTATTTTTTGAGCGACCTGTTTATATTCCTCTAGATGTTTACGAGGAATGGGAAGAGTGAATCCGTCTATGTAGGTTTTCATGTTTGTTGCCTTTTTTCAATTTTTCAAATCCCCAAAGTTGGATCTTTCTTAACCTGATGATAGAGTAAGGTGGCCTTAATACATTGTTTCAATTCTTTCTCGGGAACCTTATCATCTAGTTTAAAAACGATGGCTCTGTTTTTTTCGTATTGGAATAGATCTCCATATACCTGCTTAAAGGTTTCTACTAGTCTGCTGGTACATTTAAAATACATGGCATATTGGTTTGGAGTTTTTGACTTCCAGTCCATTCTTAGCGTGCTTCCTTTTTTATTGAGATAGCTGGGTTCTCCCCATTTTAAAGTTTCTTCGAGTTTAATGATTTCTGGAATTTCCGCTGCAGTTTCTAGGACTAGTGCTCTGAGCTTATCCATTTTAGCCTGAACGGCTTTTGGGTAATTGGTAAAGACTTCATCGACTTTGGGGTTAGTATCTATTTCTAGCTTACTCATACTTGTCTATTTTTTAGAAGAGCTTTTATCTTTTCCTTCTGTTTGTCATGTTGCCATATGTGCAGTTCTATAAGGGCAAACCATTCTTTTGTACTTATATCTCCAAAGAAAGGATGATACTGTTTGTCCTTATTAGAACTCTTATTTAGAAGAGCTTCTAACTCATTTACTTCAGTTCTAAAATTTGTAAAATCTTCAACTAGTTCTGTCTTTGGTCTTCTTACAGGAGTAAAGTCATTTACAGTCTTAGTAGGCCATTTTTCCAATTGCATTTTTACGTTTTTTCTATACCTCAGATTAAAAACAGCTAAGCCGTAGATGTTTTTTCTTTTTTTTCGATTGGCTTCTCCCGTTAGACTTTTTTTGAGATTGGGGATTTGATAGCTCCTAGTTACTCGCATTACGTGATCATAGACTTCTGCTAGTGACCATATTTTCTCCGATGGTTTTACCAGTAGTAAATCAGCATCTGTGTTTTTTAGTTCCGTTAGCCAGGCTTCAGTTTTTTTATTAAACTTGGCTATTAATCTACTTGTGGTCATTTCGGTAAAAGGTAATATTAAGGTGGCATATAATTATTCGACTCTTTCATCTTTTTTAGTAGAGCGATAATTTCTACGGAAGCTAGGAAAACTTATTTTTTTCTTTTCATCGTATGCATGGCCTATGATTACATCTCCTTTCATAGGTACAAACTTCTTATCGTAAAGAGGTGTAATCATTATTTTTTCTTGAGTGCTTTCATTGAAGTAGGTCAGCAGTTGCATAATTGATTTTGGCTCAAAGCCTGCATCAAAACCGATACGTAGCTTAGGAGTAGAAATGTCTTCTATATATGCAAGATCAAAGCTGTCAAGACCTATGAGGTCGTCGAGGTCTTTCATTATTATGTCAATATGTTTTTTGACATAGTTGTTTCCGATATTAATAACGATAGAGTTTTTTCTTTCTTCCATGGGAATATTTCTTTTCTGTCTTTTTAAAAGATCATAATGGAAATACTCCTTTCCTTCTAGCTCTAGAGGTCCGATCATTTCTAGGCTATCATAATATGCCTGCGGTAAGTACATCGGGTTGGTTTGTTCATCAGTTTTATAAATGCATCTCACTGGTGCAAATGTGGGGATCTTTACACAGGGTAGATTTCTATCCGTAGCTCTAAAATCAATGAAGTTAAAATTCAACGTACTGTCTTTGTCTACAGCCAACAATTTGTAAGTAATAGAGTAGTGTAGATTGTTGTCGGTGTCATAATATTCGTAACCCTTTCTTTTCCTTTTTGTAACGATACCTCTTAAACTGTTGTCAGTGTATGGTCTGGTAATAAGATTTTTTGAATTTATAGAATCAGAGTACATAGTAAATACCTTACGGAATTTCTCTTTGTTCATGTTTTGCCTTTTATAAATATTGGCAAAGGCTTTCTCATGATTGTTGTCTCTTATCCATGTGTCTAGTGTATTTCCATCTATGTCACTACTGCATGAGAAGCACAAGAGGAGTAAGAAAAAAAAGAAGTTGGTATTGTTCATAATAGTTTTTTGAAAGTAAGCTTAATATACGGCAAATGGAAGAACTTGTCGTCCATTGCTATGTTCGATTGATAGCGTATATGTACCAGCCATTAAAGAGTCTATCTTAACTGGCGTAATGCTATTAAGGTCTTTAACTTTCTGCATTACCTTTTTTCCAACGGAATCATAAATACTTATTGTAGCCTCGCCATTCCATTCAGATTTAATGTTTAAAATGTTGCTCGTCGGATTAGGATAAACAGAAACTAAAGATTCTAAGCCCTCATTGTCCTCAGTATTTGAAACTGGGGATATGGTAATTTCATAAACCTTATTGGTTACTTCTTGGTCTGCAAGCATTCCTCCCAGGATGTACTTTTTTGTAGGACTCACGTTTGCGATTCCGCGGAGGTCCATAGGAATCTCAGGAAGGCTCACTTCTTCAAAGGGCTGAGTAAATTTATCTGTGGTATTATAAATGATTTCGTTAGTAGGAGAGACTCCTCCGGAGCCATCGTAAGCGATGCCATCGAAGTTATATGTATTGCTACTTCCTCCGATCCAGTAAATGGTATTGTCTATCGAAGTGCTCGCCATACGATAACCAGTTTTCATCCAGTCTGGGGAAGAGATAGACCATTCTATTTGGGTAGGATTATCAGGATCTATAATTCCTTTTCTCATTCTGAACTGAGGGTCAAAGTCAGAACCATTTGCTCCGCCAAAGAAATAAATACTATCCTCCACAATACTTCCTGAGGAACCGAATGCAAAGTATGCCTGATTATTAACGAGGTCAGTTCCAGCGGTCCATGCATCTAAAGCAGGATTGTAAATCTGGACATCGGGAACATTGCGATTGTTGCTCCATCCAGTCACTACATATATTAGGCTGTCCTTATAAACCAGTTGTACCTGGTCATCTATCGGTACAGGTATGTCTTGACCGTCAGCGATAAACTGATTATTTATTATGTCGTAACGATGTACCTTATTAGAAGAGAGCTCTGTTTCGTTTTCTCGTACATGGTATCCTCCTATGATATATATAAAGTCTCCAACTCTGGATGCTGACGAAGCTATTTTGCCTAAGGTATCAGGCAGGCTAGGAATCTCTATGCTCGTATTATTCTCGATATCATATCGATAAGATCTCAAGTGGATTCCAGAATAAATTTTAGAATTATCTATTCCTCCGAATGAAAAGACATACGGCTTACCGTCTATAAAACCTTCACAGACTGCATTATTACTTACGGCTTCTGGAATAGTGCCTACTTCTTCTACCGTTATCTGACCATGAAGCATTGTCACGGTACAGATAAGTAAGAGAGTAAAAAGTGAATTAATGTTTGTCTGCATGGATAGAGGTTTCTGAGTGGGAGATAAAGTTCGGGTTTATTTTAAACATTTAAAACGCCAAAACATTTAATGGATATAAGATATACAACATCAAAAGCGTAAGACCAGTACTTACGTAAATGGCTCCTTGCCAGAAGTAGAGTTTAGAACCCCAGAGCTTGTACATATTCTCTCCAGATTCTCTCTTGTAATAGGCAATGGTCAACTTATAGAAAAGAAAAAGATTGCCTAGAAAGAGTAAGATTGCAATGAGCCAAATACTTTTCATGATTGAAGAACTTTGGGTTTTAGTGGCTTAGTATTTAGCATAAATCCCATTTATCAAGAATTAAATAACTTTTCTAATCGCTTATTACTTCTAGAAATAAACAGAGTTTCAAACTCTTCTAAACGGTCTAATGCTTCCGCGATTTTGAGCAGTGACTCAAAAGATATTTGTCCCAATCTTTCAAACCGCTTAATACTACCATAAGAAACGCCAGATCTATCTGCCAGTTCTTCCTGCGTCCAGTTCCGCTCTTTTCTTAATATTGAGATATTTTGAGCAGTAGATTTAAGGATATCAGAAGGTAATTTTACGATGCTGTACTTGCCCATTATAGATAATATATTGTCTAATTAGGCAAATATATGGAATTATAGATAATATATTGTCTGTACATACTGAGCTCAAGTATCAAATTTAAAAATGGAATATGTTCCATGTCTTTGAAACTTGCACTTGCACTTGCATTTGAGTTTGAGTTTGAGTTTGAGTTTGAGTTTG
>CAZDWO010000065.1:16589-24705 GCA_964509175.1 uncultured Saprospiraceae bacterium
TTTGAGTTTGAGTTTGAGTTTGAGTTTGAGTTTGCACTTGCATTTGAGTTTGAGTTTGCACTTGAGTTTGTACTTGCACTTGGGTCTCCCTACTTCTTCAACAACCTATCCTCATAAATATCTATCCACTCCCGCATCGACATTTTCTGAAACAACTCACCGATGAGGTCGTAAGGAATGTCTTCCATTTTTTTAAGCCTAATACAAGACTTGCCCATATCTAGCTTGTACTTGCATCGCTCTGCATATTCTTTTTCAAACCAGTCTTTTATCTCCGTCTGCACATACATGCCCATGTGATAGACTGCAATAAAATTTTTCTGATTGGCCAAGCTAGCGAAGGGTAGAGGAGTATCTTTTTTGCAATGATAGCCATCTGGATAGGTGGATAAGGGTACTACATATCCAGGCATGCCGTAACTCATTCCTTCTTTAAATCCTTTAGGGATATTTGCTTTTATGGTTTTCCTTAGCTTTTTAAAGGCTGCTAGACGATTCTCTGGAATGTTTTCTATGTACTCAGTAACTGTGGTAGGTTTTGACACTTCTTTTAGTTTTTCACAATTTAAAAAATCTCACCTGTTAAAATTGTACTTGTAGTAGATAATACTGCTAAATTTTTGTGCTTATTCTGAGATTTACCGTCATAAGAGTAACATTAAGGGTGTTAACTAGGGGGATTTAGGTTTTTTAATCTTAACCCCCTTTTTCTTCAATTTAAACACCATAACCCTCTTTTTCTTTCTAAATACGACAAATAAAAAAGCCGATCCAGGAATTCCTAGATCGGCTTTTTCTATTATTTATAGAAAGTATAGACTTATTTAACTCTCATAGTATCAGATACTGTAAGCCATTTTCTACCTTTCTTTCTTCTACGAGCAAGTAATTTCCTTCCATCCTTAGATTTCATACGAGCACGGAATCCATGTTTGTTCTTTCTTTTTCTTCTGGAAGGTTGATATGTACGTTTCATCTTCTTATTAAAGTTTACGGGGCTGCAAAAATACTCTAATTCCTAAGTAATTTCCTAATTATTTTTAAAATTTAGCTATTCATAGAAACTAAGAATTCTTCATTCGATTTAGTACCATTCATTTGGCTACGTAGAAACTGCATCGCTTCGTCCGGTTTCATATCTGCTAGATGCTTTCTGAGGATAAACATTCTAGATAATATCGCATCATCGAGTAGTAATTCTTCTCTTCTCGTACTAGACTTAGTAAGATCTATAGAAGGATACATACGCTTGTTGGCCAGAGTTCTATCTAGCTGTAGCTCCATATTACCAGTACCCTTAAATTCTTCAAAGATTACCTCGTCCATCTTAGAACCAGTTTCTGTCAGGGCTGTTGCCAAAATAGTAAATGATCCACCATCTTCTATATTTCTAGCTGCACCAAAGAATTTCTTAGGCTTATGCAGTGCATTTGCCTCGACTCCACCCGATAGTACTCTACCTGAAGTAGGAGAAACAGTATTATATGCTCTAGCCAATCTAGTTATAGAATCGAGTAGGATTACTACATCATGACCTGACTCTACCAGTCGTTTTGCCTTTTCCAGTACGATATTGGCCACTCTTACGTGGTTTTCTGCTGGCTCATCAAAGGTAGAAGCCACAACCTCTGCCTTTACACTTCTCTTCATATCCGTTACCTCTTCAGGTCTCTCATCGATTAGAAGCACTATCATATAGCACTCAGGATGATTTTCGGCTATAGCATTAGCTATATCCTTGAGTAAGAAAGTCTTACCTGTTTTTGGCTGAGCCACGATAAGTCCTCTCTGTCCTTTACCGATAGGAGTAAAGAGATCGATCATACGATTTCCGTAATCTCTACCATCTGCTTTTACAGACAGATTGAATTTTTCTTCAGGGAAGAGTGGAGTAAGATACTCAAAAGGCACTCTTTCCTTAGTTCTAGCAGTATCCATTCCGTTTATCAGAGATACCTTAAGGAGTGCAAAGTACTTTTCTCCCTCTTTAGGAGGTCTGATGGCACCTTTCACAGTATCACCAGTCTTTAGCCCAAAAAGTTTTATCTGAGACGGAGATACATATATATCATCTGGAGAAGTCAGATAGTTATAATCTGAAGATCTCAAAAATCCATAACCATCAGGCATCATTTCTAGGATTCCTTCTCCCTCTATAATACCATCGATATCTACATCAAATATTTTCTTTCTTGCCTCTCTAGCTTCTTCTCTTGCCTTTCTAGCTGCATCCTTTTCAGGATCTCTTTCTTTAGTAGGTCTTTCTTTTCTCTCTCCTTTTTTGGCCTCAGCCGGAGCAGCTTTCTTAACTGCAGGTGGTTTAATAACAGCCTTTTTTACAGCAGGTTTTACTGGCTTATCTTGTCCATTGGACTTAGCCACTACCTTTTTATCTGCATCTGGAGCTTTTTCAGCTCTAGGCTTAGCAGCAGGTCTAGGTTTACGCTCTTTTTTAGGAGCTTCTTTCTTTACATGCGGTTTAGACTTACGTCTACCATGCTCGTCAGGAACCTCGGTATCTGCACCTTTATTTACTAGAGCCTGATGGTCTAGTATTTTATAAATTAATTCTTGTTTGCTTAGTTTTTTATAGGCTTTAAGCTCTATTTTTTCTGCCAACTCTTTGAGTTCAGGAACGAGCATATCGTTCAACTGTAGAATATCATACATAATTTAAAACTTATTGAAAAGTCACGATAGGATAAATGATAAAATATAAAGTGGGTTATTTCTTTAAATAAAGTAAAAATTGAAAGGGGAAATTCTCAAACGTATAAAGATTTATCGTTTGGATGATGCAAATATAGCTTATTCAGCATTAAATAAAAACATTGTTTTAAAAACAATGCCTTTCATCATACATTAGCGACTTATTTAGACAGAACCTTATAAGTCCGCTCACTTAGTGAAATCCAGTAAAAAAACCGCCATAGATTATAATAAACACATCCATATAAAGGGTGCTCGATCTAATAATCTAAAGGACATAGAACTACTCATCCCTAAAAATGAGCTGATAGTCGTTACTGGTCTTTCTGGATCAGGTAAGTCCTCTCTCATTATGGATACGCTATATGCTGAGGGTCAGCGGCGATATGTAGAAAGTCTCTCTTCCTACGCTAGGCAGTTTCTAAATCGGATGAAAAAACCCGAGGTAGACTTTATAAAGGGAATCTGCCCTGCCATAGCTATCGAACAGAAGGTAAGTTCTAGTAATGCTCGTTCTACCGTCGGTAGTCTCACAGAGATTTATGATTATCTCAGGCTGCTTTATGCTAGAGTAGGGAAGACCATTTCTCCGATATCTGGCAAGCAGGTAAAGAAGCATTCTGTCAGTGATGTCATCGATTTTCTCAAAAAGCAAAAAACGGATTCCAAGGTTCAGCTTTTTATCCCTCTACAGAATAAGTACAAGCGTACCATAAAGAAGGAGTTAGAGTTTCTTTTGCAGAAAGGCTATACACGGGTAAGCTATAAGAAAGAGATACAATACATAGAGGAGCTACTAGAATCCAAAGCCATAAAGAAAACTGCTGATGTCTCAGAGTATGAGAATAAGATGTTTGTACTTATCGACCGATTTGTAATCAGAGATGAGGAGGAAAACTATAAACGTATTGCAGATTCTGTTTTGACCGCTTTTAGCGAAAGCGAAGGAGAATGCAGACTGGAGATTATCGGTGGAAAAACAGTTTCTTTTAATAATCGATTTGAGTTAGATGGGATGCTATTTTTAGAACCCTCTCATCAGCTCTTTAACTATAACAATCCATTCGGAGCCTGTCCTAAGTGTGAGGGTTACGGAAGAGTTCTAGGCATAGATCCTCGTAAGGTAATCCCTGATGATAGTAAGTCTGTTTATGATGAGGCCATCGCCTGCTGGAGAGGAGAGAAGAGTAAGTCTTGGCTTAAAAGACTACTCGGAGCTGCTCATCATTTTGATTTTCCAGTTCATACTGCCGTAAAAGATTTATCAGAGGAGCAGATAGAATTACTTTATGAGGGCAACGAGCATTTCTATGGAATAAACGAATATTTCGATAAGCTAGCGGCTAAAACTTATAAGATACAGAATCGAGTTATGATGGCTCGATACAGAGGTCGTACCACCTGTCCAGAATGCAAAGGTGGTCGATTACGTAAGGAAGCCACATATATCCAAGTCTCTAAAACTGGAATCGCCAAGCTTATAAAGATGCCGATCTCTGAGCTGCAAGTCTTCTTTAAAAAGCTAAAACTCTCTGCCTACGATAAGGAGGTCGCTAAACGGATATTGCTAGAAGTAAATAATAGATTGCAGACCATAATGGATGTCGGGCTAGGCTATCTACATCTCGACAGACTATCTGGAACACTAAGTGGTGGAGAAACCCAGCGTATAAATCTTACTCGGACACTCGGTTCTAATCTGACCAGCTCTCTATACATATTAGATGAGCCGAGCATCGGTCTACATCCTAAGGATACTGAGAAGCTCGTAAAGGTTATCCAAAATCTAAAGAATCTAGGAAACACCATCATAGTCGTAGAACATGAAGAAGATGTTATACGTAATGCGGATTATATAATAGACATCGGCCCTCATGCAGGAATCATGGGTGGAGAAGTTGTCTACAGCGGAGCCTTTAAAAACTTTAAGAAGGACAAATCTAGTCTGACTTCCGATTATTTATTTGGACGAAAGTCCATAGCACTTCCAGAGGCTAGACGTAAGATTAGAAATAAAATCGAGCTCAAAGGAGCCTCTCAGAATAATCTAAAAAACATAGATGTAACCATTCCGCTTAATGCTCTGACTGTCGTAACTGGAGTATCTGGAAGTGGAAAATCTAGTATGGTAAAAAACATTCTACATCTCGCTCTTAATAAAGAACTGGGTGATGTATTTGCAACAGCACCAGGATCTTATACCAGTCTGTCAGGAGATTTAGATGCCATTCAGAAAGTAGAACTCATAAACCAGAAACCCATCGGTAAGTCTTCTAGGTCTAACCCAGTGACTTACGTCAAAGCCTATGATCCGATCAGAAAATTATTTGCAGATCAGCAACTGTCTAAGATAAAAGGATATAAGCCCAAGCACTTTTCTTTTAATGTAGAAGGAGGAAGATGTGAGGCCTGCTCTGGAGAAGGAGAGATTACGGTAGAGATGCAGTTCCTAGCAGATGTAAAACTGACCTGTGAGGATTGCAACGGAACTCGTTTTAAAGATGAGGTCAGAGAGGTGACCTATGCAGGGAAAAACATAAGCGAGATTCTACAACTCTCTATCGAAGAAGCCATCACCTTTTTTGCTCCAGTAAAGGAAATTATAAATAAAATAAAACCCCTGCATGATGTGGGACTGGGCTATGTAAAACTCGGTCAGTCGTCTAGTACACTCTCGGGAGGAGAAGCACAACGGGTAAAGCTAGCCTCTTATCTAGGTAAGAGTTCTGTCTCAGAAAAGATCTTTTTTATTTTCGACGAGCCTACGACTGGACTCCACTTCCATGATATCCTTAAGCTCATGGATGCCTTTAATGCACTCATAGAAATCGGTCATACGGTTCTAGTAGTAGAGCATAATCTTGAAGTGATGAAGCTGGCAGACTGGATTATCGACCTAGGCCCAGAAGGTGGAAAAAATGGAGGCTATCTATTGTATCAGGGTCCTCCAGAAGGAATCGTAAAAGAGAAGAAATCATTTACTGGTCAGTACCTAAAGGAAAAGCTCGCTTAGATAATTTTTGCTCTAACCAAAAAGATGTCTTTTTAAATCGTACCCAGTCCCAGCTTATTTAAAACTCTAAAGTGGCTTCTTATTGCTCCAGCAAAAGTAGAATGCTGATTATAAGGAACATCATATTCTGCTGCAGTGCTTTTTACAATCTTAGATATATCCTTATAATGTACGTGGCAGATATTGGGAAATAGATGATGCTCTATTTGGAAATTTAGACCTCCTACAAACCATGATAACATCCGATTATCATTTGCAAAATTTGCTGTGGTTTTCATCTGATGGATGGCCCAACAGTTTTCTAGTGAGCCTTCAGTAGGAGGGACAAAGAAATCTGTTTCCTCGAGTACATGAGCACACTGAAAAACGAGAGCTAGTAGTAGCCCGCAGATGGCATGCATGAGTAAAAACCCTAGAAGAGTTTGCCACCATGCAAGCGGAGAAAAATAAATAGGAGAAATTACAAAAAGTCCGAGGTAGCCTAGCTTGGCAAAAAATATTTCTACTGCTGCTCTTCCTGCAGAGATGCCTTGTTGCTCGAGTAGATTTTCTTTTCCATACTTAAAGGTCTGCTCGATATCTTTTCCTAGAAACCAGTATAGAGATAGGATACAATAGAGAAAGGGAGCATAGTATACCTGGTATTTATAAGTAGGACTTTTTTTCTGATCGGGAGACAGTCGAAGCGTTCCATTTTTACTTATGTCATCATCCAGTCCCAGTATGTTTGTGTAGGAGTGATGGAGAACATTATGTTGGATTTTCCAGTTGACCTGATATCCACCTACAAAATTTATAATGAGTCCGATAAAGTGATTTACGCCTTTGTGCTTAGAGTAGGAGCCATGGTTTGCATCATGCATTACGCTTAGCCCTATTCCTGACATTCCTAAGCCCATCAGAATCCACATCAGCATGGAAGTCCACACGGTAGTTACTACATTAGTTAATATAAAAGCAAGCGGAATAAAATATAGCAATAGCATAAATATGGTTTTAAAAACCATATTGGCATTTGCGTTTTTGGATTTGTTCTGAGATTTAAAATGGTGGTTTACTCGCTTTACTACCTCTTTAAAAAAGGCAGCGTTGCTATGCGTATTAAAACGCACACTCTTTCCTCTCATTGCATTATTTAATTTCTGAAATCACGTAAGGTACACAATTAGCTATGGCTCACTCTATAAAGAGTCATTTATCTTTTTTGGCTCAGAGCCAAAGGAAGGCGAAAAGTCTTTACTAAATTTATAAGATGCTACGTATTTTATCATGGAATATCCAACAAGGAGGAGGCTCACGTCATCTTAAGATTTTACGTGCCATACAGAAAGAACAGCCTCACATTCTCGTTTTTTCAGAATTCAGAAAAAATAAAAATGGAGATACTATTTCCAAGGCGTTGATTAAAATGGGTTATACGCATCAGATTACTCCAGAGGCCAGTCCGCAGAAAAATGCCGTTTTGCTCGCTAGCAAAATAGAGTTTGCAGGATCCTGGTTTCCAAATTGTGATCCTAGCTATCCGCATAGTATAGTCCGTGGAGAGTTTGAGTCGTTCGAGATTTATGGATGTTATCTGCCGCATAAAAAACGTCACGTACTAGTCCCGTTCCTAGAAAATGAAATCGCTAATTCTGAGAAACCCTCCATCATCGTCGGAGATTTAAACATCGGTATAAATGGTGTAGATCAGAAAGGAAATTCCTTCTGGTATCAGGATGAGTTGTCATCTCTCATGGATTCTGGAATAAAGGATGCCTTCAGAGTAAAAAACGGAGATACAAAGGAATACTCCTGGTACAGTCATCAGGGCAACGGTTATCGCTACGACCATAGCTATGTACAAGATGTACTCGGTGCGGTAGTAAAGGATTGCTACTATCTACATGCTTATCGAGAGCAGAAATATGCAGACCATAGTCCGATGGTCCTGGAGCTAGGGTAGAAAACTCATCTTGACATTACTTTAACATCTAGAAAAGTGCGTACGTATATTTGGATGCGTTCTAGAGAAATAATTGCGGAAATTGAAAAATTAGTTTTCGCATTATTTAATTAAATCACCTAAAGTAAATTATGAGTTTCAAAAAAATTATGTTGTTTTTAATTGTCGGCTTGTCTATGCAGTCTTGTTCGCCACGAGTAAAAGGAGCACTTTCAGCTGAAAAATTTCCAACCCTAGATAAGAGTGTAGAGGTATTTATTATGGATTCTGAAGAGGAGCTTCCATCTGGTTCTGAGTATGTCGGAGATTTAAAAATAGGAGATACTAGCTTTTCTGGGAATTGTGAATATTCTCAAGTAATAGAAGAGGCAAAAAGATTTTCTCGAATATCTGGCTCCAACCTTGTCGTTCTTACTAAGGTAAAGCGACCTGGAATAGCTAGCACCTGC
>CAZDWO010000066.1:0-24641 GCA_964509175.1 uncultured Saprospiraceae bacterium
AAAGAAGTAATGTAACTATCTTACGATAGTTACATTTCCAGTTCTTATATTTTCTTCTCCGTTTATACAGGTAGCTCTTATACAATACGCATAAGAATCGGGTGCTAGTTGCTCTCCATTATGGGTACCATCCCATCCTACTATCTGATTAGTAGTTTCAAATATCTCCTCACCCCACCGGTTGTATATTATTAATTCCATGCTTTCTACAAAGAGACTTCTCACAAAAAGCATATCATTTACACCATCTCCATTTGGAGAAAATGCACTCGGTATAAATACGGCAGAATCGTCACACCTCGGAATTACTACGATAACGGTAGTAGTTAGGGTAACGGAACATCCATTTGCATTAGTTACCGTAACAGAATAAACAGTAGTCTCAGAAGGCATCACGGTGATCTCAGTTTCCGTTTCTCCGGTAGACCATTCTATCATATCACTGGGATTAGTTCCTATAACTTCTATCGTTGTAGACTCTCCTTGTATTATTTCTTGTTCTTCAGTTATGCTAACATCTAATGTTACTTGCGTAAGAGGAACAATAATCTCAGTCGTACAACCTGTATCTATGTCTGTTATCAGTGCAGTGACATCCTTAGATTGAGCAGCTGATATTACTGGAGTCGGTGTATCTCCTCCGCTAATAATACAATCCGCAGGCAACCATTCGTAAGTTAGGTTTGCCATGGGATTATTATTAATGACCTCAAGTTGCATAGTGTCAGTATTGCAGAAAACAGCAACATCAGAAACTGTAAGATCAAATTCATATAAATCTATGCTTAATACATCTGTCGTATCTGCACAACCGTTGGTATCTGTAATTTTTGCAATAATGTCCAGGTCCATATCGACAATAACATCAATGTCATTTCCAGTTCCTATCGGAGTTCCATCTGTAAGGCACCAGTTGATAGTCTGGTTAATAGAAGAGCTGGCTAATAGGTTTATAGTATCTCCTAGACAAGCTATCTGATCCATGATAGTAGTATCCATTTCTACAAAAGGTAACTCGTTTAAAACGAGTGTATCTGTTGCAGGAGTAGCAGGGCACTGTAGATTATTTAATTCTAATCTCACCACATACTCTCCAGGTCCTGGATAGGTATAACATGGAGCAATTTCTGAACTTATATCAGTATCGGAACTGAGATCTCCAAAATCCCAAACTCCTCCATCAGCATTGTCAGACGTATTCTGGAAGCACACAATATAATCCTCGCAGTCCATAACAGACATATCAAAACTAGCATCAGGGTTTTGTAAAATATTGAGTTCGTAGACAAACTGTCCTCCACATCCTAGAGAATTAGTAGCAATAAATCCAAGGGTTGCCATGTCTAAGTCTAAAGCTGGATCAATATAGATTTCTGGATTTCCAGATAGTCCGCCAGAAATTATGAATGGACTTTCGTTCCAAACAAAGTTGATCCCATCTTGAGGTTGAATATCTAGCGTAATCGTATCACCCTCACACACGTCTAGTGGAGATATAAAATCCAGTTCTAAGTCACCCATAGAGAATAAGACGGGGTCAGAGGCAAAGGAACAATTGTTTCCATCTATTACCTTGGCTACTATACTTAGTCCATCTTCAGGTGTTATATCTATGGTAGGTCCAGTTCCTATAACAGTTCCATTATTATCACACCATTGTATAGTGGCTCCTGCCAAACTAGAAGAAGCTGAAACTGAAAGTACATTAGAATTACAAACTGTTACTGTATCTGTTAGATCTAGTATTTCTATATCTGGCACTGCATTTAATGTAATCGCCATAGTGTCTGGAATGCCTGTACAGTTACCTGTTATGGTATTAAGAACTACGTCATAGGTGCCAGGTCCAGGATAGGTATAGCATGGATCATTCTCTGGAGAGATATCTGTAGTCGTGGTAGGATCTCCAAAATCCCAAATGAGGATTCCACTCATCGGAGAGGTATTTGTAAAACAAACTGTAAAGTTTTCACAATCCATTACTTCAGCAGTAAATGAAAGTGGTTCATTGTCTATTACTATAATCTCATAAGTAAATGAGTCTGAGCATCCTAAATCATTGCTTGCTGTAAATTCCAATATAATTGGACCCAGTGGTGCATCTGCAGGAATGATTACTGTCGGTGATGCAGTGTCCAAGCCATCGATAATAATCGGATTAGGAGTCCACTCAAAATTTACATTTTGATTTGTTAGAACAACCAAGTCTAAAGAATCTCCTCTACACAATGAGATGGGCTGGAATAAATCTAAATCTAAAGATCCATCACTGAAAGTTGCACTTGCATCAGCGAGGTCTGAGGTACATCCATCTTCTGAAGTTATAGATGCAAATATCTCTAGACCATCAGAAGGATCTATCATAATACTATTTCCTGTTCCGAGTACAGTTCCGCTAATATCAAACCAAGTAATCGTTCCTGTTGTATTGGCGGAAGCCATAACTGTAACGGGTGCTGGAGAACAAAAAACTAGGTTTCCATTTATATCTAAATTCAGAATTTCTACTGAAGGGTTAACTATTGATATCGGTGTGACTATGCTAGACCCTGAACATGCACCACCCTGCACCATCAATGATATATTAAAGGTTCCCTCTTGACCATAGGTATAACATGGATTTGTATCTGTACTTATATCAGTAGTAGAATTAGGATCTCCAAAATCCCAAGCTACACCGAAGTTAGTGCTCGAGGTGTTTTGGAAACAAACGGTAAAGTTGTCGCAATCCATGATATTAAAGTCAAAACTAAGAAGTGGATTGTCTGTAACGTTTACAGTTATACTTGAATTCAGAGAACAGGTTCCATCACTGACTTGAAAGTTTAATTCGTAGCTACCATTGGGTAGGTTAGCTGGAATATTTATAGTAGGTGTGGGTGTGTCATTTCCCGCTATTATGAGATCGTCTGTTTCCCAAGAGAAGGTAAATGTACTTCCTGTAAATAGATTTAAATCAAATAGATCTTCACGACAGGCGGTAATCTCACCTCCGAGGTCCATGTCCATATCGATATTGAAAACATCAAAAGTGACAGTTTGACTCAGTTCAACGCAGCCTCTTATTTCTGAAATCTTAGCAACGACGATCTGGCCATCTACGGGAATGATTGTTAATTCTGGACCCTGTCCTATTTCTAGTTGTGTCCCATTAGTAATGTCACACCATATTATACTATCATTTTGAAGAGAAGTCTGAGCTAGTAAGGTGATTTCATCACCGATACAGGTCTCGATAACCTCCTGATGATTCTCTATTTCTATAGTAGGATCATTAAAGGTTACACAGTAAACAAAAGGTATTCCTGGACAAGTTTCACTAGTTCCGCTGATTTCTATGTGATACTCTCCTATTCCAGGGAAGGTAAAGCAAGGCATAATGTCAGTAGATGTTCCTAGGACATTTCCATCATCGTCTCTGAAGGTCCACATCACTGGAGTTATTATATCTGAGGTATTTTCAAAACATGCAAAGTAAGTGTCACAGTCGATCTCTGTATGTGTAGCACTTAAGGCAATATGTGTATCTATCAATACTTGTATGCTGAATAAACTCGTACAGCCATTAGCATCTGTTATGGTAAATTGTACGATCTGAGTACCTCCAGTAAAATCCGCAGGAACTTCTAATACTTGCATAAACTGATCTAGTCCATTTTGAAGTAGTATATTATCTGTCCATAGTATAGAGCTACCAGGGTTCTCTTCGATGTTTAGTTCAAAGACATCTCCTTTACATAAGGTAACTTGCTCAATTACATCTATGTCGAAAGGATTCATGTCTTCTATGTCCAAGGTGTCTAGAAGTACGCATTGATTCTCGAGTAAGACCTCTAGCAATATCTCTCCTCCTAGGGCTGGGTTAATTATAGTAGACTGTGGATTTCCGTTTAAAGTAGTAGTGGTGCCGTTATTAATCGTCCATACTACCGAACTAATATTTTGAGTAGTTCCGGAAATAAGTGCATTTAGGTTTACAGCAAGCTGTCCTATTCCGTCACAATCGGTTACTTCATGTTCTATAGTTGCTGACGGAGTTATGTTTTCTACATTTTCTGTAAAAGAGAAACTCTCCGAGCAATTATTAATACTTATGCTTATAGATCCTGAAATACTAGATGCAGTAGTCGTATACATCACAGGGTTGCCTGTTAGAATTGTTCCAATGTCTATGTTCCAAGTTATATCTGATGCATTAGGATCTAGGTTATCTATAAATAGATTGTAGGTCATATTCTGACCATCACAAGATTCTAAGGTACTTACTAAATTAGGTGGAGTAATCGGATTATCAGGTAATGAGGCTTCCGTAAATGGAAAGCTCTGCATACAATTATTACTAGTAATATTTATAGTACCAGCTATTTGATCTGCATTAGTAGTGACCATTATAGGATTCCCTTGTAAAGAGGTGGTGTTTCCATTTTCTGTAATATCCCAACTTACAGAAGTTGTAGCAGGATCTATATTCTCTGCAAACAGATTATAAGTTATCTCATCTCCATTACAGGAATCAATAGTGACGATAATGTTAGGAGGTGTTCCACTATTTTCTAATGAAAATGTTTCTGATAATTGAGCTACACAGCCATTCATCAGCATGACCTCTAGTATGACTGTTACATCATCTCCAGATGGTAGAGTCAATTGTACATTTTGTCCTGATTCATTAAAGGTTTGAGAGCCTTGTATAATTACCCATTCTATGGATTGTATATTAGACATGCCCATCGTTACAGTCGTGAGGTCTTCCAACTCTAACATATATGTATCGTTATCACAGCTAAAGAATTGTGCATTGAATTCTGCATCAATTACAGAGTCTGTTATTTCTATAGTGTCTAAGAAGGTTTGAGAGCATCCATCTGCATCTCTTATCGCTTCTAACTGTACTATGTAAGTGCCTATCGTAGGATAGGTGAAGCTTGGATTTTCTAAATTAGAACTAAAGGCTGGATCTGTACTCGGGAAATCAAAATTCCAAATATAAGAATCAGCTCCTACCGTAGTATTCTCAAAGTCCACTTCTGTAGTTCCACATATTATCTGATCTACATCAAAAGATGCTGTAAGGGGATCAGAACATACTCTAACATTGTATTGAAAATCTCGTATTACTCTAGAAAGCAAAACTCCATCTCTGTACTCTTCTACACATATACCTACTAGATACTGTCCTATAAGATTAGGAATTGCCGACAGCTGACCAGTTGCTGCATCTATTGTCAATGGAACACCTCCCATGGGATCCATTGAATTAAATGGTGCCATAAATGAAACGAAGTCATAGTCAGGGCCATTAGGCGGTTGTGGTTTAGGTAGAGCAAAAGAAGCCCCATCATATGGGTTGCATAAACTATAAACGAGTACATCGCCATCCGGATCTACAGCGGCATGACTAAAGTCTAATTCTTCGTTTGCACATATAAATATATCGGGCCATTGAGTAAAGACAGGACTAGAATTACAAACTTGTAAAGCTGCTTCTGTCATTTCTACAAAGTAAGTACTTCCCGTTTCTAATGGATTTATGATATTATTTATAGAACCATTACGACAGCATCTCTGATATGCAGCAGTATAACCACCTGGCTTAAAAGGAAGTCTTACTATCTTAGAATATACGGCTTCATGTACACAGATTTCTGCACCTACAAATCCGCATTCGCTCATTATCTGATTATCCAGAGTATCGTCTTGCATAAAAGGAATAAGGACATGTCCTGCTATACCGACACTTAAATCTAAGTTGCCATCAGAATCATAGAAACCGATAGATGCTGGATTATCAAATTGTGCAGCAGGATCTCCGAAGTCACAATCTCTTCTTACAGTAAGTGTGAATTCGTACCTCTCGTCTCCTACACATTTGTAGGTTAGATCACCACCTACGATGTGAGTCGCCATACCATTTTGCTGTACAAGACAGACCAGTATCACTAGACTTAGGAATCTTAATATTGTGTTTATTGTTGATTTCATTAGACTCAGATTGATGGATTAGTTTAGATAGTTTAATGAGGTAATCTCTATTCTTCTCTCCTTGGATGCTTCTACACTGTATATAGAATTACGTCTATCTGGAATACGGTCACTAATACCTGACGGTGCTACATTTTCGCCAAAAGGCACGTCTATTACTTTTAATTGATCAGATACGATATAATCGGCAAGTATTCCATTCTGGTACTTTACGAGTTCGTTCTTTAAACTATGGATACGTCGCTTACTCAGGGCCAAATTGTATTTAGATGAAGCTCTAGGACTTGCATATCCTTTTATACTTATTTCGATTTCTCTTCCACCCTCTAGTTCTGAGGTAAGTTGAGAGAGAAAAGTATTCAATTGACCATAACCACCTTTTACATCAAACTCAAAGAAGCTATCTACGTTTTGTCTTGCTTTATTTTTTTCCTCTCCATCTAGTGGTTTAGAATACTTATCCTTGAACTCTTCTTTTCTTACGATGTATGGATCGTAGGTATTTGTATAGGTCTTATCTGTAAATGTTTTTACACTTCTTATATCAGGAATATCATTGTCAAAATATAGTGTAAGCGGCAAGTAGATTTTGGCTCCGTTTCCGAGATATAATTTCTTGATCATCGGATTTCCATTACAATCAGCTGTAAAGGTAGAGCTGGTCGTTTGGAAGCCATCTTTAGAAGCTATAAGTCTATATTTCTTACAAGGATCTAATTTAAATTGAAAAGTATTAATGTCATCTGTCAACTGCTCTTGAGCGATAATCTCTCCAGTTTCTAAATCTATAAGTTGTAAGGTGGAACCGTTTAGTTCTTTACTCGTTAAACCATCGTATACTTCTACAGTTAGTAAAGTCTTTCCAGTACCGTCTCCGTTTCCACTTCCGTCACCATTGCCACTACCATTTCCACCACCATCTTCATCGATACCGAGGTAAAGTTTTTTTACTATTTCCTTAGAACTATAAACACCTTTAGTGTTAAATTCTAGTTCCTGTGTATTGTAGCCTTCCTTCTCCGCTATAATTATATAATCTCTATCTCTTTCTAAATCAAAGTAGTGATGAAAGTCTTCAAGTCCTTCTAGTTCACCTACTATTTCTCCTGTTGCTTTATCTTTTAAAGTAATTTTTACATCTTCTAATTCTGTAAGAAATAGCATGTCAAAGGTTTGAGCATCCAGCTTTAATTGAAGTTCTTCAAACTCTGCTTTATAGATGTCATAGCAACATGCTTCTTGTGAAGACTCTAAATAATATGATCCTTCTCGATTAGAAGATAGATGAGCTTTTTCGCCATCCTGATCTAATGAGTAATAGATGTCATTGTAACTACTGTTTAACGGCATAGGTAAATGCTCCGCAGCGGTAAATCCAGTTTCTTCTCTGTAACTTTTAAATATATCAAAACCTCCTAAGGTCTTATATCCTTCAGAACTGAAGTACAATACATTAGAAGCATTGTGGTAAAAAGGTGTAATGTCATCTTCAGAGGTATTTACACTTTCTAGATTCTGTGGCGTAGAAAAATTATCTCCATCTATTTCTGAGTACCATATGTCCAGTTTCCCTTTTCCACCTTCTTTATCTGATACAAAGAATAATAGTTCAGACTCACCATCGATAGAAGTTCCGATACTTGGCTGAGATGAGGTAGTGCTTTCAGAATTAATATTGCTCGGTAGTTTTATGCTTTCGCCAAATGAACCATCGCTGTTAATAGGACGATAGAAAATATCGCATCTAATTTCTACAGTATTTATATAATCACATACCGTGTAATATATTTTGGTTTGTGTCGAATTAAAGGTGGTATGACCTACATGTAATCCTGTATTTTCTGATTCTTCTATTAATACGTCGCCTGTTGTCTGGTCTTCTGATTTTAATATTTTAGAGATTAGTCTATTGGGCTTGTAAGCATCGTCAGGCTTTTCATATCTCAGTGAGGAGAAGTACAACTCGTCATTTAAATAGTATCCTCCGAATTCTGAGTACGGACTATTTATCCCATCTCCGAGATGAGAAAGTTCTACAGACTCATCGATATTCTCAGCTACACTTAAGGCCCAGTCTACTGCTTTTATTTCTTTTTCTGTACGTTCTGTGAAGTACTCATTAGGCTCGCTTTCTGATAAGAAGAGTTCATATAAATATTTTGCTTCTGTGTATTTTCCTTTTTTCTGTTTTATATCTGCTAGCCAAAATGTAGCCATCGGATATGTATTAGAATTATCATTATCTACTACGTACTCATATCTAGTTTCTGCTTTGGTATAAGCATTAAAAAGACGAGAGGCTTCTCCAGCCTTATATTGTAAGTCTATATTGCTTTCGTCAAATTCTAAGGCATTATTGTAGTACATCAATGCACTGTAGTAGTCCTTTGAGATTACTGAGTTTTCTGCAGCTGCGATAAAGGCCTTAAGGGTTTGTGCCTGAGTCGTTAGCTGTACAAAAAGAAAGCAGGTTAGAAAGCTTAGTGTAAGTTTAGTTTTCATAATTGTTATTCAGATTTGGGGTTAAAATATTGGACAGATTTTGAAATACTTCAAGGGCTTTACTGCTGTAAAAATGTATCTAAAGTGGATTTCTGGACCTCCATTATTTCCATGGATGTCTCCAAATGCTGTCAGGTCGATGTCATAACTTCCACTTACGTAAAACTCATTATATCGCAATGCTAGTGTAGGGAATAAGGCTCCAGTCGTTCTATATCCTAATCCTAATTCTAGGGTTGTTACTTTTCCTCTTTGCTCGTTTATATAGAATTTACCTAGAACTCCTAGAATGGTTTCTCTGTAAGACTCCTGAAATTGTTGCATTACATTAAGTTGGAAATCTATTTTTTGCGTAAGCTTTACACTTCCGACAGCACTTAATGAAAATCTCCTAGCTAGGTTTTCTGTATCGTTATCATTAAAGGTTACCTCTGGTCTTACTAGGTGATAAGCTCCTGCTCCTAGGTCTATCTTAGTTCTAGAATTTTTCTGTAGTCTATAATTTATTCCTGCTGCAGTCTCTACAAAGTTTACTCGCTCTACATCAAATATTTCTCCCGAAGGAATAGACGCAAAGAAATCTCCATCTACCCATTGTCTATCCCATTGTAAATTAGTCGGATCAAAACCTCTAGAGCTATAACCCGCCATCAATCCTCCGGTTAGTACATGATTTTTATGCAGGATACGCGTATAGCTACCTGTTAGATTTATATTATTAAGAATCAAACTAGCTTGACCTTGTTTGTCATAGTTGTAGAGTAGACCTCCTGCAAAGAAACCTTTATCACTCTTTCCATAGAATTTTTTATCAACTTGGAATGAGGCTGTTGTCCACGGAACTGGCACTCCTCTCCACTGATCTCTAAGGCTGGCATTGAATCTAATGTCTCCGTTAAAAATTCCAGTGAGAGCTGGATTTATATTTATCGGAGAATTATAAAATTGGGAATAATGAATATCCTGTGCGGTCAACTGAATTGAACAGAAAAAAAATAAAAATCCGCCTAAGTAAAGCCTATAAATGTAAGTACTGGACATCATAAATTTGATATTATCAAAAAGTCTAACATGTAAAAAGATGATTGTCAGCTGCTTAACATCTATTATATAAGTAGCTGTAAATCAGGTAATTGAAATGCAAAAACTGTACTAAAATGTGCGAGTCTAGAAGATTTTAAATAATTTCATAAGATGGAAAAGCTAGTTGTTTTATCAGGTGCAGGAATGAGTGCCGAAAGTGGAATACAAACATTTAGAGATAAAGATGGATTATGGGAAGGTCATGATGTAATGGAAGTTGCGACGCCAGAAGGTTTTGGTAAGAACCCAGAATTGGTTTTAGAATTTTATAATCAGCGTAGACAGCAACTAAAAGAAGTACATCCAAACTATGCTCATCAGAAGCTTGCTGACCTAGAAGAAAATCTAGATGTCCGTATCGTTACCCAGAATGTAGATGACTTACATGAGAGAGCTGGAAGTTCTAAGGTCGTACATCTTCATGGAGAACTAACAAAGGTCAGAAGTACCGGTAATCCATCTACGATAATGTCATGGGAAACAGATCTTGTCCTAGGAGATAATTGTAAGGATGGTTTTCAGTTGAGACCTCACATTGTATGGTTTGGGGAGGCAGTACCAGAACTGGAAACTGCAGTACCATTAGTTGCAGATGCTGATATTATTCTCGTGGTAGGAACATCTATGCAAGTCTACCCTGCTGCCGGTCTTGTGGGATATGCCCTACCTGGAGCAAGGATTTTTTATTTAGACCCTAAACCGTCAATCAATTATGAACTTGCTCAAAGAGAAAACCTAGTAGTTATTGAGAAGACTGCTGTAAATGGAATAGATGAGTTTATAAAGCTCATAAAATAGAGAAGGACTATACTCCTTGGGAAGAGATATAGTCCTTCTAGCTAATGTAATTGAGTGTTATTCTTAGCTACCGCAGGATATGCATCCTTCTTCCATAGTACAAACCTGACCTTCTGCTTCCTTTAATTGTTTAGCAGTTATTACAGTGTCAGCAGTTACCGTTTGTACTGCAGCTACAGTCTCTATTTTTGGCTGTGTTTGCTCTTCAGTAATTACTTCTATCTTTTCTTTTTCCTTTCTGATAGATTTATTCTGATGCTTTTCACTTAAAGTGAATTTAATAGGATCTACAGCTGCCTTAGATCTGAGGTAGTACATACCTGTTTTTAATCCTTTCTTCCATCCATAAAAATGCATTGCACTTAGCTTTGCAAAATTAGGACTGGCAACAAATAGATTTAAACTCTGGCTCTGGCATATATAAGCTCCTCTATCCGCAGACATATCTATAATGACCTTCTGGCTCATTTCCCATACAGTCTTGTACATCTCTTTAATGCTATCTGGAACATCTAAATCTTGTACTGATCCATTGGCAGCCATGAGCTGCTCTTTTAAATCATTATTCCATAGTCCCAATCCAATCAGGTCTTTGAGCAAGTGCTTGTTTACAATTATATGCTCTCCTGAGAGTGTACGTCTAGAATAGATGTTAGAAGTATATGGCTCGAAGCATTCATTGTTTCCTAGTATCTGAGAAGTACTGGCTGTAGGCATCGGAGCTAGTAACAAGCTATTTCTTAAACCTGTAGCCTTCACCTCTTCTTTGAGAGCATTCCAATCATATCTGTCAGATGGTGTTACATCCCACATATCGAACTGTAATATTCCCTCACTAGCCGGAGATCCTTTAAAGGTCTGGTAAGCTCCGTTCTTTTTTGCAAGAGCGTTAGACTCAGAAACTGCAGCGTAGTATATCGTTTCGAATATTTGCTTATTAAGTTCTTTTGCTTCAGCACCATCAAAAGGCATTCTCATCATTGCAAACGCATCTGCTAATCCCTGAACACCTATCCCTATTGGACGATGTCTCATGTTAGAGGTTTCCGCTTCTTTTATCGGATAATAGTTAATGTCTATTATCTTATTAAGATTACGGGTAATGATACGTGTAATCTGCTCTAATTGTTCGAAGTTGTAGGTCTTAGTTTTAGTGTCTACAAACTTAGGTAGAGAAATAGAAGCTAGATTACATACAGCTACCTCATCTGGAGATGTGTACTCTAGTATTTCTGTACATAGATTACTGGATCTGATAGTACCTAGGTTTTTCTGATTTGATTTTTTATTGGCAGCGTCCTTATATAGGATATATGGCGTTCCCGTTTCGATCTGTGATTCTAGTATAGCAAACCAGATGTCCTGTGCTTTTACAGTTTCTTTTGCCTTTCCTTCTTGCTCATATTTGTGATACAGAGCTTCAAACTCTCCTCCATATGCATCATACAATCCTGGACACTCATTAGGACAGAATAGAGACCAGCTTTCATTGGCTTGTACTCTTTCCATAAATAGGTCAGAAATCCACATCGCATAGAATAAATCTCTAGCTCTCATTTCTTCCTTACCGTGATTTTTCTTCAGGTCTAAGAAATGTTTTATATCAGAATGCCATGGTTCTAGATAAACGGCAAAGGCTCCTTTACGTTTTCCTCCTCCCTGGTCTACATATCTAGCAGTATCGTTAAAAACCTTGAGCATAGGAACGATTCCGTTACTAGTTCCTCCTGTTCCTTTTATGTATGATCCTTCTGCTCTGATATTATGTATACTTAGTCCTATTCCACCTGCAGCTTGAGAAATTTTTGCACATCTCGATAAGGTTTCGAATATACCAGTGATACTATCATCTGTCATACTTAGTAAGAAGCAAGAAGACAGTTGAGGCTTAGGGGTACCTGCATTAAATAAGGTCGGAGTTGCATGGATAAACCATTTCTCTGACATCATATTATAGGTCTCGATAGCGGCATCGATATCTTCTCCGTGAATTCCTATCGCCGCTCTCATCAGTGTATGCTGTGGACGCTCGACTATTTTCTTATCCATTCTTAGAAGGTAAGATCTTTCTAGGGTTTTAAACCCAAAATAATCGAAGGTAAAATCTCTATCATAGATAATAGCAGAGTCTATTTTATCAGCATTAGCTTTTATGGTCTGATATGTACTCTCTCCTATCAGTCCTGCTTTTTGTCCAGTCTTAGGATCTATATAATTGTATAGAGCTTCCATCGTTTCTGAGAAACTCTTGTTTGTATTTTTATGTAGGTTAGAAATTGCAATCCTAGCTGCTAGTAGAGCATAGTCCGGATGCTTAGTAGACATAGAAGCTGCTGTTTCTGCTGCTAGATTATCTAGCTCTGTAGTACTTACACCATCGTATAAACCTTGAACTACTTTTTGAGAAATTTCTAATGGTTTTATATGATCTTGATTTAGACCGTAACACAATTTATTTACTCTAGCTGTGATTTTATCAAAGCTCACTGTTTCTTTTTTTCCGCTTCTTTTGACTACTTGCATAGTATATATTTTTGATAATACGTTAATAAATGGTGTAGGTTTCAGCTTAGAGATACCTCTCCTGTTAGAGAAGATTCTCATTTTATTATTCTTAGTCTCGGTTGGTAGTTTAAATATTAAAAACTAGAAGTCCTCATCGAGCGAGAAAACCTGTTTACCAGATTCAGTCCCGACTCCAGCCTTCCTATAATCACCCACTCTCTTCTCAAAGAAGTTGGTCTTTCCTTGAAGAGAAATAAGGTCCATCCATGGAAATGGATTTTCGACATTGTAAATTTTGTCGTTTCCAAGTTGAGCAAGTAGTCTATCGGCTACAAACTCTATATAAGTACACATCTCATCAGCATTCATACCCAGTAGTCGAACTGGTAAAGCATCAGAAACAAATTCTTTTTCAATTTCTACAGCATCCGTAATGATCTTTTCCACGATCTTTTTATCTAATGGATATTGTATATGTCTGTTATATAAAAGGCAGGCAAAATCACAGTGCATTCCTTCATCTCTAGAGATTAGCTCGTTAGAGAAGGTAAGTCCTGGCATAAGGCCTCTTTTCTTTAACCAGAAAATAGAACAGAAAGATCCACTAAAGAATATTCCTTCTACTGCTGCGAAGGCAATCAATCTAGTTTTAAAATCTCCATTGTCTATCCAGTCCATCGCCCAATCAGCTTTCTTTCTAACACAAGGCATGTTATCAATGGCATTAAAGAGGTAGTCTTTCTCTTTAGTATCTTTTATATAGGTATCTATAAGTAATGAGTAAGTTTCAGAATGGATGTTTTCCATCATGATTTGGAATCCATAGAAAAATTTAGCTTCAGTGTACTGAACCTCGTTTACCATATTCTCAGCTAGGTTCTCGTTTACGATTCCATCGCTGGCAGCAAAGAATGCCAAGACATGCTTTATAAAGTGTCTCTCATCATCGTTTAACTTATTTGCCCAATCAGATAAATCTTGGTGTAAATCTATTTCCTCAGCTGTCCAAAAGCTAGCTTCCGACTTTTTATAAAATTGCCAGATATCATCATGAGCAATTGGGAATAATACGAATCGGTTTGGGTTTTCTTTTAGAATGGCTTCTTGGTTACTGCTACTCATTAATCACGGAATTTCTAGTTTTAGTTTTAATATTTTCTAAGGCGACTCTAATGTTGAAAACATATTAAAGAATCTCTAATATATGCATTCATAGGTTCTGATAAAAATAGCATTAAAAAATTTTTATATATTTTTTAATGCTATGTGTAAATCATTGGTTGTTAACCTACAATCAAGTAATAATATCTCTCCAAATTTCGAATTCAGAGTCAACAATACTATTGCTTCTGCTACCACAAAGAAACATAGAAATATTCAAAATATATCCTAAAAGTTATTAACAAGTTGTGGATAACTATTGTAACATATTAGAAATCAGCATAATATGAAAATCGTTAAATTTTTCAATTGTGGATAACAAAACATATTTTAACAATATGTAATATGTTAGTGAGGATAAAACCGGTCAATTAGTAGACAAAACGGGAAGATAATGGGTCTATTTTCTAATCTTTCCAAAAAACCACATTAGACCAAATCCTAATACAATAGAGATGGCAATAATACCTGGAAAAGCATACTTAGAATCGTCAAATGGGAGATGCTGGAGATTCATCCCATAGAAGCTAGCTACTAGTGTCGGAACCATGAGAATGATGGTAATGATGGTAAGTCGCTGTATAAATACATTGAGGTTATTTGAAACTATAGAAGCATAGGCCTCCATGGTTCCACTCAGTATATTAGTATAGACATTAGACATCTGTAGGGCCTGACTGTTGTCAATTAACAAATCCTCAAAGAGGTCATCATGGTATTCTAGATCTCTAATCTTTAGAAGGTCAGTTCTCTTCATCTTCATTTTAAGGAGTTCATTTGTACTCAGTGCTGTCACAAAGTATACAAGACTCTTTTCTATCCTTAGTAGCTGTTGTAGCTCTGCATTTCTACTAGAATTATAAAGCTCCTGCTCTATAAGATTACGTCTAAGGTTTAATTTATTCAGACAGACTAAAAAGCTCTGTACATTCTGTTCCATGAGTTGTAGAACAAATAGTTTTCTGTCATTTGGATTGAACTTCTTTATATTATTTGAGAAGAATTTATCTAGAATCGGGTTTTCTTTGGCAGAAACTGTCACGATGTGATTTCTTGTCAAAATGATTCCTATAGGCACAGTTATATATATGGCTTCTGCCTCATTGGGAGAATCATTAAGAAAGGGAGTATTGAATAGGATAAGAACTGCATCATCTTCTCGCTCGTATCTAGATCTCTCATCGATATCGAGGGAATCAGTTAAAAAATCTAAGGGTACGTCTAGCTGAACTGCGAGATTCTCAAGTTTAGAATGAGCTGTTCCAGGAGTAACATTTATCCAAACTGAATCATCTAAACCCTGACTGGCTTCTATTTGGTTTCCTATCTTTTGGTAATACTTTATCATCGTCGGGGTCCATCTAGGAAATTTAGTTTTTTGCTTAAAGGTTTAAAGATTCAAATATTAAGCCACTAATTGTACATTTTTGTAATATAACTGCCTTACATAGGAGCTATAAATATCTAAAGCACTTCTGTCGACAATGGATTGTGAGGAGAGTTTATAGTAGTCTTCGATAATTTCTGCTTGTTGCTCGAAGTTGAACTCTAGCAATCCATCTTCTTTCTTGAGCTTATCCATTAAGCCTTTTATTCCTCCATAGTCATATCCGGCTTTTGAGTTTTGGGCTTTTAGAGCTCTGTAGATATATACTGATCCATACCGCTGATACTGCCAGATATGCACGAGCTCATGGATGAGAATGGAAGGAGGAATCTCTTTTATACAATTGATAGAATTAAAAGAAACATAGGCAAAAAACAATCTAGGTTTAAAAGGAATGGTCTTCTCAGTAATATAAACTTGACCGTAATTTATTTCAGCACCAAATATTTTATTGGCCATAGCCAACTCCTCTTCTGATAACTTCCTAAGCGGCTTATAAAAATTATGAATCAGATCAAAAAGGTCAGGAATTAGTACAAGATCCAAGGTGTATAGGCAGAAATCTACAATCCAATCTACCCAATGCTCTAGCCTAGCCTTCTTGTAAAACTCAATGAAAAAGATGTGGAATACAAATCTGTTTATGCGATCTGAATATGATGTAGGAATGTATTTTAAACGACTGACCAGAAAACTCATCAATCAAATCTTAAAGCCTTAACTGGAGTAATGTAGGTTACGATGTAAGTAGGTATCGTTAAAAACAACAGTGTAATTACTGCAGTCGCTATATTTAGTAGTAGAATCGTCCAGATGTTTATTTCTATCGGAGCCACTGCCAGATAGTAGTTCTGTTCATCTAAGGTTATCAAACCAAAGTACTGCTGTAAAAGACATAGAACGATTCCGATAACCGTACCGATTATCATTCCTCTGAGAACAATGTGCCCTGCGAAATAGATGAAGATTTTCCGTACACCCCAGTTTTTCATTCCTAGGGATTTCAGAATTCCTATCATCTTGGAACGTTCTAAGATGAGTATGAGTAAGGCAGTAATCATATTTATAATACAGACTACTATCATCAGAATCAGAATTACAGTCTCATTAATATTTTGCAATTCCAACCACTCGAATATATCTCCAAATTTTTCCTTGATAGTCTGTGAGTAAAGATTAGAAGGAAGGATGTCATAATAGATGTATTCTGAGATGGCAGAGATGTCATCTATATTATCTACAAAAAGCTCAATCCCTCCGACTTGATTTTGGCCCCAGCCGAGTACTCCTTGTATCTTAGTCTGATCGACGAGTATAAATTTCTTATCGTACTCACTCAATCCTGTATTATAAATGCCACTGATTGTAAACTGCCGCTTTATCTGCTTTCCATCTATGATAAAATCACAATTGAACTTATCTCCTAGAGCAACTCCCATCCGCTGAGCGATTACCCTAGATATCACTGCACCTCGAGATCCCGAGGGAGTTTCTGCATTTTCTATCTGACCTCCTTCCACTATGTACTGCGACATCCTTTCCCAGTCAAAATCCTTCCCTACTCCTTTTACAAAGACTCCTTCAAATTCTTTCTTTGTGTTTATAATACCTGGAACGATGGTAAAAGACTGTACATGACTAACTCCTCCAGTCGTTCTACTGAGCATATAGGAGTCTTCTATAGAAACTCCTAGAATATCCGCTGGTTTCTGGAAATCTAGATTCTCGAGATTCTTTAAATCCTGGTAATAGGGTCGACTGATGTCGATGGGAACCGTCTCAAAGGTTCGGTTAATGTTAGTATCAGTGATATGGATATGACCCCAAAACCCAAAAATCTTATCTGTAATCTGATTCTTAAATCCTCTAATCATAGAGGTGGTAATAATCATAATCACAAGGCTCAGTGCGATACTGGCTATAGCAATCTTTATAATAATGGAGGTAAATCCCTTACTAGTGGAGGCTGACAACTTGCTAGAAATAAACCGAGTTAGATTCAAATTGTATTATGATTATTTAAAATCGAGGGCTAAAATAAATACAATGTAGCTAAGGTGCATTAAAGTATAGATATGATATTTTTGCAGGACTAAATAATAATGACATGAGTAAGGGTTTTATAGAAGAGTTAAAGTGGAGAGATATGCTGCATGATATGACTCCAGGTGCAGAAGAGGAACTGGCCAAAGGGATGACTGTAGGATATATCGGTTTTGATCCGACGGCTCCATCGATGACCATCGGGAACTATGTACAGCTCATGCTTCTATCATTTTGGCAGAAAGCCGGAAATCAACCCATCGTACTTATGGGTGGAGCAACAGGTAGAATCGGAGACCCATCGGGAAAGGATAAGGAACGTCAACTTAAATCATACGAGGAGTTAGATTCTAATCTAAATTTCCAAATGGAACAGGCCAAAAAGTTTCTAGACTTCGATGGACCTAATAGGGCGATAGTGGTCAATAATCATGATTTCTATAAGGATCTAAACGTACTAGACTTTTTGCGTAATGTAGGAAAGACCCTGACCGTGAGTTATATGATGTCTAAGGACTCGGTAAAGAATCGATTAGAGTCTGGTCTGTCTTTTACAGAGTTTAGTTACCAGTTATTACAGGCTTATGACTACCAGGTGCTCTATGAAAAATATGGATGTAGATTCCAGATGGGTGGATCAGATCAGTGGGGAAACATAACTTCCGGAACTGAGTTTATCAGAAGGAATGTACAAGGAAAAGCTTATGCAGTCACTACTCCACTTCTGACTAAGTCTGATGGAAAGAAATTTGGAAAATCTGAGGAAGGGAATATTTGGCTAGATGCCAAAATGACTTCGCCGTATAAGTTCTATCAATTTTGGATAAATTCTGACGATGCTGACATCCCTAAGTTTATGAGATACTTCAGCTTTAAATCACAGGATGAGATCGAAAGTTTAGAAAATGAGTATGCAGAGGATCCTAGAATGCTTAAAAAGATACTGGCAGAAGAGATAACTAAGAGAGTGCATTCTGAGGATGCCTATAAGTCTGTCTTAAATGTATCTGAGATTCTATTTAATAAGAAGGCTACTAAAGAACAGTTGATGTCTATGTCTACAGATGACTTGGAAGCTGTATCACAAGAGATACCATCATTTAAAATAGATTCAGGTCTGCTATCAGGTGGACTTAGTATAATAGACCTTATTGCTGAGCATACTACTATCACTCAATCAAAAGGCGACGCAAGAAGAGCCATAAAAAGTAATGCTCTATCACTCAATAAGGATAAGGTCACTGACCATGAGTTACAAGTAAGTGCTAATGATCTACTAGAAGGAAAATTTCTGATGGTAGAAAACGGAAAGAAAAACAAGTTCATCATTAGCACAAGCTAATGCCACTTATGAGCATCCGTAAAATATATTATCTACTTCCTCCTGCTGCTAGAATACTGGCTCGTAAGCTGGTGTTTCTGCCACATGACTTAATGGCTGGCTTATCCAAGTCAGAACGCTTACATCCACCTAGAAGGTTAATCTATACAGGTGGTGGAGATTTTGTGGAAACTGGAGATCGCTTTGTTAAGTACTTTATCGAGCATGGTGGTTTAGATAAAAATGACAATGTCTTAGACATCGGAAGTGGAATCGGACGACTGGCTATTCCTCTCACCTCCTACTTGTCCGGGGATGCGAGCTACAATGGCTTCGATGTAATTGCTCAGGGTGTGGATTGGTGTAAAGAGAATATTAGTGTTAAGCACAGACACTTTAACTTCCATCATATAGAGCTTAAGAATGATCTTTATCGCAATGATGGCTCGGAGGCCAAAGAGTATCGTTTTCCATTAGAAGATCAGTCTCAAGATTTCATTTTTTTAATCAGTGTATTTACGCATCTCGTACCAGAAGAGATGGAAAATTATCTATCTGAAATAGGAAGGTTATTAGATTCAGACAAGAGCTGTTTTGCCACCTTTTTCATTCTAGATAAAGAAAACGAGAATAGAAATCCAAGTTTCAATTTTAATTATGAGTATGGTCACTACTCCTTAATGGATGATAAGGTAAAGTCAGCCAATGTTGCCTTTGAGAAAGATTACCTTTTTAAGCAGATTGAGAAGAACCATATGCATGTAGAAAAATACTTTCCTGGACATTGGCGTATGCCCAGTGGTGAGAAAGGTGATGCTTTAGATTTTCAGGATATATTGGTTCTGAAGAAGAAGTAAATTCTACATCTAATTTTTACTCTTGATGAACTACAACTTCTCAGTTTACTAAACGTAAACTCCTGTTTACTATCCATAAATTATGTTTTACAAATCGTAATAAAGAATATCTACGGTTTCTACTTTAGATACGATCTCGACATACTCATCATCTAATTTGCATCAAAACTTAAAAGATGAAAAATTCACAATCAAAATTGAATTTAAAAGGAATTGTATTTATGTTTTTGTTTGTTTTAGTTTCTATTGGTAGCCTACAAGCTCAAAACCAAACTGTAGTAAATGAGAAAAAATCCTTTCTTGAATTAAATGTAGGAATCGCTAAAGTGGGTGACTTTAATAATGATAATGAGGTATTCTCATATTTTCCAGGTGCCTCTGTACTTTTTGGTCAAACTTTTATATACAACGACAACACTGTATTTGAATATGAAGTAGGTCTGGCTTTTCCTACAATAGCCACAGCTAAATTCGGGTTTGGAAGAAAATTTGATAATCTTATTTGGACTGCAGGTATCAGGCCTTTTCCATTTAATCTATACACACAAGCTGAATTCAATCCTACTGATAGTGGGTCTTGGACAATGTCACTAGAAGGTAACCCTTTAGGATCCAACGATGAAACAATATTTAATATATCCGCAGGTAATATCAATTTTGGATATCGCTGGAAATTGGGTCAAAAAAACAGAAGGAAGTCTAAACACAAAAAAGTTGCTTTCTAAATAACTTCTCATTCAGACAGTTGACTTAAATTATGATATTCAAAATCCAAGATTGAATTATCATTATTTAAGTTTTCTGTCTGTATTTTTTTTAAAGCAATAATTGCCAAATTATTCCAATTCTAGAAACCCCTCATCCACAGCCTCCTCTACCTGATCAAACTCTCCTCTAAAAATCAACTTTAGATTGAAGTAACAAAGTATCAGTACCACACCTAACCAGATGTACATCCAGGCCTGCATAGGTAGAAAGACCATCTCTTCTGCATACTTATTTAAATCCGAACTCGGTCCTACATTAAAATCTTGAATAATGTAAACGATACAGGCCAGTCCTAAAAACATAAGTACCTCACTAGCCCACTGAGTCTTCGCTACGATAATAAAAAGGAATAAGGCAAAGGCAATAAGAAAGCCTGAAGTAAACATAGAGTTGAACCAGTAGATAGAGGTAAACATCATACTCGCTCCTAGAATGCCCAAAACCGGATTAGAAATACGTGGAGACTTAGCTCCTATAAGAAACAGTAGATTACCGAAAATGGCACTGCCTAGATAACCACCCATCAATATTATCGGTAGATTTCCTCCTCGGGTTCTTGTAAAGCCTGCACCTGACTGACTGATATTTATTTCCACCACACTTCCACCAGTTATGATTGCTCCTAGAGCATGACCGAACTCATGCAGATAAGTGACCAGCAGATTTATAGGATATAAAATCTTATAACCGATCTCTCCTCCGAATACTCTGAGCCCAAAATAAATCAGAAGATAAAGAAGCATTCTAGCAAGTACTGTAAGTTTCATATAAAGAGGACTATCTTTAAAAGTATAGATTTTTAGATAAATAGTTTATCTATTCATACAGCTTCAAACTTAAGTGAATTAAATGGCAGAGTACAGAAATATATATTCAAGCAATAATCCCATCGAAATAGATCAGGTCAAGATGGCTTTTGAGAGAGCAAATATTGACTATAAGGTTATCGGAGAGCAGGCTTTGCTAACGGGGAATGTAGAGCTTACAGGAATTACCGGAGCATATATAAAAGTGCTCGACTCTGATTATATCCATGCCACTAAACTGATGAAAGAAATAGGATTTGACACGGAGTCAGACTCCAATAGTCAAGGCTTCAGTACAACTACTATAATAGGAATCACCTTGTTATTAATACTAGTAACCTTACTGATGTATTGCTTGTTTAGTTAGACTCAAAGCCTAGCGAAACTGAATTTATACAATACCTTAGTCCGGTCGGAGCAGGTCCATCGTTAAAGACATGTCCAAGATGTCCTCCACATCGAGTACAGGTAATTTCAGTTCTAGGATATCCGAGTATGTAATCAGTATCCTCAGTTATATGGTCTTTCTCGATAGGCTCGTAATAACTTGGCCATCCAGTTCCAGATTTAAACTTGGTCTTAGAATCGAAGAGTGGTAAGTCACAGCCTCGGCAGGTATATACTCCTTCTTCTTTATGATCCCAATATTCTCCTGTAAAAGATCGCTCAGTTCCTTTTTCTCTGAGGACGTAATATTCTTGCTTATTCAGGATCTCTTTCCATTCTTTTTTTGTCTTTACGACCTTGGTAATATTGCTGGGTGTTGCAGTTGCAGTGACGTTTTCATCAGAAGTAGTACTCTGCGAATTGGTCTTACACGATACGAGTGTAAAGGCAACTAGTAAAAATAAATATGCTTTAAACTTCATAATTAGGGATTTGAATCTTCGCTATGCAATTTGTTTTCTTGCCGCTGAGCGAGGAATATTATAAATTTTATAAGGTTTATAATCGATATAAAAACAAGGTAACCTACTGAAAATACTATATACAACCAACTAGATGATCCTGCCTCATTTATAGTAAGTCCAGACACTCCATATGCCACAAATCCACCGACTACTGCCAGGAATACATAAGAAACAATACTCTTCCACCAGTAATGCTGCGGTTCTTCTACTGGTATACTCAGTAATGAGTTCAGTACAGTAAAGAACAAAAGCATCGCACAGACCACTATCCATGGAAATCTAGGATCATCTGAGGTCACCTTTCCCATGAGCATAAACACCAGTAAACAGGCAAACACAGCAGCCACTTGCTTAAAAGGGCTTATGTTTTTTAGGTCTATGTCTGTACTCATCCTATACTTAACTTGTATGTGAGGGAATTGTTTAGAGAAGCAAATTTAAGGAATGGTTAAATTATATAAGCTATACTGTTGAGCGTTCTTTGTTTTATTGGCATCTTTCAAAATTCTCAAGAATATATTCTTCTAAATCCAATATAGACCACGGCATTGTCGAAAAATTAATTTCTGTTCCGTCAATCACCTCTACAAATTTCTTAAAATCTAAAGTGATGGAGTACTCTTGATTCTTACTATTTAAAATAATGTTGCCCCTGCCAGTAGTCTGATAATAGTAATCACCACAATATTCAATGATAAAGTCATCCAAATGATCTAAAGCTTGTTCTCTTTCCAAATAATCAATTATTAAGGTATCATCATAAAAAATCTTTAGGTTCTCTATTTTAAAGAAATTTAACCAGCCTTTATCCCTTCTTTTAATTTGGCTCACTGAATTAAATGTTAGAGAATAAGGTTTTAACGAACTAAATTCTTCCTCGATTGGGGTTTTATTTCTTAAAGCTCTTTTTTTAGAATTCTTTATAGCAGCATTAAAACTCCAAGCCAAGAATAAAACCACGATGGCGTACCATATTATACGACCAACTATATTGTTCTTGTTCTTTTCTCTTATGATGGTCATGGATAATTATGCTTCATACATCATAATGAAAAAGACAAGAAAGTATTTCAACTCTTTTTACTCCTTTAGAGTCTTCTACAATTCTGTAAACAATTCGATGTTCTCGAGTAATCCTTCTTGACCAAAAGCCTTTCAAATTTTGTCGAAGTGGCTCTGGTTTTCCAATCCCTTTAAATGGGTTTCTTTGAATTTCTTTTATAAGAGTATTTATTCTATCTACAATTTTAGCATCTTCCTTTTGCCAATACTGATATTGCTTCCATGAACTAGCTGTGAATAAAATATTCAACTTTCCAGATTGAATTCAACTACATCATTACTATCCAATTCTTTGATAGAATCTTCCAGTGCTTTTCTATTTGCTTTAGTAGAAAGAAGATAGTCAGTTTCTACCATGCTATTATACTCAGATAAGGTCATCATTACGATGGCCTCTCTTTCTCCTTTTCTAGGAACTACTAGAATCTCCTTATTGTCATCTATTCTATCAAAATAGCTTTTAAGATTTGCTCTAAGTTTTCTGATGGTGGTGGTAGTCATAATCTTGCAGTTTATTAAAATTACGTAATTGTGTACACAATTGCAACTGAGATTCTTTTAGACCATAAGTTAAGCGGAAGTTGTACTTCCGCTTTCGTAAATGCAAATTTACAATTTGCTCAAGACAGAGTCTTGATATTACATCCGACGCAAGTATAACTTACGCCGAACCGGTTCTATTCGCTAGGTTGAAAACAGAATGCTGGATCGACATCCTTTAACGTATTAAATTCTTCATAATAAGGAAATTGATATTGGTAATAGCAAGCTGTAATATAGAGTTCATCATACTCAATATCACCTCTCAACATTTTAGTAAAATCTTCAGAATCTCGAGAAGTCTCTAATTCTAAGGATTTGTCATAAAAACTTGTATTATTTATTTTGTCATAATGATAAACAGCCCATGCTTTTGCAAAAGCAAAACCATGGGCACTGTTATATGGTAAGTGTAAAAGATTACGATAAGAATTATCATATCTTTTTCTGGATGTATCCTGATCTATCCATTCAACAAACCAATTCATTTTTTCCAATTTAGCTTGGGAGGTACTCAAAATCATATCGTAGTACCCTCTTTGTGCAAACCTATTGGGAATAAATACATCTTTTAAATTCAATTTTTTAACAAGATTGAATTCAATCCTTGCGTAAGATAATTTACCCATGAAAAATGTAGGTCCACTTAAATAATCCTTAGTGTGAATTTTATCAATATCAAAGGTTCCATCCAAAGAAAATTTGTCCAAAAGAATTAGACAGTTTTTTTCATTAATATTCTCAAAATAATTTCTTGGATCAAAATAAATGCAGAAAGCATAAGTATCGTAAACAGGTTTTAGAGAAAATCTAATTAGAGAAGGTGAGGCTATTTTATTGGTTATCTTTTTCAATAGTATTGGTTTGTAAACTAAAGTCCAATTGATTTATGAATTTTAGATTAAATTTTTAACC
>CAZDWO010000067.1:0-24482 GCA_964509175.1 uncultured Saprospiraceae bacterium
TTCGGAATGGATAAGTGCTGAAAGCATCTAAGCACGAAGCCAACTCCAAGATGAGAACTCCATGGAATTTATTCCTTAAGGGTCGTAGAAGATGACTACGTTGATAGGCTATAGATGGAAGTGCAGTGATGTATGAAGTCGAGTAGTACTAATTACCCGAAAGCTTTCCTTTTTATTAATTTCTACTTTTCTACTGTCATTTAATTATTGATATATTATTCCAAAGAAATATCCCGTTATACGGGAAAAAGAATTGGGTGGTTATAGCATAGGGGTTCCACCTCTTCCCTTTCCGAACAGAGAAGTTAAGCCCTATAGCGCCGATGGTACTACATTGTGGGAGAGTAGGTCGCCGCCTTTTATGAAAGCCTTCAAGTGAAAACTTGAGGGCTTTCTCCATTTATAAGGTATTGTGAAATACATTAACTCATTGAGATTATTTACCTCTAAATATCCTTAATTGGCTATTTCATTTGGGACATTAAGTAAATTATATTAATGACCGTTTAGGCAGAGCTTTGGGTGTTGGTCCGTAGTTAATAATCCTATTTGAGTAGTAGTGATTAATTAGATGACGATACGATTATTAGATTTTAAGAAACTAGATTATTTCCGTTCATTTCAGAAGGTAGACTTACTCCCATTCTTTTCAGAATTGTAGGAGCGATATCTCCTAGTTTTCCATCGGATAATTTAATTCCATTATCATCTGTTATAAGGATAATAGGAACTGGATTAGTAGTATGGGCAGTATGGGGAGAGCCGTCTTCATTTTTAATAATGTCGGAATTTCCGTGATCAGCGATAACGAATATTTCATACTTATCTTTGCAGGAATCTACTATTCTTTTAAGCTGGTTGTCCAAGGTTTCACAGGCCGTAATAGCGGCAGAGATAATTCCTGTGTGGCCTACCATATCTGCATTCGCAAAGTTTAAGCAGATGAAGTCTGGTTTATTTTCTTTTGCTTCGGCAAGAATCTTATCTGTTATTTCTATTGCTCCCATTTCTGGAGCTAAATCGTATGTATCTACCTGCGGTGAGTTTATTAGTATCCGCTTTTCGTTGAGGAAAGGTTCTTCTTTTCCTCCATTAAAAAAGAAAGTAACGTGGGGATATTTTTCTGTTTCTGCAATTCTGACTTGAGTCTTATTGGCTGCAGCCAAAACTTCTCCTAAGGTATTTTTTATATTTTCTTTTGTATAAAGTGGAGTCACACCTTTATAGCTTTCGTCATAGGTGGTCATGGTGACAAAATTTAGATTGAGTCTTGACATCTCATGATCATGCATATCTTTTTGGGTAAGGGCAGTAGTTATCTGTCTAGGTCGATCCGTCCTAAAATTGAAAAAGAGTACAAAGTCGCCGTCTTCAATTTTAGCGTCAGTATCTAAGGAAATGGGTGGTAAGAATTCATCTGTGATTTCTTGAGAATATTGTTGCTGTATAGTTTCTATGGGGTTGATAGTGTAGTAATCAGATTTTCCATGAACTAGTAGGTCATAGGCCTTCTTTATCCTAGGCCATCTATTATCCCTGTCCATGGCAAAATACCTTCCTATTAAACTACTCAATCCTATGCCTTGCTTATCATTTAAATGGCTTAATAGATTTCTTATATGTTCTACTCCAGAATTAGGATCACAATCTCTACCATCCATAAATGCATGAATACACACCTTGAATAGATTATAAGTGCTTGCAGCATCACATAATGCCTTTAAATGGCTTATATGAGAGTGAACTCCTCCATCCGATAGTAAACCCATGAAATGTACTTTGGCTTTTTTGGCCTCCGCCTGAGAAAAGAATTGCACTAGCTTCTCATTTTTGGCGAAAGCCCCTTCTTTAATCTCCTTATTTATACGAGCGAAATCCTGATACACGATACGACCAGCACCCAGGTTAAGATGTCCAACTTCTGAGTTACCCATCTGTCCATCAGGCAGTCCTACTTCAGAACCATAAGTTACAAGTGTGGAGTTAGGGTAATCTTCTATAAGACTGTCTATAAAGGGAGTTTTGGCTTGTGATATGGCACTACGTTCAGGGTCTTTTGCAATTCCCCAACCGTCTAAAATGATCAAAAAAGCTTTGTTTTTAGGCATTTTGTGGTGTTTTAATAAAAAACCGAGGCTCTGACGAACCTAACTGCAATGATAATTCGTTGATATATAAATAAGTAGAATATGCGGAAATCAATTTTTATAATATTCAGTTTTTTATTTATTTCTTCTCTGGGAAATGCTCAAAAAGGAGCGTTATTGGAAAAAATAGGTAAATCTGACCTAAGCTCTCTAAGTAAGCTTATGGAGCCGTCTATAGACTTTTGTATAAATGATGGACAACAGAATATAAAGAAGGAATCTGCACTGAAGTTGATTAAAGACTTTCTAAATGAAGTAAATCCTCGCTCTTGTAGAATCGTACACGGAGGTGATTCTAAAGAAAATGGAAGCTACTATGAGGTAGGTAAGCTCAAGACCGCTAAGGGTAATTATAGAGTTTTCGTTTACTATGAAAATAAAAAGGTTGTGGAGTTTAGGATAGACAATTATTAAAACATGATAAGATTTTTATCAAAAACTCTCTTTGCTTCCTTTGTACTACTGCTATCTGCTTGCTCGGAACCTCCTGCTACTAGTAGTATTGATGAATTTAGAATAGAATTATTTAATTCAACTGGGTCACCTTTTACTGACTCAACTGGAGGTAGAATTCTTGACGAAAATATTCTGTATAGAAATTTCAACCTTTCCAATTATTCTGGACTTACAGAAATAATTTTTGATGCAAATCTAGAATCAGGAAACGCGAATAGCAATTGTATAGTAGAGCTTTATGATTTAACAAATGGTAGAGTTCTAGAAGAATCTATACTAGAGTCAAATTGCACTGAATTCTGTTGGATTGAATCAACTAATATTTTGCGAGCATTTCCTTTTCAAGATATCGACTTGACAATTAGATTGAGAACAAGTAACCAAGGCACCAGTGCCTTGATAAAAGGAGCCAATTTGTACTTAATTTTCTAATACTACTCCGGAAACAAACTCCTATCTATAGAAGGTATAAGCCTTAATGCATTCTTATAATAAAGTTTCTTAAGCACTTCATCATCTAAGTCTAAGCCATA
This sequence comes from uncultured Saprospiraceae bacterium, assembly GCA_964509175.1. GTDB lineage: Bacteria > Bacteroidota > Bacteroidia > Chitinophagales > Saprospiraceae > JAHDHU01. The sequence continues at coordinate 3,137 of CAZDWO010000067.1, forward strand.
CATTCGCCAAAAGGCATGATATCTTTTGTAGTATGGGAAGTACTCATCGTCTGTTTCTAGGACTCTGAAATAAGTCTCAAATTCTCTAGGTTTAAAACTGTCTTTTCCGAATAAGACTCTGTCTTGATACTTAGTCAAGAATTTTTTAGCAGCTCTAGGTTGCCTTCCTAGTTCGGCGATTACAGCTCCTATTTCTACTACCATATTAGGGATGTCATCTAAGAGATGTCCTAGTCTATCCAAATCATTGGCGTACCAGCCCATGTGAGCATTTATAAAAGTAGTGTTTGGGTGGCTTCTGAATAGATTATGTTGTTCTGCGATTATTTGCTCGAATGGTGCAGGATCGTTTGCTTCTCTTTTTCTTCCTGGTCTTACTTTTAGTTCTAACCATCTCTCATTAAGACTATCATGTGCTTGCCAGAACTGAGGTGGATCTGCAGAATGAATAAGAATAGGCATTCCTAACTCTCCACATTTATCGAACACTGGTCCGATACGAGGATCATCTATGGCGATTCTGTTTCCGAGACTGTCCTTATGATGCATCCCTTGGCTCTTATAAATTTTGAGTCCACTCGATCCATTTTTATGATCGTATTCTATCTGCTTTACTGTCTCTTCTGTCCAGTCTGGAGCATCTATACTTCTTAGCTCTATGTTAGAGAAGACCACAAAACGATTAGGTTGAGAAGAGTTTTTTATGTTTTCCATATACTGCTCAAGCTTCTCACTGTTACGACCACTAAGGTTTACACTTACAGCAATGTTAAGTGTATCGAACTGCTTTATAAGTTTTTCTAGTCTGTCGGGATCCATGTTCCAGTGATGACTGTGTATGTCTATGACTGGGAACTTAGCAGATTTTACTATGGTTTCTGGCACCTTAAGCGTAGATGGTGGATCGTATGATTCCCAATTTATTGTGATGTCCAGAGGTTCTTGTCTTTGGGCTACAGCCGAAAAACAAATCATGAACATTACTGCAAACGTGTAAAAGCTTAAATATTTTTTCATAAGGATTTTTTAGAATTCTGCACTACCTGGATATCTAGGAAACGGTATGACATCTCGGATGTTACCCATACCAGTTAAAAATAAAATTAATCTTTCAAAACCGAGCCCAAAGCCCGCATGCGGACAAGTTCCGAACTTTCGAGTATCTAGGAACCAGCTCATCTCATCTTTAGGGATGTGCATCTCATCCATACGGTTTTCGAGTACATCGAGACGTTCTTCTCTTTGTGACCCTCCTATTATTTCTCCGATTCCTGGAAATAGAACATCCATAGCAGCAACCGTTTTACCATCCTCGTTTAGTCGCATATAGAAGGACTTTATTTCCTTAGGATAGTCGATGAGGATCACTGGTTTTTTAAAATGTTTTTCTACTAAATATCGCTCGTGTTCTGATTGTAAATCTGCTCCCCAATCATCGATAGGGAATTGGAATTTTCCTTTTTTATTGGGCTTAGAGTTTTTAAGAATTTCTATCGCTCGAGTATAGGTCAATCTCTCAAAATCATTTTTCAAACAGAATTCTAGTTTCTCTTTAAGTGGCATCGGAGATCTGAGATGCTGAGCTTTTTGTTTTTCCTCATCTAATAATCTCTTTTCTAGAAATTCTAAATCCTCGCCATGGTTATCGAGTACATAGTTTATGACATACTTTAGCATCTCTTCAGCTAGATCCATATTGTCTACGATATCTGCAAAGGCAACCTCAGGTTCTATCATCCAGAATTCTGCTAGGTGTCTAGAGGTGTTAGAGTTTTCAGCTCTAAAAGTAGGACCGAAAGTATATACCTCACTCAAAGCTAAAGCTCCTAGCTCCGCTTCTAGCTGACCAGAAACGGTAAGGTTTGTAGCTTTTCCAAAAAAGTCAGATTTAAAATCTATGCCATCATCACCCGTAGGAACTTTGTTTAAATCAAAGTTGGTTACTTTAAACATCTCTCCAGCTCCTTCTGCATCCGAGCCTGTAATAATCGGAGAGTGCATATAATAGAACCCCTTGTCATTAAAGAATTTATGGATAGCGTAAGATGCTGTATGTCTGATTCTGAAAATCGCTCCGAAAGTATTTGTACGGAATCTGAGATGGGCGATTTCTCTTAGAAACTCAAGACTATGTTTTTTTGGTTGCAGTGGATATTTTTCTGGATCACTATCTCCTAGAATTTCTACAGTTTCTGCAACTAATTCGATACGCTGTCCTCGTCCCTGAGATTCTACGATTTTTCCTACTGCTTTAATCGCAGCACCAGTGGTAATCCTCTTAAGTATAGCATCATCGAATTTCTCAAAATCAACAACTACCTGCAAAGTTTTAAGACAAGAGCCATCATTTAAGGCTAGAAATTGATTGTTTCTAAACGTCCTTACCCAACCCATAACTGTATGTTCTGAGCCTATCTCTCCGTTAGCAATTAAGCTTTTTATCTTAGTTCTTTTTGCCATCTATGTACATATCTTAAATAAGAACGCGAAGGTAGCTAAATAGATTAAGGCTTGTAAAGAAAATATGGCAATAAATGGAAGAGTCTAGCTCAGTTGTTTCTCGATATCGCTCAGAGTTTCTAGAGTTAGATTGTAGATGGATTGCATCTTGCCTTCTTCATTACTACCAGCAAAAAGAGCCATCTCGCAGGAGGATAATATCTCGGTGATGCTAGAAGTGGAGGCTTGATTTACTTCTAATTTAGATAATTTTTCTACGATATTACTCTTGCTCAGTTCGGAGGCTGGAATTTTAATCTTATCTGAAGCATAGCCTAAAATGGATTTGGAAATTTCGTTATAGAAAGATCTCTGGTCATTGTTTGCTAGGTGGTTTTTGGCTACAGCCAATTTTGCCTCTGCTACCTTACTAGCATTTTGAGACTTTAACCATTCTGGGTCTATATTGGCCTCTTGTATTTTTTTGTGTTTCATGTAGGCAATGGCCGGATAGGAGCTTAGGCATAGACCTAGTAATAACCAAAATGGGATCGAGCTAAAAAATTTCCATCCCGGTTTCTTTAGGGACACATCTGTAATAAAGCTCGCCATTTTATCAGATCGCTCTGCTAGCTTAGTTTCTTGATTACCACTACTATTAGAGCCTCTTGTAACATTTAGTTTTATAGGAGAGGCAAAAGTCCTTTGATAACTATTGCTATCTGGATTAAAATAGGTAATGGATGGCTTAATGCTATATCTTCCTGCATACTTAGGTAAAATGAGATACTCATATGAGGATTTATGTTTTTGCCTTCCCTTATCTACGTAATTTTCTTCTCTTAAGAAATTAGGCTCATATACTTCTAAGGAATCGGTTAGACTCAGAGTAGGAGGAATCAATAACTTAGGATCACCATCACCGAAAACTGTAATCTCTAAACTGATGGACTGGTCTGTCGAAATATTAGTTTTATTGCTCTTTGCAGAGACAAAATAGTTGCCTACTGCTCCACTAAAAAATGGATCATTAGAGGGGAGAGGGTTTACTAGTATATTTTTAGGTGCAGTACTTATGTCTTTCTGATCAAAGGAATTAAAGAAAATACTTCTCCTCGTTCCACTCTGAATAAAGACGGTAAAGTCTCTGGGAGGTAGTGTATACTTCCCAGCGTTTTGTGGAAATAAAGCAACCTTTCGTACAGGCAGATAAGCATACTCGATTCCATTAATAATTTTTCTACCTCGATCGCTCTGATAGTTAGTGATAGGAGTTGCAAAGAATCCATCAAAGTCATCTTCGGTTTTAGGGCGAACAGAATTAATCTCTGAATCTGGAGTGTAATAAAATATATAGTCTACAATAACTTGCTGTCCTAGATAAACTACACTATCTGATAAAACTGTTTCTATAAAAAAAGGGTTACTTCCTTTTTTCTTTTTATTGGACTTCACGACCTTAAGTCCAATTTTTTTTGTTTTAAGAGATTTTCCATTTATTGTACCTGTTGCCGGTCCTATATTTAGTTTACCAGTTCTTTTTGGTTTTAGAACATAGCTTATAGTGGTCTCAGAACTACGACGACCATTATAAATGGAGGACTGTGTAGAGGTAGAAGGGCCTTGTACAACTGTAAAGTTTTTAAAATCAGGAGGAGTAAAATCAGTCATTTTACCATTCTTAGCGGTAAATGAAACAGTGACATAAGAGTCAGAAAAAACCTCCTGAGCATCTAGAGAGGCACTGAAACTAGTTTGACCTAGAAGATGACTAGAACCGATAAGACTAAGAATGATTAAAAGCTGCCTCACTATATTTTTCTTCTTTTGCGTTTTTTCTTGGACTTAAAAATAGAATCCTCTTCCTCAAGTTCTGGGACTTGAGTTTCTCTTTTAAATGGAGAATCAAAGAAGAATTGACCGAAAGGGTTTTCATTATTCAATTCTGGATCTTGAATAATATTATCTGGATTAGGAGCTACATATACCTGTAGATTCTCAGATGTATATTCTGAATCATCGGTAGTTGCAGAAATTCCAGGTATACGGAATAAGCCTTCTTCTTTTGGGACTAAATAGTAGGTATAGGATTCGCTTTGAGAAACTTCTCCGTTTATGCTCTGGTATCGAGAAGAGACGCTAGGTCCCATAACTTCGCAGTTTTCGAAAGAAGGTTCTGTAAAGGCATCAGGAAGATTTTCTAAGGTATAAGTTACCTTAATCTTATTACCTATCAAGATGGTGTCGGCAGAAAGCTGTATCTCGATATCCTGCCCGTTTATGTTCCAGGCTAGGAGCCAAAATGAGCTTAACAATATGATTTTAGAACTATACATCTCTAGTGCAAAAGTAAAAGGATAATTGTTTAATTACCAGTCTTTGTCTGGCTTGTTTCTTTTGCCTTTGACCATTCGTAATTTTTCTTGAACTTTCTTTTCTTCTAGTTCGGCGGCTTGTAGAAGTCTTTCTGCTTCTTCTTTAGAGAGTATCATGGCTTGCATACGCTGAGTACTATCTAGCTGAGTAGAATCGAGTTCTGTTTCCTGGGCTTGCTGCTGTTGCAGAGAATCTTGCTGCTCCTGCTGCTGAGAAGTCGAGTCTTGCTTTTCTTGCTGCTGCTGGTCAGAATTTTCTTGTTCGCCTTCTTGCTGCTCTTGATCTTGCTGTTCTTGGTCTTCGCTTTCTTCGCCTTCTCCTTCCTGGTCTTGTTGTTCTTGCTCCTGCTGTTGTTCTTCTGCTTGTTTTTTCATGAGTTTTGCAATCATCAGATTTTCTCTGAGGTCGCTATCGGAAGGGTTTAGTTTTAATCCATTTTTATAGGCAGTTATGGCTTCTTCTAATTTTCCGTTGTGGATATGAGCATTGCCTAAGTTATGATAAGCACTGCTTCTACCTTCGTTGGTAGGCATGAGATCTACTGCCTGATCAAAATAGCCAGCAGCCTCTTCATATTTTTCTTGCTTAAAAAGTGCATTGCCCAAGTTAAATGCAGATTTATGGTTTCTAGATTTATCTAGAGCTTTATGATAGGCTATTTCTGCCTCACCAAAATCTTCTTTTACATAGTTTTTATCTCCATCTCTTAGTAAGGTATGACCACTCTGAGCTTGCAGATTTATGCTTAGTAATAATACGCTTATGATAATAATGGCTCTAATCATTGCTGAAGATTTTCCAAAAATTACTGCTTTGTGTTTTAGGACTAATAAGGTATTCTATTATTAGCAGAATCAGTGCGATAAATAGAAAATACTGGAAGTAACTATTGTACTCAGAAAACGAATTTATTTCTGATTCTTTTTTCTCTAGCTGAGAAATATCATCTGTTATGCTAGAGATGACAGAACTTCTAGAATTATTTAATAGGTAGGAAAGTCCACCACCAGCATCGGCGATGTCCTTTATAAGTTGTTTGTTCAGACTTGTACGTACTGGATTTCCGTCTTTATCTTTTTTATACTGCTTATATCCTTTTTCTATAACTCTTACATAATCACCTGCTTCTGTACCTACTCCGACTGCATAGACGATTACTCCATTTTCTTTGGCTTTTCTTGCAGCATCTATTACTTCCTGTTCATGGTTTTCTCCATCGGTTATAATGATAAGTGCTTTTTTGTAAGTCTTCTCTTCTGCTCTTTCTAGAGATTCTGTAGTTAGAGCGATTGCTTCTGCTATTGCTGTTCCTTGAGTGGCTGCCTTTTCTGTGTTGGCTGCTTTTACAAATAGTTCTACACTGGCGATATCGTTTGTAACGGGTACTTGTAAGTAGGCATTTCCTGCAAAGAAAATAAGGCCAACTCTTTCGGACTTTAATTTTTTGAGTAAGTCAGAGGTAAATTTTTTGGCTCGTTCTAATCGATTAGGGGAGATGTCCTCAGCCAGCATACTTTGTGAGATGTCTAGAGCAATATAGACGTCTGTGCTTTTGGCCTTAGCCTTTGCTTTTTTTAATCCCCATTGCGGATTTGCCCAGCCTATAAAAAGGAAAAGAAGAGAAAATAAAAACAGACCAAACTTTATATGATTTCTAGATGGACTGATTCCGGGAACCAATCTTTTAACTAGTGACTCTTCTCCGAACCTTGCAAGCTTATTTCTATCCCAATATTGCAATAGGAAATAGAGTGCAGCTATAACAGGTATCGCCCAAAGGAAATGCAGATATTCTATGTATTCAAATTTAAACATCTCTATGGGAAGGTTTTAAGTAGGGTATATTTTAAAAGATATTCCAAGCCTAAAAATATCAAACCCCATGTGAGAAATCGTCTAAACTCTTCTGAGTACCTTTTAAAGGTATTTATCTCTACCTTGGTTTTTTCCAGTTGGTCGATTTGGTCGTATATCTGTGATAGAGCGGCTTCGCTCTGAGCTCTGTAGTAGAGACCTCCTGTTTTTTGTGCTATGGCATTTAATAAAGGCTCGTCTATTGAATTTTTAAATCTACCTGCTCTTCCTATTCCGATGGTATAAATTTTTATACCGAATTCTTTAGCGATGTCAGCAGCAGTGTCTGGATTTATATAGCCTTCACTATTTAAACCATCGGTAAGTAATATTATTATCTTACTTTTTGCTTCACTTTCTTTGAGTCTGTTTACGGCTGAGGCCAATCCCATACCTATGGCAGTTCCATCTTCTAGCATCCCACATTGTAGCGAACTTATAAAGCTTCTAATAACTGCATGGTCTGTAGTCAGTGGACACTGAGTAAAAGCCTCTGCTGCAAAGACTACTAAGCCTATGCGGTCATATTTTCTCTTGGTTACAAACTCGGCAGCCATCTTTTTACTGGCTTCTATACGATTGGGTCTGAAGTCACGGTTAAGCATACTAGACGATGTATCCATGGAGATGATAATATCTATTCCCTCTGCATTTACCTCTTCTTCTTTTAGCGTAAGCTGTGGTCTGGCAAGTGCCAATACGATACAACTATAAGCAAGTGCTCGCAACAAAGGAATCAGAAACAGTAATCTTTCTCTAATCGAAGTAATGCCCTCTATAGCTTCCAAAGAGGGTAGAGTAAGGCTGATATTCCTATCTGGCCTCTTAAAATAATGCCACAGTCCTATGACGGGAATAAGTAGCAGCAGTAATAGAAACCACGGATGCAGGAATGTTATGTTTCCGAATATACTACTCATTCTTCTTCTCCAGTTGAGTTTATAATGGAAGCTCCTAATGCCTCATTAAGTCCTTCGGATTTAGTTTTGTTTACAAAATCTACAGCAGTGTTCATAAAGCGGTCATGTATGTCTGCTGGAGGTTTTGCTTTGGCAAATTTTATCAAGTCTGCCATGGTCAGAATTTCTATCAGTTGAGTCTCGTAACGATTGTCAAATGCTCGATTACTTTTAAGACCATAAGTTATTTCCTCAGTACTCATTTCCTGAGCAGGGATTTTATATCTGCCATCGATGTATTCTCTGATGATGCTGGTTAGTCTAGACTGGTATTCTTTTATTTCTCCTTTTTGCCAAAGCTCTTCTTTTCTTAAGGTTTCTAGTTTCTCTAGAGCTTTTACATGTGGAGCTACATAGACTTCTTCTTCCTCAAAGTCGAGATTCAGATTCTTCTTTTTGTTTCTTCTATATCTGAGAGATAGGTAAAAGGCAGTGATGGCAATTAGAAAGGCCAGCAAGTAGGGTAAGAAATCTCTCCAGCTGCGTTCCTCTCTTATAATGTCTTTTATCGGATTTACAGGAATCTGCTTAGTCGTATCGATGTCCATTTCTGGAGGACGTACAAATATTGCAGTTCCTTCTAGCTCTAGAACCTGAGTAGTACTATCAGTAGTTATGAAATCTACACCTCGTAATTTATAAACTCCAGGATCCCAAAATAGATAATCTACCTTGGCTTCAAAATAACTCTTGCCTAGACTCTTATCCTCTATCCATTTTAGTTTATTGTAACCTACTATATCAGGATTATTGGCCGAGGCACCTAAGTTGGGTTCTAAAATTTCAAAATCTGGAGAGGGATAAACTCCGGTATCATCAGCAGTGTATAAAGAGTTTATAACTGTCGTAGGATTATGAAGTGGCGATAAATTTATGGCTTTAAAAGTAGTATTAAGCGGCTTAGTAATTCTGAGCTGAACTGAAAATAGTTGTCCTACTTCTACAGTATCTACCTTAGAAATAATCGCAGAACTCAGCTGTGCAGTAAGACTACTGCCTATAAGAAAGAGTACATATGTAAACCATATCCTCATCTACGATCTTCTCTTTTTAAAAAATTGCATAAGCAGTTTTACATAATCAAAGTCAGTACGGATGTCTATCAGGTCTGCCTTGGCCTGAATGAAAGTTTCTTTTAAGTAGCTGATATTTTTCTCATACCACTCATTGTAATTTCTTCTGAGCATCCCAGATGAGCTGTCTATTATTTTTTCTTTTCCCGTTTCTGCATCTACAGCTCTTATCAGTCCTACATTAGGTAATTCTTCTTCTCGCTTATCGTATACACGTATGCCGATTATGTCATGACGCTTGCTTGCTAGCTTTAAATCGTCCTCATATCCTGTAGAAAGGAAATCAGAGATAAGAAAAACGATGGCTCTTTTTTTCTGCACATTGTTTAGGTACTTGAGTGCAGATTTAAGGTTGGTTCCTTTGGCAGGGATGTTATTTTCTATCAGTTCTCTGATGATACGTAGAATGTGTTTCTTGCCTTTTTTTGCAGGAATGAATAGTTCTACTTTATCGGAAAACAAGATGGCTCCTACCTTATCATTATTACTCATTGCAGAAAATGCCATGACAGCACAGAGCTCAGCGATGATTTCGTTTTTAAACTGATTTACTGTACCGAATAGGGCAGACCGACTTATGTCCACTAGCAGAAATACTGTCAGCTCTCTCTCTTCTTCAAAAACCTTCACAAACGGGTCACCTGTACGTGCTGTAACATTCCAGTCTATATTTCTAACATCATCGCCATACTGATAATCTCTTACTTCAGAAAAGGACATTCCTCTACCCTTAAAAGCACTCTGGTAATCTCCAGAGAAGATGTGCTTACTCAGACCCTTGGTCTTTATTTCTATCTGTCTTACTTTTTTAAATATCTCAGCGGTATCCATTCTTTGTCCTTTTTATAATTAAAAAGTATCCTTAAGGAACTCGGACAGTATTTAGAATTTTAGTTACGATATCTTCAGTAGATATATTTTCGGCTTCAGCCTCATAGGTTAGTCCGATACGATGTCTGAGGACATCCTTAGCTACATTTCTTACGTCTTCTGGAATTACATAACCTCTCCTGTTTAAATAAGCCAATGCCTTAGAGGCAAGTGCTAGATTTATACTGGCTCTAGGAGAACCTCCATAGGATATAAGATGTCTCAGGCCTGCAAGTCCTTCTTGAGTATTTGCTCTACTGGCAAAAACGATGTCTAGAATATAGTTTTCTATCTTCTCATCCATGTAAACTTTTTTGACCATTTCTCTAGCTGACAGTATAGTTTCCTTGGTCACTACACTATTTATTTTTTGCATGGTCTCTCCTAGGATGGTTTTTCTAACAATCTCTCTCTCATCACTCTTAGATGGATAATCAATGTTTACCTTGAGCATAAATCGATCTACCTGTGCTTCTGGAAGTGGATAAGTACCTTCTTGCTCGATAGGATTCTGAGTAGCGAGAACTAAAAAAGGCTCTTCTAGTTTAAAAGTCTCGTTACCGATGGTCACTTGTCGCTCCTGCATGGACTCCAATAAGGCACTTTGTACTTTGGCAGGTGCTCTGTTTATCTCATCTGCGAGGATGAAATTTGCAAAAATGGGACCTTTCCTTACGGAAAATTCATTCTTGCTAGGGTTATAAATCATCGTTCCGATAATATCCGCTGGAAGTAAATCTGGAGTAAACTGGATTCTACTAAACTGAGCATCTACGGCTGAGGCCAATGTTTTAATAGAGAGCGTTTTTGCAAGACCAGGCAATCCTTCTAGGAGGATATGTCCTTTTGCCAAGAGGCCTAAAAGCAAGCGATTTATCATGTATTCCTGCCCAACGATGACCTTTGCGGTCTCGTTTTTTATATCATCTATAAACGCACTAGAGGCATTTATCTGTTGATTAAGTAATTCTATATCTACAGCTGTCTGCATAAGTCTTAATGTTAGAAATTTTAAGTCACAAAATTAATACTGACAACGAGAAAAGTGACCTTTTTAGCAGTTGGTTTAACGGAAAATTAACGAGGTGTATTGTAAAAGATGAAACACCTACTTTTTGGAGTCAAAGGGCTTTATGGGTCCGGGGTCTGTGATAGGTAGATAGTCTGGCCTAGGTGGGCGATTTGGTTTTTCTATCATTGAAATAGAGTCTAAGATAGAAAATTGAGTGAGTTGATAAATGATAGAATCTATGTAGATTTCTGCTTCTAGAATTGCATTGTTGAGGCAATGCTCTTTTTCTATACGCAATAAATTGTCATACCGTTTTTGCAACTCTTGCTTTTTAAGTTCTGCAGTACTTATCTGAGGAGCAGAAGTGCATGCAGTTAATGATAACAATAGAGATATGTATAGATACCTAATCATTGGGAAAGGATACTTTCTATTTCTTCTTTTCTCAGCTCCTCGATGGAGTCGATGGCATGATTATATATAGAACTGTGCAGGCTGTCACAATTGGCGATGGCTATCTTCTTTATCGAATCTACTCCTCGACGATATAAGGAGTCGACGGTATTTTTTTCTTCTTTAGAAAGTGTAGGAGGAGGTGGCTTACTACAGGAAACGATAAGTAGAGTAATGACCAGGTAGAATAGATTCTTCGACTTAGACATTTTAGACATTGAGATTCTTTCTTTTGAGCTCAAAGTTCTGTCCGAGATATACTTTTCTTACCATCTCATCAGCGGCTAGTTCTTCTGCAGTTCCAGCTTTTAAGATATTTCCTTCAAACATGAGATAGGCTCGGTCTGTTATGGATAGAGTCTCTTGTACATTGTGGTCGGTGATGAGTATACCGATTTGTTTTTCTTTAAGTTTAGAAACGATGGCTTGTATGTCTTCTACTGCGATGGGGTCTATTCCTGCAAAAGGCTCATCTAGTAAAATAAACTTGGGATCTGAGGCAAGAGCTCTGGCAATCTCTGTACGTCTTCTTTCTCCTCCAGAGAGTGAGTCACCCTGATTTTTACGGACCTTTTCTAGTCCAAATTCAGCAATAAGAGACTCCAATTTATCTTTCTGCTCAGCAAGACTGAGGTCTCTCATTTCTAGTACTGCGGTTATGTTATCCTCTACAGACAGTTTTCTAAATACCGAGGCTTCTTGCGGTAGATATCCGATTCCTCGCTGAGCTCTCTTATACATCGGTAGGTCTGTAATGTCATCCTCATCTAGGAAGACTTTGCCCTCATTTGGTTTTACAAAACCGACAACCATGTAAAAGGAGGTGGTTTTTCCAGCACCATTAGGGCCTAGAAGACCTACGATTTCTCCTTGCTTTACATCTATAGAAATAGACTTTACCACCTTACGGTTCCCGTATATCTTAACTATGTTATCCGCCCTTAGTATCATCAGATTCTAAATTATTAATCATATTGCTGAGATCCATTTCTAGTTCCCAGTTCTCCTTTATTTTGTCTAGCTGTCTAGCTTTTATCCATTCAGGAGGAGTCTTGTCTAAATAGTTTCCTGGCGTCCATTTTCCATCTCCGTTTGCATCATCGATTAGCCTTATGCTATAGGCTTTGGGCAGTAGATTGTAAAAACTATGTTTATCATAAGAGGCATTAAAACTTATGGTTTCAATAACTTCCTCATCATCCATCAACTCTAGAATGTAGTCTTTCTCTAACGAAACACTATCAAAAGACAAATGTAAGGTACCTAGATTCTCTTTGTTTAGATAGTTAAAGTTAAAGCCTAGAGAGTCATTGTATATCGTATTGTAACTCACTAAGCTGCTATCCTTGGCTATAAGGCCATAATTTTCCTCAAGAATAGGCTCGTCTATTATAATGAAGTAAAGCTTTGTTAAATCAGTGCCTTGAGTTAGCGAGTATAGAACGGATTGTCCAGAGGTATCGCTTATGGAAATCGAGTCTTTAATAATATTGATTATCGGATAATCAAAACTGAGTAAAAGAGAATCACCTGGTAATACTGAGGCAGTACTTTTTCTAGTCTCTAATTCTAAGGTGAATGCAGATTTAGATTTTTTCTTTTTGGGTTTTATAGAAAGGGTATCATTTAGGAGATATAAATCAGGCCTATAAACTCCTGTAGTATCATACCATATAAATAAGGAATCCTTTTCCAGCTCAGAGTAGTATTCGACTTCCGTCGAAAATTCAAAGGCTGGAATACTATCTGACTCTGTGGTAAGGGCAACTTTTATTTTTCCATTGGCGGAAGCCGAATGGTCTATTACCTCTGGTTCTGAAGAAGGCAAAGACATGCTCAGACTAAAGTCAAAATCTACTGAATCCACAAGAACAAAACTGCTATCAATAAAGGCAATGGATTCTGTCTTTTGGTCCCAGGTATAACTCAGATTGTCATCTAAAATGGCATAAATGGCAAAAGTGTCCTGCTTAAGATTAGAAATGTCAAAAAATCCGCTTTCACTAGTCTTAGCATAATAGAGTGGTCGTTCTGTATAGACTGCAGTATCAGCTAGGTTATCATAAAGCATGACTAGAGCTTCTTCTACTCCTTCTCCAGTAAAGGCATCTGTGATTCTTCCCTTGATGGATAACGAATCTAATTTATCTCCAGTGGCAAAAACGTATTTGTAGTTTTCGAGAACATTACTCTCATGATAGTCAGCGATGGCACTTCCAAAATTTACAGTATAAGTAACATCATCTTTAAGAACTTCATTTTCTGGAAACTCAAAGATTAATTTTTTACCCTTGGCAGTTACCTTAGGGATGCCAGTCAGAGGAGGAGAAACACCTACTTCTTTAATGGCATTTTTTATCTGTATAAATTCATCAAACTCTAGTTCAAATTTTTCAGGCTTATGGTTGGTTTGAAAATTAGGAGAGGAACCTTCTTGGATGATTTTTGGTGGATCTTCGTCGGGATCACCACCTGTAAGTTGCCCTTGTGTAGCACAAGACCAGAAAAAAACGGCTATAAAAAGGAAGCTAATCAGCTTTATGACTATAGGCATCTAGGAATATACGTATGATTGAGGGTTTTTGTTGCGAGGATGGCAGTTCATAATTGTCTTTCTCAGGTATGAGGTATCTAGGTGAGTATATATTTCTGTAGTCGTAATAGACTCATGACCGAGCATTTCTTGTACCGCTCGTAAATCTGCCCCTCCTTCCACCAGGTGTGTCGCAAAAGAATGTCTAAAGGTGTGAGGACTTATCGATTTTTTTATTCCTGCTTTGGCCACAGCCTCCTTAATAATATTAAAGACCATAATACGGGATAATCTCTTACCTCGTCGATTTAGAAAAATAAAGTCTTGATGCTCGCTGTGGATATTATCCATATGGTTACGGTATCCTTCTAGATAAAAGCCAATATGCTTCATGGCTTCTTGTCCGATAGGGACGATACGTTCCTTATCATTTTTGCCGATGACCTTTACATAACCTACATCTGTATAATAGCTGCTTAGTTTTAAAGTAATCAGTTCTGTTACACGTAGTCCACAAGCATAGAGGGTTTCTAGCATGGCTCTATTTCTTTGGCCATGAGCCGTACTGATATCTATAGTAGCTAGAACGGCAGTTATTTCTTCGTAACTGAGTGTATCTGGAATTTTTCTCGGCAGTTTAGGGCCTTCGAGCAGCTCTGTCGGAGGATCATCGATAAGGTCTTCTAAAAGTAGAAACTTATAGAATGCCTTGAGTCCAGAGATGATTCTTGCCTGTGTCCGAGCACCGAGACCCAATTTATTGATGTAAATCACAAACTTTTCAAGGTCTTCATACTGGACTTCTAGAGGGCTAATTTTTATTTCTTCTCCTTCAAAAAACTGATGAAGTTTGAGTACATCATCCTCATAGGCCATAATGGTATTTTCCGAGAGAGACCTCTCGAGCATTAGATATGCCTTAAAACCATTGATAGCTGAGCTCCAATCCATACCTCTAATATATTAAAGAAAAAACTAATATGTGAACGAACGAGCCCGCAGAGTGAATGTCCAATGGACATTCAAGTGAGTGAACCGCGAAGCGGATAGGTGGCCAATTCACCATGCTATGGACTACAAGGTTTTCTAACTATGAAATTGAGTAAAATTACTCGTTAGATTAGTGATATTTTATCTTGTAAATGGTATTATTATACCATGAGATTACTAGTCATACTCACCACTTTTATATTATTGGTTCTTTCCATAGTCGGAGGATTTCTATTATCCAAAGGAATCTGGTTTACAGTAATCCTTACAGCTCCTCTATTTTTGTTAGCGATTTACGATGCTACACAGAAAAAGAGAGCCATTATTAGAAACTTTCCAGTAATCGGAAGATCTCGATATGCTGCTGAGTGGATGCGTCCAAAATTATATCAGTACTTCATAGAGCCAGATACAGATGGTAGACCTTTTAATAGACTAGATCGTAATATCATCTATCAGCGATCAAAGCAGGTAAACGATACCACACCCTTCGGTACACAATTAAATACCTATGATGATGGGTACGAATGGATAAATCATAGTATAGGAGCTCTAGATCACCACTCTGTTCCAGAGCATCCTCGTGTAACAGTTGGAGGCAAGAATTGCAAGCAGCCATATGACCTCAGTGTTTTTAATGTATCTGCTATGAGTTTTGGGTCGCTAAGTAAAAATGCGGTTATGGCCTTAAATGGTGGTGCTGCCATCGGAGAGTTTGCTCATAATACTGGAGAAGGTGGAATCTCAGAATACCACGATAAATACAATGGAGACCTTATCTATCAGATAGGAACAGGTTACTTTGGATGTAGAACTAAGGATGGAAATTTCTCTGATGAGCTATATATAAAAAGGACAAAGGAACCCAATGTAAAAATGATAGAGATAAAACTCTCTCAGGGTGCTAAGCCAGGTCATGGAGGTATCCTTCCGGCAAAAAAAGCAACTCCAGAAATAGCAGCTATTAGAAATATAGAGCCATATAAAGCAGTTCTTTCTCCGCCTTATCATAAGGCTTTTAATACACCGATAGGACTTATAAAGTTTATCGGAAAATGCCAGGAGCTTTCAGGAGGTAAACCTGTAGGTTTTAAGTTATGTGTCGGGCATAAATCTGAGTTTATAGCTATTTGCAAAGCAATGTTAGAAACTGGGATAAAACCCGATTTTATCTCTGTAGATGGAGGAGAAGGAGGAACAGGTGCTGCACCACTAGAATTTAGTAATTCTGTAGGAATGCCATTTATAGAAGGGCTGACCTTTGTATATAATACCCTCATTGGGTTTAACCTGAAAAAAGAAATTACCCTTATCGCCTCGGGTAAGATCGTTTCTGGATTCCATATTTTTAGAGCGATATCTCTAGGTGCAGATGCTTGTTACTCAGCTCGAGCAATGATGATGGCTGTCGGGTGTATCCAAGCACTAGAATGCAATCATAATACCTGCCCTACAGGAGTAGCTACTCAAGATCCTAAACTGATGAAGGGCCTAGATGTCAATGATAAAAAAGTCAGAGTAGCCAGTTATCATAAAGAAACGGTGAAGAGTTTTGTGGAGCTAATGGCAGCCTGCGGAATAGACAATCCAGATAAGATTAATAGATCGCACGTAAATCGTCGAGTGGATAACAATAATGTAAAGACTTACAATCAGATTTTCCCTTACATAAGCGAAGGTTGTTTATTAGAAAAATCGCAAATTCCTGAAGATTGGAAGACCGATATGGCACTTGCAGATCCTCAATCTTTCAGGCCCAAATTTGACATGGTTTATATAGAAGAAGACTAGGGTCGCAAATGTCTGTTATCGGCCAAAATTTATGGGATAAGTAGCATACAATTGCCTACATTTGCAGCCCGAAATAATTTGACAAATAACTTCCTAATTAGGTTTAATAAAATTCGTATTTTAAGACAAATTCTACGCAATTAACGAGTCCAGTTAATCGGTATTTAATAAGAAAAATAATGAGCAAATTAAAAGGTGCTTTAAAGCAGTTTTTTGGGTTTGATGATTTTAGAGGCGAGCAAGAGAAAATTATACAGAGTGTTATAGACGGCAAAAATACTTTTGTCATCATGCCTACGGGTGGTGGAAAATCCATCTGTTATCAGTTGCCAGCCCTCATCTCAGAAGGTACGGCCATAGTAATCTCACCACTCATCGCATTGATGAAAGATCAGGTAGATTCTATAAGATCATATAGTAAGGACGACAGCATCGCTCACGTGATGAATTCCTCTCTCAATAAGGGTCAGCTAAAGCAGGTAAAAGAAGATCTTACTGCAGGGAAAACCAAGTTGCTCTACGTCGCTCCAGAAACTCTCAATAAAGAAGATGTAATTGAGTTTTTTAAAACGATTAAGCTCTCGTTTGTAGCGGTAGACGAGGCACATTGTATCTCAGAGTGGGGTCATGACTTCCGTCCAAATTATAGAAGGATAAGAGAAATGATAGATGCGATAGGAGAGGGTATTCCAGTAATCGCTCTTACGGCTACTGCGACTCCTAAGGTCCAGTCAGACATACAGAAGAATCTAGACATTACAGATGGTAATATTTTTATTTCTTCTTTTAACAGAGATAATCTCTACTATGAGATAAGACCGAAGACCAGCCTAGAACAAACCCAAAAATCTATCGTACAGATAATCAGAGGGATGAAAGCCCAATCTGGAATCGTATATGTACTGAGTAGAAAGTCGACAGAAGAAGTTGCAAATATCCTTCAGGTAAATGGCATAAATGCAAAACCCTACCATGCAGGTCTAGTCGCTAAAACTAGAGTAAAAACTCAGGAAGAATTTCTGAGAGGAGATATAGATGTGATAGTAGCTACGATTGCCTTCGGTATGGGAATCGATAAGCCAGATGTACGTTTTGTAATCCACTATGATATACCTAAGAGTTTAGAAAATTACTACCAGGAAACAGGAAGAGCAGGAAGAGATGGACTAGAAGGAAACTGCTATGCTTTCTACTCATATAAAGACATCCTCAAGCTAGAAAAATTCAATAAGGATAAACCAGTATCAGAAAGAGAGTTGCATGGACAGCTCATGGAAGAGGTAGTTGCTTACTCTGAATCTGCGTCTTGTAGACGTAAAGGAATACTCCATTACTTCGGAGAGGAGTATGATGAGTCGGGATGTAATAAGATGTGTGACAACTGTAAAAATCCTAAAGAACGAAAAGAAGCAAAGGACGAGGTGCTGATAGCTCTCAATGCACTAGATGCTACGAAAGAAAAATTTACCATCAAACCTCTCATCGAATTTATTATGGGAACCCATAGTAGAGAAATGAAGGATTTTGGGTTTGTCGAAAATAAGTTTTTCGGCACTGGGAAAGATCAGGATGAATTATACTGGCATTCTCTTATAAGACAGTCGATGCTAGCTGGATATATCCGTAAGGAGATCGAAGAGTATGGAGTGCTTAAATTAACTCATAATGGAAGAGCCTTTATGAAGAAGCCTGTGTCCATAAAGATTGCTATGAATCATGATTATGCGAGTGTCAAAGATTCTGACATCATGACCTCTAGCAATGCAGGAACGGCTCTAGATGATACACTCTTTAAGCAGCTCATCAGTCTACGTAAGACAGAGGCTAAGAAACATGATGTTATGCCATGGGTCGTATTCAGTGAGCCATCATTAAAAGATATGGCTACCTATTATCCGATTTCAGAAGAGGATATGCTTAATATCAGTGGAGTAAGTAAAGGGAAAGCTCGTAGATACGGAGTTCCATTTATGTCACTAATCAGCGACTACGTTAAGGCTAATGACATCGAACGTCCAGCTGATATGGTCGTAAAACAAGTAGCTAATAAGTCTAAAAACAAGGTGGCTATCATACAAGGAATAGATAGAAAATTACCCTTCGATGATATCGCCAATTCTGTAAAAATGGATGTGCCTAAGTTACTCGAAGAGATGAACGTAATCGTAGATTCTGGGACTAAGCTCAACATAGATTATTTCTTAGATGAGATAGTCGATGAGGAGGTGCTAGATGATATTTTTGATTATTTCGGAGAGGCAGAAACTGATAGTACCGATGATGCTTTTGACGAATTAAAAGATGAGGACATCAGTATGGAAGAGATACAGGTCGCTCGTATAAAGTACATGACAGTTCATGCCATATAACTCATTCACCTAAGTGAAAAAAATTATAATCATAAATGGTCCTAATTTAAACTTGCTAGGCAAGCGGGAGCCGGAGATTTATGGTAATAAGAGTTTTGAAGAATATTATCATGCCTTAGAAATAAAGTATCCAGATATCCATTTAGAGTATTTTCAGAGTAATCATGAGGGAGCTATTATAGATAAGCTGCAGGAGGTTGGTTTTGCTCATGATGGTATCATCCTAAATGCGGCAGGATATACTCATACCTCTATATCTATCATGGATTGTATAAAAGCTATTGATACTCCTGTAGTCGAGGTACATATTAGTAATCTTAAAGAAAGGGAAGAGTTTAGACATTTTTCTTATGTCGAGCAGGCTGCGGTGCATTCTATAGTAGGCAGAGGTCTGAAAGGGTATGATGATGCGATAACGTGGTTGGTCCAAAATGGGGAATAAGTAGCCCTTAAAGTGTATTGTACTGCACTTTAAATGATGCGTTTTACTGCAATCCACTATTTTCCTTCGTTAAGTGTATTGTACTGCACTTTTCATTGACTTTAAGTCAAAATCAATTTAGTTTTGTGAAAAAGAGCAATATAATGCACATTTCATATCTCACAAATACTATTAAGACAAGAAGGAAATCCTTAGAAATTAATCAAGAGCAACTTTCAGACCTCACAGACATCGGATTGCGAACTATTAAAGGACTAGAATCTGGCAAATCCAATCCTACCCTAAAAACGATATCTACCATTCTGGATGTATTGGGATTAGAGTTGACCATAAAGACTAAGAAATGAGGTCTGCAGAGGTATATCGCAATTCTGTTTTTGTAGGGATTTTAAAAGAAGAAGCGGACCGCAGCTATTCGTTTGAGTACAACGAGGGTTATTTTAATAATGATAGAAATCCAGCTGTCAGTTTAACCTTACCCAAAACCAATAGAACCTATTCGTCTCCCTTTCTATTTCCCTTTTTTTTCAATATGCTTTCTGAGGGTGTAAATAGAAAAATGCAATCGAGGCATCTACAGCTTTCTGAGAATGACCATTTCGGATTGCTGCTAGCCATATCCTCGCAAGACAGTATCGGAGCCATACTGGTAAAAGAAATCAAGGAGGATGATTGAGAAATTACAGCGATGCCCAGGAACCTTGAAGGAAGGTTATAGTAGTTACTCTTCTACATGTTGGAGGAATGTTTTTTATAACAAAAAGGTCAGTCATATATTGCCCTACAACAGTCCAAGTAACTCAGAAGAAGACAAGGAAAAATTTCTAGAAAATAGAAAACAAATTTCTATTTCTGGAGTGCAAGAAAAATTGTCATTGACGCTTACTAGGAATAAACTGCGATTGACTCAAGCTGGAGAACAAGGCAAATACATCTTGAAGCCGATACCAAGAGATTTAAAGTGGGTCAAGCAGTTACCTGCAAATGAGCATCTCACCATGCAAATCGCAAAACAGATTTATGGAATAAATACTGCTGATAATGCCTTGATTTTTTTCAAATCTGGTGAGCCAGCCTATATTACAAAGAGATTCGATATAAAAGAAGATGGATCCAAATGGGGAAAAGAAGATTTTGCAAGTCTTGCAGAAAGAACTAGAGATTCTCATGGCAGTGATTTTAAATATGAGGATATAAGTTATGAGGATCTAGCTTTGATTATCGAAAAGTATGTCGGAGCTTATCAGATAGAGATAGAAAAATTCTACAAACTCATACTTTTTAATTTCCTCTTCTCTAATGGAGATGCACATTTAAAGAATTTTTCTTTGATGGAAACAACAGCAGGAGACTATATTTTGAGTCCTGCCTATGATTTGCTCAATACTAGAATCCATGTAGCGGATACCTTCTTTGCTCTAAAAAATGGACTTTTTAAAGATGGCTCAGTAAGAAATCCGACTGGCAACGATTTTTTAAAGTTTGGGCTGACCATCGGAATAAAAGAAAAGAGAGTCGATAGTATTTATCACTCCTTCCTGGATTATAAAGCAGAGGTTTTAGAAATGATAGCTAGGTCGTTTATGAACCAAAAAGCAAAAACCGGCTATACGATTCATTTTAATACTAGATATAGGGTTTTAGAGAAAAAGTAGGAGTTTAAATAGAATCAGATTCTCCTAACTGTCCGCTCTAATAGAGAAATCATCTTCTTCTCCACCTCACTATATTCTGGTATTTCTCTTCCGATAAAAATATACATCACCTGCATTTGCTTCTTTTCCGCAGTTAGTTTCTTTTTAAGATCGAGACAGTTTAATCGATAGGCCTCTCTGATAAGTCGTTTTATCCGATTACGATCCACGGCTTTTTTGAAATTCCGCTTAGGAACTGATACAGCAAAAAGACTTGGTTTCTGCCCTTCCTCTAATTCTTGAATGATAAAAACCTGCTTTATAGGATAGACAGAAGTTGTCTTTCCCTCAGAAAATAATCGGTCGATTGCTTTTCTGCTTTTGAGTTTTTCATTCTTGGAGAGGGTAAATTTAGGCACGTGTAAAATTAGAGGTTTATAGCGTAATTGATTCAAAAGAAGGCTTACAAACTCATAAAACGTATTAATTTTACTCTGATGATTACAACCTCTAATCTGAGTTATAAGTACGATGCACAGAATGCATTTGAG
>CAZDWO010000068.1:0-23943 GCA_964509175.1 uncultured Saprospiraceae bacterium
GCACCATATCATTAATATCTCTCCTTTCATTATTTTTATTTAGGACAGCATTGATTTGTTTTCCAATTTTAACCATTCACCGTGATATATTGTCCATTATAGTCTAAAAATCTTGAATTCTATTTGGCATTCCAATTTTAAATTTTCAAACGGTATCTTTTTTAAGTTCAAATTCTTAACTAGTCTATCTTTTGAATTATTTTTAACGTTATTTCTTCTTCGGATTGATCCTTAAAATCGGAGGAACTCGACGGTACTCATGGCAACGATGCTGAAATCTAACAAACATCATTTGCATAACGATTTGTGCTGTTCCTCATTATTATAAATCGACAATAAAGACGTGAACATGAAGTGAAAAAAGTTAGTAGGTGAAGTGTTTATGTAGTTTATTTATTAGTAGAAATAATTTCCCTACTAAGGAAGTTATTCATAAATTTATTTCGAAAACCTGATTTATGAAAAACAAATATTCTGAATATTTTGTAAAAAGCAAAACATTATGAGTAAACAAATGCTCATGTTTTGTTTATTCTTTATGGTTTGCCAAATAGCCTCGTTAGATGTTATAGCACAGTCTAATGGACAAAATGGACGAATAAATGTAAAAGGACTGGTTTTAGATAAAGACTCCAATGAACCATTGATCGGAGCAAGTATATTCGAACTAGGTACTGATAATGGTGTAACGACTGATTTAGACGGCAAATTTTCTTTTCAAGTTAATCAATCATCATTTTTAAGTGTTAGTTATTTAGGCTTTAAAGATCAGACAATAGCCGTAACTGAAGATGATATGACTATTTACATGGCTTCTGATGCGGCGGTTTTAGAGGAGGTAGTTGTGGTAGGCTATGGCTCTCAACGGAAAAGTGATTTGACAGGTGCGATTTCAAGTATAGGGGCAAAAGAATTAAAGCAACTTCCATCTACAGGTATAGAGCAGGCACTTCAAGGTAGAAGTGCAGGGGTATATATAACTCAAAATAGTGGTGCACCAGGCGGAGCGATGTCGATTAGAATTAGAGGATCTGGTTCGACACTAACTACCGAGCCCTTATATGTCATAGATGGTATACCAGTTAGTAGTGATAATGCGGGCTCTTCTAATTTAAGAGATGGTCAAGGTCAAAACACCAATGCTCTTACCACTATTAATCCTAATGACATAGAATCCATAGAAATACTTAAAGATGCTTCCGCTACAGCCATATATGGATCTAGAGCTGCAAATGGAGTTGTTATCATTACCACTAAAAAAGGCGTCGCTGGAAAAACAAATATAAACTACGATGTCTATGGCGGCGTCCAAAGTCTATATCGAAAGATTCCGATGATGGATCTAAGGAATTTTGCAGAATATATATCTGAAGTAAATTTGGGCGACATTGAGGAATTTGAAAATATAGACTTGTTAGGTAGTGGCACGGATTGGCAAGATGTAATTTTTAGGGATGCTAGAATGCAAAATCATCAACTTTCCATCTCCGGAGGTAATAAAGAAACTACTTACTCTGCCTCTATCGGTATGCATAATAAGGATGGTATAGTAGAAGGTTCTAATTTTCAGAGATATTCGGCTCGTTTAAATCTCAATCACAATCTAGGAAAAGTCAGAACTGGTATGAACATACTAGCCTCTAGAACAAGAGAAAATATTGTGTTTAATGATAATGATAAAGGTGTAATATACACTGCATTACTTACTCCGCCTATGGTCCCCGATAGATTATTGGATGGAAGCTTTGGGGTTGCACCTACTGGTGAAAATATAGTATTGACCTTTGACAACCCTTTGGCAAATGCTATTGAGATAGATGACGTCAACAGTAAGACTAGATTGTTAGGGAGTCTTTATGGTGAGGTAGATATTACCTCTTGGTTAAAATATAGAACAGAATTTGCAACTGATTTAATCTATTCAAATCATGATAGATTTGAGCCTGCTTTTGATAGAGGTACTCAAAGTAAAAATTCTAAAGTTTCTCGTAATCCTGGAAATACCACTTATTGGAATAATAAGCATCTTTTGACTTTTGATAAAACAATTGATAGCCTTCATAAAGTAACTCTTTTGGGAGGATTTGAAGCACAAGAAGGTCGATACAATTGGTTGTTTGCAGTCAGGGAAAATCTTCCAACTAATAATCTAAGTGAACTTGTTTTAGGAGATGCCGCTACACAGAATGTTACTGGTGGAGCTGGGCATTGGGCCCTGTTATCTTACTTCGGAAGATTGAATTATAATTTTAATGAAAAGTATCTATTAACAACCACTTTCCGAGCGGACGGTTCTTCGAGGTTCGGTCCAGAAAATAAATACGGCTATTTCCCTTCTTTGGCGGTTGCCTGGAGATTATCCAATGAGGATTTTATCAAGAATATAGAGTCCATATATAACCTAAAACTTCGATTAGGCTATGGTGCTGTTGGAAATCAAGAAATCGGGCTTTATTCATTTATCACTAAATTAAGACCTGTAGATGTCGTAGTGGGCGATATTAGGACTACAGGATTTGGGCCTGCAAACATTGCAAATCCTAGTGTGAAATGGGAAAGTTCAGTTCAGTCAAACATTGGATTGGATTTAGGAATTTTCGATAATAGAATAGAAATCGTAATAGATGCATATCGAAAAATTTCTAGTGATATGCTTTTAGAATCTATCCTTCCAGCCACGGCAGGTGGTCTTACTCCACCTTTTGTAAATATTGGTGAGATGAAAAATGAAGGAATAGAATTTTCATTGAACTCTCAAAATTCGGTAGGTAAAATAAATTGGAAAACTTCGACCAATATATCTACCAATAGAAATCAAGTAGTTAATCTTGGTGAAAACGGTTTTATAGCGGGTGTGATCCAAGCCCAAGCGATAACACGGACAGAGGAAGGTCTTCCGATAGGTCAATATTATGGTCACAAGGTAGCTGGAATTTTTAAAGATGCAGAAGAAGTGGCCGAAAGTGCTTTTCAGGAAGTAGGTACACGAGCAGGAGATATAAAGTTTGAAGACCTAAATAATGACGGTTTCATAGACGATGCAGACCGAGCATATATAGGCAACCCGAATCCTGATTTTACAGTGAATATGATCAATGATATCAGTTTTTCCAATTGGGATTTTTCAATTTTCTTTAGAGGTGTTTTTGGGAATGAGGTTTATAATATGTTAAAAAGAGATATCGCAGGAACAGGTGCTTGGCATAACCAATCGGTAATAGTGCAAGATCGATGGCAAGTTTCTAATCAGGATGGCTCAGAACCTAGAGCAACTGGAATAGACCCTAATGCTAATAGGAGAGTGTCAGATCGATTTGTTGAAGATGGAAGTTTCATTCGTCTTCAAAATGTTTCTGTAGGCTATTCTTTACCAAATGATTTAACTGAAAAATTAAAAATTGGTAGTGTCCGAATTTATCTAAGTGGTCAGAATTTATGGACAGCTGCTAAATATTCGGGTTACGATCCAGAAATAGGTTCATTTAATCAAAATCCATTAATTAACGGTGTAGATAATGGTCGTTTCCCAGTTGCAAGGTCTTTCACTTTTGGAGCCAATGTTAACTTTTAATAATAATTATGAAAAATATATACCTTGTAATTTTCTGCCTATGTGTTTTGAGTAATTTTGGGTGCACTGATTTTTTAGATCGAGAACCTTTAGATGAAATTTCTACGAATAGTTTTTATACCACAGGAGAGGAAGCAGAACTAGCAGCGATCTCCATGTATAGTGCTATACAGGCTATTGACTGGAGAGGTAAATCTTGGCAAATCGAAGAAATTCCGTCTGACAATACAACTCCAGGTGGTAATGATCCTGACTTTTCACCAATTGACAATTTCACTACAAATGCCGACAACCCTGCAGTCCTTATATACTGGACAGAGCATTTTAAACTGGTCGCTTTATCTAATCAGATTCTGACTTTTGTCCCTTCTATAGATATGGATGAAAACCAGAAAAATGCCATCCTAGCAGAAGCCAGATTTTTAAGAGCTTATACTTACTTTGATTTGGTTAGAATATTTGGAGATGTCCCGATTGTAACAGAGGTGCCTTCTATAGATTCAGATTTAAATGTTTTAAGAGACCCTGAAGAATCAGTCTACCAATTTATAGTAGAAGATTTAGAATGGGCGATCGATGCATTACCAGAGACTAGACCATCTTCTGAAAATGGTAGGGCTACTAGCTATGCAGCGAAGTCTATTTTGGCCAAGGTTTTTTTAACAATTGGGAGATATGATGAATCCATGGATCTGTGTAGAGAAATCATTAGTTCCAATCGTTATCAACTAGAAGAAGATTTTGCTAATAACTGGCTTAAAGATAAAAGTGACAATAACAAAGAATCCATTTGGCAAATTCAATATGTAGGATGTGGTCCTGGAAATACCGGCAATGCACTACAAGCATTTTTTGCTCCATGGGGACAAGCAATAACGGGTAACACAGATGGTTGGGGTTCTCAGATACCAACGGCACCATCCATTGATAATCCAACAACCACGATTTTAGACGTTTACTCCAATGAAGATTTGAGAAAGTATCATACGATCATGACACCTGGAGAAGAATATCCAATGATCAATCCAGAATCAGGTGGCTATATTTATCCAGCAACTGGTGCATCGAGAGGACAATCGAATATTAAGAAATATGTTATCGGTGGCGGTCCAGATGTTTGTTTTATGAGTACACCTCAAAATCAACATGCGATTAGATACGCTGATGTGCTGCTGACCTTAGTCGAGGCTTCATGTAAACGAAATGGTGATATATCAGTAACGCCAGATGTTATTAGTGCCTTTAATTCGGTAAGATCTAGAGCTGGATTAGAAATGGTGCAAACCGTTACTACTGATCTCTTGTTTGAAGAAAGAAGAGCAGAATTTGCGTTCGAAAATCATCGGTGGTTTGATCTATTGAGAACAGGTAATGTTAAGAGCATCATGCAAGTTCATGGTAAGCAATTCCAAGACTTTAATGTACTCTTTCCAATTCCATCTTCAGAAATAGCCATTAATCCAAATCTTACACAAAATCCAGGATATTAGTATGAAAAAACAAGCACTAAAACATTTGTGTTTTTGGAGTTGTGTAACTCTCCTTATGGTATCTTGTAATCCAGCAGAAGCTCCTAGCTTAGCTAGTTACAGTCCTGAGTTTGGACCTGTAGAAACTTTAATAACAGTCGAGGGGTCCGACTTTGTAGATCTAACTGCCATAAATTTTGACGAAAATGTAGCTGCGGACTTTAACCCATCTTTCGGTAAAGAGGATGTCTTATTATTCCGAGTACCCGCTGACGCCGTAATCGGAGATAATTTAATCCGAATTGTAACGGAGCACGGAGAAACGACTTTTCCTTTTAGAGTAACGTTGGAAGCTCCCTCCGTTTTTGATTTCAGCCCTAAATCCGCTAACGAAGGAGATCATGTTTGGATTACCGGTAAAAATTTCTTCGAACCCTTAGAAGTGCTTTTTTTCGACTCCATTCCTGGAAATATCATTTATAGTCAAGCAGATTCTTTAGTAGTTGAGGTCCCACCAAATGTGGAAAGAGGAAGAATTAAAGTAAAGGCAAACGGGGGTTCTTCCACGACAGCAGAATTTTTCTTTTCTACGGTTGAATTAATGGTTAATAACTTTGATGGAAATGGAGTAAGATCAGAGACTGACAAATGGCTTTTTTATGGAAATATTGACCAAAATGCCACAAACGCTGTAGTAAATTCCTCACCTGATCCAGTGGATGGCAATTTCCTCAAACTTTCTGGATTTGATCCAGGATCTATTTGGGTAGGAGGGACGGAAAGTCACTCCTCTGATATCGCAGATTTTGATGTCTTTGACATTTCTAGTGACATCAATGACACATTTGTCGAACTGGATATTAATTCTAATGGTCAAGAAGAAACTCATCTGATTATTGTTTTGGCAGAGAGAAATGGATCGCCAGATGATTTTACAGAAACCATATTATTAGATTGGGAGGGATGGAGAAATCTCAGAATTCCCTTAAACCGATTTTTGGATTTTAATGGAGCCACTCCTGATCCTCAAAAACTAAAAACTATAAAATTACACCTCTATAATGAGTTAGGATCTAATCAACTGCTCGAGGCAAATATAGACAACTTGAAATTTATTCAAATACAATAAACTATTAACTAAATAACTATGAAACAAATCTACGTAATCTTGCTTTTTATGGCATTCTTAGTACCCTTAAAGGGTCAAATTTATTTGGACGATTTTGATGATGGAATGGAGTTAAATGTGACACTTGGAAATGGATTTACTTCTTCCGAGGAAAATGGTGAATGGACACTTTCAGGGGATGGTACATCTGGTGCTTATGAAGTACTGATACTTACTCCTAATAATCCTGATGGAACAATCGCTACGGTTGATATATCAGAAAATAATAAAATCTATCTCAGAGCAAAGGCAAGTAATCTCGGTACTCAACTTAGAATGGATGTTAAAGATGCTGATGGTTATGCTACCACATTAGCAGGGCTGACAAAAACTCTGGTAAGTGATTATACGCTCTTTGAGTTTGACTTTGCTGGTAATCTAAGTGATGGAGGATATGGTGGTACGAGTTGCATGTCTGCAGATGCTCCTTGTCCAGTTGACCCTACAAGAATAGTAGAATTTAACTTTTATGTAAATCCTGGACAAGGCTCTTTTTTTGGAACGATTGTAATGGATTTTATTGCTGTTGGAACTGCTCCAGGAGTAGGACCTGCCTCAGATGTATGGCAAGATCACTTTGATGATGATGCAGCCTTGGGTTATATGGGCTCTGCGGGACCAGGATTAACTAACTCCATCTCCAATTCAAATTGGGTAATAACGGGTGATGGTACGGGTGATCTTTACGAACCAGTAAATATGCTCTTTTACAATGCAGTAACTACAGATACTATAGATGTTCCAGTAAATCAAGGAAACGATAAGGTTTTTATCAGAATGAAAACGAGTACTCCAGGAACTACAGTAAGACTAGATCTTCAAGATATTAATGAAATGGCCACCACTGGAGCAAGTATCACCAAACCGATATCAGAAGAATGGACAACGTACGAATATAATTTTGCTGGTAGTTATACAGATTTAGGATTTGGGGGAACGGGATGTTCTTCAGATCAGGCACCATGTCCTGTTGATAGTGAGCGAGTTGCCAATATGATAATATTTATTAATCCTGGTGCAGGTGCTTTTGTAGGTGATGTTGAGATTGATTATATATCCATAGGTACTAGTTTGGAAGAAGAGCCTACAGGACAAGGCGATTTGATTTATGGGGATCACTTTAGTGGAGGAGATGGATTTGTCGCTACCTCAGGTGTTTTTGATTTAGGTGTAAATGACTCCGTTTTAAAAGTTACAGGAGATGGGTCGGATGTTCCTTATGCTTCTATTTCATACTCGATTCATGATATGGATACGGGTAATGGAAAATTCATAGATGCTACAGGAAATAATAAACTCTTCATTAGAGCAAAAGCAGATGCAGCTAATACCTTACTCAGAGTAGATCTGATTGACACAGCTGGCTATACGACGACATTGCCATCACTTACAAAGTTGATTGAAGGCGATTACACAGTATTAGAGTTTGATTATACTGGACAATATGTAGATGCTGGCTACGGTGGTACTGCTTGTGAGTCTGATGTGGCACCTTGTCCCGTAGATGCGACGGCAATTTCAACCGTGCTTTTATATCCTAATCCTGCGGATGGAGGATTCACAGGATGTCTGGAGATTGATTACATATCTTTTGGTGCTCCGATGGGAGAAGATGTTTCTCAGTACGTAGATGAGTTTGATAATGATAATAGAGATAATTGGTCGGATGCTACAGGTTTTACAGTGGAAGAAATGGGAGGTGAGCTATTGCTGACAGGAGATGGTACGAGTGGTCAGTATACCGCATTTAGTTATTCTACACATGATACTGAAGACTTAACTCCTGTTATAGTAGACATGACATTTAATAATAAACTATATGTCAAAGCAAAATCTACAGTAGCCGGCACGCCATTAAGAATTGATTTGGTTGACCAAGAAGGATATGCCACTACAGAGCCTGCAACCTTAGCAAATTTGAGTGAAAATTACGAGGTGCTTGAATTTGATTTTACAGGTACGTATATGGATGGAGGTTATGGAGGTACACCTTGTATGATGGGGCCGTGTGATGTCGACGGAATGACAGTTCAAAGTATGCTTTTTTACATCGATCCTAATAATGGAGCCTTTGCAGGAACAGTAACTATAGATTGGATTTCTACCATAGAGCCATTAGAAGATATCGATAATGAGGGACCACTTGGAGTAGATGATTATGAGGACCCGATGGATGATAATTTATTAGATTTTATATCTGATGCTAACGGTTTAAGTACATTGGCTGAAGAGGGTTTGTTGAAAATTGTAGGTGACGGCACTTCTGGACTATATGACCCTATCGTTTATAAAATGCACGATGGGCCGGATTCTCTCATTGTTAATGGTCAGTCTAATAGCAATAAGTTATTTATACGTGCTAAGTCAACGGTTGATGGATTACCTTTTAGAATTGATCTGCAAGATAATCAAGGCTATCTCACTTCCTTAGCAGGATTGACTCAAGGTCTTACTACGGATTTTGTAACTTATGAATTTGATTATACCGGTAATTATTCCGATGGAGGCTATGGAGGTACAGCCTGTGAGACAGGACCTTGTCCCGTAGATGGCGAACGATTAGAGCAGATATTCTTCTACCTTGATCCAGGAATTGGATTGTTTTCGGGAGAGGTACACATTGATTGGATTTCCTTTGGAGAGCCATACGAGTCATCAAATGTGATAGATGTAAATCACTTAAACGCTGCTAAGCTTTATCCAAATCCAACATCTGATGTAGTGTTTCTTGAGCTAAATACACAAAGTAGTAAGTCAGCAAGAGTATCTATCAGTGATATTTCTGGTAAAGTTGTTCAAGAGTATAATCTAGGCAATGTAGACTTAGGCGATAACTTAGTCCAGCTAGATGTTTCTAATCAGCAGGCTGGATTTTATCTTGTGCGATTACACATGGATAACCAATTGGCATTTGTAGGTAAACTGATTATCAGAGAATAGAAATAGTAATAAAATAAGTGTAGCTAGGTTTAAACACCTAGCTACCTAATATTATATCCATATGAAATTTAAATTATTTTTAATTTTTCTTTTCCCACTTATTTGTACGGCACAAGATAATTATCACCAAAGTATATTGAATAGTTTGCAACTCACGTACGGATTGGACGGTGGTGTTTTTATTTTCCCCGATACGGAGGATGGAGTTTTTAATAATATCTATCAGTATGGTAATATGACTGTATCAGATGAGCCTTCTACTGATCAGAGTTTTACTCAGCATAAAAAGATTCAAATTTCTGCGGCAGGGAATAATGCTTGGGATGCTGGAATAGGAATGCCTACCTCGATGAGTATTAGTCAAGACGATTTGATTCTTTTTACTTTTTGGGCTAAACAAAATTCAGATTCAGCTGAGCTGTTTGCATTTGCAGAAGAATCGACTACTTACGAGAAGGAGTATTATTTTCCGATTAGCTTCACACCAGAGTGGACGCAGTATTATATTGTGTTTAAAGCTTCATCAAATTTTAATGTCGGTAGATTGCAAATTGGATTTCATTTAGCTTCCCAAATTCAAGAAGTAGAAATTGCTGGGATGAATGCGATTAATTATGAAAATAATTATAGTATCAGTGATCTTCCTACAAGTTTTTCTCCTTACGATTATGAAGGTCGTGATTTAGATGCTCCTTGGAGAGCCTTAGCTCAAAACAGAATTGAAACGATACGTAAAGCAGATTTGGCTATTCAAGTAATAGATCATTTAGGAAATCCAGTTGAAAATGCAAATATCGAAGTTGATATGGTAAAGCATCACTTTGGTTTTGGATCAGCTCTTGTAACTTGCAGATTTCCTGGTAATAACTGTTATGATGAGACTTACGTCAATAAAGTTTTAGATCTAGATGGAGAAGGCCATGGATTTAATGAATGTGTAAGTGAAAATGCACTCAAATGGCGAGGTTGGGAACAAGAATGGTTGGGGACTCCTGAAGAAACAGTAGGGGCTTTTAAATGGTTGACAGAAAACGGAATTAAGATGAGAGGCCACACGCTTTTTTGGCCAGGAAGTGACTATCTCCCAGAGGATATTAATAACAATTTAAATGACATTAATTATTTGCGAAATAGAATAGATGATCGTATTGATGAAATGATATCTCATCCAGAATTGAGTAATTATGTTAGAGATTGGGATGTTTTTAATGAGATAACAACTAATCGTACGTTGGAATCAGCGTTTAATGACGACCCTAGTTTAGAAAATGGAAGAAAACTATATAATGAGGTTTTTGCTAAGGTCAGGGATTTAGATCCTGATCTAGAACTATATATTAATGATTACATGGCCATATCTTCAGGCTCGGCAAATCTAGTAGCCTTGTATAAATCTTTTTTAGACGAGCTGAAAGAAGACGAAGTTCCTTTTGATGGGATTGGTTTTCAATGTCATATCGGGTCGGTACCCAATGGAATTCCTCAAGTCGAACAAGTTTTTAATGACTTTTACCAAAGGTATGGTAAACGTATGAAAGTTACAGAATATGATATCGATGGCCAGGTGGATGAGCTTACTCAAGCAGATTATATGAGAGATTTATTAACATTAACTTTTAGTCATCCCGGGATGGATGCATTTATTATGTGGGGTTTTTGGGATGGTAATCACTGGAAAGACAATGCAGCAATGTTTAATGAGGATTGGACCATAAAACCATCTGGTGAAGCATTTATTCAAAAAGTATTTCAAGACTGGTGGACAGATGTAACTGCTTCTTCGGATAATTTAGGTTTAACGACTGTTAGAGCTTTTAAAGGAACCCATACTGTTAAAGTTAATAAAGATGGTGCATCTGCCTCCGTCGAAGTAGAACTTACTTCAGATACTGATATTACTATCCAACTCCCGCAGAGTTCCAGCGTTGGGGATCTTGAAGATGTCGGATTTTTGCTAATGCCAAATCCTATAATCGACAATGCGTTTAGTATAGAATTCTCAGATCATCATGAGAATGTAAATCTTAAAATTCTAGATATGAATGGTAGATTGATTTCTAGTCATATTGATGTAAAAAGTAAGCAGTTGATTCCAATTAATGTATTCTCTGGTGCTTATCAAGTAAGGGTTGAGATGGGGCAGAATTTTTTTCATAAAATAATTGTGGTTAAATAAAGTATGAACAAAATCACTTCCATTTTTTTAATAATTGTTTTGCATTCCTCGTTTATATTTGCTCAAACAGAGCGGCCTGCCTTCCTTGATACTAGCTTAACTAGAGAAGTGAGAGTACATGATCTGATAGATCGTATGACTATTGAAGAAAAAGTAGGTCAATTATTGTTTGATTCCCCAGCTATACCTCGACTTGATGTACCTGCATATAATTGGTGGAATGAATGTTTGCATGGTATTGCTCGAAATGGTAAAGCCACTGTTTTTCCTCAAGCGATTGGGATGGCAGCGACCTTTGATCAGGAACTGATGTTCCAAATCGGTGAAGCCATAGCAATGGAAGGCAGGGCAAAATTCAATGAAAATAGAAGAAGAGGATATATGGATAGATATGCGGGATTGACCTATTGGTCTCCTAATGTAAATCTGTTTAGAGACCCTAGATGGGGTAGAGGACAAGAAACTTATGGAGAAGATCCACATCTCATTAGTAGAATGGGAGTGTCATTTGTTAAAGGCTTGCAAGGTAGTGACGTAAATCTTAAAGTTGCGGCTATGGCTAAGCATTATGCGGTTCATAGCGGGCCCGAAAAACTGCGACATACTTTTGACGCCGTTGTATCTCGACATGATCTCTGGAACACTTACTTGCCTGCATTTGAAGCACTTGTAACTGAAGCCAATGTAGAGGGAGTTATGGGTGCTTATAATAGAACGAACGGAGAAGCTTGTTGTGCACATTCGTACTTAATGGATGAGGTGCTTCGCAAAAAGTGGAAATTTGATGGATATTATGTATCCGATTGCTGGGCAATTCAAGACTTTTTTGAAGGGCATAAAATTTCTCCAGATCGAAAGAGTGCTGCAGCAAAAGCTTTAAATGCAGGTTGTAATCTTAACTGTGGCAATTCTTATCCTGAATTAGTACAAGCGATTAAAGCAGGTTTAACCACTGAGAAAATTGTTGATGATAATCTGGTTGAGCTCTTTCGTACTAGATTTAGACTAGGATTGTTTGATCCCAGTGATAAACCTATCGACAGTATATCTATCGATAAGGTACGATCCAAAGAGCATATAGATTTGGCTTATGAAGCCGCCGCTAAATCCATAGTCTTACTTAAGAACAAAGATCAAATTTTACCTCTTGATCCAAATCTTAGAAATTTATTCGTCACAGGTCCTACTGCTTCCGATGCCCAGGCTTTGTTGGCAAATTATTATGGAGTTAGTGATGATCTTAAAACATTGTTAGAGGGAATCGCAGCTGCTGTTTCTGATCATACCGCTATACGCTATGTCCAGGGTAGCCTATTGGATAGACCTAATGTTAATCCGATGGATTGGTTCTCTGAAGAGGCAGAAGTTGCCGATGTTACTATTGCCTGTATGGGCATTACACAACTTCTAGAAGGTGAGGAGGGAGAAGCGATCGCATCTTCTACTTATGGCGATAGGGAATATATTACCCTACCCCCTCATCAAATTGAATATCTTAAACTTTTAAAGTCAAAGGCAAAAAAACTAATAGTAGTGATAACAGGAGGTAGTGCTATTTCTATTCCTGAAATTCACGAATTGGCCGATGCGATTCTATATGCATGGTACCCAGGTGAGCAGGGTGGTTTAGCTCTTGGTGATATCCTTTTCGGAAAAGTAAATCCTTCAGGAAAGCTTCCAGTTACCTTCGTAAAAAAAATGGAAGACCTTCCTCCTTACGAAGACTATGATATGGATGGTCGTACTTACAGGTATATGGACGTGGAGCCTCTTTATCCATTTGGGTTTGGGTTAAGCTATTCT
The DNA here is from genome assembly GCA_964509175.1 of uncultured Saprospiraceae bacterium. GTDB lineage: Bacteria > Bacteroidota > Bacteroidia > Chitinophagales > Saprospiraceae > JAHDHU01. The sequence goes on from CAZDWO010000068.1 coordinate 13,128, forward strand.
GACATCTATTATGAGAATCTCAGATCTTCAAAGAAAAAAATTAAAAAAGGAGGAGTGGTAAAACTAGATTTAGATGTAACAAATGAGTCTGATCGGGATGCTTCTGAAGTTCTCCAGCTATATGTATCTAAAGTAATAAAGTCTTATCGGGATCCTAATCACACATTAAAATCTTTCAAACGTGTAGAGCTTAAAGGTAATTCTAAAGTTAACGTTTCATTTAGCTTAGATGATACCGCTTTTTCTCAATACGATGATAACGGTGATCTGCAACTTGTGAAAGGAGAATATGATATAACTGTATCTTCTTCTGTTCCTACAGAAAGATCAAAAGTACTTGGCTGTAATCAAAAGCAAACAATTAGAATTAAAGTAAAATAAATATTTACTATTAAATGTATTTATTAGGATTTGACATAGGGAGTTCTTCCGTGAAGACTGCATTGATAGATGCCGATACACAAGAGGTGATTGGCGTAGTTCAGTATCCAGAGCAAGAAATGGAAATGATCTCACGGCAGAAAGGATGGGCAGAACAACAACCCGAATTATGGTGGAGATACCTTTGTTTAGGGAGTAAAAATATCCTTGCCCTGCATAATATTGATCCTAAAGAAATCCTCTCAATTGGGATTAGCTATCAGATGCATGGTTTAGTGCTCGTTAATGAAGCTCAGCAGGTTTTGAGACCTTCTATTATTTGGTGTGATAGTAGGGCCGTATCCATAGGTGAGCGTGCTTGTAAAAATCTGGGTAAGGAGTTTTGTTTGGAAAATTATTTAAATTCTCCAGGTAACTTTACTGCGAGTAAATTAAAATGGGTCAAGGATAATGAACCCGATATTTATAAGCGAATACACAAAATAATGCTTCCAGGTGACTACATCGTCATGAAGCTCACAGGCATAATCAGTACTACAATATCTGGACTTTCGGAAGGAGTGTTATGGAATTTTAAAGAAAAAAGATTAGCAACTAGACTTTTAGACTATTATGATATTAGGTACGACCTCATACCAGAGATAAGACCTACTTTTGATGTGGTAGGAAAACTTACTAGTGAAGCCTGTGAACAGACTGGTCTAGCTAAAAATACAAAAGTGGCATACAGAGCTGGAGATCAACCAAATAATGCTCTGTCTTTAAATGTACTCCGTCCGGGTGAAATAGCAGCTACTTGTGGCACTTCTGGAGTAGTATATGGTGTAATGGATAAAGCCAAAGTGGATGATCAGTCTCGAGTAAACGGTTTTGCACATGTTAATTATACAAAGAAAGAAAACAGAATAGGAGCCTTACTCTGTATTAATGGAGCAGGAATACAGTATAGCTGGATGCGAAAACAAATAGCTCGTCCAGAACGCAGTTATGATGATATGGAACGCATGTTAGCAAGCGTTTCCGTAGGGGCAGAAGGTGTATTGATTTACCCTTTTGGGAATGGTGCCGAAAGAATCTTTGCAAACAAAAGCATAGAAAGTCATATTACCAATTTAGAATTTAACAGACATGGAAGAGCACATATATATCGTGCAGCGATAGAAGGTATTGCCTTTACATTTGTGCATGGAGTAAAAATTCTAAAGGACATGGGTATCCCCATAAGTAAGATTAAAGTAGGTAATGATAATATGTTTAGATCAGAAGTATTTTCGACTACTATTGCAACCTTACTGGATGTAGATATCGAAGTATATGATACCACAGGTGCTATAGGAGCTGCTATTGCATCAGGATATGGTTGTGGCTTATATCCATCTATTTACAGAGTTATGTCTCAACTTAAACCTGTTAGGATATACAATCCAGTTCTTAATAATTCTGAGTATTCTAAAGCGTATCGCTATTGGGATGATAATTTGCATGATTTCCTCAAATCGAGAGAAAGAAAGACTTCACCTAAAATAGATCATAAAAAAATTCAAGAAAAAGATAAAGTTATAGTACAGCAGAATATGCTGATAGCCCGTCAAACAAATAAACTGCAAGAGGTCAAAGATCAAATGCTGGGACTCCGAGGAGTCTTAGATGATAAAATAATCAACACTATAATTTCTAAGCTTGATACTGATACTCTTCAAAAGGAAAAAACTTCAAATCATATCAATCTACTATCAGAACCATTTATAGGTCATCTCAATTCTATGTTTCCAGACTTAAGTTTTGAAGAGCTAAAAATGTGTAAGTATCTCAAGCTTAAGTTTACAACAAAAGAGATAGCTGGTAAACTTAATCTGACTTACCGTGGAGCCGAAACCAAACGATATAGATTAAGAAAAAAAATTGAAACTCCTAAAGGAGTTTCAATTTTTAAACATCTCGAGGATTTATTGGGCCAAGTCCAATAACTAAAGAATAACAAAATTTAAGAAGCTATACCACATATAGATTATCTCAATCAAGTAAAAATTAATATGATCCCTAAGAGAAAAAGTGAATATTTCAAAGGTGTAGATAAAATTAAGTACGAAGGACCAGACTCAAAAAATCCATTAGCATTTAGATATTATAAACCCCGAAGAAAGGTTGCAGGAAAGGCCATGGCGGAGCATTTCAAGTTTGCCGCAGCATACTGGCATTCTTTCTGTAATACGGGTGCTGATCCTTTTGGTTCTGGAACTAGAATGCTTCCATGGGATAAAGCAATTGATCCTGTCCAAAGAGCCAAGGATAAAGTAGATGCAGCTTTTGAATTTATGACAAAACTGGGTCTAAAGTATTATTGTTTCCATGATGTAGATCTTGTAGATGAAGGTAAAGATCTCAATGAATCAAAAAAGCGTTTGATGGAGGTGGCTGACTACGCCTTGGCTAAACAAAAGAAATCAAAAATCAAAGTTCTTTGGGGAACAGCAAATCTATTTAGTCACCCGAGATATATGAATGGAGCATCCACAAATCCAGATTTCAGAGTGGTATGTTATGCTGCTGGTCAAGTCAAAAATGCCATAGATACTACGATGAAGTTGGGAGGAGAGAATTATGTGTTCTGGGGTGGTAGAGAAGGGTATATGTCCTTGCTCAACACAGATATGAAAAGAGAACAAGACCACCTCGCGATGTTCTTGAAAAAATGCAGAGATTATGCTCGAAATCAGGGGTTTAAGGGGACCTTTTTTATTGAACCCAAACCAATGGAACCTTCGAAACATCAGTATGATTTTGATTCAGCTACAGTCATCGGCTTTCTTAGGCACTATGATCTTGCTGATGATTTCAAGATCAATGTAGAAGTAAATCATGCCACCCTTGCAAATCATACTTTCGAACACGAGTTACAGGTAGCGGCAGATGCTGGACTACTGGGGTCTATGGACGCAAATAGGGGTGATTACCAAAATGGATGGGATACCGATCAGTTTCCGCTGGACTTGTTTGAGCTTACGCAGGCGATGCTTGTTTTATTACAATCCGGAGGATTGCAAGGTGGAGGTATAAATTTCGATTCCAAGGTTCGACGAAATTCGACAGACCTTGTGGATTTGTTTTATGCTCACATTGGTGGTATGGATGCATTTGCTAGAGCCTTGTTAATAGCAGATAGCATATTGAAAAAATCGGATTACTTAAAAATTAGAAAGAATAGATATGCTTCTTTTGATAAAAGTAAAGGTAAACAGTTTGAGAAAGGGAAACTATCTCTAGAGGATCTGTCTGCACTAGCTCTCAATTATGGGGAGCCAGAACAGATTAGTGGCAAACAAGAATTATTAGAAAATATCATTAACAATCATATTTAAAGAAATGGATCATGGCATTCGAAACCTTAGACTGGATCGTACTTATAGGATACTTTATGGTATTGCTTGGAGTAGCATACTGGGTGATACGAAAAGAAAATAAGAACACGGAAGACTATTTTCTTGCAGGTCGTAATATGGGCTGGTTCGTCATAGGAGCTTCCATATTTGCATCTAATATCGGGTCTGAGCATGTCGTCGGACTTGCTGGAACAGGAGCAGCAGGTAATATGCCTCTGGCTCATTACGAGCTTCATGCATGGATAGTCCTACTATTGGGTTGGCTGTTTTTGCCTTTTTATATGAAAAGTGGAGTATACACAATGCCTGAGTTTCTTGAAAAAAGATTTGATAGTCGTTCACGTTGGTTCTTGGCTATATTCTCTATTCTTGGTTATATTTTGACAAAAGTATCTGTCACCATCTATGCAGGAGGTATTGTTATCTCTAATTTACTTGGTTTAGATTTTACGATAAGTGCATTATTGACAGTTCTCGTGACAGGTTTGTATACTATTCTGGGTGGCATGCGGGCTGTTGTTTATACAGAAGCCATACAGACTGTGATACTAATCATAGGTGCTTTTATAATTACTGTCTTGGGATTGAACGCAGTCGGCGGATGGTCCGAACTAAAGTTAGCCGCAGGGTCATCTCACTTTAATATGTGGAGACCACCCTCTGATCCGGAATTCCCTTGGACAGGGATGATATTTGGTGGGACGATTGTCGGTATCTGGTACTGGTGTACCGATCAGTACATCGTACAGCGTACCTTATCAGCTGCTAATATAAAAGTGGGTAGGAGAGGAGCTATATTCGGGGCATATCTTAAAATACTGCCTATTTTTATTTTTTTAGTGCCAGGTATCATAGCTTATGTGCTTAAAGAAAAAGGCCTGCTCAACTACGAGAAAAGTGATGAAGTATTTCCAGCATTAGTAACATATCTTTTACCGGCTGGACTTAGAGGGCTGGTCGCAGCTGGATTGATGGCAGCACTGATGAGTTCCTTAGCGTCTGTGTTTAATTCCAGTTCGACCATATTTACAGTAGACATATTTAAGAAATTATATCCAGAATCATCGGAGAAGCGATTGCTGAATATAGGACGGTATGCGACGGTAGCAGTTATGATTATTGGATTCTTATGGGTGCCTTTTTTGGAGAGCTTATCTAAAGGGACTTTGTATCAATACCTCCAAAGCATACAGGCGTATATCGCTCCACCGATTACAGCCGTATTCCTACTGGGGATCCTATGGAAACGTATGAACTCCAAGGGTTCCATAGCTGTGCTTCTGTTGGGTGTCGTGCTGGCTGCTCTACGTATAACAGCAGAGCTTAATGTTGCACCAGGCGATACAGGCATGATGGCATCATTTGCAAGTATTAACTTTGCACATCTTGCGATTTACTTATTCTTATTCTTTGTGGTAATAGGTGTTACCGTCAGTCTATCTACTGCACCACCTAGCGAAGAAAAAATCAGTGGTTTGACATTCGGGTCACTCACTACAGAACAGAAAGCATCTGCTAAGAACAGTTATACAATCCTGGATATAGTAGCTTCATTATTCCTAATACTATCAGTCATTGCAGTAATGATGTATTTTGTAGGCTAGTAACGTACTATGACAGATAAGGATCACTTACAAACTAAATAGATGTTAGAAAACTATAAGGTGAAAACAATATTTACACTCATTATAACAATTGCTTTCTATTACAGCATATTATCACAAACACCTGTAGAGATACATGGTTCCTTATCAGTGAGCGGAAATAAAATAGTCAATAAAGATGGGGATGTAGCCTCTTTTGCAGGGAACAGCTTATTCTGGAGTAATAACGGTTGGGGTGGTGAAGCCTTTTATAATCTTTCAGTAGTGAGTAAGATAAAATCAGATTGGAATGCTACAATAGTTCGTGCTGCAATGGGTGTAGATGAAAATGGAGGATATATTACTCATCCTGAAAACAAGCAAAAAGTCATAACGGTGGTAGATGCAGCAATAGACCAAGGTTTATACGTGATTATTGATTGGCATTCTCACCATGCAGAGGATTACCAAGAAGAAGCGATTACCTTTTTTTCAGAGATGGCAACGCTATATAATGAACACGATAATGTTATTTATGAGATCTACAACGAACCCCTAAATAATGTTTCTTGGCCAAATACAATTAAGCCTTATTCTGAAGCTGTTATTTCCGCAATACGAGCTATTGATCCAGATAACTTAATTGTTGTAGGATCTTCCTCATGGTCACAAGATGTAGATGTCGCTTCTCTTGATCCTATAACGGGCTATTCTAATATTGCCTACACTTTGCATTTTTATGCAGGGACACATGGAGAAAGTCTAAGAAACAAGGCACAAACTGCATTAGATAATGGAATAGCCTTAATGGTTACAGAGTGGGGTACTGTAAATGCAAACGGAGATGGAGCAGTTAGTGAGACATCAGTCAATCAATGGATGGATTTTCTATGTGAGAATAATATTAGTCATTGTAATTGGGCCCTTAATGATAAAGTTGAAGGAGCCTCGGTTTTGAAATCGGGATCCAGTAGTATAGGAAATTGGGCTAGTGATGATTTAACAGCTTCAGGTATTTTGGTTAAGGATATTATTGAGAATTGGAATTCTAATTGCTCTATAATTAGTAATGTCCAATCTGATCCTGAGGAAAGTGGAATAGAATTATATCCAAATCCAGTAACGGATCTATTGTTTACAAAAGTAAGTGCTGGACTACAGATTTCTTCAATTATAATGATGGATAGTTTAGGGGAAATAGTTTTGGAAATCAATAATCCAAAGACTGAAATCAATGTAAGTTCTTTGAATTCAGGCTTGTATATAATTAATCTAAGAACTAGTAAAGGACAGATAGTTAAAAATTTGATTATCGAATAGAAGTTTAAATCAAATTCAGAATTCTTAAGGGGCGTATTTTATACCAATGCTTACAGATCATTTTAATTCTAAGCGGGATAGGGTTAATTGTGAGCTCATAAATATAACTAATAGATCAATTCTTTAATGGAAAATCGAATTAAAAACATGAGATACAATACTGAAAGTTTAAGCTTTTGTTGGAAGACTTTATTTGTTTTCATTTTTATTGTAGTAGTAAGTTGCAACAATCGCACTAGCGATGAAAAAGATACATTTGTCAATAATTGGGAGGCAATAAAACCACTAAAGCTAAATCCTGAAGTTGAAAATCAAATAGATAACATACTACCTAAGTTATCGTTGGAGCAAAAAGTAGGTCAAGTTATCCAAGCTGATAATGCATCGATTACGCCAGAACAGGTCAAAAAATATCGGATAGGTTCCGTGCTCAGTGGTGGGAACTCTGCACCAGGACCTTTACCTTATGCTGATACAAAAACTTGGTTATCCAAAGCAGATGAGTATTATAATGCTTCGATTGATCCTGAAGGGGTAGAACTTGCAATTCCATGTATCTGGGGTATAGATGCAGTACATGGTCATGCAAACCTTAAGGGTGCTACGATCTTTCCACATAATATTGGACTTGGTGCAATGAACAATCCGGATTTAATAGAAAAAATTGCAGAAGTTACTGCTTTGGAATTGTGTATATCTGGACACGATTGGACATTTGCACCGACGCTAGCTATACCACAAGATTTACGATGGGGAAGAAGCTATGAAGGCTACTCTCAAGATCCCAATATTGTAAAAGCCTATGCAGAGAGAATTGTAAATGGGCTACAAGGCAAACTGGGAAGTGATGATTTTATGACTGATAATCGAGTGATCTCTTGTGCTAAACACTTTCTAGCGGATGGTGCTACGGAAAAAGGTATAGATCAAGGCGATGCTAAAATTGACATAAACGATCTTGTAAACGTACATGCTGCGGGGTATTATTCTGCAATTCCGGCTGGTGTTCAGACAGTAATGGCATCTTTTTCTAGCTGGCAAGGAAGAAAGTTGCATGGTGACAAAGAGATATTAACGGATGTTTTAAAAGATAAGCTAGGATTTACTGGATTTATAGTAGGGGATTGGAATGGTCATGGACAAGTTCCCGGTTGTACAAATACAGATTGTGCAGAATCTTTTAACGCAGGATTAGATATGTTTATGGCTCCTGATAGTTGGGAAGAACTTTATAAAAGTACCCTTGCACATGTTCAAAGTGGAGAGATTAGCATTGAAAGATTAGATGATGCGGTTCGTAGGATTCTGAGGGTAAAAATAGCTTCTGGTATCTTTTCTAAAGGAGCCCCAAGTCAAAGAAAAAATGCAGGAAATGTAAATTTATTAGGCCACCCCGTGAGTAGAGCTATCGCAAGGCAGGCCGTACGAGAATCAATGGTATTGCTTAAGAATAATAAATGTGTTCTTCCATTGAATCCATCCAAAACTATCATGGTAGTAGGAGATGGTGCTGACAATATATCTAAAACTTGTGGAGGGTGGACATTATCATGGCAGGGAGGAGGTCATCCTAATAAAGAATTCCCAAATGGTCAGACTGTCTTAGACGGAATGAAAGAGGTCGTGTCGGCAGCGGGAGGGAAGGTAATATTTGCACGGGATGCAAAGAGCGATGTGCGACCAGATGTAGTGATCGCCATCTATGGAGAAGATCCTTATGCGGAATTCCAAGGAGATACAAAAGATCTCGATTTTAAACCAAAAGGATTTGATGTTTCGAAACTTGCTAGATACAGTGCAAAAGGTATTCCGGTAGTTTCTGTTTTTTTATCAGGAAGACCTATGTGGTGTAACCCTGAGATAAATCTATCAGATGCATTTATTGCAGCTTGGTTACCCGGAAGTGAAGGAGGAGGTGTATCGGATTTATTATTTAGAACAGATCCATCTTACGATTTTACTGGCCGGTTATCCTTTAAATGGCCATCGTCTGCAGTGGTTTCTGATACTCAAAAACCACTTTTTGATTTGGCTTATGGACTCACTTATGGTAGTAATACTGAAGTTGGAAAACTAAGTGAGGACTCAGGATTAAATCTAAATGAGGCTGAATCTACGGGAGTATTCTTTACAAAAGGAGCAAACGTAGAACCATGGAAAATCATGCTTAGTTCTTATGATATGTTAAAAGAAGTAGGCAGTTATCCAACCTCGATAACTGGTTTATTAGTTAATAAAACAGATCATCTTGGTCAGGAAGATGCTATACGTATGCAGTGGACAATCTCCGACTCAGATCATTTACAATTCAATTGCAACAAGCCCAATGATTTTTCTAGGCAGTCTAATGCCGGATTGGAAATTGCTTTTTCTGCAAAATCTTATGTTGCACAAAACGGCCTTGTTAAAATAGGGATGTGTGATTCTAAAATCTGCAAAAATTTAGAGCCTATTTCTATTAAGAGTGGAAATTGGCAAGAATATAGAATCAGTTTGAGTTGTTTTAAAAATGAAGGTGTAATTATGACTGATATCATTACGGCCTTTAAAATTTCCGCAAATAAGGGTTGCGATATTGGAATTAGCAATATACGGCTGGAGACGGATATTGACGCCAAACCAGGTTGTGATGGTCAATAATTTTCAGAGGTTTAAAGGTGATTAAATTGCACGTATTTAATCCTTCATTAACTAACTACTTAAGTTTTATAATCTTACAATACCTACGTACTGATTAAATTAATTCAGAATTTTATTAATGTATAGAATAGAACATCAGCAAGACAATAACTTAGGCTACCTTAAATTGATAAATACCAATAATAACTCTATTGCAAAAATATCTTTAAGTAAAGGTGCAAGTTTACAAGAGTTATTTATAAACAATACGATAATTATAAAAGACATGTCTCCTTTACCATATTCTGTGACATATGCATCGTCTATTTTATTCCCATTTGCCAACAGAATTAAGAATGGGCATTATGTTTTCAACCAAAAGCAATATCAATTGGAAATTAATCATAAGAATGAGAATAACGCTATACATGGATTGGTTTATGATAAAACATTTGAAATTCTAAGTAAAAAAGTAACTGATAATAGTGCGTCTGTTAAACTTTTTTATATTGAGTTGAATGAATCCAAAGGATTTCCTTACACCTTCAACATTGAGTTGGAATATATACTCACAGAAGAATCACTAGCATTAAATGTTAGTGTTAAAAATACTGATTCAAAACCATTTCCATTTACAATAGGTTGGCATCCCTATTTTTTTAGTTCAGATCTGACACAATGTTATTTAAATTTTGAGAGCGACAAAAAAGTGGTTTTTGGAGATAGAATGATAACCCGAGCTATTGAGGATTATCAGGAAAATCGAAATTTCGAAATTATAAATAAACAATTAGATGATTGTTTTATTCTTAGTAAGAATACACTCCAATTTATTACCCCTGAATATAAGATGGAAATGAAAGCCTCGTCTAACGATATATTTTTGCAATTGTATACTGTTAATGGATCATTTATTGCCATTGAGCCAACAACAGGTATATCTGATAGTTTTAACAATAAAATTGGTCTACAGGTTTTAGAGCCAAATAAAGCTTATAAGGTGAATTGGAATTTAGCTTTATTGTGACGAATTAACCAGATAATATAAAATGAAATCGGGAAGATTGACGACTGTAAAGCAAGCTCTGAAATACATTTGTGGGGCAGCATTTTAGCATTTTCTGTTCCGTAATTGGGTTTTGTGTCTTGTACTGGAAATACTTTACACTTTTAAAAGGTGATAAAATATTAATTCCAATGTTCGGTGATGCTAAAGTTACCCCATTTTTTGTATTTGAATTTTCCTTTTGAATGAGCCTGATCTGGGGTCATTAGTTTACAAGAAAAGTGAGGTCTCATTTGATTATAAATTTTAATTGAATTAGAAGTAACTCTTTTCACTTCATCTTTATGAAGTCTGTTACTAGAGATATCAAATTCTTGTTTTAGAATACCGTTTATTCGTTCTGCGATGGAGTTTTCATAAGGGTCATATTTAGTTGTCATGCTTATTTTTATTTTGTGATTGTCAAGGACATCGTATTCGTCAGAGCAAGTACATCTTGTATAACTTGGTAATACGCTAGATCTTCA
>CAZDWO010000069.1:0-21392 GCA_964509175.1 uncultured Saprospiraceae bacterium
CTTTACATAGCAGCTACTAAATACTACTCCTACCATCACCTTATCATTTTCCTAACATATACCTAAGCCTTTTTAACACTTTACTATCGCTCTATATCACAATTACTAGATTAGAAACTAGATTGTTTAACCTTTTAAAAAAGTGCGTTATGAGAAGATTGAAATTATATTCCGTAAGTATTGCGATGTTAATCATCGGTAGCCTCAATGCTCAAATCCAAGTAGAACTAAAAGCAGGATTACAGTCCTCATCTGCTTCTGTAAATGGAATCAGTGATAATGTACTACCTACAATAGATAAGGTTACTAGACCTTCACTAGAGGTAAATACAGCCTATAAGTTAGATAAGCACTTCTCTGTAGGAGCGGGCCTTGCGGTAGAGCAAAGAGGTTTTGACGTACATGAAGGGACTGCTTTTAATCTTGCAGGTATAGATATTCCACTAGGAGTAGAGCTGAGATATAGAGAAAGTGTGGTTAGTGTACCAGTCTATCTACAATATACATTGCCACTTCCAGGAGTGGAGCTCTATGCAAAGGCAGGAGGATCTGCAAACATAGGAACAGGAGGAAACTATAAAACAGTAGCCAATACTCTTATAGACATCACTATCAGCGATACTCCGATAGTCTATGATGGACGTATTCAGAAAACTAGTTATAGTGGAGAGCTAGGTTTAGGAGTAGGTATTCCATATGGTTCAGGCAAGTTCCTTATAGAAGGAGAATACTCTAAGGCCTTTACAAATAAGATAGAAGACAGTGTCTTTGATCTAAATCTAAGAGAAGGCTCTATAGGAGCTAAGGTCGGATATGCAATGGCATTCTAAAAAGAGATATAAAAAAATAATCCCTAAGAGGTAGGCTCAGTGTCTACCTCTTTTTTATTTCTATACCAGATGTAACCCATAACCATCACAAGTGTATATGGCATAGCGAGTATGTAGAGTATTCCAGTATTCAGACCTTTACCTTCTGTACCGCCATCTTTTAGATTAGAATCTGCGGCCATTCGACACATAGGACATTGTGCATCTGCTTCGTATCCTAGGGACATTAGGAATCCTACTAGCAAGAAGAGCAATAAGTATTTAGTGTATTTTTTCATAGGTCTGTGCAAAGATAGTTTAACCATAACAGGGTCGCAACATTAGATAAACAGCAGGTCCGGTAAGCATCACGTACAACCATACTGGATAAACCCATCGAGCCATTTTTTTATGCTTCTCTACAGAATAGCTAATTCCTCTACTAAAGGTCAGTAGAATAAAAGGGAGAGATAATCCAGCCAGTATAATATGTGATATCAATATGATAAAATAGATGGTACGCATAGTTCCTTCGCCGCAGTACTTGGTCTCATCATTTGTAAAATGATAAAGGACATAGCTTAATAGAAATATGAAGGAGCAGAACATGGCTGCCATCACCATATTTCTATGTGCCTTGATGTTTTTTTTCTTTATAAAGTAAAGAGCTGATATTAGAAATATCGCAGCAACAGTATTTACAGCAGCATTAAAAGCAGGAAGAAAACTTAGGTCCATACCGATATCAAAACGCTCTGCAGGCCTCATGGCTATGACTATTCCGATAACAGCTACTGAGAGCACATATGCAGCAATGTCTAGCTGCTTTCTGAGGGCATCATTTTTCTTCATACTCCTTAAATTTTATGTCTCTCTCCTCAGGTGCAGGTATGACTATGGACAAATGTTCGACGAGTTCTACAAAACCCTCTTCAGTAGCGGGATATGTTCTTCTAACAATACCTGAAGTATCGATAATAGACAATTCTTTAAAGGCATAATTACAGGCTTGTGATCTGTTTTGATATCTAAATAACTCAGGATTTTCAGTTGCTATTTTCTTCGGAAAATCACCTACTACTAAGGAGTAGAAATTAGGAATGTCATCAAACTCCGACATGAGCTCTTTTAAGAAATCTCTTTTCTCTGTATCATCTCCTAAATCTGCTAAAATTATAGTCTCCCCTCTTTTTACATCGATGGTTCCACAGTAATCATAAATGGAGTCTGTCCCACTTAGAAGTGTAAGAGCATTCTTTCTATAATCCAGTCCTTTCTTTAAGTAGTACCATGACCCTAGAGGTATGATGGCTAGCATAAGAAAAACAGTCGCTGATTTAAAATACTTCATTACTTAAAAAACAACTAGAGGTGATTTCGGTTTAACCGAAAATAAAAAAAGACGAACTTTTATATAAGCTCGTCTTTTGTAGATATAATTAAATTTCTTTTGTTTCTCTATCATAGTAAAGACTTCCCTGCATATTCTGCTTTTCCATCTTGTGTTTTGCATGAGCCTTACTCTTCGCTCTATTATTTCTCCAGTAGTTACCTTCGCTAAAGAAGGCGATAATTGCCCATACAAGAAGTAATAATGGGAGTAGTACTGATTTTACCATACCCGGCACCTCGTACTTCATGTGCATAAATTCGTAGATAATGAGATAAGCTTTTACGATACTCATTACGATCATTACACCTGCAACTAAGATTGTAGGAAATGTAAATCCATCAATCAGATATCCTTTCCCCAATAGAGCAAACAACACCTCTGCAATGGTCATCACCCCTAAAATCAATATGATTTTAGTAGCTCGAGATACAGATTCTTCGTGTGATAAATGTGCCATAGCAATATTTATTTTTTAATGTTTTTTTCTTTAAATCAAATAGAATACAAGGAATACAAATACCCAAACGAGATCGACAAAGTGCCAGTACAGTCCTATCTTCTCTACCATCTCATATCCGTTCTTACGCTTTACATAGAGACCAGTCATCACATTTATAAGTATAATAATCAAAAAGATTACTCCTGATAATACGTGAGTCCCGTGGAAACCTGTAATAAAGAAAAACAAGGCTCCAAATGATTTTGGCCCAAAAGCCTCAGACATTGTTTCTCCAGCTTTCTCCCCATCTGTCACTTTAAACTTACGATGTATAAATCCTAAATCATCCACTACTGCATCAGGATAATCTCCCGCTTTCTCGTAGTGATGTCCATGTCCTCCATGTGCATCCCCATGATCATCGTGACCTTCTCCATGAGCATCACCATCATGATCATGTCCATGATTACTTGCAAAATCCGCTCTATGAATCAAGTATGTTTTTCCTAGTACAGCAGGATCTTCATTATTTACATTACCATTTTCATCTAGATAGAATCCATTAGTAGTATGTGTACCGAAGGTATTTCTTGTAACAGACATGTTTTCATGTCCAATCAGCTCTGTCCATTCCCAAGCTTGACACCCTAGAAATCCTAGACCACCGAGGACTGTAAGAAACATCCAGAAGACGACTCCGTTTTTATTTTCTCTTGCTCCTTCCTGTACTGCTCTTACCATAGTAAATGAGCTAAACAATAAGACGAAGGTCATAAAAGTCACGAAGTATAATGGATATCCTGCTCCCCAAAATGGTAGTGTCTGGAATACCTCATCTGGAACTGGCCATGATGGCATCGCTATACGCAAGGTACCATAGGCAATCAAGAAGCCAGAAAAAGTCAGTGCATCCGACAGCAAGAAGTACCACATCATCAGTTTACCGTAACTGGCCTTAAAAGGTTTCTTATCACCTCCTGACCAATCTACTTTATTATCGTGATCGTGATGTACAGCTGTATCTGTAGCCATATCTAATTTTTTATCTATAAAGCAAAATAAATCCAAATAAGTAAACCCATAGAATATCTACAAAATGCCAGTAATGTAGTGTCAACTCAAACCTATGCTTGCGTAACTCTGTGGGTTTATATTCCAATGTAAAGGCCTGTATCATTCCGACTATCATCGCAGCGATACCTCCTAATATATGTAAAGCATGTACTCCCGAAATCAAGTAAACAAATGATCCAGAAATACTTCCTTTTAAATCAATTCCTATAGAAAACAGGGCTTCCCATCCTCTGTACTGTAAAAACAGAAATCCTACTCCTAGTAATAAGGAAATAGAAAGCAATAATTTATACTGTTGCTCTTTATGATTTACAAAAGCATTATAACTCGCATGGAGTGTCAGACTACTCAGTAAGATTACTGCTGTACTCGTATAGAATACAGATGGCATTGTAAACTCTAGCCAGTTACCTGCAGCCTGCTTTACAATATATGCACTCGTAAATGCACCAAACATCATTATTATACTTGCAAAAGTTATGTACAAGGCAAACTTCTGCGGATGCAACTTATTTCTTCTATTCTGTATCATCGCTCTCATTTTAGAATATAAGTAAGATGATTAGAATAAGAGGTAGATATATAAACGAGCTAAACATTAAACCGAGAGCTGACTTTCGATTAAATCGAAAATGGAAATTTAGGCTGAAGCCAAAATAAGCTAGACTCAGTATTAATGATAACACAACTGCTATAAGGCTTACGCCCAAAGTATATAATGAAGCCACAACTAGTATCAACATAAAAGCATATATGCTAGAATGTAATCCAAGCTTGCGATCTATCTTTCCGTCTTCTATCGGTAATAATTTAAATCCTGCACGGTCATAATCTTCTTTGCCGATATATCCTATGGCCCAGAAATGTGGAAACTGCCACAAAAACTGAATCGCAAAAAGGATAATCGCCATATAAGTTATACTACCTGTAAAAGCTGTACATCCTATCATCATCGGCAATGCACCAGGAATCGCTCCTATGGCTACAGCCAATGTGCTATGCCTCTTCACGGGCGTATACACAAAAGCGTATATCAATAGAGAAATCATAGATAGCAAACCAGTCAAAGGATTAATAATCGATAAACAGGTAACTCCGATTAAACTAAATATTCCAGCTATCAGCACTGCTGTAGAGGGTTTCATATTACCTGTAACTAGTGGTCTGACCTTAGTCCGATCCATCAGTTTATCAAAATCCTTTTCTAAAACCTGATTAAGTGCATTAGCTGCAAAGGTTACTAAGAATCCTCCTATCATTAATAGACTAGCTATTACCCATGAGAAACTTCCTGCAGCAACTATCGCATAAGATGCAAATGAAGTCAATACCACAAGCAAACTTAACTTGAACTTTACGAGTAAGCCCAAATCCTTAATCCGAGCGAATAACTCGTCAGACCATTTTACAGACTGTGTTTTAATTGATTTCAATTTTGCCTAAGCTATATATTATTAATGAACGTTTTCTCCAGCTTCCTCTCCTTCTGCCATCGGCTCATTCTGTGGAACAAACTCTCTATGATCTTTATTATAATCATAAGGCCATCTGTGTACTGTCGGTAATTTACCAGGCCAGTTACCATGCCCTGCCTCTATAGGCGTAGTCCACTCTAGAGTAGTTGCACCCCATGGGTTTTTAGTTTTCATTTTCTTACCCTTCCATATAGAGTAGAAGAAGTTTATCACAAACAATACCTGTACTATAAATACTAAAGCAGCCGCTATCGTGATAAATTTATTCATACTTGCAAAACCAGAAAAGGCATCAAACGTATCGAATCTGTAATACCTTCTCGGTACACCGGCCATTCCTAAATAGTGCATAGGCCAGAATATCGCATAAGCTCCTATGAATGTTCCCCAGAAGTGAATCTTACCCATGGTCTCATCCATAAAGGTTCCGAACATTTTAGGATACCAGTGTGCTATTCCTGCAAACATCCCGAAGAATGCTGCAACTCCCATCACTATGTGGAAGTGAGCAACTACGAAGTATGTATCATGTAACTGTATATCTATTGCAGAGTTTCCTAAAAATATACCCGTTAATCCACCTGAAATAAATAGAGATACAAATCCTATCGAATACAACATAGGCGTATTCAATCTTACATTTCCACCCCAGATTGTTGTAATCCAGTTAAAGACTTTTACGGCTGACGGAACTGCAATAATGAGGGTAAAGACCACAAAGAAATTAGAGATAAACGGATTTACCCCTGACATAAACATGTGGTGAGCCCAAACAATAAATGCTAAGAACCCAATGGCCAAAATAGAAAATACCATCGCCTTGTAACCGAAAATCGGTTTACGTGCATGCACAGATAATACCTCCGATACAATACCCATGGCAGGCAAGATAATTATATACACCTCAGGGTGCCCTAAGAACCAGAAGAGGTGCTGATATAGTACTGGAGATCCTCCGACAAAATCCATTGCCTGTCCTCCGATAAATATTTCACTTAAAAAGAAAGAAGTACCTAAACCTCTATCACACATCAACATAAAAAATCCAGATACCAATACTGGGAAGGATAATAATCCTAAAATTGCCGTTACAAAAAATGCCCAAATCGTTAGTGGCATTCTCCATAGAGTCATTCCCTTAGTTCTTAAATTTAATACGGTCGTTATATAGTTTATACCTCCGAGTAATACGGAGACTACAAATAATGTCAAACTTACGAGCCATAGTGTCATCCCTCCAGCAGAACCAGAAGATGCTTGCGGCAAGGCACTCAGTGGAGGATAGGCTGTCCAGCCTCCTGCAAAAGGTCCAGTGCTCAAAAACAGAGAGTAAAACATCACTAAACCTGCCATAAAAAAGAACCAATAGGAAAGCATATTAAGAAATGGCGATGCCATATCTCTTGCTCCTAACTGTAGTGGAATCAATAGGTTACTAAAGGTACCACTCAGTCCAGCTGTCAGTACAAAGAAGACTATTATGGTTCCATGCATGGTAACTAAGGCATAATAGAACTCAGGTGCTAGCGTACCTATACCTGCATCGTTTATTACGATCCATTTTCCTAGAAGCGGCTTAAGCCAAGCTAAACTCTCTTCTGGAAAACCCAACTGCATTCTGAAAATCACAGACATAGCTGCACCGATAAGTGCCCAAAACATACCTGTAATCAGAAACTGCCTAGCAATGATCTTATGATCCATGCTAAAAATATAGTGGGATATAAAGTTAGACTGATACTTATCTCCATGATGATGATCATGAAAATGGTCATCCCATCCGTGATCTTTTATCAGTACATCTTCTTCATGTGTTGCTACATGTGCCATAGACAAATAATTTCTATTATTACTTAGATAAAATCTTTAATTCTGTTCTTCTATTGAGAGCTCGTCCCTCAGCAGTGTCGTTGGTTTCTCGTGGTGACCCTTGTCCATAACCTTTAGCTGTAGTATTTCTAGCTCCTTTCGATGCTAGGTATGCTCTACATGCTTCAGCTCTGGCTAGTGATAAAGCCTCATTGGCTCCAGCGTCACCTGTACTATCTGTATGACCTCCTAGTTCGACTTGGACATTCCCATTTGCCTTAAGCAAGTCAGCGAGGTTATCTAATTCATAAAATGATTTGTCATCTAGATCTGCAGATCCTGTTTTAAAGAATACATGCTCTAGTGTAATTACACCAGAGGCATCCTCGTCAGTAAGTGCATTAGAAAAGCTACTCATTAGCTCTTTAGACCTCATGTCTCTTTCTACTTTTAGTAGTTCTCCTTTTCTACAATCTGCATCAGTTCCTCTAATAGAACTCATATAGGTAGACTCTAATCCTGCTGCCCACTCTGCATACTCCTCTTCTGATACTACTCTGAGAATACGTCTCATAGAATAGTGCCCTTTTCCACATAGCTCTGCACAAGCTAGCTCATATTCAAAAGCTTCCCATCTTTGAGGACCGTCTGGCTCCTCAGGATCAGCAGGAACCTGCCATTCTGGGTAATTTTTTAATTCTTGTCTGTACTCTTCTGTGGTTTTTATAGGAGTAAATATGAAGTAGGTCGGTAGACCTGGGATAGCATCCATCTTTACTCTGAAGTGAGGGAGATAGAAGTTATGTAAAACATCCTTGGCAGAGATAGAAACTCTTACCATCTGATTTACAGGGACTAAAAAAGGGCCATCTATAACTATATCATCATGTACATTATCATCTTCACAATCCAGTCCTAGTGGATTGACTGCCATGTCTATCTTTCTGAAATTCTTCTCACCTAGTATACCATCTGGACCTGGATATCTTATATGCCATTGAAATTGTTCTCCGGTCGCACCTATTTCTAGATACTGATCCTCTGGTCCTACATCTGGCATCACATCATTCCATACCATCAAACCTTGTACTACTAAGAATGCCATTACTACCGCAGGAATCATCGTCCATACTAGCTCTAGCTTAGTACTGTGTACAAAGTAGTTTACCTGTGCATTGTCTCTTTCTCTATATTTCCATGTATACCAGAACAGAGCAATATGAGTAAGTACAAATACGATTCCTGTAAAAAACAAGGTCGTATTAAATAAGGTATCTATACTACCACCGTGTAGTGAGGCAGCTCCATGTGGTCCATATCCAAGCATTGAATTTTTATAATACAAGGCAGAAACTACACAGAAAACTAGAAACACGATATTGAAAATCAACAAAGACATTGCTGTCCGATCGTTATTCTGACGTGCTACTTTTTCTTCTCCTCTTATCACAGAGGATAGGTTCCTAACCTTACCCAGCTGGATTACAATAATTATGATAAGAAGAAGTATTAGAAATAGAACTAAAAAATTCATTATTTATCTATTGTATTATTATCAAACGTGATGATGTAAACTCTCTTCTAAATACGGATCATTCTTAGGTACTAGGTTTGCTCTTCCTAGAGCAGCAAAAGCCATATATAGGAAGAATCCTAAAAACCCTATAGCTGTTCCTATTTCTAAGAATCCCGGTAAAGTAAATCCTGGAGTTGCTCCTGAAGCATGATGACCAGCACCATGTAATACTTCATGAGCAGTATGAAGAGCTCCTGGCTTTATCATCTGGAAGAAATCCCACCAGTGTCCAAAAAGAACAAGACCAGCTACTACTACCACAGAACCAAATTTTCTCTTTGTATCATTCCTTAATAGAATCAAAAAAGGCAGAGCAAAGTTCATTACAAGGTTGCCATAAAATAGCACTGGGTACTCTTCTCTTCTAGTAAGGAAGTAAACAGTTTCCTCTCCCACATTGGCATACCAGATAAGCATAAACTGAGAGAACCATAGATAGGTCCAGAATATACTGAAGGCAAATAAAAATTTCCCTAAATCGTGAATGTGCTCTTCTGTTACTTCTTTATAATATCCTCTTCCTTTTAAGAAGATTAAAACCATAATCGTTAATGCAATCATAGATACAAACCAACTAGCCGCTGTGTACCAAGCAAACATGGTACTGTACCAGTGAGCATCTAGACTCATAATCCACTGCCATATCATCGCTGCACTACTAAATCCTGCAAGAGGTAAAAATCCTGCTGCCCAAATTCTTTGTGTTCTGTGATTAGAAAAATCAGTTCCTTGGTCAGAATCTTCTGCTACAGATAATCTTCTCAGTTTCCATGCAAAGAAGGTCCATAATCCAACTACTATTAACGTACCGAATAGATACCAATTTCTATTTAAGAACCCTTTCTTACTATATAATATAGGGTCAAATTTTTCTTTATCTGTAGGATCTAATAAAGTAGTATCCGTCCAGTGATATAAATGATGAACATCAAAATACGTACACAAAGCAAGTATGGTCATTAAGATAAATCCTGGTATTAAGAACATAGAGAAACTCTCCCATACTCTTTTAAATACAGCATGCCATCCTGACCAAGCCGTAATACATACAGCTATAAAGAATGTAGCCATTAAAGCTATCCCCGTAAAGAATACAGAGTTATGCAAAAAGTTAGTCCAGAACCTAGTATGTAACTCATCGTCTCCCATCCAAGTAAGTCCGAGAGATAAGAGTCCTATTCCTATCATTCCGAATAGGATCATTCTTTGTCTAGCAGGTATAGTATATTGATTCATCTTGTCTTTAATCAATCGTTTTTAAATTTTTAATGGCCGTGATCGCCTTCGTGTCCGTGATCATGATCTCCTTCATTATGTGTATCATGGTCATGATCGTCACCATGGTCATTATCATGTCCTTCCTCATGGTGATCCTCGTCATGTCCGTCATCCGAATGTTCGTGTCCATCATAGTGATGTCCTTTCTCGTGTCCATGCCCGTGTTCATTATCATGGGGCGTCTCTTCTTTTACATGAGCTACTGCCATTTCTCCAGCAGGAACATCTGCTGCATTAGAAGTAAAGGTATTTTCAAACTGGTTATACGTTAGGCTCTTACTTTTAGCCTGAAGAGATCTTATATAATGTATAACATTCCATCTCTCATCATGACTTAGCTTATCACTATATCCACCCATCAGGTTTTTACCGTGCATGATTGCATGATAGAAACGACCGTTAGTAGCTAGTGTAAAAGTATCTGTCATAAAGTTTGCTGCAGCTACTGGATATGCTCCAGCAGTAATTCCTTTAGCAGGATCTGCATCTCTGGTTAGGTATCCACCTCCTGCCCCTTTAGGACCATGACAGATTCCACAGTTTATGGTATATAATTCTTTCCCTTCTGCCAATCCTTTATCAGTTATAGGCAGTGGGTTTTTTATAATCTCATTCTGAGCTCTGGTTCTTTCTCGATCCGAGTCTCCATAGTAATACGGTACACTACCAGCAGCAGTAGGAATAGCTATTCCATGCTTGTTAGTTGAACTTCTAGGGATTGTTCCATTTACAGGAAGTTTTGGTTGAGCAAACTTATAGTAGTCATCTCGAGAACCCCAGGTATTATTATAGTAGAAGTTATAATAGTTGGCTTCGTAAGCGACGGAGTGTCCCATATCAGGCATATACTCCGATCCAGTACTATTTCCTCCTGGCTGCTGACAACCAGTAGTAATCATAGCGAGTACTGCAAAAGCAAATGATATTTTTAAAAGTGCTTTCATATTTTGATTAGATCGACTTTGATTTAATTACTGAGGCACCAGTACTTGATAAAAATGATTCGGCAGTAGCCGCAGATACTTCTGACTTATCGAAGGCGATACAGAATTTATCATCTGTAATTCTATCATCTAGATAATCATTAGTAACTCCAGGTCCTAGTCCACATACAGTATAGAAACTTACTACCATTCCGATAGAGGCAAACAATACAGTAAGCTCAAAAGTAATCGGAATAAATGCAGGTACAGACCAGTATGGTTTACCACCAAATACAATCGGCCAATCCTTAGTAAATATCCAAGTCATTCCCAAAAATGCTGTTAGTGTTCCCATGAGTCCATATACAAAACCTGCGATATGCAATCTCGATTCTTCGAGACCTAGAATCGGGTCTAGTCCGTGAACTGGAAACGGAGAGTATACGTCCATGATTTCTATATGATCTGCTTTGGCTTGTTTTACCGCTCGCATCATAATAGTCTCGTCGTCGTATAATCCGAATATAATTTCTTTATGTCCTGACATCGTTATTATAATTATGCTCGACCTCCGTCAAGTCTGTCTTGTAAATCTTTTAATTCATCCCATTTTCCGGCTGCTGCCAATGCTGCTTGCTCTGGCCATGAAGTAGGATCATGCATTTTATATCTGTTTCCAGCGTTAGTCAAAATTTCTTTGATTACTGCTGGGTCTGTATTTGCTAGTTTGCTAAAAGTCGGTATTCCTCCTGCTATTAATAGCTCAGAAATTTTAGGTCCGATACCTTCTATTTTTTTAAGATCATCTGGTTTGGCTGCAGCCGCATCCTCTGACATCGCTGCAACTTCAGAACCTGCCATTGCACCTGTTCCAGCTGTTGCTAATTCAGGAGCTCTCTCATTGAGATCGAGCGTTTCATGAGTGGTATCGGCAATTGCCATATGACTTCCATTTCCATGGTCATGCTTTTCGTGTTCGTCATGTCCATGTCCGTGACCATCATCATGCCCGTGACCATCATGACCATGGTGATGTATTGCATTAGGACCTACGTACTGATCTCCAGATGTTTTCAGAATACTCTTAATCTCTGCAATTGCAACCACTGGTGCTACTCTTGTAAATATGAGATAGAGGGTAAAGAATAATCCAAAGGTTCCTATATATATACCTATCTCTACCCAAGTCGGAGAATATAAACTCCATGATGATGGAATATAATCTCTAGCCAGTGTGGTAGATATAATTACAAATCGCTCAAACCACATTCCTATGTTTATTACTATAGATAGGAAGAAGGTAAAGGCAATGTTTCTTCTTAATTTCTTAGACCAGAAAAATAGTGGAGAGATTACGTTACAGAACATCATCCCAAAATATGACCACCAGTATGGACCAGCTGCTCTATTGAAGAAGGCAAACTGCTCATATACATATCCTGAATACCAAGCTATAAATAGCTCTGTCAGATATGCCACACCTACTATCATCCCTGTTACTAGGATAATCTTGTTCATCGATTCTATGTGCTCGATGGTTATGTAGTCTTCTAGTTTTAAAAGTTTTCTAGTGATTATCATAAGGGTAAGTACCATTGCAAACCCAGAGAATATCGCTCCTGCCACAAAGTATGGAGGGAATATAGATGTATGCCAGCCAGCAATTACTGAAGTAGCGAAATCAAAACTTACTATCGTGAGTACTGAAAGTACAAGTTGAGTTGCAATACCTGCAAGGATAAGGGATAATGATTCCCATCTCTGCCAGTGCTTAGCTGATCCTGTCCATCCAAATGATAAGAAGTTGTATATCTTTTTTCTAAACCCTTTAGCTCTATCTCTTACTGTTGCAAAATCTGGAACTAGACCTGTATACCAGAATAAAAGGGAAACGGTAAAATAGGTCGAGATTGCAAATACATCCCAGAGAAGTGGTGAGTTAAAGTTAGGCCATAATGGACCTCTTGTATTAGGATAAGGGAAAATGAAAATAGCTAACCAAAGTCTACCCATGTGTATCAGCGGGAAAAGACCTGCACACATTACGGCAAAAATAGTCATCGCCTCAGCTGCTCTGTTTACCCCTGTTCTCCATTTCTGTCTAAATAACAAGAGGATAGCTGATATCAAGGTACCTGCATGACCGATTCCGATCCACCAAACAAAGTTAGTGATATCCCATCCCCAACCGATCGTACGGTTAAGGTTCCATGTACCGATTCCATGCCATATAGTCCATATAATGCAGAACACACCAAAGGCCAAAGTAGCAACGGATAGGATTAGTCCTATCACCCATGCAGCACTTGGGGCTTTTTCCGTCGGGCTTACTAAATCTTCCGTAATATCATGGTAAGATTTGTGTCCTGTGACGAGTGGTTGTCTTATTCGACTTACTGGAGCACTCATATATATATTTTATTCCCTTTTTTTAATTTATTAAGCGTCTAATGCTTCGTCTCTATTATTAACCTTCATAGTGTAGGTAACAGATGATCTAACATTAATCTCTTCCAAAGCAATATAATTAAGCGGTGATCTCAGTTTTTTACTGAGTTCTCCTTTTTTATTATTCTGATCTCCGAAGGTAATCGCACCTGTAGGACAAGAGGTCTGACATGCTGTCTTTACATCTTTATCTACTAGTCTTCTACCCTCTTTTTTCGCGGTAAGCTTACCCTCTTGTATTCTCTGTACACAGAAACTACACTTCTCGATAACTCCTCGAGATCTTACAGTAACATCTGGATTCAGAACCATACGTGTAAGATTATCTGCACCAAAAGGAATATCCTCTCCGAAAGCTCTCGGCTGGTTAGCAGGGAAGATATCAGCGGTTGTATAATCTAACCAGTTAAATCTTCTCACTTTGAACGGACAGTTGTTTGCACAGTATCTCGTTCCTACACATCTGTTATAGGTCATCTGGTTAAGTCCCTCTGCAGAATGGTTAGTCGCATTTACAGGACATACATTCTCACAAGGAGCATTATCACAATGCTGACACATCATCGGATGATAAACCACATTAGGATTAGTGTGGTCTCCGTAATAATATCTATCGATACGTAACCAGGTCATCTCATGATGCTTGGAAACTTCTTTTTTACCTACAATCGGAACATTGTTCTCTGCCATACAAGCAACTGTACATGCTCCACAACCAGTACATGCATTTAAATCTACATGCATTCCCCAGTGATGTCCCTGGCTATATCTTTCTGCTACATACTCTTCATAAGGATATAACGTCTTAGAGTTAAGATGCTCTGCTTCTTCTCTTTTATGATGAAGTGTCGCTAACTCTTCTTTTAGATTTTTCTGATTTGCAGTATAGATAACTGATCTATCTGTAAGTGCTCCCTGATATCCACTTAGTCCATAAGCCATACCTAGTGCAGCCTCATCAGCATTTATCGTCTCTCCTGTTTCAGTCTCAGTTCCTTTTACTCCATAAGTATGGTGATACTGTACTGCTGAGTAATGCTTCTCCATTCCTTTCTTAGAACTTAGGGAAACATTGGTATTATAATACTGTGCTCTACCTTCTTGAAGGGTCAAGCAATCATTTACATTTACTCCTACTCCAGTTCCAGCTTTACCTGCCTCGCTACGTCCTCCACCTAGGTTCAATGTTACTGTACCTGGCATCTGTCCAAACTGCTGAATTACTGGAACAGTTACTGTCTTAGATCCGATGGTTAGCTCTACAAGATCTCCATCATTAAGACCATTCATTCCGATAAATCTCTTTACTCCATCAAACTTTACAGGGACAGCTAAATAAGTACCCCAAGAAGTACGAGTTACCGGATCTGGCATCTCTTGTAACCAAGGATTACCAGCATATTGTCCATTTCCTAGACTTACAGATTCTACAAAACTGATTTCTAAATCTGAAGAAGCTGCCTTACTCGGTGCTCCTATAGAAACTGCAGAATATCCTCCTGCACCTCCACCAGCTCCGTTAACAACTCCATCATGCAAGGCACTCGTAAAAGAACCTGCTGACCAATTAGCTTTTAAATAATCATAGTATGGCTGGTCTCCTGAACCTGCTGCACCTGCCCATGTCAATAATGACAGTTCTGGCTGTCTAGTATTAAATATAGTACTGATGGCTGGTTGGATAACACTTATATGTCCTCTCTTAGGCTCCGCATCTCCCCAACTTTCTAAGGTATGACTAGCCGGAGCTATTACATTACATAAAGCTGAAGTCTCATCTGGAGCATACGCTAGAGAGATTCTGTTTCTTACTTTGGCGAAAGCCGCTGCAAACTTCTCAGCCTGTACGTAATCGTATGCTGGATTTGCATTATAAACTATCACAGTTCCTACACTACCACTTGCCATTTCTGCAACTAGTAATCCCAATTCTCTCTCATCACCCTGTCTCTGTAAAGAAGCCTGACCGAAAGAAATCGTTTTACCATAATTTCCTAATCGGTTGTTTATGGCATTGAGCATAAGCTGCTCGTTTACATTATTAGAACTTCCTACTACTAGCGAAGAACCTGCACTGAATAAATCTTTAGCAACCTTATCTAAAGCTTTTTTCGCTTTGGCATTTAAACCTGTTGTACTCGCTCCTGCTCCTACTACCTTATTATATAGGTGAGCAATCGCTACTCCTTGTTCAGAAGGCTTAACAAGGATACGGTTATCTGCATTAGTACCAGTCAGAGACATGTGATTCTCTACTTGTACGAGTCTCGACATGTTAGGATTCTTAGCATTTACCTTACGACCAGCTACAAACTGTCTCGAATACTCTGCTGGAGAAACCCATGTACCTAAGAAATCAGCATTAAAACTGACTATATATTTTGCTTTATCAAAGTGATAATCTGGAACTACTCGTTGGCCGAAATTTTTCTCATTTGCTTCTAAAAGTGCTGCACTCGATACTGGATCGTAACTTACGACTTTAGTGCTAGGGTACTTAGCTGCAAACTGAGCCATTACTTTTTTAGCCGTAGGACTTAGAACTGTATTGGTTATTACTCTTACACTTCCACTCGCTAATGCTGAACTAACTGCTTTATCTAACTGTGCCCAAGTAGTATCTGCCCATTTATTATCAGCAGAAGATTGAGGTTCTTTAAAACGGTTAGTATCATATAGTTCTAGAACTGAGGCTTGAGCTCTTGCTGTCGTTCCTCCCTGAGTCATGTGACAGAGGTCGTTTCCTTCTATCTTTATTGGTCTTCCTTCTCTGGTTTTTACCAAGATAGAGCAGAAATCTCCTCCTTTTACATAAGAAGAAGCGTAATAAGTAGCAACACCAGGAACGATTTCGTCAGGTTTTACTACGTATGGGATTGCTCTCTTTACTGGAATATCACAACTGGCAGCCATGGTAGCTGCTCCCATCCCAAAACCCATCAGCTTTAGAAAATCTCTACGATTAGATCCTAGGTTTTCCATGACCTGATCATCAGCGATATGCTCTTCTAGTGAGACAAATTCTTTTTCAGATTCCTTGAGATACTGTTCGTCTCTCGTTAGATCTTTTTGTCCTACCCAAATGTTTTTTTGATTTTTCATCTATTAGATGTAAGCTCTTAAGTTTTTAATAATGACATTTTTGACACTCTAATCCACCGATATCTTGTACGGTCACTTTTTTCTTCTCTCCACTTTCTATGTCATCGTGATATTTTACATAGGACTCGTAGTACTCATTATCAGAGAACTGTACTTCTGTCTTTCTGTGACAGTTTATACACCAGCCCATAGATAATGGAGCTGACTGCTCTAATAATTTCATCTCTTCTACCTTTCCATGACACTCCTGACATTCCAGTTTTCCAACTGTTACGTGTTGTGCATGATTAAAATAAACATGGTCAGGAAGATTATGTACACGGATCCATTCTATAGGTCCTTGAATTTCTGTTTTTTGCTCGTTTGTAAGAGAGCTCACTATTTCAGACCACTGATTAGCTACGAGTTTCTCTCCTTTAGAATCTAATTCTTCTAATCCTGCCTCAGCTAGATACTGATCTGCAATCCACTTAGTATATATAGCCTTAAGCTCATCGTCCGTTTTACCTTCTTCTATATATGCATTCTTACTTGGGTCAAAACCTACAGAAGCAAATATTTTAGTTATCTCACCTGTCCCATACTCAGACCCCTTAGTGATGGCTCTGTGACAGTTCATACAAGTATTAGCAGCAGGAATAACTGCATGCTTAGATCTTCTCGCTCCATCATGACAGTATTTACAATCTATCTGATTTACACCAGCATGAGTCTCATGAGAGAATTTTATCGGTTGCTCAGGAGCATATCCTTGCTGACGTCCTAGTCCTACTGCATTATTTACTGTAGTATATCCTAGAAACACAACGAGTGCAAAAATGGCAAACCCAATAACTCCACTACTAGACAATGACTCTAGTAAAGATTTAGGGACAAACTTGCCACCTGTTTTTTCTGATGCGATCTGACCGAGACTACTGGTCACTCTAAATAGCAATAAGGCTAAAAGTCCAAGAACTGCAAGCAATCCCCAGTATAACCAACCAAATGAGCTGGCTTCTTTTACATCTCCACCTCCACCGACTACTGCTACTTGTGGTGGATACGTTCCTTCATATACTCCATCGACATACATCAGCAAAGAAGCGATGTCATCATCGGTTAAAGTTTTGAAAGCGGTCATGTTAGATGCATTCCACTCTGCATATAAAGCCGTAGCTCTTGGATGTCCAGTAGCTATCAGTGCTGCAGAATTTCTAATCCAGCTGTACAAATCCGATTGTGGAAAGTCAGCCCATCTCTCCTCTGCTCCTCCTAGTGCCGGTCCAGTGGCTGCTGTCTTCATATCCTTAGCATGACAGGTAGCACAGTTTGCTTTGAATAATGTTTTACCATTTTCAATCGTAGGCTGAGCAACAAGTGTTGTTAAGGAGAAAAAGGAAGCTAGAAGTAGTAAGAAGGTCCTGTTTTTCAAATGATTATATATCATTTTTTATTTTGTTAAAAGGTCTTATTTTTTGTGTACATATGACAAGTCATTGTAATGTCATTTATACGGCGGCAAAGTTAAAACTCGGAAGGATTAAACCCAACAAATATATAGGATACGGTTTTATTTAGATTGCGTCTAAATAGTAAGGCTAATTTCTGAAT
Source organism: uncultured Saprospiraceae bacterium (assembly GCA_964509175.1). Taxonomy (GTDB): domain Bacteria; phylum Bacteroidota; class Bacteroidia; order Chitinophagales; family Saprospiraceae; genus JAHDHU01. Next base: position 17,920 of record CAZDWO010000069.1, read on the forward strand.
TAGTTTTCCGTTTTTTCTTTCTTTTTTCTCCGTTTAAAGGAGTAATTATAGCCTACGCCAGCTACGAAGTCTTGTCGAGGTGCAGCCTGGTTTACTTCTCTCTGAATTATGTAGAAGAGCTTGAGGACGTTTCGTTTTTTGAGCTTAATTCCAGTACTCAGTGTGAGCCTCCATCGATTGTACAGAAAGCCACTATTTGTATTTTCTGTAAAGATGGCGTAGCTGATTTTGGGAGTGAGGATACTTTTCTTTCGGCTATAGCCAATGGAAATCCTATTTCTTATAACATCAACAATGTCATTATTACCCAAGTCATTATCTAACCTTACTCTGTAAGAAATTTTGAAAGGTTTTAAACGATAGCCAAATGAGGTTCTAGAAATAAACCTCTGTCTAGTATCTCCATCTACTGGATCTATAATGTATCGATAGGCAAGGCTGGTATTTACCCCATCTACAATACCCAGTTGCACTTCTGGTTCTAAGAAGAATGATTTTTGTTCAGTAGCGTTTTTATCCAGTCTATCTGCGATTCTAAGGCTTAGATCTAGGCGGTCACTCATTTTCTTATCTAGGCCGATATAAAACCAGGTCTCGAAATCATTTCTAAATTGCTGATCCTGAGCATGAAACACACTCGGTAAAAGGAAAACCAAGAAAAGGAGTACCCCTAATTTATGGTTTGAAGTAAACCTTGAGTTGTGCAGTGTCATTTAAAAAATTCATTGATTTTATTTCAAATCTGGTAACATCCAGCTGAGTTCTTTTTCTAAGGTCAGATAGAATCTCTTCTAAATTATTTTCTTGTATCAGGTTGATTTTTTCGTACTGGATGCTCTTGTATTGTTCGTTTTGCTGAAACCATAATTTCTCCATAATTACTACAGCTAGAAGGATTAAGGCATTCATGACAATGATTTCTGTTAGGTCTTTTCCGATGGCAGTAATAAGAGCTATCGCAATCGAAGTAAAAAGGTAAGACATGTCCTTAATCGGAATAGTGGTCGTTCTATATCTTAATATTCCAAAAATGGCAAAGAGTCCAAAAGCAACACCCATCGATATCTCAGCAGTCTGCATTACATAACAGATAAAGAAGATGATGACATTGAGTGTAAGAAAGGCAAAGGCAAATTCTTGGTCTTTTTTGAATGTATAGTATATCCCTCTTACCAGGATACTAATGACCACTATGTCTATTAAAAACTTCAATCCTATAGTCATCAACGCATCTGTCATACCGCTATACTTTCTATTTTCTGAATCAATCTGATTTTCCTCTTAAACCTATTTTGCTTCATCTTTTCTCTAAGATTAATAATGCCGAGACAGTACTTAGAACATGAGATACTGTATAAATCCATTTTACGTAAATCGATAATTGTTTCTAAATTTTTAGAAAATACCTTTTGCTTAAGCTCCACAATAAGTAAAGAATCATAGCCTTTAACTACACCATTTTCATTGAAGCTAATGTCTGTATCTATGGTAATTTTTTCGTCAGTAGTCTCGTTTATCAGTGTGATTCTCTTGTAATCTACTGTAATATTTTTCACCAGGTCTTTTGCATCTCTACTAGAATGTGCAACTATAAATTCTGCAGGTATTTTTAAAGGTTGGTTATTATCTACCAGTAGCCTGTTCTTTTCTATTAGACCTTTATTGTTTTTTGTTTTTATCTCAAAGAAGCTTACTCCGTTCTCATAGGTACGTAATCTAAATTTCTGTCGATTATTCCGCTGGTTATGATGGTCAAAAAAGGACCTTAATTTCTCATCATCAAAATATTGAGATTTGTAGCTCTGGATTCTTAGTCCATCTACCTCTAAGACCTTCCATGATTTGGTAAAATAATTTAGAAACTCAGGCAATAGACTGCGATGTCCTAAATATTTACGGTCTATCCGATTAAAGAAAGCATCTTGTTCTAAATCCTGAAGCCCTAAGCTGGTATAGCTTGATAATATGTCCTGAAAGCTGTTATTCATTTCTAATCTATAACCACGAGATCTGGTAATATAACCAGTTCATCCCTCTCCATAATAATGGTATCAATAATTACAGGCTCTATATTATTAATACAGAAATCACATTCTGAATACGCATAAACGGTATACTCTCCTTCTGTCAAGAAATTAAATCGGTAGGTTCCGTCGTAGTGTGTTATCGTACGGTCGCTAACGCCGACATCATCTCCATAAACAATAAATACCTCCCAGTCAGGACCATAATTTGCTACAACTACTTCGCCTTGATTATTTACATCTTCAACGAAAACTCTTCCTTGTATAGTGGCACTACCACCCTCTCCTTCCTCGAGCGTACAAGAGGCTATAAAAAGAAAAATTAGACTATAAAGAAATGGCTTTAACATGGCTTAACATTGGTGTGGTATAAATGTAAAGAAATTGTTACGAATGTTATCTCGGTGTTAAGTATAATGTCAGGTATTACATAATACTTCTCATTTATTGGGAATGCTTTTTAATTACACAATCTTCACACATATTGGAAAAATTATAATAAGTTAATCCTTAAATTCGTTGATAGAAACCTGAGCATGAAACAATATCACAAACTCCTAGAACATATACTAGAGAATGGAAACGATAAATCCGATCGTACTGGAACTGGAACTCTATCCTGTTTTGGGTATGAGATGAGGTTTGATTTATCAGAAGGCTTTCCGATGCTTACGACTAAGAAGTTACATCTAAAGTCTATCGTTCATGAATTACTATGGTTTCTAAATGGAGATACCAATGTCAAGTACTTACAGGACAATGGCGTACGTATCTGGAACGAGTGGGCAGACGAATCTGGAGACCTCGGACCGGTGTACGGTAAGCAATGGCGTAAATGGCAAGGACCAGACGGCAGAGTTATCGATCAAATAAGCCGAGCCGTAGACCTAATAAAAAACAATCCAGACTCTCGAAGGATAATCGTAAATGCATGGAATGTAGGAGAGCTAGAAGATATGGCTCTTACTCCATGTCACTGTCTTTTCCAGTTTTATGTAGCAGATGGAAAACTGTCCTGTCTGCTCTATCAGCGATCTGCAGATACTTTTTTAGGAGTACCTTTTAACATTGCATCCTACGCCTTACTTACTATGATGATGGCTCAGGTATGCAATCTGGAAGTGGGAGAATTTGTGCATAATTTTGGAGATGTCCATCTTTATAAAAATCATCTAGATCAAGCCAGACTACAACTCACCAGAGAGCATAGACCTCTACCTAAACTGAAAATAAATCCTGATATCAAGGATATTTTTGGGTTTACCTTCGATGACTTTGAGCTGGTTGATTATAATCCACATCCACATATTAAGGCTGCTGTTTCTGTTTAGCAATTAACTGCTTTTCTACAAAATATATTTAAACCTTTAAGCCACTAAGACTATTTAAAATACATGTATAGCAGTCTAAGAAAGTGTGCCCAAGATTTAGAAAAGAACGGTCATCTCA
>CAZDWO010000070.1:0-20411 GCA_964509175.1 uncultured Saprospiraceae bacterium
AACTCATCATGACTTGTGTGTACACGGTAGCTTGGCCAAGGGAAGGGAATGAATTCGCCCTGGCGAAGAAAAGGGTTGGGTATAACCCATCACCTACATCCTCAAAGTCATCCGATGCACCCCAGGTGTGTACTCTTTATAAAGCAGCGACTTTACCTCATGGAACGCCTTCTCATTATTTACAAAATCAATGTCTCCTAAGTCTAAAATTACTACTGGAAAAGAAAGAATATTTCTGAAGTACTCGAAGTAGGCATTTTGGATTTTTATGAGATAGTCCTTAGAGATGTTTTTCTCGAAGTCTCGGTTTCTCTTTTTTATATTGTCCATCAGGATGTCTACATGTCTATGGAAGTAGACTAGTAAATCAGGCTGAGGGAAGGTCTGATTAAGCACCTTGTATAGTTTCTGGAATAATCTGAATTCTTCTTCTTCTAAGTTGTTACGAGCAAATAGCAGCGTCTTAGTAAAATAATAATCGGACATGGTAAAATCGTAAAAGAGATCTTGGCTCAGCAGATGATTCTGCAACTGCTTATGTCGCTCTGTCATAAAAAAAAGCTCTACCGTAAATGCATATCGCTGAGGATCCTTATAGAACATCGGTAGAAAAGGATTGTCATTAAAGGTCTCCAGAATCAACTTACAGCTATGTGTCTCTTGCATAGTCTGACAGAAGGTCGTCTTTCCTGTACCGATGTTTCCCTCGATGCTGATGTAATTATATGGTATCTTCTTTTTGTCCACCTAGAGCAATATTACAGTTTTATCATCAGTCGATTTTCGATATAGATTTTCTACAGTCATTCCGAGTACAGGATGTTCCATTTCTGGAGCAATCTCCATCAGAGGTAGCAATACAAAATTCCTGTCCTGCATTCTTGGATGTGGTATAACGAGATTCTCGCTATTAAAAGTTTCATCATTGAAGAAAATAATATCTATGTCTATAATACGAGGGCCCCATTTCTCTCCTCTTTCTCTACCCATAGTAAACTCTATCTCTCTAGTACGCTCAAGAAGTAAGGGAGCAGACTTAGCCGTTTCTACTAGGATAGCGGTGTTTATAAAATCGTCTTGATCGATGTTTCCCCAGGCTGCTGTTTTGTAGAAACTGGAATAGGCAGTGATTTTACCTGCAAAATCCTCTATCCTTCTATAGGCCGCTAAGATTTGCTTAAGCGGGTTATTTAGATTAGATCCTAGATGGAGGTAAGCTTGGTTCAATTATTGTAATTTAGGAAAGAACTACAAATGTAAAAAACCCTAATATGATTTTGGCTATAGCCAAAAATAAAAAACCCCAGTCCTGTGACTCAAGACTGGAGTTAGTGTTCAGATTCTAAAGAGTATTAAGGTATGAATACCTTAATGGTGTAAATCTTTTATGCTTTAATAATTCCTATTGCTTTTAAATATCTATTTAATTCTCTCTTAACCACAGGGAACAAGAAGAATAATCCGATCATATTAGGGAATACCATTGCAAAAATCATTGCATCAGAGAAAGCCCATATAGAACTCATACTTGCTGCAGCTCCGATTATAATAAATAAACAGAAAATGATTTTATAAACCATATCAGCTGTTTTCCCTCTACCAAATAAAAATTTCCATGATTGTAAACCATAGTATGACCATGATATCATCGTAGACACTGCAAAGAGGACTACAGCTATGGCTAAGAATATTTTAGAAAATGGAATATATGCTCCAAATGCGGCAGTAGTAATTGCAGCTCCTTCGACCATATTACCATCCAAATAAACTTTACCCGCTACATTAAAAAATTCCTTTCCTTCTATAATCGCATTATATGTACCATCTGGTTGCAAGACTGCATTTGGATGTAATCCATATAAAAACTCTCCTCCTGTACTGTTGAAAATAATAATAACCAATGCGGTCATTGTACATATGACTACTGTATCAATAAATGGCTCTAGCAAGGCAACTAATCCTTCTGAGGCAGAGTATCTTGTTCTTACAGCTGAGTGAGCAATAGATGCAGATCCTGCACCGGCCTCATTTGAAAAGGCAGCTCTCTTAAACCCTATAAGAAGTACTCCTATCATACCTCCGATTCCTGCTCTAGGAGTAAATGCTTCAGTAAATATTTGACCAAAAGCACCACCTACTAATGAGAAATTGCTCAAAATTATGTACAAACAAGCAATCACATATAAACCAGCCATAAACGGCACAACTTTTTCCGTTACAGAAGCGATTCTTTTTATACCTCCTATTATAATAATCCCTACTAATATCGCCAAAACCAATCCTATAAGAGAACCTGCCATAGCACTCTCGTAACCCATTAGGTCTTTGATTACTATAGTGGCCTGATTAGACTGAGCGGCATTTCCACCTCCAAATGATCCACCTATACAGAAAATAGCAAAAAGTACAGCGAGTACCTTTCCAGCAGTGGCATATCCTTTTTCTTTTAATCCTTTTGTGAGATAATACATCGGACCTCCATATACAGTTCCATCAGGGCCAACATCTCTATATTGGACTCCGAGTGTACATTCCACAAACTTCGTAGACATACCGAGGAATCCACAGATTATCATCCAGAATGTGGCACCCGGTCCACCTAATGCAATAGCCAATGCGACTCCTGCAATATTTCCATTTCCTACGGTTCCAGATACGGCTGTAGCCAAAGCTTGGAAGTGACTTACTTCTCCTTCCTCACTTTCATCTCTTATCGTATCACGGATATCGGCATCCACAGTAGCTTCCTCCGAAGCTCCATCATGACCTTCCACCTCATCATACTTTCCCCTTACTACATTAAGAGCAGTCCCAAATCTTCTAAAATTTACAAAGCCAAAATAAATTGTAAAAAATAAAGCACTCAATACCAATAAAATCAGTACGAACGGAGTCCCACCTATTTCAAAAAATATAAGCTTACCAAAAAAATCAGATATGGGTTTAAAAGCCTGATCAATTTTCTGATCGATTCCTAACTCCTCCTGAGCAGATAAGAGTAGCGGAAAAGCTAATAAAACTAAGCCTAAGCTCAGCCTGCGTAGTAGTTTGTACATAGTTTGGGTTGTTAAATTGAGTGAGTGTAAGGTATCTACTCCTAAGTGATTAACAAAAAAATTCGCCCTAAAAAATCACATAAATCTAATTGTAATAGATACTCATCAGTTTATCGATACGCTCCTGGAATAGCTTAAAATCAGTTTCTAATTTGATAAAGAACAGTTCTCTGTACTGATATCCCTCTGAGCTTATGAGTACCGATCTCTTCTTGATCTTATTTATCCACTTCATGGAATAATTGTAAAAATTCTCATTATGAGAAACGATAAACTGTGGATAGTCATAGCCTATAAAACTGGATTTTATAAACTTAGATTTATACACAACTAGGTTTAAATAATTCCCAAAATCGTTTAGATAGATTTTTAACTCCGAGGATTCTGCAGGAATTCCTTGTATAGATTTTACTCCAGATACTGCGATTTCTCTGAGATGGTTTATCAACTTCTCGATGTCCATAATGAGTCGCTTTATAAATCGCTCATCTTTAAAGGCTCTTATGGTTATACAGAAGGTAATCTGCTGATAGAGATTATTGAGCATATTAGAGTTCCATACCTCAGTTACTGGATGGCCGTAATAGTTATTAGTGATTTCTTTTCTAAAATGTTCTATCTGATCATCGTAAGTATTGGTATCCTGTATTTCTATCTGACCCTCTTCCCAGTGTAGGTGGTTCCATACAGAAAGCAGAAAGGTAAATATATATCGATGTGAGAAATAGTAAAAAATAGGAATCTCGTTTGCCAGATAGTTGAGTTCTTTTTCTTCGCTAGGATCGGTGTACTGGAGTGGTTTTAAGAAATATGCAAACTGATCAAAGAAGGCACTGGTCTTGCCCTCGACTTTTTTAATACCCTCCTCAGTCTTACTTAGAAATGGATGGAAAAATGAAATGTATCGATTCTTTCTAAAAATATCGTCTAGAGAAACATCAAAATGCTCGCTCAACTTTACAATCTCTTCTATGGTCATCGAGGTAGTCCCATTCATTCGCTTATAAGCGGCACCTTTTTTTACATCTAACTGTTCCATAACATCATGCAAGATGGACGTACTCGAGTGAGCATTACGTCTGGCTACGATGTCAAAATACTTTTTTTGTAAATCCTCAAAAGATTCTCCTTGTTCTATCATTTGTAAAATGCTTCTATATGTTTTTACAAATTATAAACTTTATAGCTAATAAAAGAGTGAATTTTAAAATAAAGGGAAAGCAATTACTGTTTAGGAGTTAAAAAACGTTTATTAGATAAAAGTTTTGCTCATTTTTATGTAGCACTAGAGACGAAGCGATTTTTTCAAAACTTGTTAAACCGCATCGACATATAAAATCACCATCATGAAAAAACTGCTATTTGCATTTGCCCTTCTATTATGCACCTCGGGCATCTGCCATTCTCAAACTGTAGATATTATAATTACAAAGACTGGAAAAAATCTCTATGGAGAAATCATCGAAGAACAAAGCGGTGTAATAGTCTTTACTGAACACTCTTCTTCAATAGAAAAAAATATAGATAAATCACAAATAAAAGAAGTGATACGTGGATATAGATATGAGGACTTATCGGATGCCGTCTATAACGAATTAAATCCTAAAGGCAAACCCCAAGATTATATAATACGTACAGATGGCGATAGCCTATCGGTAAACATTCTTTCTGTTACTCCAGAAAAAATCGTTTACATATACCCTTTTGAAAATGAAGATTTAAAAAGAGAAATCGATCGTTCGCAAGTAGATGATTATTATCAAAGCAGTAAGAAAGATAATTTTTCTGTAAAGAAAGATAAAATGGAAACCCCTGCAGAAACTAGAAACATTGATTTTCAGGATCAATATATGGAAGAGGTGATTTACGTGCAGAACAGAATGCAACTGATTAAGTTTAATTTTACTGCCTTAGGATTAGGGTCCATATCTCTTGCCTACGAGCACTCTCTGGGTAAAAATAAATCTCTAGAGATCGTCGCCTCACAGCATGGCCTAGGTTTAAATAATACTGGAGGTACTAAAGAAGGATTCGGAGCAGAGATAGGTTACAAGTTTAAAATGGGAAATATTTTTTCAGAATATTACCTACCTGACCACCTGCTATCCGGCACCTATATAAAACCGATTCTGGGATTTGCTAGTGTAAATGAAACCATAGAAACATTCAACCCTAATAATACCTTTGTCTTTGAAAATAAGAATCGCAATTATGGATATCTAGGCTTCGATCTAGGCTATCAGTGGATATTTAGTGATCTGATATCTATGGATATTTATACTGGCATGGCTTATTACAACGGAGAGTTTGAGGTTACGATAAACAATGATGGAGACATAAGAGAGACAAATGACAATTTCTTCGATGAGGGTGATTTTTTTGCAAGTGGAAATTTTGGTGCAAAGGCAGGATTTAAAATTGGTATTTTATTCGGTTCTAAGACCAAGTATAAATCTGAGAGATGATTTTAAGAATAGTAGCATCTTTTCTTTTTCTCAGTCTATTTTCCTTAAATCTTCTATGCCAAGATAAGCTAGAGATTATAGGACAAGCTCCGATAAAAGTGCAAATAGTAGAAATCGGCAGGACGTACATCAGCTATACTTTCTGGGGTCAGAAGGAACCTCTCTATAGAATCAATAGTAATCAAGTAAGTAACATACGTTATGATAGGAGCTTAGAAACAATTATCCAAAATGCAAGACCTGATTTTGCCAAGGAGCATTATATAGTAAATCTTACAGGTACAAATAGATTTCTGGTTAATGATACTTTCGAAAAATCGTTTTGGGAATTGGGTGAATATATGGCCCTAGATATAGTAGCCGCTCCACTTTTTGCTCGAGCTCTAAAATCTAGAAGAACGGCTAAAGTTTCATTTAGGACTGGAGTAGGAACCTTTGGTGTAGGAGTTTTAGCTTTATCTACTGTAGATAATTTTAGTGATACTGCATTTGCAGTAGGAGCTATTTCTCTTGTAGTAGCTCCGTTCCTTCTTTTAAATTCCTTGGTTTTTAAAATATCTTCAGGTGTTAAAAAGAGACAGGCAATTGCTGCTTATGGAATAGAGTACTCGAGTAATTTCCACGTATTACCTGAGACTAATTATCTAAATATCGGCCTTACGGCAAATGGCGTCGGCATAACTTATAATTTTTAAGCATTAAGAATGATTAGTAGAACAATCATATTTCTATTCATTTTTTGCACCTCTTACCTACAAGTGATCGGTCAAGATGTATTGGAGCTGGAGGGTGAGTCGCCCATCGAAGTACAGATTATAGAAGTCGGGACAAAGTACATAAGCTATAAAATCTGGAATGAGACAGCACCTCTTTATCGAGCAAACGTAAATCATATCAGTAGCATCAGATATGATAATAGTAAAGAGATCTTACTACAGGATAATCGCCCTGATTTTGTGAAAGAATATTCCATTTATAAAATCAGTGGATCTAATAAATTCTTAGTTGATGGTTACTTAAAAAAATCGTTTTGGGATTTAGGAGATTATATGGCAACAAATCCTAAGGCTGAACCTATTTTTCTCAAAGCAGTAAGGAATAAAAGAATTGCTAAAAATTCATTTTGGTCAGCAATAGGCTTGAGCATAACATCAGGAATATTTTTATCAAACAGCAGTGGTTTTAATGATTCGTCTGAGGCTGCTGGTCTTGTAACAGCTTTTGCCGCCCAAATTCTATTGTATAACGCCATCGGATTTAAGATAGGCTCACTTCTAAAAAAAAGAAAGGCAATCGCTGCTTATGGAATTGAGTATAAGAGTAGCAGCAGTATCCCTTCTATTCAAGAATTTCATTATGTGCATATCGGCCTTACGGCAAATGGTATTGGGCTTGTGTTCAATTTTTAAATCCCTCAGTAATGATAAGAGCAATTTTCATATTCCTAATTTTTTGTTTCTCTGCCTTACAGGTCATTAGTCAAGATTTGCTTAGCATCCAAGGCGAGCCGGCTCTCAAAGTGCAGATAACAGAAATCGGAACAGAGTACATAAGATATAAGCTTTGGGGACAGGAAGAACCACTCTATAGAATAAACCGTGAGAAGGTCAGTGAGATCAAATTTGATTACACAAGGGATATTTTATTTCAAGACAGTCATCCTCCTTTTGCCGATAAGAGCTACATTCAAAAACACCACAACAATCGAGGTTACCTTGTAAATGGAGAATATGTAGGATCGTTCTGGGAGCTCGGAAAATATATGAATAAAAATCCTGAGGCTGCTCCGCTATTCGAGAAAGCGAATCTTTATAAAAATAGATCTAAAAAACTGGGTTACACTACTATTGCTACTTTTGGAGTAGGAGTATTACTCGCAGTTTCTGATGATGATTATGGAACTGTTTTCACTATAGGTGTAATATCAGCAGTATTTGCAACCCCTCTTATCGGAACTACGGCGATAGGAATTAAACTGGCCTCACTCTCTAAAAAAGCACTTGCAGAAGACGCATATGGGATACGTTATGCTTACGATTATCCTTCGCTACCTGACTCATACATAGTCAATGTTGGATTTACATCCAATGGAGTTGGGCTAGTGGTTTCTTTTTAAAACAAGCTCAATGATTATTAGAATAATTCTTCTTTCTTTTTTTCTTACTCTTTATTTAATCCCTATTGTAGGGCAGGATTTATTGACTATCGAAGGCGAGTCCTCTCAAGAAGTACGTATTATAGAAATAGGAAAGGTCTATATAAGTTACAAGCTCTGGGGTACAGAAGAACCACTCTATAGAATAATAAAAAGTAAGGTTAGCAAAATTGAACTTGATGAAAGCACCGACATTCTCTTAACTGATAGCAAACCTTTTTTTAACGAGATAAAATTATCACATACTTATATCAGTCACATTCAAAAACATCCTGACAAACGTGGATACCTCGTCGATGCAAGGCATGTAAAATCTTTCTGGCAGCTCGGCGATTTTATGAAAAACCATCAAGATGCTGCACCTCTTTTCAACCGTGCACAAAGCCATAGAAAGGCAGCTAATATTCTCGGATTTAGTGCAATAGGTACTTTTATTGGAGGTACGGCATTGGTAATATCAGATCCTTTCTTTGATACAAGATTTGTTCTTGGTGTAATTGCCATAATTTTTGCAACTCCTATTCTCGGCAGCACGGGCATAGGATTTAAAATATCCTCAAACTCTAAAAAAAATCAGGCAATAGATGCATATGGCATTAGTTACAATCAAAACATTAAGGTCATACCTGATTCCTATTTAGTCAATCTAGGTTTTACATCTAATGGCTTAGGGCTTGTGGTTTCTTTTTAAAACATCTGAAATACTAAAAACAGTAGGTATGGTCGTTTCTTAAATAAACCAACTGTAAATTGATGATTAGAGCAGCTCTACTATCTATTCTTTTATGTCTCACTTTTTACGAATCTTCTAGCCAAGACACCCTTACCATATCTGATAAGTCTGTTATAGAAGTACGGATTTTAGAGATAGGTTCTCAGTATGTTATTTATAAAAAATGGGATAAACAAGAACCTTATTACAGAATTAATAAAAGTGAAATCAGTAAGATAAAATTTGACCTGAGTACAGATATAATATTGAGAGACAGTAGACCTGTTTTGGGCAATTACCTACTTATTCAAAAACTTAGAGATAAAATGGGATACCTAGTAGACGAAGATTATGTTAGATCTTTCTGGAAGCTAGGCGAGTATATAAATCCTAGTCATAGGTCACATGCTCATTTCCTAAAGGGTCTAAAATATAAAAACAAGACTACTACCTTACGCTTAATAACTCCATTTACCTTCGCAGGAGGGTTATTGATTTTACATGCAACTCAAGGCAGTGACAATACTTTTAGAAAAATCGGATTATTATCAAGTACGGTTGCAACACCTATGTTGTGGGTTACAAGTATATTTCTTCTTAAAGCTTCTAATTCTCAAAAGAAAAAGGTCGAAGAATCATTTGTATTTCATTCTACTCATAGCGAATTCATAGTACCAGAATCGTATGTGATCCATTTAGGATTTACATCCAATGGTGCTGGTATTGTTGTTTCTTTTTAAGAGCCGACTTCAATCCATAATGATACTAAAACTCATCTGACCCAAAATTCTTTTGGCCCACCTTCTCTTAAAAGCATGCACTGAGCGAAGTCGAATGTGAGAAGGACTAGATTTCTCTTGAAAAGATCTCTTTTCTTTTAGTCACTAATATTTTTTTTACTTAACTTAAGTCTATCATTAGACTACTTATCATTGAACAATTTAAGAGAACTACCTAATGCACGACTACTCATACCCTTCATTATAGGAATAGGGATTCAGCGATATTTAAATTGGGATAATTGGTCAGTTGCTTTGATGATTTTATGTGGGCTGCTTCTCATTTCATTTATAGTAAATGGATATAAATATCGAGCTCTAAGTCAGATAGGAATAATCGCTATACTGCTTACTCTTGGATATACTAGAGCAGATTTAAAAGAAAATTATATTCCCCAGAACCATTTCCAAACTGGCCAACAGATTCTAATAGGTGTCATCCAAGAAAACCTAGTCAAGAAAAATAAATATCGTACTACTCTAAAAATCGAATATCAGCAAGTCGATGGTAACTACATAAAAAGTGATGGAAATCTTCTTTGTTATTTTGACATAGACAGCCTGAGTGAGGCTCTTATCCCTGGTGATCGTATACTTCTAAACTCCAACATACTTATAACTGCCACCAACAATAATCCACTGGCTTTTGATTTTAAAACCTATCTACATAACAGAGGCATCGACCATCAGTGCTTTCTCAGAGCAGATAACTGGATACTATTAAATAGTAATAATCTTAATTTATTCCATAGACTTGCTTACGACCTCAGAGACAGGCTTTTAAAAGTAATAAGGAAGCATATCGTAAAACCTGACGAGCAGGCCATCGCTGCAGCCCTCATTCTAGGATATCGAAATCAGCTTACAGAGGATATCTATAAGGCATACACAGATACTGGCTCGGTACATGTACTGGCAGTATCAGGACTACATTTAGGGATACTGACTACCCTTCTACTTTTCCTTCTCAATCTTTATAAAAGTGAGAATCCAATTATCAAGGCTGCAAAAGCAATTTTGGTCATTGCAGTAATATGGGCTTTTGCTCTAGTAACGGGAGCTGCACCTGCCGTTATAAGAGCGGCTACTATGTTTACGATATTTACCGCGGGCTCTAGTTTTAGACGACAGACAAACACCTACAACATCCTAGCTGGCTCAGCCATCGTACTATTACTATATGACCCATTTCTACTCTATCAGGCGAGCTTTCAGTTTTCCTATATGGCACTGACCAGTATTTTATATTTCCATCCCATTATAGCAGCATGGTGGATTCCTAAGAATACATTAGTTAGATGGATATGGAATCTAGCAGTAGTATCGATAGCTGCTCAAGTCTTAGTTTTTCCAGTAACGGTTTATTACTTCCATAAGTTTCCAGTATATTTTATTCTGAGCGGGATAGTTGCAGTTCCCTCAGCTGCTGTTATTATTTTCCTAGCACTTTTTCTCTTTTTATTGGATCCGATAGTGCCATTGATTGCTGATTGCATAGGCTATTTATTGGCTAAGTACGTTGAATTTTTTCTGTGGAGTATTATGGAAATACGCTCACTGCCTATGTGTAGTATAGAAGATATTCTTATACGTTTTACAGACATGCTGCTAATCTATATCCTACTCCTATCCATGATGATATGGATAAGTTTTAAGAGACCTAGGATGATATTTGTAATACTTGCCTCAGCCCTGCTCTATATAGGAAGCAACATCTATTTTCTACATCAGAACATAAATCAGAAGGAATTAATCGTTTATGACCTCAATGGTGCAGTAGCTGCAGACCTCGTAATAGGACAATCACTGTATCCCATAGTATCTGGAAATCCGAGTAAGTCCTCTTTGGCTTTTGCCAATGAAAATCTTAGACTTAGTAAAAAGATAATGCGAACTATACCTGAGCATCATGAGGAAATCAACACTCAAGAAATAATTATTAAACATGATGACTACTATAGCATAGGAAACAGTCATCTACTAGTCCTAACCAATGAGACAATACTACCTAAAGTCGATTACATCGATATAGACTACCTCCTAATCGGAAGAGTAAGTCCTAAAAAACTGGACTATGCACTAAAACATATAAGAGCCAAAAATATAATCCTGACCAATGCCAATAAATTTTGGGAAATCGAACAACATAAAGATATCCTTACGGATCATCCGTATCACTATGTAGGTACAGATGGAGCATACATCCAAGCACTATGAAACTGATTAAAGAAACCTTCTACTCCTATAATAAAGCAGAACGTCGAGGCATACTACTGCTCACTCTGCTTTTTATAATAGCCGTTCTTATTTACATCTTTCTACCTTCCTATCTAAGCAGCGAAACAGAAACCCCAAAACCTCTAGATAAAATCCTAGCTCAACTAGAAGTCCAACCTGAGGTAAAAGAAAGGGTCAGCACGGAAAAAATCACACAACCCAAAAAGAAAAGAGAATTCAAAAAAAGAACTTATCCGGAATCTAAAACTACCTATAAGAAAAGAAGCTACCCTCCTATCCAAGCCTTTGATTTTAATCCAAATACTGTTTCTTCCCAAGATTTAAAAAAGATGAGACTTGCTCCTCATATAATTAAGGTCATCGGCAATTTTAGAAATCGAGGCGGTGTTTTTAGAGAAAAAGAAGACCTGAAGAAAATTTATGGAATAACGGATTCTATATATGCCATTCTCAGTCCACATGTTATCATTCCAGAGGTAGAGAGTTATCAAGCCAGAGATGAAGTGCCAACTATAAGTTTTGTAGATATAAATTTGGCAACAGCCAAAGAATTTACGGCACTAAGAGGAATAGGTCCTGTGTTATCAGAACGTATCGTAAAATATAGAAAAGGAATAGGAGGTTTCCATGAGATAGAACAACTTCAGAAAGTATATGGAATCAGCGATAGCTTGTATCAGGCCCTCGAGCCATTTCTTAGTGCCTCGGGAAAACTAGAGCAGATAAATATAAATACTGCAGATATAAAAAGCTTATCCTCCAGTTATCTTATCAGCTACAAGCAAGCAAAGGTCATCGTCAACTATCGAAAACAACATGGAGATTTCAAGACTGTAGAGGAATTATTAAAAACGAAAGTAATCAAGCCAGAAAAACTCAATGAGTTAAAACCCTACCTCAAAATTTAATAAAAAAAAAGCCTTTTAAACTTATTATTTTGCTCGTCGTTTAATGCTTAGATTTGCAGGCTGCATGAGACATCTCTGGACACTTAATAAGTATTTTCTAAGGTATAAATGGCATCTCCTACTGGGGATACTTTTTGTGTCTGGATCTAACTATTTTAAGGTAAAAGTTCCTCAGACCATCCGTAAGGCATTAGACTTTGTAAAAGAGCAACTTGAGGCAGGTGATGCTGCAGACTCAGCACTGCTGCAAGAAAGCCTACTTTGGTTCGCACTTACAGTTATCGGCCTAGCAATACTCATGGGAACCTTTATGTACTTTATGAGACAGACGATAATCGTTATGTCTAGACTTATCGAGTATGACATAAGAAAAGATCTATATGAGCATTTTCAGAAACTCGATGTAAGCTTCTACAAGGAATATAAGACAGGTGACATCATGTCTCGTATATCTGAAGATGTATCCAAGGTCAGAATGTATGTAGGACCAGCGATTCTATATGGAATAAATCTCGTCAGTCTCTGTATACTGGTTATAAGTTCGATGCTTGCGGTAAGTGTAAAACTCACACTCTACACCTTACTGCCACTTCCCTTCTTATCCTTATCCATCTATTATGTAAGCACCATTATACATAAGAAGAGTGGAATCATACAGTCCCAGCTGAGTCGCATCACCAGTGTATCACAAGAGGTCTATTCTGGTATCTCTGTTGTAAAATCATATGTGCAAGAAAACTCCTTTGCCAAATATTTTGAGGATGAGAGCAATGACTTTAAAGAAAAATCGCTAGACCTAGCCAGAGTAAATGCCCTATTTTTTCCACTTATGATTCTACTAATCAGCAGTAGTACCTTACTTACGATTTATATCGGTGGTCTGGAGGTGGTAAATGGAAACATTACTTATGGAAACATTGCCGAGTTTGTGATTTATGTAAATTACCTCAGTTGGCCATTTATGGCAGTCGGCTGGGTCGCTTCTACAATCCAGCAGGCAGAAGCCTCTCAGGAGCGTATAAATGAGTTTTTAAATGTAGCTCCTAAGGTCACTAGTCCTAATAATGAAGCCTTTTCCCTCCAAGGAAAAATTGAATTTAAAGATGTACATTTTACCTTTCCTAAGTCAGGAGTTCAAGCTCTCAAAGGAGTCAGCTTTACCCTAGAGCCTGGACAAAAACTAGCCATAATCGGAAAGACCGCTTCTGGAAAGTCTACTGTTGCAGAGCTGCTTCTACGGACCTATGACATAGATAAAGGCTCTATACTCTTTGATGGAAGAGATATAAAGGAGCTCAATCTCGGAGAGCTGCGTAAACAAATAGGTTATGTACCTCAGGATGTTTTCTTGTTTTCGGAAACGGTAGAAAAGAATATCCAGATGGGCAAACCAGAAGGCAGTAAAGCTGAGGTGGAAAAATATGCAGGTCATGCTGCTGTACATGAGGACATACAGAAACTGCCAGAACAGTATGAGACCTTTGTCGGAGAACGAGGAGTTACGCTATCAGGTGGTCAGAAGCAGAGAATATCTTTGGCAAGAGCCTTTATAAAAGAACCCCAGATAATCGTACTTGACGATTGCCTATCTGCAGTAGATACCGCTACAGAACGAAAAATTCTGGACTACCTAAAAAATGCGACAGTAGATAAAACAGCCATCATAATTACCCATCGTGTTTACTCCTTATTGGCTTTTGATAAGATTCTGATTATCGATGATGGCGTCATCGTGGAAGAAGGCAACCATGAGGAATTAATCGCAAAAAATGGTATTTACAAAGAATTATACGAGCACCAAGAAGTAGAATCCCTTCCGAGTTAATGATATTTTGCCAATAAATATTAGGTAACTTAATTTCTATACCTTATTTTGATAGTGAAATAAAACTATTTGCAGTGGAAAATGGAGATAAAAGATTTGAAAGCGTCTATAGCACGAAGGTAAGAGCGGGAAAAAGACGCACTTACTTCTTTGATGTTAGAAAGACCAAAGGCGACGATTTTTACATCACCCTCACAGAGAGTACTAAGAAATTTGACGGAAACGGTTATGAGCGTCATAAGATATTTCTGTACAAGGAAGATTTTAATCGATTCTTAAATGGGATTACTGATGCAGTAAATCATGTAAAGACAGAGCTCATGCCGGATTATGATTATGAGGAGTTTGAGAAGAGACAGGCAGAATGGGAAGCAAATAAAGCAGCGGAGGCGGCAGCTGAAGCAGCAGCGGGCAATAGTGAGACTAGTAGCACACCAGCTACTGAGACTCCTGCAGTGGAAGAAAAAGCTTCTACTCCTGAAACTCCGAGTACGGATGATGATATGAGTTGGTAGTATAACCAGCCCTAGATAAAAAAGTAATTATTATTAAGCAGTTGCCCTATCGGGTAATTGCTTTTTTTATGTCTATTCCTTTCTATAAATTAATGCTTATCTATTGCTTTTCGATAAGATTAGAGATGGGTTCTCTTTCGTTAAATCTTAATCTGAGAGATACGATATGTGAACTTAGAGAGCCTGCAACTTCTGCAATATTAGTCAAAGCATAGTCGATATTTAATCTCCCTACTTTTACTCCTAGTCCGATATTAGGTTGTACCTCGAGACTCGCATTTACAGAGTTTACTTCGTTTATTACATTTTGGATATTTCCTATTCCTGCTCTTATAAATACTCTATCTATAATCCCTACTTCTAATCCTAAGGTAGGATCTAGATTTATCTTATCTCCAGAAAATACACCTGCCTGAGTACCATTAGAGGATATGTTTAATTGGGCTTGAACCAAATAAGAAACCTTAGGTTTAGTAATCTTATATGCACCTGCTACTAATAATTTAGGCAGATTTATCTCCGTAGAACTTACTGGAATATCATTGCCAGTCTGAGCAAAAACAGCTTTTTCCTCATCGGATAGATTAAAAGTCCAAGTATTAAAAGTAGTCGTAATGTCTTTTGCCATTACCCCTAAGGAGAAATTCTTCTTCTTATACATCCATCCTAGATCAAACCCAAAACCCCATGCTCCACCAAAATCTCCAACACTTCTTCTTATAATTTTAGCACTACCACCGATAGACATTCCTGTTTTCTTGAGAGCTCTACCATAGGACAGTAAAAAGGCATAATCCGCTGCCGAGAACGTAGTAACTCTATCAAAATCTACACTTCCATCTGGACCTATAAGACTCAAAGTATTAGGAATATTATCTACACCCAAACGTATTACAGTCAAAGCTCCAAATGATTTATTGGCAGGATCTAATCTCTTTCCGATACCTATATAATCGTAATTTGCCACAGAGCCAAACCACTCTGCATGCATCGCACTTACCTCAAATGGTGCCTCTATATTAGAAAGTCCAGCTGGATTCCAGAACGCTGCAGTTACATCATCGACATCTGCCACGACACTCCCAAACATTCCATGAGCCCTCGCTCCTACCCCTATATTTAAAAACTCGTTTACAAACTTAGGAGCCTGTGCCTGACTAGTAATGGCTGTAGACAATACTACAAGCGATACTATGGCCAATTTTATGTATAATCTCATTATAAATCTTTGAATTATATATAAAGATAAATCATAATATGTTAATATTAGCTGTTTATCTATCTAATCATAAAAACGAAAATAACCGGGCTTTATTACCCATCTAAAGTCTCGTATCACACGGTAAGCAGTCCAGCCGACGTATTCTAATCCTTAAAGGTTAGTTATGATGGCTCCTAGCTCTTTATAGATATTGGTCGGTTTTAGATTTCTAAATCCTACGCCCTTTGACTGTAAGTCTGCAATCCTCAACTTTTGTAACATAAACTTTATACTATTGAGAGAGTAATTCTTTGCTCCTACCCTATAGTCTTTTACAAAAAAAGCAGAGCTCAGTCTCAGGTCAAATTTGAGCTGTTCATCACTCTTTGCTCCAGCCGTCTTGGTAATAAGCAGCTTAGATAGATAATTATAGAGATTAGAAATAACCAGTTGGATGGGATTTGCCTTGGGATTTTCAGAAAAGTAATTCAGAATCTGGACCACCTTAGGGCCATTTTTATGTCCGATTGCCTTCTGGAGCTCGAATACATTGAAGTCCTTAGAAATACCTATCTGATCCTGAATCAGAGCAGAAGTAATGGCATTTCCCTTATGTAGATTTATAATCAGCTTTTCTAGTTCATTGTTTACCTTACTGAGATCGGTTCCTAGATACTCACAAAGCAGTCGGTTAGCATCAGGTTTTATAGTAAATCCTAGATCTGCCACTCGTCCTCTTATCCACTCGGGCAGTTGATTGTCATAGAGCTTCTTGGACTCAAAAATGGTCGCATGCTTAGCCAGTGACTTTGCAAACTTAGTACGCTTGTCGAGTTTTTTATGTTTATAGGCTATAGCCAAAATCGTCTGCGGCGAAGGATTAGCGGCATAGGATTCTAACTGAGCAATCGTTCTCATTTCCTGAGCCTCCTTAAGAATTACTACCCTTCTCTCGGCCATCATCGGAAACTGCCGAGCCATATCGACTACCTGCTTAAAATCTGCCTGCTTACCATAGATAATAGACTGATTAAAGGCTTTTTCGCCATCAGAGAGGACTTCATTTTCTAGCTGATTTATCAGAGCATCTATATAATAAGACTCCTGTCCATGCAGAAAATAGATAGGAGCATATTCCTTTTTCTTAATCGCAGTCTGTAATTGTTTGAATGTCAATATGGCTTCAGATTAGTAGCCTGCAAGTTAATTGTAAAAATTATTTTTATCCAAATGATATCTAATCCATTTATCATCCGTCATAAGAGCGGATTATTCCATAATCCACCAACCAACCTGCGATAAAGTCAACTTATCATTAAGCGATCTCTTCCATAGAATCAGCTTCTGTTTTATTAAGTAAATAATATTTAACAAGGTTATTATGAGAAAAGTGTTATTGTGTGCCCTTATGGGTCTTGGATTTATGAATTTATCATTTGGACAGAAAAATGTAAATATTGAAAGCATCTCAATTAAGAAATTTAATGCTGATGGTCAATCAGAGAAGTTCAATTTGAGAGGCGAGCAGGCCAAAGCCTTTGATGTATCTAACTACATCATAGAAAATAAAGATGCAGACCGCATATTTATTTATGGAACTAAAAAGACCAATCTTTCTACAACGATTATAAAATTTGATTCGCAAAAGCAAGAGGAAGATGCAGGTGATTATATCTGTAAGGACGTAGTTTCTAAGCAAACTCCTTTCCTAGGTGTTTACGGAACTGGAAAAAGAGATAAAACTGGAGTCAATGTACAAAGGATTATTCCTACTACTGCTGCAGATCAAGCAGGAATGACCGGAGGTACAGAAATAACTCAGTTCAACGGTAAGGATATCCATGATTTCAGAGAACTACAAAAAGCAGTACTCGCTACTACTATCGGAGATCAGGTAGATATACAAATCGAGTCTACCACTAGATCTTATACTCAAGATGTAATCATGGGAAGCCGAGGTGTAGAAACGATTACCTATAAGTATTGCGACGTAGAACCTACTCCACTTGCAGTAGAAAACAGAGAAGGAAATAATGAAGTAAGCTTCACTGCTTTCCCTAATCCTACGACTTCTACTTCTCAGGTAATATTTAATTCTACCTCAGATGCAGAAGTAATATTTAGTGTAACGGATATGACAGGAAGAACGATTCACAAAGAGTCATTTACAAACTTTGATGGAAATCTAAGATTAGATCATTCATTTGATTCTAATCAGACAGGAACTTATATCCTACATATCCAGCAAGGAAATGAGGTCTATAACCGTAAGGTGCAAGTGATAAGAGACTAGTCAAGCGAGATATATAAATTGATTTGTAAGCGAGTGTTCTTTTGGGCACTCGCTTTTTTTCGTACCCATCCTTAGTCCCTGCCTTCGGCAGGCAGGCTTCCCTTGGCCAAGGGATGAATGAATGTTCCTGATCAAAGGTCAGGATTCTATTGACTAAATGTCAATAGAAAGTGAATGAACCGATATATCAATATCGGCTAAGAATGTTTAATTAAAAATTAAAGAATTCATTCTAGCGAAGAATAGGATGGGTAAGTAAAGTTGTAATACCCACAAATTTTTAATAATTTCCTATATAGCTTTAGATTATGAAACAACTTTCCCCTTACATCTTCCTTCTTATTTCTACATTACTCTTCATTAGATGTTCTACCGATCAAGAAGTAGAATTAGAACCCATAGACTTACTTCCTCCTACAACTACTGAGCAGGCCAATACATTCGGTTGTCTATTTAATGGAGAGGCTTGGCTACCTGGGTCTGACATATTCCTATTTGATCATACAAGAGTTATGTTTTTCCCTTCAAATGGTAATAATTCTAATTCCATCCAAGTTTCATCTCAAAGAAGATATACAGACAAAGATATCAGAGACGCCTTAGACATAGTGTTATTTTTTAATGATAGTCTCGAAATAAATTCCTTTTATTTCAAGGGATTTTCTGAAACACATGGATGCTGGGAGTATAGCTGGGATACACTTAGCGATTCATCATTAGAAGTTTTAAAACTTGATTTTGAAAATCAAATTTTCGCTGCAACATTCAATTTTAACTTAATATCTGATTGTGATTCTACCGACCTAATATCGATAGAGGAAGGTAGAATGGATTATGTATTTTTTTGATGAGGAAGTTATTACTTGTCAGCATTAAAAATAATCCCTATTCACTTTAGCCATTTATAAAAAAATAGAACATGAGAGTTTTTATCATAATTGTCTTTTTAGTAAGTATATCATGTGCAGGATATGAACGCTTAACACAAACAAGAACACCATATAATGGCAACAACTTGAGACTTGATGGATATTATTATCAATTAGGCAAGCAAAACGATAATGGCATTTATAAAGATTTTGTGAAAGGTTTTACTTTGAATGCCAACGGTGTTTATTTTAAAGTTTTGCATGGTTCAATTGATCCAGAATTAGATGAGAAGGAATGGACAATTTTCTTTGATGATAGAGTTAAATATAGAGTTGACAATATTAACTATTATTTAGATAGAAGACCCTCTTGGGGAGTTTTTACGATTACTAATTCAAGCATAGTCATTCAAAGCTGGGAAACTGCAGCCGGAGGTGGAGCATATCCTACTCGGACCGTGGAAGGAACTATTGTCAATGATACTACTCTGCATTTCCACAAGCTAATAGGTGCATATCCAAATAATAAAGGTCTGAGAAAGAAAGTAAAGGCAATTGACGAAACTTACTATTTTAGAGAATTTAGCCCGAAGCCGGATAGTATGAATGTACACATACATTGATGATATGAAAAGAATAACCATTGTCGCATTTGTTTTATTATTAGTTTTTATTAGATGTTCGTCTGAATTAGAACAAGAAGAACTAGACCCCATAGACTTACTTCCTTCTATAACAACAGAGCAGGCCAATACTTTCGGTTGTCTGTTCAATGGAGAGGCTTGGATTCCTGGTTCTGATATATTTCTATTTGATCATACAAATGTTATGTTTTTCCCTTCAAATGGTAATAATTTTAATAGAATTCAAGTTTCATCTCAAAGAAGATTTGATGAATCAGATATTAGAGATGCCCTAGAATTTGTTTTATTTTTCAATGATAGCTTAGAGGTAAATTCAGTCTATTTCAATGGATTTTCTGAAACACATGGATGCTGGGAGTATAATTGGGATACACTTAGCGATTCTTCATTAGAAGTTTTAAAACTTGATTTTGAAAATCAAATTTTCGCTGCAACATTCAATTTTAACTTGATATCGGATTGTGATTCTACAGATCTTATATCGATAGAGGAAGGTAGAATGGATTATATATTTTTTTAGAAAGCATATTAATTTTATCTGACATCATTATTTATAAAAAAATGAAAAGCTCTAATCATCAAATCGAACATCGTAGGTTAAAGACTACCTTCTGTTTCGTCCTAACGATGCTTATACTGCTCTCTTCTTGTCGAAATTTATTAGAAGATGATAAACTTTCATTAGCTCGAATAGATTGGAAAAAACGGTCAAAGTTTACCAGTAGAACCGGTGATAGTTTACCAGTCTCTC
>CAZDWO010000071.1:0-19249 GCA_964509175.1 uncultured Saprospiraceae bacterium
GCAGTATAGATGGATTTTTGGGTCTAACTGATTTTGCTGGTATGTTAGCCATTCAATTTAATGATGCCTTATTAAATATAGATGGACTATCTAATCTAGAAAATGTGTCAGGTACAATTTCCATAAGGGAAAATGATGGTCTGCTAAACGTAAATGGTTTTTCAAATCTTGATGACTTTACTGGAAGAATTTTTATTACACGTAATGAAGTGTTGACTAATGTTGATGGCTTTTCAAATCTTACAAACTTATCAGGCTCGCTAGATATAAATGGAAATATTAGTTTGGTAAACTTAAATGCGATTTCAAGTCTAACTGATATTTCTGGAGCCCTTACTATTCAAAACAATACTGCCATCTCTGATTTTACTGTGCTTTCAAATCTTACAGATATCTCTGGAACTTTAAGCTTGACTAATCTTGCTGCATTGTTAAACTTAGATATGTTTTCAAATCTTACAGATATTTGTGGAAGGCTAAGCATTTCAAGAAATGAAAATTTATTAGATATAGATGGACTTTTAGGATTTAGTACACTAAATGGGGAAATTCGAATTAGTGATAATCCGTCTTTAACTAATATAAATGGCCTTTCTAATCTGACGAATGTTTTAGGAGAACTAATTATTCATTCAAACACCAGCCTGGAAAATATAGATCCTCTTTCTGGCCTTACGGATGTTGAAGGAACGATAGTGATAGATGATAACGATGCACTTCCAGATATAGAAGCACTTGCAGGTTTCTCAGATATCTCTGGAGAGCTTATCATAGTAGATAATGATGGAATCATAAATGTAGATGAATTTTCAAGTCTGACGGAACTCACTGGAACGATAAGAATCAGAGAAAATGTTTCTTTGGAAAATATTGATGGATTTTTAGGCCTAACGGATGTCATAGGTGAACTAGATATTCATGCTAATCATAGCCTAACTAATCTAAATGGTTTGGCTAGCCTTACTAACGTATCTGGAACGCTTACGATTAGAGATAATTCAGGTCTTATAAATATTGATAACTTGATAGGATTAAATAATGTGAATGGTCGCCTTAATCTTTATGAAAATGATGGACTAGTAAATATTGATGGCTTTTCTGGTCTTTCTATGTTGGATGGTGCTCTTTATATTACAAATAATCATGGACTATTAGATATTGACGGTTTTTTATCCCTTCAGTTACTAAATGGTGACATTATAATATCTAATAATAATTCTCTTCCAAATATTGATGGACTATCTGGAATTTCAGAACTTACTAGGGATGGCAGAATTCAAATTATTGCAAATGCCATTTTGCCAAACATAGATGGGTTATCTAATTTGGTATCATTAGAAGGAGATATTAATATTTTTGAAAATCCAATTTTAACAAATATAGATGGGCTTTTAGGATTGACTGAAATTTCTAGGACTACAGCACTAACTATATTTGGAAACCAATCTTTAACCAATATTGATGGGTTTAGAAATCTTGTTGATATCAAAAGGCATTTAAGTATATTGGAGAATAATGCTTTAACTAATCTTGATGGATTATCTGGTGTTGAGTCTATTTCAAATGTAGGACATCTAAGGATCGAGCGTAATTCCAGCCTCACAAACATAGATGGACTATCCTCCATCAGATCTACTTCTAATTCTACACGTATAACCATACACGACAATGATCTCTTGACTAATCTTGATGGCTTATTTGCTATAGAACAGATGAATGGAAGAATCATAGTTACGGATAATGCTCTCATGTCCTCATGCTGTAGTCTTCAAAGTTTAATAGAAGCAAATGACCTTCTAGATTTTACCATAGAGACAAATCTCGATGGCTGTAACAGTCCGGAAGAAATTTTAGATGTCTGTAGTCTTGTGCTTAATTATGATCAGTATCGTCCATGCGAAGGCTTAGACAATGGAAGCATTAACTTTTTTGCTAGCGATTTCCATTCTATTCCTTTTACCTACGAGTGGGAAGAAATCACTTCTGGGCAGACGGGAAGTGGAGTAAGTTATAATGATAATTTTTCTATAGATAATCTTGCAGCTGGCACATATGATGTACGTGTATCTCTGCCCAATGGTGCTAGCCAAACAGCGGACAATATAGTGTTAGACCCGATACTAGGATCCATATTTGAAATTACAACACTCACTTCCACCAATAGCACAAATGGTACCTTAAGTGGTAGTTTATACTTGGAATATTTTGGAGGTACTGCTCCTTATGGACTTACATGGACTGGGGCAGCATCTGGAAGTAGAATGGATATAGAAGATAATTTCTTTACAATTTTTGGTCTGGGTCCTGGAGAATATACTCTACAACTCACAGATGCAAATGGCCAAAGTAAACTGGTAGATATTACCTTACTGGATGAAATGATTCCATCCTTTCCGTGTAGCGAAGCCCTAGATATTATTATTCTGAACGATGTGTCTGGATCTGTGGATTCCACAGAGTATAGTGAGTCACAAACTTTCTTTGTAGATTTTCTTAGAGCTGCAAATATAGGACAAGGATCAGATGAGAGTCAGGCGACTATTGTCGAATGGTCTAACAGTAACCAACAGAGCATACGAGTTCCACTTACAGGACAGATGCAAGAAATAGAAAGTTATGAAGGAATGACTCGTGCATATGACATGGGGACTTTCCCACATCAAGCAATGGAATTTGGGAGAGAGTACATAGAGAATAATGGTAGAGCTGAGGTAGAAAAGGTTTTTATATTGTCTACTGACGGATCTCCTTCTTCTTCGCTTATTGCACTTGCCGATGAGTTTAAAGCAGAAGGTTATCATATCGTAACTATTGCTTTTGACGGAGCATTTATTAGAAGTACGATTCGAGATATTTTGACGCAAGTCGCATCCATTCCCTTGCTTGCTCCTGGAGCTGCTGCTTACTCTGATTTAGATTCTAATCTTGCAGATAACATTGTAAATCTTTATTTGTGTCCACTCAATCCAGGAAGCTCTAATTCGGTATATTTTAATAGAGATGGTGCCATAAGCATAGATTCTATTCAGGCTTCTTGCCCAGTATCAGATTTTGCTGAGCTGACTTTTAGCGTTGCTGCTCAGAAAGAATTATCCATACCAGCTGGAATGTCAGTAATGTTTTATCATAATGATCCACTACTTTTTGGAGCTACACCTATTTTAGATTTTGTACTTCCATGTGCAATACCTGCAGGATCCAGCGACACATATACAGTAAACTTACCGATTAACAATGCCTCAAAAATATACGCCCTTTTAAATGATGATGGCAGAAAATTACCTCCATTGAATTTCCCTATTACTGAAATTCAAGAGGTAGCTTATTCTAACAATGTAGACACGATAAGCGTATGCGTTGATAGTCAGGCAACCTTACAGGCTTTAAAATATACAACCACACCTACACCTATATGTGATAGTTTAATTATGTATACCATTGACGTCTGTAATATAGGAACAGTAGATGCAACGTCTGTAGTCGTAATAGATAATCCACCTCTAGAAGCAACACTTTTAAAATCTACGGTTAATGTAAATGGATGTTCTACTGATAATAATGAGTCTTATGACATTCCTTCTGATTGCTGTGTAAGTATCAGCCTTACTTATGATGCTTCTGATATGGCTAGTGGTTATTATGGGATTCAGAATGTAGAATTAGATGGACCTGCAGGACAGGAATATATTTCTTATGATGGAAGCCTCAGTAGTGCCGAGGATGTTACGATAGAGGATGGAGTTATAAATTGCCCTTCCACGGATATCTGGATTACAAAAGAAGTAAGCGATGAGGAAATATGTGAGGACGGTTTTCTAGTGTATACCTATACCATACATAATGAGACTAGTGCAGTAATACATGATGCTAGATTTATTGATGTTTTACCCGATCCTATGGAATGGGTTTATAAACCCTATTTTTTAAATGGATTAGGAATCGGTACTCAAGAGTTATCAGGAACAAGTGCCGATTTTATTATAGATGAAATACCTGCAGATACAATAGCTTCTTTTAAAATCGATGCTTATACTGGAGATTGGGAGATGGACGGAGTTGTATCTCGTCCTGCCATCTTAGAGAATGTAATAGACTTAGAAGATGGAGGAACACAAATCTTAGTGTCTAATGAGGTAAGCACTATGGTCTTTGCACAGGGAACAGACCAAAGTTCTCCTTGCGATTCCATATCTACTAGTAATATTTTAGAATCTGAGGATTTATCAATTATTGAGGTTTTCCCTAATCCTACTGGTGGAACCATACAAATTGCTAATCTTACAAAACCAGTAAAATATAAACTCTTTAATAGTACTGGTCAGCTATACAAATCAGGGGAATATATACAAGGAGAATTGGATATTCAATATGAAGGAATAAACCTATTACAGATATCGATAGATGATAAGATGAAGGTTTTTAAGATTATTAGAATAGGTGCATATAGGTAGCACTTCTATTCTATCAATTATCCCTATTCTCAAAATCCTCTTTCCGTTTAGCCTCTACTCTTTTCATTATAAAATAGCCGAGTAGCACAAGCACAGCTAACCAAAAAAATCCATAAACGATTAGAAAAACGGATAGTAGTATAGTCATCATTTATGTAAGTTTTACTGCAGTTCCATAAGCTAGAATTTCTGCGGTGCCTTGCATAATCATAGCCGTTGTGAGTCTTACATTTACTACAGCATCGGCATTTAGGCGTCCTGCATCTTTTATCATTCTTTGCATTGCTTGCTCTCGAGATTCTGCTTGGAGTTTAGTGTATTCACTAATTTCTCCACCGACGATATTTTTTAATCCAGCAAAAATATCTCTCCCTATATTTCTAGCTCTCACGGTACTTCCTCTTGCAACTCCTAGTATTTCTACTACTTCCTTGCCAGGTACTTTTTCTGTTGTCGTGATTATCATAGGGTATTATTTTGAGTCTTAGAACTTGTTGTAAAATGGGTTATTAGAGCAATCACACAAACCAGAATCATAAGAACCTCCAGTACGTTTGACTTTGTAAATTGAAAATCACTCAATATGGAATAGTCGAAATTCAATATGGACAAGATGAGAAGAAGAGCAATTAATATAGGAGTGATATTTTTCATAAAAACTAGATTGAATATTTCTTCAAGATAATCAATATTCATCTTAGTCAAACAATCTCCCCACATTATCCTCCACCTTAATGAGCTTATTCTTATTTTAACGAGATCTAATATTCTATGCTTATGAAGTATTTACTGTTTTTACTCACATTGGTATTTTTTTGCAATGCATGTAAGGTGCCTACTCCAGATAAGAGATATGAATGGAAGGCTTTTGATGAAAGTGAGCGGTTAGCCGCAAACGTCGATCATGAGTCTGCAAGAATGCAGTTTAAATTACTTCAACCAAAGACACTAGATAGACAGACCATATGGAATAATATCTATTCTC
Source organism: uncultured Saprospiraceae bacterium (assembly GCA_964509175.1). Lineage (GTDB taxonomy): Bacteria > Bacteroidota > Bacteroidia > Chitinophagales > Saprospiraceae > JAHDHU01. The sequence continues at coordinate 5,437 of CAZDWO010000071.1, forward strand.
AGCTAGATGGATTTTCTGAAGAGAATTATGAGAAACTTTATCCACTCATTTATGAGCAGAACATATTAGATATCCAATCAGCGATAGAAAAGGAAAACCTGACCTATGAAAACCTGACCAAGTGGTATCTCTACAGAATATTAAAATTTGAAACGGATAGCCTTAAATCCTTAAATGCCATTATTGCGATTAATCCAGATGCAGTAGCAAAGGCAAAAGCTTTTGATAAAAACATAAAGAATAAAAACCATCCCATTTACGGCATGCCTATACTGCTAAAGGACAATATAGGAACCGATGGAATGCGTACCACAGGAGGTGCTCTAGCCTTAGAAGAGAACCAAACTAGAAACGCTTTTATCATAGATCAGATAGAGAATAAGGGAGGACTTATTCTGGGTAAAGTAAATCTTAGCGAATGGGCTTATTACTTATGCACAGGCTGCCCGCTAGGGTATAGTGCAATCGGCGGACAATCCCTTAATCCATATGGCTCAGGTGTTTTTGAGACTGGTGGTTCTAGTGCTGGCTCAGGAATTGCTATGGCAGCTAATTATGCAACTGCTGCAGTCGGTACCGAGACCTCAGGCTCTATTCTGTCACCCTCTAGCCAAAACTCCTTAGTCGGACTCAAGCCTACTATAGGATTACTGAGCAGGTCAGGAATTATACCTATATCTAGCACCCTAGATACGCCAGGCCCTATGACACGTAACACAACTGACAACGCTATTTTGTTATCAGCTATGGTAGGTCGAGATCAAAAAGATCAGTCAACTGCAAAGGCTCCATCTAAGGTCGATTATATAAAGGCAATAAATACTGGCTCCTTAGACAAAAAACGTTTGGGCTACTTTAAGCCATTTCTGGAAGATTCTATTTATGCAGCTACGATAGAAAAGTTGAAGACTTCAGGAGCTATTATGATAGGCTTAGATCCGGTTGAGACCAATTTTCAGTATTTCAGAGCCTTTCTTAATGGCGATATGCTCGTAGATCTACCAGCCTATATGGAGGAATACGCTTCAGAAAATATTAACCATAGAACGATTGAAGATTTTGTCAATTATAATTTAGAAGACACCACCTTAAGGGTGCCATATGGTCAGCAATTGTTTGAAGGAATGCTTGCAGACACCATGAGCGAGGAACAGTTTCTAAAAATAAAAGCGGACTACCTAGCGGATGGAATCTCATTTTTTGAACAACCTATAACAGAACATAAGCTAGATGCCATTGTTTCCATTAACAATTATAATGCTGGTCATGCGGCTATGGCACAGTATCCATGCTTAGCGGTCCCTATGGGTTATAAACTTTCTGGAGAGCCTATTAATCTAACTTTTATAGCGAGACCCTTTGAAGAGGAAAAATTATTAGGACTAGCTGCAGCCTTTGAAAGAGACTTTCCTGTACGTCAGGCACCTGCTTCATATAGATAGTATTTGAGTATGGCTCTATGCGAGACTACTATTCAAACAATCTACTTACTATATCCTCTACCTTAGAAACCGTAAGTATTTCTATGTCATACTTACTTTGTGAGATTCCCTTCTTATTGTAAGCAGAGATGTATATCTGTTCGAATCCTAGTCGATTGGCTTCTTGTATTCTTTGTTCGACACGGTTTACGGCACGGATTTCTCCAGAGAGTCCAACCTCTCCTGCAAAGCAGGTTTTTTTATTGACAGGAATATTCTGTAGAGAGGATATGAGTGCTACTACTATGGCGAGATCTACAGAGGGATCCATAATTTTCAGGCCTCCAGCGATGTTTAGAAACACATCACTCTGACCGAAGGGTAGGCCACACCGTTTCTCTAAAACCGCAAGCAGCATACTCAGTCGTCTATTGTCAAAACCAGTAGCAGATCGCTGTGGAGTTCCGTAGACAGAAGTACTTACTAGAGCCTGTATCTCTAGCAGCATCGGTCTCAGTCCTTCTATGGTCGAGCAGATGGCACTACCTGAGAGTTCTTCTTCTGATTGAGAGAGCAGTAGTTCGGAGGGATTATTTACTTGGCGTAAGCCGACAGAATGCATCTCATAAATTCCTATCTCATCTGTAGACCCAAATCTATTTTTTATGGTCCTCAGTATCCGATAAGTATGATGTCTATCTCCCTCAAACTGTAAAACCACATCGACCATATGCTCCAGCAATTTAGGTCCTGCGATATTTCCATCCTTAGTAATATGACCGATAACGAAAATCGGAATATTCGTCTCCTTGGCAAATCTCTGTAACTCACCCGTACATTCTCTGATCTGTGTAATAGTGCCAGGGGTAGATTCCACATATGGACTGCTGAGTGTCTGTATAGAATCTATGATTATAAGATCTACACTGCCGTTTTTGGCCTGTTGTAGGATTTTGACCACATTGGTCTCAGTAAGTACGAAGCAGTTGGGATTTTTATAATTTATCCGCTCGGCCCGCATTTTTATCTGTTCTTCAGACTCCTCTCCCGAGATGTAAAGTATTTTTTTGTTTAGGCTTGTGGCCAATTGTAATAAGAGGGTAGACTTACCGATACCTGGATGTCCACCGATTAGAACCAGAGATCCGAGGACGATTCCTCCGCCGAGAACTCGATTGAGTTCCTTATCTTGAGTAAGAATACGAGGGGTTTCTCCATAGTGGATTTCAGAGAGTTTCTTTGGCTTTAGCTCGATCTCCTCCTTCCAGACCTTCCTCTTACTCTCCTCTGTGGTTTCTTTAGTAATGATTTGTTCTGTAAGGGTATTCCACTCACCACAGGAGTGACATTTTCCTTCCCACTTGCTACTATGAGTACCGCAACTAGAACAAACAAAGGTTTTTTTGACTTTAGGCAATTATATTCTTTAAAAAAGTTCCCGGATTAGATGTTTTTTTCAATTAAGCAGTGACTCCTGTGGAAAAAGCCGTCTTTAATAATAGAAAACCAGCTTTCCGCTAGCGGAGGCACTATAAATATATCTTTTTAGTAGGTATTCTATTAAGAAGAACAAGATTGATTGTTTTCAATTGGTTTTTTGGGGTTATGCAGGGTACTCGCTTCGGCAGGTGCCCTGTTCTTGTTTAATACCCATCTACATATAAGCTCTAATTATATATTTGATTTTTAAAAGATTATCCTCTTCTACTATATCCATCTAGTTATTTTTGCAGTTCTTTTTAAAAGGCTTAGAGCATGTATAGAATTTATCTTATCCTATTTTTATTTGTAATCGTTTCTTGTGAGACTGACTCTGGTCAAAGTACAAACACAGCTGCCGTAGAAGGAACCTCATTTGTAAAGGTAGATCCGTCTCATTCTTCTGTAAGATTTGTAAATACCGTACAAGAATCTCAGCAGATGAACCATTTTCTATGGGATTCTATGTATAACGGAGGAGGAGTCGCTATAGGCGATCTTAATAATGATGGACTTCCGGATCTCGTTTTCACTGCTTCTTTTGGAAAGGATGCTATCTACATCAATAAGGGCAATATGCAGTTTGAGGATATTTCTCGAACTTCAGGCATCCAAATAAATAACATGACGGTGTCCTCTGGAGTGACACTCGTTGATATAAATAAAGATGGCTTTCTAGATATCTCTATTGCTAAGTTTGGCTTTTCTGAAAATCCAGGAGATAAGAAAAATCTATTTTTTATAAATAATAAGAATCTAACATTCACGGAAGTGGGAGAACAGATGGGAATTGCAAATGATGGGTTTACCGTACAGACCTCATTTTTTGATTACGATAAAGATGGAGACCTAGACATGTATGTTATGAATCAACCATCTAATGTAAGAACAGTGAGAAGCGTAGAAGGACGTAACCTAGTGGCAGGCGTACGATCTCCTTATCAGAACGAGCAGAACAGTGATAGGTTATTTAAGAATAATGGAAATGGAAGTTTTACAGATGTATCGGCTGAAGCAGGAATAGAAAACTTCCGTTATGGTCTCGGTCTTGTAATCGCAGACGTAAACCAGGATGGTTGGCCAGACGTATATATCTCGACAGATTTCCAAGCTGCTGATAATCTATACATAAACAATAAAAACGGAACCTTTACAGATAAGGCTCATGAGTATTTCCAGCACATCTCTAATTTTGCGATGGGGGCAGACATCTCAGATTTTAATAATGATGGACTACCTGACATAGCTTCTCTAGATATGGCTGGAGCCAATCATTACCGATCCAAGACAAATATGCCATCCATGAGACCTAAGGCATTCTGGAAAGCAATAGAAAATGGGCACCACTATCAGTACATGCATAATACCTTGCAACTAAACCAAGGGAACGGAAAGTTTAGCGAAATCGGATTTATGTCTGGTATGGCAAAAACAGACTGGAGCTGGAGTCTTCTCTTTAGCGATTTAGATAATGATGGCTGGCAAGACATGTACATCACTAACGGTATAAAAAAAGATGTACGTAATAATGACTGGGCACAAGAGGTAAAGAAAAAAATATCAGCAGGTGAGATGGGTAATAATCTGATGGAAGTAATAAATGATATTCCTTCTGTACCACTTACAAACTATGCGTATCGCAACACCGGAAAATTAAAATTTGAAGACGTTTCTGCAAAATGGGGATTTGATGAAAAGAGTTTTTCTAATGGAGCTGCACTTGCAGATCTAGACAATGATGGAGACCTAGACATCGTAGTAAATAACATAAACAAACCGGCCTTTATCTATGAAAATAAAGCCTCAGGCAATAATTATCTAAGAGTAAAACTAAGCTCTAATACTTCACAAAGGCCTGTCCTAAATGCCAAACTAACCATACACTCAGGAGACAAAAGCTGGACACAGGAGTTGCTGCATTCTAGAGGATTCCAGTCTATGTCGGAGAACATTGTACACTTCGGATTAGGAGCAGTAGATAAGGTGGATCGTCTGAGTATAGTCTGGCCTGATAATACCATCAGTGAGCATACAGATGTAAAAGTAAATCAGGTAATGGCCATAGATCAGGACCAGGTTTCCAAAAACAAAAAATACATTCCTGCTCAATCCAAGAGCGGTATTATCTCAGAAAGCCTCACTCAGATAGACCAGAAACATACAGAAAATCCATACGACGATTATGCTAAGCAGGTTCTACTTCCGTATAAGCAGTCAGAGTTCGGACCGACAATAGCAGGAGGAGATGTAAACGGAGACGGAAAAGAAGATCTCTACATCGGTGGATCAGCAGGCTTTAGCGGTACGATTATGATACAGGATGCTTCTGGAAAGTTCACTAAAAAATCAGGAGCATTTTCTAATGACAAGAATCAAGAAGATACTGGCAGCCACTTCTTCGATGCGGATGGAGATGGTGACCTAGACCTGTATGTGGTGAGTGGTGGTTATGAGTTTAAGCAGAAAGATGCTAAGCTGCAAGACCGACTTTATCTAAATGATGGCTCGGGTAATTTCACCTCCGCCAGTGATAGATTACCACAGATGAAAACCAGTGGCAAGTCAGTAGTATCGAGTGATGTGGATGGAGATGGAGACATGGATCTCTTTGTAGGAGGTAAACTGGTCCCAGGACAATATCCTAAATCTCCTAGATCCTACCTACTTATAAACGAGGGAGGCCGCTTCGTAGATAAGACCTCAGAAAATGCAAAAGAGCTGATGCAAGGAGGAATGATTACTAGATCGCTATTTTCAGATTTTGATGGAGATAAGGATGATGATCTGATTGTAATCGGAGAGTGGATGAGTCCTACTATTTATGTAAATAATGGAGGAAAGTTTGCTCGTAAAGAAAGCACAGGTGATATGTCTACTAAGTATGGACTGTGGTTTGGATTAGAGGAGATGGACGTAGATGGCGATGGAGATATGGACTATCTAGTCGGTAACATCGGTCTTAATAATAAGTACAAGGCCAGCGATTCTAAACCTTTCTGGCTTTACGCCAATGACTTTGACGATAACGGAAACTATGACATCGTTCTAGCAAACTACTCAGGGGATCAGCTGGTTCCTCTGAGAGGAAGAGAGTGTTCTTCTGAACAGGTACCAGACGTAAAAGAAAAATTCCCAACCTTCGATGGCTTTGCAAAGGCCAGTCTAGATCAGATCTATGACCTGAACTCTGCCCAGAATCTAAAAGCCACAGACCTCAGATCAGGCATATTTATAAACAACGGAGGCACCTTTAAATTTAAACCCTTCGAGCCAAAAGTCCAGATATCTCCACTCAATGATTTTGTAGTAGCAGATATAAACAAAGACGGTAATCCCGACATCCTAGCGGGAGGTAATCTATATGGCACAGAAGTAGAAACGACAAGATTCGATGCAGGTATAGGAGTAACCTTACTAGGAGATGGAAAAGGTGGCTTTATCCTGATGGATGCTAGAGAAAGCGGCTTCTTTATAAACAAAGATGTAAAGGACCTAGAGCTTATCGATGGCAATACCATCATCGTGGGTAATAATAATGATCGGACTCAGGTGTTTAAGTTGTAGGGAGAAGGTATTAAGTTGTACGGAGAAGGTATTAAGGTGTCGAGGTTTTAAGGTATTGAGGTTTAATGGTTCAAAGGCTCAAAGGTGCTGAGGTATTAAGTTTTAGTACTTAGGGAAATCTAAATTATGTTTATAAATAGAATTACATTCTCTATTGAAAAAAACAAATTCAAAGAAAAGGATTGGATAGCATTCAATCGTATAGCTAGTTACTTAGAGAATTTACTTCATCACAACTTACCAAGAAATGTAACCTTAGGAGGTTTCGGTTTCCTCAGTAACAAACTCCAAACTACATCAAATTCAGAAACAATCAAACCTTATGGCCAATGTATAGATTACGTTCATCGGGTAGATAAAAATGAAGTTGCAAATTTATTGCAATCACCATTTGAACAGCAATTAGATGTATTGAATCGATACCTAAAAAAATCAGTTTTAGACATTTCTAAAAAGTACGCTGTTGATACAGAAATCTTCCTTGCAGTAATTTAACAATTACCAAAATACTATTCCGGGTTTGAGCAAAAATTCAAGGTTTCTAAAAATCATAAATCAAGAAAATTAAAAATTGATATCATTCGCTTTGTAAAGTTCAAAAAAGAACAAATCCTATGTCGAATCCTGAACAAATCAAACTCAATTATTGATGATTGGATTTTGGAAGACGATACTTCTATTTATGATTGCTCATATTCTTACAAGAAGTCAAAATGGAATAAGAATAAGTTGGAAATATATAATAGATTTGGTGAGGTTCATAAAACAATAGACGTAGACAAATACATTTAAAACCGGTCAACGTATTTTAGGCATCGTCAAGCGTCAAACCATAAACCCTAAACCTTTCGCCCTACTCCAAAATAACCCCAATTCCTCAAAACCTTAACACCTCAAAACCTTAACACCTCAAAACCATTGCCCCTTTAGCCCTTGAAACCTTAACACCTCGATACCTCAAAACCTAACATATCATCTCCCCGCACACCTAACACACTTAGTACTCTCCGGAAGAAACATCAATCTCTTAGCCTGAATACCATTCCCACAATTAGAGCATTTTCCGAAATCTGGCTCATCGATATTCTTTAGAGCCATTTTGAGCTTACTCAGTTTTCTTTCCTTATTACGCTGAGCGACTTCCATTACTGACTTATTATTTATGGCATCCATTCTACTGATGCGACCTAGCGAATTTTCAGGTTTTACGGGCAGGGTCATTTTCTTGATTTCTACAAGATCCTCTTCCGACTTTTTTATCAGATCGATGATTTTAGATTTCAGTTCTTGTTTATCCTGAGCATTCATAGTCTGCTAATTAGTAAAAAAACTAGATTTGCACCATGTCCGAGGCCAAAATATATATGATTCCCTGTCCGATTATCGAGGAAGGAAAAGATACCATACCTTCTGCAACACTAGCGGTCTTACATCAGCTAGACTGTTTTGTGGTAGAGCGAGCTCGTACTGCTAGAAGATATATAAAGTCTACGGGACACCCGATGGCAATCTCAGATTTAGACATCTTCGAACTAGATAAGAACAATCCAGAAAATGGCTTATATGCATTTTTGGCTACAGCCAAAACCGGAAAAAGCATAGGCGTATTATCAGAGGCTGGCTGTCCAGGGATTGCAGATCCAGGAGCACTAGTAGTGAGCTGGGCACATAAAAACAATCTAGAAGTAGTGCCACTTGTCGGACCCTCTTCTATATTACTGGCTCTAATCGCTTCTGGTTTTAATGGACAGCAGTTTAGTTTTAATGGATATCTACCCGTAAAAAAACCTGAACTCAGCTCTCGACTCAAGCAACTAGAAAACCTGGTTCAACGACATGGTCAGACTCAGATATTTATGGAGACACCATATCGGAATCATGGCATGGTAGAAACGATTCTGAAGACCCTCAACCCCCAACTAAAACTCTGCATAGCAGTAGACATCTCCGCTCCAGAGGAGTACATCCGTACCAAAACCATTGCTCAGTGGAAAAATGAGGAGCTCAGCATCCATAAAAGACCTGCTATTTTCCTATTGGGTAAATAAATGAGACTTTGATTTTGAATTAAAATCATTAGTCGAATTTATTCTGAGCGTAGCCGAGGAATCTTTTTATTCTCGACTCTACATCTAGATATACCAAGGTAAAAATTAAAAATAGCGGACTAAATACTAATCAAGCCCTCCAAAACGTCCTATAGTCCTAAATTGGGTCTATTTTTGTTCTTTAATAATTTGATGATACGTACGTTTTTTCTTTTAGTTGGTTTTTTATCTATGCTGAGTCTACAGGCTCAGAAAGGCTGGGAAGCTGGAGCATGGATAGGAGCTTCTTCTTATTTTGGAGATTTAAACAATAGGCTAGACCTTACTAAACCAGGTCTAGCAGGAGGACTCGTAGGTAGATATAATTTTAATTCTAGAATCTCTGCAAAAAGCAGCCTCAGTTACGGACGCATCTCAGCAGCAGACGAGGACTCTCCTAATAATTTTGAGCGAAACAGAAACTTAAGTTTTAGCTCTAATATTTTTGACCTTTCTTCTAGCATCGAGTTCAATTTTTTCAGATATGAGCATGGTAGTGAGGATTATTTCTTTACGCCTTATTTGATGCTAGGCTTTTCTATTATGAGGTATAACCCTCGGGCAGAGCTCGACGGAACTGTTTATGACCTCAGAGATTTTGAGACAGAAGGGGTAGGTTATGGAAATTTTAGTGGAGGTATACTAATCGGAGGAGGCTGGAAATGGGATATAAATAAGGACTGGAGTATAAATATAGAACTGAGTTACAGACGAGTCTTTACAGATTATCTAGACGATGTCAGTACTGTATATCCTAACCCTGCAAATCTTGGAAACCAGACTGCTAGAGATTTATCTGACCGTTCACTTATAGAAGGAATAAGTGGAGAAGGCAGACAACGAGGAAATAGCAAGGATAACGATGCCTACACCTTTGTAGGTTTTTCTATCATGAGATATTTTGGTCGACTAGAATGTCCCAAAATCTCAGAACCTAAATGGTAAGCCAGACAGAGATTGCCTTACAGGCTCGACCTCGAGGATTCCATCTTATCACACAAGAAGTATTAAGCAAGTTAAGTTTACCGGAGACAGGTATGCTCCATTTATTTATAAAACATACTTCTGCTGGACTGACTATAAATGAAAATGCAGACCCAGATGTGAGAGTTGATTTTGAATCTATTTTCAATATGATGGTCCCAGAAAATCTTCCCTTTCTACAACATACTATAGAAGGTCCCGATGATATGCCAGCTCATGTAAAGGCAAGTTTAGTCGGTTTCAGTATAAATATTCCCATAACCGATGCTCGATTAAATCTAGGTAGCTGGCAAGGAATCTACCTGTGTGAGTTTAGAAATCATGGAGGTAGTCGTAAGTTGGTGGCTACGATTTCCAGTTAGATTTTGGCTTTAAGCCAAATAAATTTCCAATCCAATATAACTACACTAGCCATACCTCTATAACTTATAAAATAGGCTATCCCAAGAATAATACAGATATTGTGTTTTATTTATATATGTCATATCTCATAGAAGGATTTCTTTTTGGACTAATGCTGGCAGTAATGATCGGCCCCATTTTTATAGCCATTACTCAGACGAGCATGGAAAGGGGTGTAATTGCTGGTCTGCTTGTCAGCTTGGGCGAATGGATTAGTGATTTTCTCATAATCGGAGGGATATATTTTTTTATTCAGGCAGTAAAGGATACTGTCGAGTCTACTTCTTTTAAGTTTTATTTTGACCTTGTCGGAGGGATAGTCATGATTCTATTCGGGCTAGGAGTATTTTTTAAAACGGTAGATATAGAAATCCAAAAGACAAGGCACAGTTACAGAAACATGATAGGATTCTGGCTCAAAGGATTCCTGGTCAATACTGTAAATCCATTTACTTTTATTTTTTGGATAACGACTATAAGCACCTATGTAATCGGAAGAAAAGCCACTGGCACTGAAGCACTTTATTTTCTAGGTGCCGTAATGGCAACCATTATAGTTATGGATATTCTCAAAGTTTTTGCCGCCAAGGCAATCCGTAAAAAACTTACCTCCAGAAATATATATTGGTTCTCAAAGCTCTCAGGAGTAGGGTTAGCACTTTTTGGAATCTATCTGATATTCAGAGTTGCTTAAATTACTTAGCCCAGAGGTTATACTTGAGGATGCAGTAGATGGCTCTCACTCCATCTTTCCAGTTTATTTTTTTGCCTTCGTCATAAGTTCTACCATAGTAGGAGATACCTACCTCATAGATTCTGACATTAGGAATCCTAGAAACCTTAGCCGTAACTTCTGGCTCTATACCGAATCTTTGTTCTTTCAACTTTACAGATTGTATGATTTCTGCCTTCCACATCTTGTAGCAGGTCTCCATATCCGTAAGATTTAGATTTGTAAAAGCATTGGACAAGAAGGTGAGCCATTTATTTCCGATAGAGTGCCAGAAAAAGAGGATTCTATGAGGCTTCCCTCCGATAAATCGACTGCCATAAACCACATCTGCAAAATCGTCTAGAATCGGCTGCAACAAGATGTTAAACTCGTGAGGGTCGTACTCTAGGTCTGCATCTTGTACAACGATATAGTCTCCTTTTGCCTGAGCTATCCCAGTATGCAGAGCAGCTCCTTTTCCTTTATTTACCTCATGCTTATAATAGCTGATGGCTGCCTCAGGATGGCTACTTTTAAAAGCTAGAATTTTATCTTCTGTATCATCCTGGGAACAATCATTGACGATTACGAGTTCTTTAGATATCCCATCGATTAGTTCTACCTCGAGAATCTTATCTAGGATGGAAAGAATGGTTGCACTTTCGTTATATGCAGGGATAATTATAGACAGTTTTATAGAAGAAGCCAATAGAAAGATTTTAATTTTGACCGCTAAAATAAGCAGACTATGGATACTAGTTTTTATAATCTAAAGGTAGAAAGAATTGTAGAGGAGACTGCAGATTCTAAATCAGTATACTTTGCTATTCCCACCGAGCTTAAAGAAACTTTTTCTTACCAGTCTGGACAGTATCTGACCCTAAAGTTTTCTGTAAATGGAGAGGAATATAGAAGAGCTTATTCCATCTGTACCAGTCCTCTAGAAGGGGATACTGCAGTAACTGTAAAGAGAGTAAAAAACGGAGTTATCTCTAATCATATAAACGATACCATAGTATCAGGAAGTAGCATAGAAGTCATGCCTCCGCAGGGAAAGTTTACCGTAAAGTTAGACCATGACAATAAGCATGACTACTACCTATATGCTGGAGGTAGTGGAATTACTCCTATGATTTCCATCATAAAAACCATTATAGAAAAAGAACCAAAGAGTGCTTGTCACCTATTATATGCAAACCGTAATGAGGAGAGCATCATTTTTAAAGAAGAGCTAGAAAAGCTACAGAGTAGATATGCTGGGCAACTTACCCTGAGACATATTCTGAGCGAGCCTAAGCAAGAAAAGGCAGGAGGAATAGGAGGTCTTTTTGGAAAGAAAAAATCTACTTGGTCAGGATGGTCAGGATTTATAGATAAGAGCAATATTACTAAGTTTCTAGAGGAGCATCCATCAGTAGGAAAAATGCAAAAACATCTCATCTGTGGTCCTGGACCGATGATGGATATGGTAAAAGGAGGTCTTGCAGGAGCTGGCGTAACAGATAAAGACATCATGATAGAGTACTTTTCTAGCCCCAAGGAAGAAAAAGCGGCCGCAGGAGCAGCTGTTTCTAGTGGTAGTCATACCGTAAAAGTCAGACTAGAAGGCATCGATACTACTCTAGAAATAAACGATGATACGACCATCCTACAGGCTATGATAGATAATGGAACCGAACCTCCTTTTTCTTGTATGAGTGGAGCCTGCTCGACCTGTATTGCTAAGGTTACAAAGGGTACGGTATCCATGGATGCCTGCTTTGCAATAGATGAGGAAGAGGTAGCAGAAGGATTTATACTTACTTGTCAGGCTCACCCGACTAGCCCAGAAGTTGAGTTAAATTATGACATATAATTAGAAGAAAAGTTTATATTTGTATAACAACCGACACGACAATGAAAAGATTCCTCATGTACTACGTTTTGCTTTCGATGTACTGTCTTAAAATGGGATTTAGAAAAATGGCTTTTCTAGGCTAGACTTTTTATTCACTTATTATAGACAGCTATTTCCTCTTTCTTCCTGATGTTCTTAGGCTTTCGCCAAAAAATTCTCGATTATTTTTTTGCCCTTAGGAGTTATGTATGACTCTGGATGATACTGTACTGCATAGACCTTATGTGTCTTATGCTCTATGGACATGATGTGCTTTTCTCTACTCATTCCAGTAATTATAAGGCCATCGGGTAGGCTATCTTTACTCATCACCCAGGAGTGGTATCTACCTGCCAATAGAGGACTTTCTATTCCATCATAAAGGATGCTATCTTCCGAGATGCTTACCTCAGACTGTATTCCATGATATACCTTAGGAAGATTATATAAGTTAGCCTCATATACTTCTGCTATAGCTTGCAGACCTAGACAGATGCCCAGAATCTTCTTGGACTCTCTATATCTAGAGATGATATCCTTTAATAAGCCAGCTTCCTCAGGCAGCCCTGGTCCTGGAGAGAGGAAGATGTAGTCATACCCTACAAGTTCTTCTAGCAGGACCTCATCGTTCTTTTTTACTGTTATCTCATGTTCTAGAATCTCTTCTATTACATGCACTAGATTATAGGTAAAAGAGTCATAATTATCTATGACGATTACTTTTTTATTCTTATTCGATGATTTATCGAGTTTTTCCATCTATGTTATGACGGGTAATTTACCACCTTGGTTTCAAGACCTACTGTCCTTTCGACCGACCGCAGGGAGTGGAGAAATCTTTTTCTTTTAATATAAATATTAAATTATTTAGTCATCCCAAACTGGTTTACCATTTGTTTTTGATTTTCTTTCAATGAAAAATCCAAATCAATCCAAGCCGTACCTCTCAGCCCCTTAAGCTCTAAGCCATCTGCTGTTTTACTAATCTGTATTAAGAACTCAGCTGACTCTGGGTCATTATCAGAGGCCTTCTCTGTTAGTTTTGTCATTCCATACTGGTTGATTAACTGAGATTCCTTATAGTTACTAAAACTTAAGTTTTTCCATGCACAGCCTTCGCTACAACTCATGATGATTTTATTCCCAGTTCTCTCCATACTTATTTCAAAGTCCTTTAAGTCCTCTCCTGTTTGCTGAGCATTAATCGGACTGTAGCATGCCAAGAGGATACATAACATTAAAAGTGATTTGAGTATTGCTTTTAAATTTTTAGCTGATTCCATGATTT
>CAZDWO010000072.1:0-3669 GCA_964509175.1 uncultured Saprospiraceae bacterium
ATAAGCTCATTGGTGCTAAAGAAAACGTAATAGATAAGATTACTAAGTCCGCAATTGTAGACTTTCAAAAAAAGAATAACTTACCAGTTGGAAAACTTGATTATGAAACTTTAAAGGCTCTAGGTGTTCAACACTGACATATTTCTAGGCAATATTCTTAATAGTTTTGGAATGTCTAATTGTACTAACATATTCTAGGCCACAGAGTGGCCAAAAATCTATAGTACTCGAGTAATAATTAGACCTAGCTCCGTAGGAGTGAAATCTGGTTTGTGTCTTTTTTAAGAGAATATGTCGCTCCTCTGGAGCACTAATTATCATTTTGCTTTATGCAATTGCTTATTTCTTATCTTACAATTATGGAAAATCAGAATAGACGATTTACAGTTCTTCTTTTTGTTTTGTTTCTTGGATTACAAAATGGTACGATTTGTTTTGCACAAAGTAATGCTGAGGAATTGCCAGAGATAAAAGTGCTACAAAATAGGATAGATTCTCTAAAAGAAGTTGTCCAAAGAGTAAAGGATAAGTTAGTTTTGAAAAATGCAAGCCCGAATGTTGTATATGTAAGATGTGCACAGCCTACCATATTTGAAACTGAAATCAGTAAAAAGGAATATTCAGTTTTTAATGGCAAAAATTATAATCAAGAAGGGGTAGAGAAAATCAAAATACTTAAGCAAGAAGCTCATAATGAGTGGAGGGCAGCAGAGGATTCAGAACTTGATCCCAGATTCCGAGGTGTATCTAATGACAATTGTCATAAATGGCATTACAAGAAAATTCCTGCTGAATACTATGACGTCTATGTTGTGACAGACACAGTTAGTATTAAAGATTTTGATACGCAAACTTTTATTAAACATGTAGTGGTTAAAGAATCAAGTTTGACAGAAATAAGAGAAGCGGTATCGCATGTAAACCAGGGCATGTCTCGTAAATTAATTTCTAGGATACAAAATGTCCTAAGAAACAAGGGCTATAAACTTAGGAGGGCAAAACAAGGAGAAATGGATAGGAAAACTCGCAAGGCTTTGGAAGATTTTCAAAAGAAGAGTGGATTAAAAGTCGGCGGAATAAATTATCAAACTTTAAAGGCTTTGGAAATTCAGCGTTAGAGCATTTATAGGCATTATTTTTTTCACGAATTGTATGTTGAAATATTTTAAACTAACTTGAGAGAAATCTAAAAAAGGTATGACGGTTAAAGCAAGATTACTCGAAAAAATAAATAGTATTACTGACGTAGATAAACTAGAGGCTATTCTGCAATATTTAGAGGAATCTGAGAAAAATACTTTTGAACTTTCTGACTATGACAGAGCTTCCATTAAAAAAAGCGAAGAACAGTTTGCAAATGGAGAATTTGTTACGAATGAAGTACTTATGACTAACATAGGGAAGTGGCTAGGAAAGTAAGGTGGTCTGCTCTAGCATCTTCTCAGTTCCAAAACACCCTTGAATTTTGGATGGAGAACAATAAAAGTTCTACATATTCTCGAAAAATATTCAAAGAAACAGAAACTGCATTAGAACTTCTTTCAAGGTTTCCGCATATTGGAAGAAAGGCCAATGATTCTCAGATAAGAAGAATCGTTGTACAAAAGTTATATGCAATCTATTATTCTTTTGATGATAAAACTGTAGATATCAAAGTTTGGAGACCTTTAAAAATGAATTCTGAAACCAATGAGTTTGAAATATAAACTCTACCCTAACACCTGCCGTAATATATTTATAGACTTCAAATCCCTAAAACTCTCCAGATGCAACTGATAATACTGAATCAGCTTATCCAATAACTCCGACCTAGTCGCTCGAGTTATCTGTATCATATGTATATCGCTTCTATCCGATTTTAAAAATCGATGCACCAGTTCGCTCAGTTCTGGAGAGATGCAATACTTATTAGTAGCATCGTCAGTTATAAACTGTGCCTCCATCGTATCGAAGATGAGATGCTCATCATCGTAATTATTTACGGGTTGGAAACCGAGGTAAGAGCTGAGTTCTATAGAGAACTGTATCGCTAGATTTCCTAGTGCTTCTTTCCTAGCATCTAGATGCATTAACCATTCTCTGAGAAACTGATAGAGCTCATAGTTGGTTTCTTTTTCTTTAACGGCATTTCTAAATATTTCTATCATCAGCATACCGATACTGCTTTTTATCACATCTCTAGAAATTGATGTGTAGGGAGTTTTTACACGAGCTTCTTTTATACGAGAGAGCGTATCTTTTTGGTTATCGTAGAAAACGAGGTCTACAATATTCATTACCTGATAAATGCCTGCTTTGGATTTAGACTTAGATTTCCTGACTCCACTTACGATTAGAGATTTTAGACCATAGTTAGAAGTATAGATGTCTAGTATGAGACTAGTCTCAGAATACTTCTTGGATCGGATGATGATTCCTTCTGACTGGACGATGGCCATAGCTGCTTAAAATTCCCAACCCTCGATAGGATCTTGTTTGTATTTTTTCTTGGTTTCTATTCGTTGTTTCTGACGGGTAAGTATAAGTTGTGCCAGTGCCATATTGGGATTAGATTCCTGCGACGTGTAAAGTGCCTCTTTTATTTTCTTTTCAGAGATGTCTAATCTGTACAGATAACTAAAAAGTAAATCAGGACTCTGGGTAAGCATCTCCGTTACTCGCCGCTCTATAACAAGGAGTAGTTGCTCATCGCTAGCACCTTCTTCGATGTCGAGCTCGAGAGTGTTGCGTAGTAAGGAGTAATCCTCTGACATTTTAATATTCTTCTAAGCGAGTTTTAAGAAGCATACTTTTTTATTTTTTCAAAAAGTACATTCTCCTGACCTGTAGAATATTTCTTTTTATGATGTACTATATTTCCTTCCTTATCAAATAAGAATTCCTGAGGAAGACCATTTAGATTTCCAGGCATCAGTTTTTTAAAGTCTCGCTGAGTATCGAGATATACAGGCCATGGCCAGTTTTTCTTTTTGGTCATTTTTACAAACTGCTCATGATTTTTAGGCCAGTCTATCGATATCGCTACCATATTAAAATCTGCTTCTTCCTTCCATCGTGGATACTTAGAATGTATCGCCTGAAATTTTCTAAGACAAGGTCCACAGGTAGTCAACCAAAACATTACTGCAGTAGGTTTTCCAGTTTCTAGTAAATCTTTAGAACTGATGATTTTTCCATCTGCATCCATAAGCTCTACATCATAAGGAAAGATTTTTTCTATATCTGTAAGTTCTCTAACCTGATGTCGCTGAACCGGTGGTGGCGTTTTGACAGCTGCCGTTCTTACATTTTGGGTTGCTGGAGCAGTCGGAGCTACAGTTTCTTTTTTACAATTAACAAGTAGAAAGATAGGAAGTAATAAATATAAATAAGTCTTCATGTGGAATATTCTGTTATTCAAAGGTAAGGGTTTTGAAGGAGGTTTCAAGGTATTGAGGTTGTAAGGTCTTAAGGTATCGAGGTTCAAAGATTTTTAGGTCTAGAAAGGTGCAAGGAGAAAGGTGCAAGGAACAAGGTTTCTGTAGACTTGGATTATGTTACTAGTTATTTGTTATTATTAACTCGGGCGATTTTTCAATTTTTACTTCATTTTCAAATTTCCACATTTTCAAATTGAATAAGTCGCACCTAGCCCAATTTCCACATTTCCACATTCTCACATTTCCACAT
>CAZDWO010000072.1:3769-10400 GCA_964509175.1 uncultured Saprospiraceae bacterium
GAATAAGTCGCACCTAGCCCAATTTCCACATTTCCACATTCTCACATTTCCACATTAAACAAGATCTCCTCCAGATACTTCCTTTTCTCAGACAATCTCGGAACCTTATTCTGACCTCCGAGTTTTCCTTTGGCTTTAAGCCAATTTCTAAAACTGCCTCTAGGAACACTATGAACCTTTAAATTTTCTAAGGCTAGATTTTTAAATCTTTTGGCCTGATAGTCTGCATTTATTTGTTGCAGGGATTTATCTAGCAAGTCCTCAAATAGTAAGAGGTCTTTCGGCTCTTTTGCAAATTCTATAATCCATTCATGTCCTCCTTTTTCTTTTTTATTCATAAAAATGGGAGCGACAGTGTATTCCTTAACGTGAGCATCGAGTAGATTACAAACCTCGGCAATGGCCTTATCCGTATCTCCAATCATCACCTCCTCTCCGAATACATTTATACACTGCTTAGTTCTGCCAGTAATTTTAAAACGATAGGGTCGAGTAGAACTAAACTGTATCGTATCACCTATCCGATATCGCCATAGGCCTGCAAGTGTACTTATTACGATTTCATATTGTTGATTTTCTACGACCTCCTCTAACGGAATGATTTCTGGATTTTCCTTGTCTGTTTCAGAGAGCGGAATAAACTCATAGTAAATTCCATTTCCACAAAGAAGCAACAGGTCATCTGCCATCGGCCTGTCTTGAAAACCAAAGTAGCCTTCTGAAGCATTATAGACCTCTCTATATTCGACTGGTTTATCGGGTAGGTAATCGGCAAACTGTTTTTTGTATGGTTCAAATCCGATTCCACCATGGAAGTAGACTTCTGCATTGGGCCATATCTCATGCATATGGGATTTTCCAGATAGCTCTAGCATTTTCTCAAAAAGCACAACTGTCCAAGTAGGCACTCCAGCAAGTAGAAAGAGGTCCTCTGTCAGTAAAGCTTTTGCCATGAGCTCCAGTTTTTCTTCAAAATTGGGCAGAAGTGCAATCTTCATATCAGGTGCATACCAGGATCTCGTAAAGGCCGGAATATTAGATACCATGATTGCCGATACATCTCCGACCAAGGCATGAGGATTGTTTTTCCATGGTTTCAAAGAGCCACCCATTAGGAGGTTTTTACGCTTCAGTATAGCACTATCTGGTTTATAATGATAGAGACTGGCGACTGCATCCCAGCTGCTAGACCGCAGATTCTGATGTAGTAATTCCCAGCTTACCGGCAGATATTTACATTGCTCTTGTGTGGTACCTGCCGACTTAGAAAAATATCTAATCTTTCCAGGCCAAAGCACATGAGCCTCACCATCCATGTGGCGATAGATGTAAGATTTGAGGCTGTGATAATCATTGAGCGGACAGAGACTTGTAAAATCTTCTTCCGACCTGATAAGCTCAAAATGATGTAATTTCCCGTACTTAGTTTTTTGTCCTTTGGAAATTAATTGTCGGAATGTTTTGTTCTGAAGTTGTAAAGGAGACTGTCTGATAGCCTCTACTCTTGCATAGCGATACGCTAGATATCGACGGAGAGAAGCATTTACAGTATTTCCTAGTTTCATTAATAGAGAATCTTTTACAATAATAGTTCACAAAAAAGCATTTTAAAGAGTGTTAACAAAGAATTAATCTCATTGTAGAATATAACTTTATAGTCGATTTTTGCATTTACATATAGATATACCAGTTTGATGAGTTTACGTATAAATTTGGCAGCTATTTTTTCAGTTCTCCTCTATATGGGAGCATCTGCTCAGGGTGGAGACATAGCTATAAAAAATGGCTCTTTTGAAGACTTTCCCAATAAGGGACAGAATGTTCTGAGTCTAAAATCATGGTTTGATTGTGGTAAGGTAGATTTTCCTAGCCAAACCCCACCTGATATACATCCAAAAGACTACTGGGGAAATACAACTCCTCCAGCAGATGGCAAAAGTTATCTGGGAATGGTAGTGAGAGAAGATGAGAGTTGGGAGTCTGTAGCTCAGAGATTAGGAGAACCCATGGCGGTAGGACAGTGCTATTCACTATCTATTCAACTTTGCCGTTCCGACACCTATCTGAGTGCAACAAAAAAGAGTAGGAACAGAGAGAAGAGTTTCACAACACCTATCGTCCTAAGAGTCTGGGGTGGATCTGGATATTGTAATCAGAGACAGCTATTGTCAGAGTCTATTCCTATAAACCACTCTGATTGGAAAACCTATGAGTTTAATTTTGAAGCAATTTTTCCTAATAGATATATAACCGTAGAGGCTTTTTATAAAACACCTACACTGCTTCCATATAATGGACATTTACTAATCGATAATCTATCCGATTTAAAACTTATTCCGTGTCCAGAAGAAGAACTTTTGGCTATAGCCTATCCTAAAATAGATCCTGACAAAGTAAAGGTTCCTGCTCATAAACGTAAAAGACCAAAGAAGAAACCTAAGAAAAAGCCCAAGAAAGAAGAGGTAGAAATAGCTGCCGCATCTACGAGTCCAGCTGCTAAACCCAAAAGACAGAAGACCACCAAAACCAAGATTCTAAATCTAGATAAGAAGAACTTAAAAGAAGGTCAGACCATAAATATTCAGAAGCTCTATTTTACTGCTGATACTTCTAGCATCGATAGGAACTCATATGGAGTTCTAAACGAGGTTTACGATTTTCTAAATGAGAATGATGACGTGGTCGTGGAAATCGGAGGACATACAAACGATCAACCGACCCATGAGTACTGTGATAAGCTCTCTAAAGATCGAGCCAAAGAAGTGGCCACCTATCTAGTAAGAAAAGGAATTCAAGCCAAACGAGTACAGTTTAAAGGATACGGAAAAAGAAATCCTATTGCAAGTAATGCCACTAAAAACGGGCGTCAAAAAAATCAGCGGGTAGAGATTAAGATTCTGTCTCTAGACGGGTAGTTGTAAAACCCAGAGATTCTAAGTCTTTCCAGAAAGTGGGGTAGGACTTACTTACCACATCTGGATCGAAGATAATTATCGGATGTAAAAGAGCCATTGGTGCAAAAGCCATGGCCATACGATGATCTTTATACGTTTCTATTTCTATAGATTCCTTGAGATTTGCCTTTCCTTCCATCATGTAATATTCCTTACCAGATTTCTGGGCAAACTTTTTAGAAGGGATTTTATAAAAAATGATTCCTGCTTTAGAGAGTTCTTTTTTAAGGGCCGCTATACGATCTGTTTCCTTGATTTTTAAAGTTTGTAATCCCGTAAATAAACCCTGTGTACCTGCTGCAGCACACATAAGAGCCACACTCTGAGCGATGTCTGGACAGTTTATAAAGTCATATTCAAAAAAGACTGTAGGGTCTGTCGCTGATTTTTTAAGATGTAGCGATCCATTTACAAAAGTGGATTCTACACCTAACTGTGCTCCGATTGCCTTAATAGCCGAGTCACCCTGCAGGCTCTCTTCCTTTAGTCCATTTATCGTAAGAACTACCTCCTCAGAATATGCAGCCATTACATAATAGTAACTCGCTGCTGACCAGTCTGCCTCTACTTTAAAATCTTTGGCCACGTAGTCTTTTGCGGCTATACTTATCTGATTCTCTTCCCAACTATGGCTTACGCCAAAATTTCCCATAAGACTCAATGTCATCTCAACATATGATCGAGAAACCATATCTCCGTCCAGATGGATAGTAAGCCCTTCTGGTAGGGTAGGAGCGATAAGGCAGAGAGCAGTTATAAACTGACTAGATACACTACTGTCTAGAGCCACAGTATTTTTTAGGTTTTCTTTAGGAGCATTTATTTTGAGCGGTGGATATCCCTCCTTTTCTAAGTATTCGATATCGGCACCTATATGATTGAGAGCTTCTACGAGTGGTCCGATGGGTCGATTATACATTCTTTCTGATCCCTTAAGAATCTGAGTTCCTTCCTCAAATGCTTTAAGAGCCGTTAAAAAGCGATAACTAGTCCCAGCATGACCGAGATCATATTCTTCTTTGGCTGTAGCCAATGCATCTTTTAAAACGCTCGTATCATCACTGATGGATAGACCTTCTATTTTAAAATCATCAGTCGTAAGAGCTTGTATGATTAGGGCTCGATTAGAGATACTTTTTGAACCTTCTAGTGTAATCGTTCCTTTGAGCGAGCGGTCGTTTTTGGATAGTTGGAGTTTCATTTTTTGGAAACGGTTTTGAGGTTACGAGGTACTAAGGTATTAAGGATTAGAGGTATAAAGGTTTTTAAGGCCTGAAGGTTCAGGGAGCTGGGTTCAGGGTTTATGAATCGATAACATTGATAGGTGTGGTTTCTAAACAAATTAACACATAAACAAATGAGACTGTTCAAATTGCATCAGTCCTACTTAGCCATTTTCAAATTTCCACATTTCCACATTAATAGGGCAGGCTTGGAGCAGAGCCGATTTCAATAATAATTAGTTGTCACCAAAATAAATTGATTTCCTCTTCTAAATCTGGTGAAAGACTATTAAACACCGGACAGTGATGTGCCGCCTTTTCTAGAATCTTCTTATCTCTAGTGCTATAATCTTTCTGAGGCATCTGTATGGTAGCGATAATCTTACTTATCCTTCTAGGGTTAGAGGCCATTACTTTGGTAATTTCTACCTCTGCTCCATCCATATCGATTTCTGCATCTTTGGCTTTAATTCCCATGATGGTGAGTATACAGCTTCCTAGAGCAGTAGCGACAAGATCTGTCGGGCTGAATGCTTCTCCCTTTCCATTATTATCTGTCGGTGCATCTGTGATGATGCTATTTCCAGATTTCAGATGGGTGGCTTCGGTACGTAGATTTCCGGTGTATTTTATTTTGGAGGTCATTCTTCTTCTTTTTTATAGCGACTCTTTTCTTTATTAGGAGAGTGAGCATTATAGCGTTTTATGATTTCTTTTACCAGACGGTGACGCACTACATCATCAGTACTCAGATTTACTCGTCCTATTCCTTTTACATCACCGAGGATATCTAGTGCGGTAAATAGACCTGATTTCTGGCGATGAGGCAGATCTATTTGTGATGGATCTCCAGTGATGATACATTTTGCATTTGGTCCCAGCCTAGTAAGAAACATTTTTATCTGTGGAGAGGTACAGTTCTGTGCCTCATCTAGTATGATAAAGGAATTATCCAGTGTACGTCCTCTCATAAATGCTAGTGGAGCTACCTCGATTATGCGGTTCTGCATAAAGAATTTGAGCTTATCTCCGTCTATCATATCATGGAGTGCATCATATAGCGGGCGTAGGTACGGATCCACCTTATCGTTTAAATCTCCAGGCAAAAATCCCAAGTTCTCTCCAGCCTCCACAGCAGGTCGAGTAAGAATAATTTTTTTGACCAACTTGTTTTTCAGAGCCTTAACAGCTAGAGCTACACCTGTATAAGTTTTTCCTGTTCCTGCGGGTCCGATGGCAAAGACGATATCATTTTTATCTGCTAGATCAACAAGTTTCTTTTGATTCTTGGTCCTAGGCTTTATGGGTTTTCCACCTCTACCATAGACGATGGTGTTTTTACCACCTGCTACTTTATCATTCAACTGATTGTCAAAGGGATTAGCACCATTAAGCACATCTTCTATGGTCTGGGTAGATAATTCTCGTTTATCTTTTAAGAGTCTGACCATCAGTTCGATTTTAGACTTTACTTTTTGCGTTTGTCCTCTGTCTCCGACGAGTTTTAGACTAGATCCTCGAGAGGTAAATTTTACCTCTGGGAAGGCATTTTTAACGAGATTGAGTTTTTTATTTTTTTCCCCGTAAAGTTCTACAGGGTCTATGTCTTGGATGGTTAGGATGATTTCGCTCAATAGAGATTTGAATTTTTATAAAGGTTTTATTTTAAAAACGAGTTCTTTGTGTAAATATTCAATATTTTTTCGATTTACATCAAGTAAGACGTGAGAATATAGAGTAAGTATATACTTTCTTAAAATTAAGTGATAAGAATGATAACAAGAGTCGTCAAAATGCATTTTAAAGAAGAGCACTTACCTTCTTTTTTTAAAATGTTTGAGAATGTAAAACAAAAGATTAGAAATCAGCCGGGATGCATCGACTTAGAAATGCTTCAGGATAGGAATTCTAAAGGCATGGTCTTTACCTATAGTCACTGGGAATCTGAGGATGATTTAAATGCTTATCGACATACGGAGATGTTCGGAGTAGTATGGAAAGAGACCAAATCCTATTTTGAAGGAAAGCCAGAAGCTTGGACCTTAAAATCACTTTATAAATTACCTGCTTGAAAAAAATAAGCTGCACAGATTATACGATTTACATGGATGGTTGGGAAGAATTCTCGAGCCAGATGGATGCTTATGATAAGGTCATTATTCTAGTAGACGAGAATACAAAGCAGCATTGTCTACCTTACCTAGAAAAAAAATGGACCGGTCAGTATGAGCTCATAGAAATACCTTCTGGCGAAAATCATAAAAACATCACTACCTGTCAGACCATCTGGAACCAGCTTCTTGAGCTAAAAGCAGATCGTCATAGCCTGCTAGTAAATCTCGGAGGAGGAGTAATCGGTGATATGGGAGGTTTCTGTGCCAGTACATTTATGAGAGGCATGGATTTTATTCAGATTCCGACTACGCTATTGTCGATGGTAGATGCTTCTATCGG
>CAZDWO010000072.1:10500-19117 GCA_964509175.1 uncultured Saprospiraceae bacterium
GACCCATTAGAAAAAGGCTTTCGTAAAATTTTAAACTTTGGTCATACTATAGGACATGCCATAGAGTCTTTAAATCTAGATACAGACTCACATCTCCTGCATGGAGAAGCCATCACTTTGGGGATGATAGCTGAAGCTTTTATCAGCACTCGTATAACAGGTCTTAGTACAGAGAGCCTAGAAAAAATCAGAAAGGATATCTTAGGAGACTTTTCTAGCCGAGGAAATATAAATTTAAACCCACATAAGATTTTTGAGAACTGTCTCAAGGACAAAAAGAATAAGAATCAGAAAGTACTGGCGAGTCTGCTTTCGGCTATAGGGAAGTGTGAGATAAATGTGGAGATTAGTAAGAAGGATGTGGAAGAGGCGATGGTGTATTTAAAGAGTACAATAAAAAAATAACCACTCCTTTTTTCTTTACGGATGAACGAAGTGAAGAGGAGTTATTTTTGTCAGAATAGCTAATTGGGCAATTCAAAGTAAAACTTGTTCTATTGACATCTATACCAATATTTGGTATATTGAAAAAAAATTAAAAATGGCAAAAAACACATCGATAACCTTAGGCGAGCATTTTGAGAAAATTATAGAGAATAGTATTTCTTCGGGTCGTTATGCTTCTGCTAGTGAAGTAATCAGAGCTGGATTGCGTAAAATAGATGAAGAAGAGCAAAAAATTAAAATTCTAAGAGAAGCTATAGAAGCAGGAGAAAACAGTGGTTATGTCAAAAATTTTGATCCAATCAAATTTTTGGAAAAAATGCACAAGAAACACTCAAAATGAAGTTGAAATTCCAACTCAGTGAATTGGCTCAAAAAGATTTAGAAAATATATGGGAATACACCTACAGCAACTGGTCTGTAAAACAAGCTGATAAGTATATAAAACAGATTATTGAACAAGTTGAATTTCTCTGCCACAATGCCGAAGTTGGAAGATTAATTCCAGCAATTAAGCCAAAACACAGAATGTACAGAGTTAATTCTCATCTTATAATATATAAATTCGATTCTCATTTCCTAAAGGTGGATAGAGTGCTACATGAAAGAATGGATAATAAAAATCGAATTTAAAAATAGTTTGTATAGCCTGAAGATCTCTCCCTGCGGTTCGAGATGGAAAAGAATAGAATGCATTTTAAGGCTCCAGCGGAGCCAAATATCTATAGAAAAATCCGACTGGTAATTTTAAAAGCTCCAGCGGAGTGACATAAATTTCGAAGTATTAGTTTTTATTTATCAAACGATCTTTTGGAATTTCAATCCAATTATTGCTATTTGATGTGTACGCCCATTAATATGATCCCCGTAATGTAAAAAATTGTTGAAAGGTGCTAAGGATGTATTAAAAGATATTGTACTCACATTACCATATTTCAATCGCAACTGATTCGTTAAATTGATCAATTCAAAATGACTTTTATCTTTTTGAATGCATTTATAATTAATGTAAACAAACAATTTTACTTCGTCTTTTGTGCGGATAGAGTCATCAATAATACTGAAGTATAAATTGTCACATTCAAATTCATGAGGGTTTTCCACTATAGAATTAGAGCAGGTATTAAAAGAAAAAAGGAACATTAACCATAGGGATATTTTAATATACATATCATCTTTTTTAATCCTAATCCCTTCTAAACAAAACCCGAGCATAACTTACCAACTCCTTAAACAAATGAGAGGTCTTAACCTCCGACATCACTACATCTTCCCTTAACTCAATTTCTACCAACTCCGTTTTCAACCCTCTAGCATGAGCCATTTTCAGAAACTCTAGATCGAATAGGAAACCCTTTGTCGTAGTCTGAAGGAAAATCGGCTTAATACTTTTTTTAAAACCCTTAAGACCAGCCTGTGTATCACCAGTAGGTAATTTTAAGAGAGCAGCATTTAGTCTCTGGAGGTTTTTGGAGATTTGTTTTCTGCGTTTTGGGATTTTACTGTAGTAGCTTTCAGGTCTGATTCCGATAGCCAGTTCGGTGGATTCATTTTGTAAACTGTGGATGATGGCCTTCATGGAGTCTACCTGATAAGGGAAGTCATAATCGGTATAGAGTATGATCTCACCGCTTGTTTTTTCTACTCCTGATCTTAGTGCTTTTCCCTTTCCTTTGTTTTTATCATGCTGGACATATTTTACGATTTGGAATTTTAGTCTCAGCTTGTCTAGGATGTGAGAGATGGATTCCTTGCTGCCATCATCGACGATGATCAGCTCGTAGTTTAGTTCGGGAAGACTCCTAATCAGTTTATCATACTGACTGAGCATCAGATCTTCGACATCTTTTTCTGGATTATAAATCGGTATGACTATCGAGCAATCTATCATTCTTCTAGACAAAAAAGTTCTTGGGTTATGGAATCAGTCATTATACGATGCTGTGAATTTATAAAAATATGGCTTTCCGACTGCTGCAATACATTTTTAGTTAGTAGTTCATTGGCTTTAAGCCAAAAACCTTCTGTGTACTTCTTATCAAAGCCATGAAGCTTATCTATCGAGCAGCCCTTAGATAAACGTAGGCCAGTCATGATGTACTCGTTAAACCGATCTCGATCTGTGAGCTCTTCCATTTCAGAGGGAATCTTACCTTCTGTAATTGCTTCTATGTATTTTTTATTATTGCTGACATTCCAGTGGCGATTATTGTCTAAGAAGGAATGACTTGCTGGTCCAATGCCTAGATATGGAATTCCATCCCAGTACGCAGAGTTATGCCTCGATTGCATTCCATCGGTGCAGTAGTTAGAGACCTCATATTGCTGATAGCCTTTCTCTCCTAAGAAGTTCTGTGTATGGACAAACTGCCTTCTAAACTGCTCCTCATCTAGAGCTGGATACTTACCCTGTTCAATAAAATGTGCAAGTGCAGTTTTCGGCTCGACCGTAAGACCATAAATGCTTATATGCGGAATTTCATAATCTGTAGCGATGTAGAGATTTTTATTCCATCTCTCATCCGTGGTTGTATGTGCTCCGAAAATGAGGTCGATGGTTATGTTCTCAAATCCAATTTTCAGAGCATTTTCTATGCACTGATGAGACTGCCTAAATGTATGGGCACGGTTCATTTTTTCTAAATCCTCGGCATGGAAGGACTGTACTCCGATGCTCAATCGATTTATAGGTGTATCGTTATAGAGTTGTTTTAGATACTCATATTCTAAATCATCTGGATTTGCTTCGATGGTAATTTCTAAATTTGGCGAAAGCCGATAAAAAGCCTTTACACTTCCTATAATCTCGTTTATCTCGGGATAGCTAAGAAGAGATGGAGTGCCTCCTCCGAAATAAATCGTCTCTATTTCTTCCTCTTTTAGAGTGTGAGCTTGCATCTGGAGTTCTTGATTAAGGCAGGCAAGCAGCTCTTTTTTA
This sequence comes from uncultured Saprospiraceae bacterium, assembly GCA_964509175.1. Classification (GTDB taxonomy): domain Bacteria; phylum Bacteroidota; class Bacteroidia; order Chitinophagales; family Saprospiraceae; genus JAHDHU01. The sequence continues at coordinate 13,883 of CAZDWO010000072.1, forward strand.
AGTCCCATCGAGGTAGAAAAATGGAAATCACAGTAATGGCAAGCTTTTTTACAGAATGGAATATGTATATAGATACCTGCCAATGGTTTAATTTCGTTAAAGAATGAGCCTATGATCAGGTATCAAAAATATACTTTAGTTCTACTATTACTACTATGGATGGCTGCTAACTCGCTTACCGCACAGCAGAACTATCAGTTTATCATAGTCGATAAAGACGATAATACTCTTCTAGAAAAGCAGATTACTGATACGCTCACCATTTACAATTTTCTGGATTCTATCCAAAAAGTAGATTTTGCAAAGGGTCATATTCTCAGCTCAGTAGATAACTGGAAACGAAAAGATTCCGTACATACCATCAATTACTATCAGGGACCTGCCTTTAAATGGGGACAAATCCGCTACGACAGGTCGCAGGAATGGATGGAAGCCTTTCTAGATTATGAGCTGAGAGAGCTAGAAGGAAAAACCCTCAGAATAGATCAGCTACAGGAACTCAATGAGAAAATGATTGCCCGTCTAGAAAACTCGGGCTATCCCTTTGCGGCTATAAATCTGGATAGCATCTCGGTAGACAGTACTGTTCTAGAAAGTTATCTGAAGGTAGATAGAGGTCCTTTTATCACCTTCGATACAATAAAAAATATCGGGACTTCTCAGGTCAGTAATAATTACCTTACTCGATATCTGGGTATAGAAAAAAATGCGGTCTACGATAAGCGAGCCATTGCTGATCTAGAAAATAAGCTGAGAGAGATTTCCTTTTTTAAAATGAAGGATCCTCCCAAAATTGCCTTTGTAAATAATAAAGCAGAGGTTCTGCTAAATCTAGCCAAGAGTAAGTCGAGCCATTTTGATTTTATCATCGGACTGTTACAGAATAATACCGGAACCGGTCAGCGATTTACAGTAGTTACAGATTTTACCGCAGAGATGCGGAATCAGCTAGGCTATGGAGAGCGGTTCTTTCTCTCCTTTGAGAGATTGCGACCGGAGAATCAGAAAATAGATCTGGCTTTTGATTATCCATATTTATTGGACACACCTTTTGGGGTGAGTTTTAAATTTGGGCAGTTTAGAAATGAAGACTTATGGATAGATCGATATTTTGAGCTAGGAGCACAGTATTATTTTCAGGGACGAGATTATCTAAATGTCTCCTGGAATAATCGTGTGAGTAATCTGATAGAAATCGATACCATGCAGCTGCTTCAGACGGAGCGATTACCGACCAATCTAGATTTTAGCTACAACGGAATCACCATCGGTTTTTTAAAAGAAAACCTAGATTATAGATTTAATCCCAGTAAGGGATATGAGGTCAGCCTATCTACTAATGCTGGACTAAAAAGAATAAGGCCTAATGTAACTATCCAGAATATTCTGTCAGAAGATGTCAATTTTATAGATTCCTATGACAGCTTACAGCTCAATACTTATCAGTTAGGCTTGGAATTAGATGCCTCATATTTTATACCCTTGGCCAGATCTGTGACTATAAAAACAGGAGTCCGCTCTGCCTATCAGTTTAATGAGGTGGCACTTTTTCAGAATGATTTATATCGGATCGGAGGTAATCGTATACTTAGAGGCTTTGATGAGCAATCCATATTGAGTAGTTTTTACTCGGTTTTTACAGCAGAGTTGCGATTTATACTAGCCCAAGAGTCCAACAATTTTACCCTCGCTTTGCCATTTGTAGATTATGCAGCAGAGTATAATCCGTTGCGATTGCCTGATGAACGCTGGGATACACCACTTGGCATCGGTGTAGGGATGAACTTTGAGACCAGTGCAGGGATATTTAGTTTTGCGATGGCTATAGGAAAACGACTGGACAATCCCTTTGATTTTGGTGATCTCAAGATACATTTTGGGTATGTAAACCTGTTTTAAGCCTCAATAAGCTACCTATAGTTTCCTATGATTTGGGGTTTATCCCTATGGATATGTAAAATAGGAGTTATTATCTTCGACATTTTAAATACTAGTCCGTATTACGATGTATTTTTACGAGCCTTAACCATGAGAGATAGAATGTCTGATATTTTTCAGAAGTTTGATTTTTTAAAAGATGACCAGCCTGTCCGCAGGAGATGGAAGTGGTTACTTTATGCTCTTTGGGGACTAACGATATTCGGTTTTCTGACGGCTCTGATTATGTTTATTACGCTGTCTCGAGGCGATATTCCGTCCTTTGCAGATTTAGAAAATCCTACCTACGATCTCGCTTCTATAGTTTATGATGAGAAGGGAGAATCCTTCGGAAAGTACTATATAGAGAATCGAGAAAATATTGCTTATGACCAGCTTTCGCCAAAGGTGGTAAATGCACTGCTTGCAACTGAGGATGATCGATTTATGTCACACTCAGGGATAGATTTAAGAGCCCTTTTCAGAGTAGGAGTAAAAACGATATTACTGAGTAAGGATGATTCAGGAGGAGGTTCTACCATTTCTCAGCAGCTAGCAAAACTGCTATTTAGCAGACCTAATCTCAAAGGTGGATTTATCGGAAGAGCAATAGGACTCGTAAAAGTCAAGCTTAAAGAATGGATAGTAGCAGCCAAGCTAGAAAAGAGCTATACAAAGGAAGAGATCATCGCCATGTATCTCAATAAATTTGAGTTTATAAACGGAGCACATGGAATTCAAGCAGCTTCGGAAACCTACTTTAGTAAAAACCAAGACGAGCTAGAAGACGATGAGGTAGCAACCCTTATCGGAATGCTCAAAAATCCTTCCCTTTATAACCCTAGAAGATTTCCGGAAAAAGCAAAGGACAGGAGGAATACTGTACTCGCTCTGATGGAAAATAATGACCTGATAACTGAGGAGCTGAAGGATAGCCTTTCGGCAAAAGAGATAGACATGTCTAATTTTAAAAGGGAGACACAGAGTGAGGGTAGTGCTCCATACTTTAGATCAGAGCTTACTAAGTATCTTAGAAACCTCTTTAAACAAGAAGGAATAGAAAAGGCAGAAGGAGGTCAGTACAATATCTATAAAGATGGACTCAAAATTTATACGACCATAGATTTAAACTATCAGAGAATCGCTGAAAAGTCCCTGATAGATCATATGGAATGGAATCAGGAGAGATACTGGAGAGTATGGAAAGGAATGGATCCTTGGACACATGAAGCAGACTCCTTACAACTAGAAATTAGAAAAGACATCTTATCACGAAATATTAAAGCCTCTGATCGATATCTCAATCTCAGAAATACACACCTAGGATCTAGTATCGCTGATATCCGAAAGTCCTATGGAAATCTGCCCTTATCTGATAATGTAATTAAGGCTCTCGTAAAAATCGAGAATAAGCAATCCTCTTTCAGAAAACAAATCGCAGCCAATAAATTAAAACTAGAAGACCAGGACGAGTTTAAGAGATTGCTCAACGATGATAAGTGGACTACATTACGAGAAAACTGGGATGACCTGACAAATACCTATGAGCAAGAGTTTAAAATGACCAAAATCAAAATGATGGTCTATGACTATGGAGAGGAGAAAGAGGTGGAAAAAGAAATGACGCCATATGATTCTGTACGTTATCATAATCAGCATTTACAAGCAGGATTGCTAGCAGTAGAACCACAGACCGGTTATATAAAGGCATGGGTAGGTGGAATAAACCATAAGTACTTTAAGTACGACCACGTAAACTCTAGAAGGCAAGTAGGTTCGACGATAAAGCCCTTTGTATACGCTACAGCCATTTCTCTACAAGGGATCTCTCCATGTCAGGAGTATGAAGACATCTCTTACTCGATAGCACCAGGAGATGCAAACTTTAATCTAGATGAGCAGTGGTCTCCAGCCAATGCAAACGAAGAATTCTCAGGTAATAAATACAACCTCTGGCAAGGCCTTCTCTATTCTAAAAATTCCATCACGGTCCGTCTCGTAAAAGAAATGGGTAATGTAGAAGTGATCAGAGAGCTGCTCGATAATGCAGGAATCAGTAAATCAGAACGCTACCCTAATGGACGTCTAGTCGTTCCTAGAGTACCTTCCATCTGTCTAGGTGCAATGGATCTTACCCTTAAGGAAATGGCAGGAGCCTATACCACCTTTGCAAACAATGGAACCTATACCGAGCCGATTTTTATAAAGAGAATCGAAGATAAAAATGGTAAGGTTATCTACACTGGAATCCCGGATCGTAAACTCGCTCTAAATCCAATCTACAATTCCGTAATGCTAGAGATGTTGAAAAACAACCTAGGAGGTGGATTTAATCTAGGGACAAAGAGTCCAGTAGGTGGTAAAACTGGAACGACAAATGATTACGCAGATGGATGGTTTATGGGTGTAACGCCAGAACTGGTTGTCGGTACATGGGTAGGTGGAGATGATAAATGGATTCGATTTTTGAGTCTGGATGATGGACAGGGTTTTGTAATGGCAAGACCCATAGTGAGTAATTTTTTACAAGATTTAGAAAAAGACTCTCTTGCAGGATTTAATGCAAAAGCAAAATTCCCAACTCCTCCTAGAGGCTTCTATGACCTAGTAGATTGTGATAGATATAAACAAATAAAACCTGAAGAAGAGCAGGCTAGAATTCTGGAAGAGAAAGCTTCTCTAGATGTATTCGATACAGATGACATCGACGAGGAGATAGATGCAGAAATCGAAGAGGAATTAGAAGCTGAGTTAGAGGAAGAACTAGATGCTGAGCTGGAAGAAGAATTAGAAGGAGAGCTGGAAGAGGAACTAGAAGAAGAAATGGAAGAAGAAACAGAAGAAAAACCATCTGGCGGTGGTGGAGGCGGAGAATGAAAAAGGATAAAAAAGATTTTGAAGAATTAGCCGCTCGCTATAGTGCGATAAATGCCTATCTGGTACTGGTCGTAGCTTTTATAGGACTTAAAAATGCCTTTGCACCTGATATTCTAGATTTCTTACCGATATTCCTAGCTATCCTACTCCTAGTTCTAAACAATAGCATAAAGTATTATAATGCTGTACCGAGCTTCCTAGCTCTATTAATAAGCATAGGCCTCCTATCTTTTCTTAGTTATAAAACCTACTTACAACCCTTCGATGAGCCTCTAGAGTGGGGTAGATTTTTTATTATGGCTATTAGTGGTTTGCCGGCGGTTTATTTGATAATTAGGTTAGTGGTGGAGCGGAGTGGACGATCTTAAGGTCGAAGGTTCAGAGGTGTTGAGGTCTCAAGGTTTTGAGGTATTCAGAACGCTGAATTAAATTCTTTGAAGT
>CAZDWO010000073.1:0-18731 GCA_964509175.1 uncultured Saprospiraceae bacterium
ACTAAAGTAGTGGACTAAAGTCCATAGATTGAACTAACTTTTGAGACCATTCAAGACAACATCCATCTAACTACAAATACCTACATAAGAAAAGATGGTAAATGGATAAAATTTGAAGACACTCCCGAACAAATGGAAGAGTTGTGGTGAGAACAAAATCTTAATTACTGCTTCAGAGCCTTTAGCTTCACTTCATGAATAAAGAAGACCAGCATATTAAGCCTTACCTACAAATCCTCTTAGGCGTAGCTCTTATTATTCTTCATAAAATTATAGACGCTCCTATTAAAATCCTTAGCAAATGGAAGGAGTCGAATTCATATAGTCCCAGTGACGAGTTATTTTTTCATTTTCTAAGTTGGGCTACCCTATTAGGTTCTATATTCCTAATTATCCTAGGCAGCCTACAACTTATCAAACGCTGGAAAAATTCCTAGAGGTTAATCAAAAATGCTTTACCTCAGAATCTCCCCTAACTTTTTTACGGGTAAAATTCGCTTCCCCTTTGTAATGAAAATAGCTATCCTCCTTAGCGACTAAATCTATTTCCCCATTCACGGTCAGTTTTGCCTCACTGTCTTCATTGAGTTCAATAGTTAATCGATCTACTTCCAAGCCGAATCCATTGATCACACTATCCTCATCTGCTTTTACATCCATAGACTTTGCACTACCTTTTAAGTCTAGCACAGAATCTTCATTAAGTTTTACGATAAGATTCTCAACATCCAAAGTTCCCTCAAGGGTAGAATCTTCATCTAAATCTATTACCAAGTTGTCTGAGTAAATCTTATCCTCCAGTGTTATGATGACATCTTCATTCCCTTTTATCTCAGTCAGTTTTTGGACTGTAATATTAGCAACTAATACCTCTTTGGCTCCTTTATGTTTCTTTCTACTATTATAAGAAGTACTGTAAGAATCTGTATAGATTTTAAGAGCTCGGCCATTCTGCTCTACTTTTATAAGGTCATGTAAGTTTTCATTTGCCTCTATCTCTACCCTTTCGGCATCAGCCGAATAATGAATATGAACTATAAAATCCTCACTGACATCTATTTTATCGAAGCCAGTTATGTTTTTGTTTTCGGTGGTAATGTTCTCAGATAATTTAATGTAGTTATCTCCCCATTGTGCAAAAACAGAAGTAGCTAATAGAGTAAAGACTAAAGAAAGTAATGATAATTTCATAATGGTGGTATTTTTTAATTTGCTTTAATAATGTTTTGATACTATAAATATCATGCAATCATATTGTTAATAATAATGATAATCGATAGAACGGGTATAATTTAAGTTGAATCGGGATGGATGCAAGTTATTAGAAAACCAGCCATCATGATGTGAAAGAAAAGTTAAGCTAGGACGATGCAATTAAGTATAAGATTATTAATCGGCATTTTCGTTTTTTTCATTTATTACCCGCTCCGATGTAGGTGATTGCTCTTTCTGTACCCTTTGTGTATTTTTTCAATTTCTTTGAAAAGCATACAATGTCATTTTTGGGAAAGGCATACTAAGTCGGACCTAAACTATTATTAGAGATGCCTGATAGCATTATGAGTTCCATTATGTTTCCCAATTTTGGAAAAATACATACTATTGAATTTTGGACTACAGTCATTTCCATTTTAATCATAACGAGTATAGAATCTTTGGCTATAGCCAAAGCCGTAGATAAAATCGATCCTGAGAAAAGAAAGACAGATTTAAATAAAGATTTAACAGGTATAGGAATAGCAACCATGGCAGCGGGTATGATAGGAGGATTGCCGATTATCGCCGTGATTATAAGGAGTACAGTAAACATACATAATGGTGCTAAGACCAAGTGGTCTAATATGTATCAGGGCCTTTTATTATTGGTTTTTATAGTTCTTCTAAGTCCTGTTTTGACAAAAGTGCCCCTCTGTGCATTTGCGATATTACTGGTTTATGCTGGTTTTAAACTCGCCTCTCCATCTGTATTTAAACAGGTATATAGTCACGGTATAGAGCAACTAGTATTCTTTGTGGTAACTATGATTTTAACCTTGTATACCTCTTTATTAATCGGGTTACTCGGTGGATTGATTTTCACAATGATTACTCACATGCTGCTGGCTAGGGTATCTATTACACGATTTTTTAAAATGATTTATAGATCTGGTTCAGAATTGGTTCAGAACGATAATGGCAGCTATGATTTAAATATTAAAGGAATTGCAAACTTTCTAGGTATCCTTAATATCGACAAACTGGTAAAGCAAATCCCGTCTGGAGCTGATGTAAATATTAATATGTCAGATACAAGATTAGTCGGTATAACCTACATGGACTATATCGTGGACTATTTAAAGATGCAAAAAGAAACAGGTGGACAGGTAGTCATAAATGGCCTTGAATCACATGTCTCCTCTTCTAATTATAATAGAGCCTTAAAAATTTCACTAGATAGTGCTCAGGCAAAATTATCTCCTAGACAATCTAGATTACAGAATCTAGCAACAGGAAATGATTATCAGTACACAAGTAAAGTAGATTGGAATACAAAGGACTTAAAGAGTTTTCATTTTTTGAAATTAGACCGCTTGAGCGAAAATCAAATGTTCTCAGTGGAACCTTTGAAGAAATGAACGTATCCTGGGAAATCTCAGATGTCACCTTTAATGAAGGTGCAGCATTTACAGCAGAGGTTTTTAATATTACTCTGATGGTTTTAAAACTGAATAAAAAGCTTCCAGTTTTTACTATGGAAAAAGAAGGAGTGATAGACAGAATCTTTGATCAGGTAAAAGCATTTACTGGTTATAAGGATATCAACTTTGAGATGTATGCTGACTTCTCTAACAAGTTTCTAATCACTGGAAATAATGTGCCAGAAATCCGTTCCTTTTTCACAGAAGACATCATTCGATTTTTTGAGGAACATCAGATATATCATCTAGAAAGTAACGGAGATTCTTTGCTTATATTTGATAAAGTAAAATTGGCCAGAACAGATGAGACCATGGCGTTTATAGATTATGGTGAGGAGTTGGCTAGGTTATTAGAGTGACGCCTTCTCTATCATTAAATACTCAAGGCATCGTAAGTGACATAATTAAGAACAATGAAAACTACTAATACAATAATCGCTGTAATAATAATTCTAGTACTATATGCATCATGTACTCCAACTAGAAGCTTAGTATCCAAGAGTACTCTACGTAATGATTATATAACCGTAGATAAGGATGAACAACTATTCTGTTCTAAATATGAAGTTACTAATAGGCAATACAAGTTATTTTTAGATCATTTAAAAAAGACTGATCTCACAGAGTTCAATAAATGCAAAGTGGATACTACCAAATGGTATAGTGAAACTCTTACTAAACACAAAAATGGTCCAATGGTAAGAGCCTATTCATGGCATCCTGTCTATAACGACTACCCTGTAGTAAATATCCCATATTATGGAGCCAATAAATATTGTGAATGGTTAAATTCAATTAGCAGTAAGGATGATATTGTATTTCGATTGCCTCATGAAAATGAATTTAATCAACTTGTAGAAAGTCTAGAGATCACCATCCTATCTGATTATGCCTCCGATTACTCTTGCCCAAATTTTAATTTAAATTACGTAAACGATTATGATGGAGATGGAGCATATATGATGGTGACTGCAAATCGAGATAGAAAAGATAAAATTGTTTCACTCGTGCAGAATAACGAGGGCCTTATGCATGTTGTAGGCAACGTATCAGAATATTTATCTGATGGGCAATCCGCTGGTGGAAGTTGGACATCTCTTCCTAGTGAGATAAGTAATATCGATACAAAAATAGAGGGTTCGCCCTCAATAGGCTTTAGAGTATGGTATCAAAAGATGCATTGAACAAGTACGTAAACCTCCTTTTGAAGCCCTTTTCTAATTTATATACAGGTTCATTTTCTTCCCAGCAATAAAAATCAACGAAGAAAAGGATGTCTCTATATATCGTGAATTAACGAAATCTAGACTATATTAACAGTTGAAAAAACTATTCTTTTCATTTAACCAATCTGTCATGAAAAACCTCCTACTATTTTGTATCCTACTACTAAGCTTTTCTTCTATAGCACAAGACAAGAAGGACGATAAGGATAAGAAAAAAACCTACAGTGATGTAATTACCAAAGATGCCGAAAGCTCTGAAGGATTAATATCTACCCACCAGGTAGATGGAAAAAATTACTTTGAAATTTCTAAGGACCTACTAGAAAAAGAAATTCTCGTAGTGAGTCGTATTTCTGGTTTTGTGAAGAACTTAAACTTCGGTGGAGCAGGTGTTAAGTCTCGTCCGCAACAGGTCATAAGATGGCAAAAATCAGGGAATAAAATATTACTCAGATCTGTTTCTTATAATAGTGTAGCTAGTTATGAAGAGCCCATTTATAAATCTGTGAAAAATAACAATTTTGAGCCTATCATCATTGTCTTTGATATAGAAACAGAAGGAAAGGATAGTTATGTGATAAACGTGGATCCACTTTTTAATTCCGACATTCCTATGATCGGTGCGATGACTGAGAGTCAGCGAAAAAACTTCGGAGTAAAATCACTAGACAGCAAGAGGAGCTTTGTTACTTCGATGAGAAGCTTTCCTAATAATGTAGAAGTAAGACACGTACTTACTTACACTGGAGGAGATAAATTACCAGACAATAGTATTACAGGAACCCTTTCTGTAGAAATGAATCAGTCATTTATTACACTTCCAGAAGTTCCTATGGAGCCGAGATACTATGATGACAGAGTAGGATATTTTTCTATCACTCAGACAAACTATAGCTCTGACGACCAGCGAACAGAAAACCAAAGATTTATAACTAGATGGAAACTAGAACCTAAAGATCCTGAAGCCTATGCCAGAGGTGAGCTGGTAGAACCTATAAAACCTATAGTCTATTACATCGATCCAGCTACCCCTAAAAAATGGGTTCCTTATCTAATGCAAGGTGTAAACGACTGGCAACCAGCCTTCGAACAAGCAGGATTTAAAAATGCCATCTATGCACTCGAGGCTCCTAGCCCAGAAGAAAATCCAGATTGGTCTCCAGAGGACACTCGCTATTCTGTAATCAGATATGTATCTACAGATATCCAAAATGCTCAAGGACCTCACGTACATGACCCTCGAACAGGTGAGATTTTAGAATCAGATATTATATGGTACCATAATGTAATGAGACTCCTACGTAACTGGTTTTTTATACAAACTGCGGCTATAAACCCTGAGGCTCGTGGTGCCAATTTTAAAGAAGAGACTATGGGTCGACTTATCAGATTTGTGTCTGCACATGAGATAGGTCATACCTTGGGTTTACCTCATAACATGGGATCCAGTGTTGCGTATCCAGTAGATTCTTTAAGATCTAAAGGCTTTAGTAAGCGTATGGGAACTGCTCCTTCTATAATGGATTATGCAAGATTTAACTACGTAGCCCAGCCAGAAGATGGTGATGTAGGCCTGATGCCAGATATAGGATCTTATGACAAGTGGTCTATTATGTATGGCTACAAATTGATTCCTGGAGCAAAAGACAAAGACGATGAAAGAAGTACCCTAAACAGCTGGGTCAAAGAAAGGTCTGGAAATCCACTTTATCGTTACGGTAGACAAAGAGGAATCCCTCTAGACCCTACTGCACAGACAGAAGACATCGGTGATGACTCTATGGAAGCAAGTGAATATGGAATCATGAACCTGAAAAGAATCGTACCTAATGTAGGAAAATGGTCTTATGAGGAAGGAGAAGATTTCGATCAAACTGAGGATTTATACAATCAGGTATTCAACCAATTTAATAGATACTGTGGACATGTCATCGCAAATATCGGAGGAGTCATAGAAATCAGTAAGACCCATGATCAAAATGAAGCATCCTTTACCCACGTCGACCGTAGCAAACAAGTAAGAGCTATGGACTTTCTTAAAAGACATCTCTTTACCACTCCTAAATGGTTAATTAATGAAGAGCTGGCTAGAAACTTTGAGGCAGAGGGTATGGTAGACCGTATAGGTAATATACAATCGAGAAGTCTAAATATTTTGTTCAGAGAAGATAGAATAAACAGAATGGCAGAAAATGAAGCTCTAAATGGTCGTAATGCTCTTTCAGTATTCGAACTTTTTGATGGTACACGTAAGGCCATCTTTGAATCTGGAAATGAGAACGATGTATATGCTCGTAATCTACAAAGGATCTTCGTAGAAAAGATGAAGGACATAATCACTGAGGATGAGGAAGAAGCTAAAGGCGGAGACCTCGTAGCCGGTGCTAGAGCTACCCTATTTACAATTGAAAAATCTCTCAAACCAAAAAAGAGTTTTTCTAGCATGCAACAGATGCACATAAAGGATATGAAATCTAGAATTCAGAAGATACTGGAATAGGCTTCTGAGCGAACAATGGTGCTTTTTAAAAGAGATTGTACAATTTTAAAGAAATACTAATTAGGTGTGCAGAGCTATGCTTTGAGTAGCTTAGGCAAATGGAATACCTTATCTTTATAAGATATGAATTATAAGAAAGTACTTCCTCTGATTGTTTTTATAGCAGCATTATCTATTCAAGGTATTGCCCAATTGGTAACTGATTTTGAAATCCCTTTTGAAATAAAAAAGGTCTACCCTTCTCATGCCATAGACATTGCTGATTTGGATTCAGAAATTAATACGCTATCTGATATAAATCGATTTTATAAAGACAGGTGGGTGAATACCTATAATTCTGTTACGCTATCTGCCTATGTCGATGGAAAACTTAAAAAGGCTATCTCTTCAGATGATAAGATAACTAAAGAGCAAAAAGAACTTATTAAGAAGGCTGACTATGGCACTAGCTTAGAATTTTTAGTGGATTATTTACCAGAAAATAATTTAGATTATAATCCGATGAGGACCTTTGATTTTAGTTTTACTATAACTCCTCATAATCAAGCAAGTTTCAAAAAAGGTAAAGAAGCATTAGAAAATTATTTTTCAGATTATGTAATTGATAAGCTTCCTTCTGATTCATTTACGGGACTAGATTTGGCTGCCTATACATTTACCATCGGAGCAGATGGACAGGTTATAGATACCAAGGTTTTCGAGCCATCTAAAAATGAAAAAATAGATGAGCTTGCCATAGAAGCTCTATGCAATATGCCTAACTGGAATCCAGCTAGTTATACTGAAAATAATACAGCAGCAGAAGAATTTGTCTTCCTCCTAGGAAACAATCAAAACTGTATGATAAACCTCCTTAATATCGATCCTAAGAAATGGGGAACTGAGGAATAGGGATATAATCTTTGTAGTTTATACTTTCACATCTAATTTCTATTTCTTTCTAAGAAAGGAAATCTTTTTCAACAGGATATAGGAGGAAATTCCGTTAAAAAATCGTGAAACCTTGAAGCGATTTCAGGAATTTTCTACTGGTTTTCGCTGAAGCGAAAAATCCCTTTGAAAAATGCCCTTTCTTTTGGTTCGTATTCTTTGGGCAAGCAAAGAAAATGAACAAAAACGATTTTTAGTTTTGAAAATATCTTTCTAAATAAATCCTAAACTACCTCCTTTAACTGCTCCACAATATGATAAACCGCAGGACAGGTAAACACATTATCGACATGTAGATGTCCATTTTTTCTAAACTCCCCTGCATCTGTATGAGGATACTGTCGGCAGGCCTTAGGTCTTACATCATAGATCTCACATTTATTATCAGAGCCTAAAAAAGTACAGGGACTTTGGGTCATGACCATATCTCCATCTTCGTCCCTTCGGAGGTATTGTGAAGTAAATTCTTTCTCCTTTAGATTAAGGTGTTTAGAAATCCGTTTTACGTCTGAGGGTACTAGCATCGGTGGTATCGAGGTACAGCAGTTTGCACAGTCTAGACAATCGATGTGTTTAAAGACCTCATCATGGGTTTTATCAGCCAGCTCGTTTATCTGGCGATTCTTTTTTGCCGTAAGGCGTTTTATATCTCCTCTTACCTTTTGCCGAGAAGGCAGTCTTGCACTTTTCCATTTCTGGATTAGATCTTCCATGATACTAAGGTAATATCAATTATCTAGCAAGCCGCTATCTCTGACACCACAGATGACACAGATTAGCACAGATTTCACATTGACTCCGGTAATGGTACAATTAGCATCTGTGTAAATCTGAGAAATCTGTGGTGAGCCAAAGTATAATTACTTTATAGAGATGAGGACAAGGGCAAGCAAAATCGCTAACTTAGATTAAGTAGAATTAAAAAGATTATTTGACGATTTGGATTCGTTTATAGAAGAGATAAGAGTGATTCCCTCAGTGAAGAGATACCAGTTTACCATAATTTGCCTTTTTATAGCTGCCTCCAGCCTAATTGCCCAAGTGGGCAATACTGGTCAAGCAGGGGTAAGAAACGCTCCTCAGACCTTTGTCGATACTGGTCCGGATACTACAATCTACAATTATTACAATCGCTATACCCCTGATGAGATTCAGATATATAACGACACTTTACTCCATAGAATAGACAACTATAATCCTGCTCTAAAAGAATGGGACGAACATCTTACTTTGGGTAATCTGGGCTCCTCAGCAACTCCCATGAGGTATGAGGTACAAAAAGGACTAGGCATTAGATATGGCTATGACCAATTTGATTTATACAATTATACGCTCGATTCCATAAAAATATTCAAGCTTAATCGACCGCTAAATAATTTATACTTCAGTCCATTTCTAGGTCAGGATAATTTTCTTGTCAAGGCTCTATTTGCCAGAGAGTTTAGCGATGGAATCAGTTTGTTTTTAGATTATAAAAGATATAATCAAGTAGGTACTTATAATAATCAAGCTACTCAAACTACTAACCTCAGTAGCACGATTCTTCTAGAAAAAGAAAAACTAAAAGGCATCTACACCCTTCTGGTAAATACCAATAATGAAGAAAACAATGGCGGGATTACCGCTGATTCCTTATTCCGATTTTCCAATTTTAGAAGAAGGGTAAATTTTCCGATTGTCTTGAATGGAGCTGATACTAGAAAAGAATCCTACACCTTCGCTTTTCTGAATCGATATATCCTGACCGATAAAGACAAGCTAGATACTGAGCTGATGCATGAGCTGGTCTGGGAACGAGGAGCTTACCGATCATCAGACGTAAATGTTGCAACGGATACGGATAGTCTATTCTATACGGACTTTTTAGTGGATGGTAGAGGACTAAGACATGCAATCGATTATGGTACGCTCAGTAACGAGTTCGGAGTAAAGCTGGCAAGTACAGATATTTTAAAAATACGTCTAGGTCTAATCCATAAGTATCATACGATAAACTTTTTTCAGACCGATGAGCGATTTAATGAACTGATTCTTAAAGGAGCTTTATCTACCGAGTATAAAGGAATATCCCTCAAAGGAAATGGAGAGCTGGGACTTCTAGATCTAGCTGGTGATTTTGATGTAGATGGAAAAATGAATTTCGACAATAAAAATTTAAAACTATCAGCGGGACTGAGATTTTATAGATATACTCCTAATCTTAAAGCAGATAGAACTTTTATCAATGAAGTAGAACTCTGGAATAACGATTTTTCTAAACCCCTCGGCACAGCAATCTCTGGAAGAATTACAGTACCTAAATTGAGACTAAAAGCAGAGTTTAAACAGATAGTAGAGAATAATACAATCTATTGGGATTCTTTATTTATCCCTCGACAATTAGACGAGGTACTGACAGTAAGCCAGCTAAATGTAAAGCAAAGTTTAAAGTTAGGACCATGGCATCTAGACCATGCTTTACTGCTTCAGGGAATATCTTCTGATAGCATTTCACTACCTAATTTTCATCTTACCCAGAATACCTACTTACAATTTAAGCTCTTCGATAAAAAACTAGAAGCTCAGCTAGGTGCTGAAGCCATTTATTTTTCTGACTATAACTCTAAGTCATACCTGCCACTAACTGGAACTTTTGGAAATACCCAGAATAGAATAGACAACTACCCTATTTTAAACGCTTACATAAACTTTAAAATAGAGCAGTTCAACTTCTTCTTTAGATTTGAAAACATAAACAGCCTATGGGAAATCTTCCCATATTACCACTTAGATCGCTATCCACAATATGATAACAATTTCCGTATAGGTGTACGATGGATTCTTACTGACTAAGAAAAATTGTCTTTTTAAAGCTCGTAGTTAGGTACAAAGTTATTGTCCTCAGACGAGTAAAAGTCATTGATGATTTTCACTACCTCCTCTGGTGTATCTACGATTGGAATAAGATCAATGTCCTTAGGACTTATGGTCTCATATTTGTCTTTCATAGTATCTGTAATCCAGTCTTTAAGTCCTGACCAGAAATCAGTTCCTACTAGAATTACTGGTACAGGAGTTATTTTCTTAGTCTGTATAAGAGTCAGTACTTCGAATAGTTCGTCGAAGGTACCAAAGCCTCCAGGTAGCGTTACAAAGGCCTGAGCATACTTTACAAACATCACCTTACGGATAAAAAAGTAGTTATAATTTAAGTTTTTATCTGGGTCGATGTATCTATTATGAGATTGCTCAAATGGCAAATCTATGTTTAATCCTACTGACGAACCTCCAGCTATGTGTGCACCTTTATTGGCCGCTTCCATAATACCGGGTCCACCACCAGTTATAATTCCGAATCCTTCATTAGATAATCTTTCTGCGATATCTACTGCTAGTTGATAGTATGGTTGATCAGGTTTAGTCCTCGCCGAACCAAAAAGAGATATACAAGGTCCGATTTTATTTAATGTTTCAAACCCTTCTACAAACTCTGCTAGCACTTTGAACATTGTCCATGAGTTCTCCCCTTTTATTTTAGTCCACTGTTTTAATCCTTTTAATTCCTTTGTCATTTTTACTTTTTAAGTACATGATAAAGACCCGTTCTTTATTAAAAAGAAACAGGTCTTAGTATTATTTTTTAAATTATTTTTTGGTTAAACCAATACTGCATTAAACTTCTCGTATTCTTTGAGAATGTATCTCTGCAGTTCTTTTAAGTTTTTAAACTGGCTGAATAGACTTTCTAGATTTGTCTTATTGGCACTAGAAGGTACTACATAGTTTTCTACATCTTTTTTAGTTATAGAATCCTGTGACATGATTATAAGTCTCTCTACGACGTTACGTAGCTCTCTAATATTTCCGGACCAGTTCAGTTTCTGCATCAGCTTAAGAGCAGCTGGTTCGATTTTTTTAGGAGCGACTTTATACTCGCCACAGATGTCATTTACAAAATGATCTACTAGTAATGGAATGTCATCCTTACGTTCATTAAGAGAAGGTACAGTCATGATTATCACCGCTAGACGATGGTATAAATCTTCTCTGAATCTTCCTTTGCTTATCTCTTCCCTGAGATCTTTATTAGTTGCGGCGATGACTCTTACATCTACATTGATGGATTTATCCCCTCCGACTCTAGTTATTGTATTTTCTTGAAGTGCTCTTAGCACTTTGGCCTGAGCCGATAGACTCATGTCTCCAATTTCATCTAGAAAAAGGGTTCCTCCATTTGCCAGTTCAAATTTTCCTTTTCTGTCCTTGTGAGCGGATGTAAAAGATCCTTTCTGATGTCCGAAGAGTTCACTTTCTATAAGTTCAGATGGAATTGCAGCACAGTTTACTTCTATAATCGGCTCTTCTTTACGTGGACTCTTAGCATGTATCCATCTGGCTACGAGTTCTTTACCCGTTCCGTTTTGTCCATTTATAAGAACACGAGCATCTGTCGGTGCTACTTTTTCTATCGTTTCTTTTATGTCTTGAATCGGCTGAGACTCTCCTACTATTTCTGTGACCTTCTTAGATCGGGATATTCTTTTTTGTAGGACTTTCTTATCGATTATAAGATTAGACTTATCCATTGCATTACGCAGAGTGATAAGTAGTCTGTTCAGATCTAGCGGTTTAGATATAAAATCAAAGGCACCTTTTTTTACCGCTACTACAGCAACATCTATATCTGCATGACCTGATATCATGATTACCGGAGTCTCTGGTACGAGTAATTGGATACGTTCTAGAGCTTCTAGTCCATCGAGTTTAGGCATCTTGATGTCCAGTATAATGATGTCAAACTTAGCCTGCTTTACTTTTACTAGAGCGTCTAAGCCATCTACTGCTTCCTCTACTTTATACTTTTCTATTTCTAAAACATCTCTAAGGGATCTTCGGATGCTTTTTTCGTCATCTACGATGAGAATCTTTGCCATAACTACTCTATTAAACTATTGCTTTACTAACGAATTTCGTCGAGTAAAGATATATTAAAAAATAATTTAATAGGTAATAATCTGTAATATATTGTATTACATATTACAAATAATACTAATGTGACAAACTTTGTATTGCTAGATAACTCATAAGACCTGCTCCTATTTCTAGACATCTCTCGTCAACATTGAAAGTAGGTGTGTGTACAGGCGATGTTATTCCCTTTTTCTTATTACCAGTTCCTAGTCTATAAAAGCAGGCGGGAACCTCGTGTGAGTAAAAGGCAAAATCCTCCGAGGTCATTCTCTGCGGCAGGTCGATGACATTTTTCTTCCCCATATAAGCAATCATATCCGATTTCATCTGAGCTGTATAATCCTCATCATTGTGTAGATATGGATAACCTACAAGAATCTCTATTTCTACTTTAGCACCTAGAGCAGCAGCCATTTTTTTAGCATTGGAAGTAATGAGCTTATGTGCTTTACTACGCCACTTCTCATTCATAGATCTAAAGGTTCCCTCTATACGAACCACATCTGGAATCACATTAGTCGCTCCACCTTCAGAGTATATTTTTCCAAAAGATAAGACAGATGGAATAAAAGGATCCTTCTTACGGCTGATGATTTCTTGGAGTCCTACGATTAGTTGACTAGCAACATGTACAGTATCGATGGTATTCTGAGGTAAGGCTCCGTGACCACCTTTGCCGATTACTTTTATATAAATCTCATCTGCTGAGGCCATATACTGACCAGCTCTTATACCTACATTCCCAGTTTCTAAAGGTGGATGTACATGTTGCCCGAGGATGCTTTTAGGTTTTGGATTTTTTAGTACTCCTTCTTTTATCAGAATACTGGCTCCACCAGGTATCTTTTCTTCACCTGGTTGGAAAATGCATTTTATCGTTCCGGCAAACTCTTTTTTGAGTTTATTTAAAATGATGCAGGTACCTAAGAGCGAGGAGCTATGCACATCATGTCCGCAGGCATGCATGATACCTTCGTTCTTGGATTTATACTTTACTTTATTGAGTTCGGTAATCGGTAAGGCATCCATATCTGCTCTTAGGGCGATGGTTTTTCCTTTTCCTAGACCTCCCACGATTGTAGCAACTACCCCATTTTCTGCCCAACCTCCAGTAAATGGTACCTTATATTTTTTAAGGACCTGCTGGATGTACTTACCTGTTTTTATCTCCTTAAAAGATAATTCTGGATGAGCATGTAGATGTCTTCTATGCTTTATCAGTTCTGCTGATAAGGACTTAGATAATTTCTTTATGGTTGCGATATGTGTAGACATACTTAGATTAAGACTTAAAAATGGATCTTACAAAAACTTCTATGTCCTGCAAGATATTATAATTCCGAGCGTAGAAAATATTAATGTTTTCTATTTCTTTTTGACTCATGACTTCCTTGCCCATCAGTTTACTTACGTTGAAGATTCCAGGTTTTAAAGCAGGCAACTGTGTTGATGCAGTAGTATTCTCACCGTAAGCCACCCAGGTATTTAGATTAAACAATACCTTAAACGGATCTATAAATGCAGAAGCCTTAAACATCGTCAACACAAATCTTATCGGAGATAAAATTAGGGCTATCAGACTTAAGACAATATCTAAAACCCTTTTGAGCCTTTTATAGACCTGTTCCTTTATACGATACTGTACATCTACTGTATAAAGTTCTCCAGTCTCATTGGCCGAGTCTGAGCCGATGATGTTAAACATACTGCGACCAGCAATCTTTACCGATATCTTATCATCTATTCGAGTCATCCAGCTAAGTATGTCCTTATAGCTCACTGATTTGGCAGAGAAAATTATTTCGTTTACAGGATAGAGGCTTATAAGTTTTTCTAGTTTATCTGAAGAATTAGAAAAGAACGGATCGTTGTTTTCTGAATACGGATTTAGATAGGCTTTTAGTTTATAGTTGACTTTGGAATTTACGAGTAGACTTTCTATCTCTTTACACTCTTCTTTTTCTCCTATAATGAAAAGGTCCTTTCTTATAGGTTTCTGTAGACTAAAGGTTTTAGTGGTGAAGTAATTAAAAATATACTTCGTTCCTATAAATATTATAAATGCGAGTACTCCACCTAGGATTAGCACTGCTCTAGAGAATCGAAATTCCAAAGGCAACATAGCATAGATAATTAGATTTATGATCATCCCTAGTCCAAAACCCATCAGCAGATTTTTCAGACCAGTCTTCTCATCATAATTACCCAAAACAAAAAGAGAACTTATCCATACCACAGTATAAATGGTAAGATTAAACCAGACATCTGCTGTAGCATAATAGTCTGGGTCTTGGTAGAAATAGAGAGCCCATATTTTGTTTATCAGATTAAGTCCAAAAAGTAAGGCAAGTATATCTACAACTGGATGGGTCAACTTCTTTATGGACTCCCATAAAAAACCCATTCCACCTCTTAGATAAATCGCAAGACTAAGAAAAGAATTCATGACCAGCGATCCACTACTACTCGTAAAGTGCTTGCCTACATAGATTTTCATGGCTTCATAGAACATCTTGTAATAGGCATATTTATGTCGCTTAGAACTTTCTCCTTTGTAATGGACGATGTTGGTTTCTGGAAAATAATGAATCTTATAACCAGCTTTATGGATGCGATAACAGAGGTCTATATCCTCTCCGTACATAAAATAATCTTCATCGAAACCTCCTAAATCTTGCATCACATCTTTCCTTATCACCATCATGGCACCACATAAAACCTCTATCTCAGCTTCTTCATGTTCGTCTAGATAACCTAGATTGTAGGAATTGAAGGTTTTTGATTTTGGCAATATTTTAGATAGTCCTGATAATTTGGCGAAAGCCGACCAAGCAGTAGGAAAGCTTCTTTTAGACTCTGGTAGGAACTCTCCATTTCCATTTACCAGTCTCGCTCCCAGTGCTCCTATATCAGGATTTGCCTCCATCTTAGATAGACATTTATCTATCGTATCTTCTTCGATTAGGGTATCTGGATTTAATAGAAAAACATATTTTCCTTTGGCTGCAGCCAATCCTATATTATTTGCT
Source organism: uncultured Saprospiraceae bacterium (assembly GCA_964509175.1). Taxonomy (GTDB): domain Bacteria; phylum Bacteroidota; class Bacteroidia; order Chitinophagales; family Saprospiraceae; genus JAHDHU01. Next base: position 15,314 of record CAZDWO010000073.1, read on the forward strand.
TTACCAAAACCGTGATTCTGATTCTGGAACAGATAACTAACCTCTGGAAATTTATTTTTTATAAGTACCTCGGAGCCATCGATGGAGTTATTATCGACCACAATAATCTCGTACTTATAGCCAGTGATAGAGCTATAAATAGACTCGAGGCACTGTTGCAAGAAGTGCCTTACGTTGTAGTTAACTATGATAATAGATAGGTCGATGGAACAAAGATAAGTTGAAAAGTCAGATTTTAAGCTGATATGGTATCCTAGACTCGATAGACCTTCCTAGCGTTATCTCATCTGCATACTCCAGCTCTCCACCGAAGGCCACTCCTCTAGCTATAACGGAAATGGAAACATCCATATCTGCAATAAGCTTAGAGATATAATAAATTGTAGTTTCGCCCTCGATAGATGGACTTATGGCCATTACGATTTCCTTTATTTGGCCCTGAGCCACTCTCGCCTGTAGTAAATCGAGGGACAAGTCCTCCGGTCCTACTCCTTCAAGCGGAGATATTTTACCTCCGAGTACATGATACAGGCCAGAAAACTGAGCAGTATCCTCTATAGCCATCACATCTCTCACTGACTCTACCACACAGAGTACTTCTTTTTTGCGATGATCCTGAGTACAGATGTTACAGGTGTCTGAATCTGAGAGATTATTACAAATTGTACATCTTTTGATGAGTTCTTTCATCTGAGTGATGCTCTCTGCTATTTTTTCTCCTTTTTTAAGATTATCTCGTTCTAAATGCAGAGCCAGTCGCAATGCCGTTTTTTTACCTATACCTGGCAGAGAACCTAGCGATTCCACAACATCCTCGAGAAGTTTTGAAGAAAAATTCATACAACAAATGTATATAAATCTAATATGATAATTGCTTACATTTTACATGTTTACGATTCTATAAGTACGCGATGTATGATTAACTTTACCCTCTTAAATTTTTCTAAATAAAGAATAATGGCTGAAATAATAAAAATGCCTCGTCTAAGTGACACGATGGAAGAAGGAAACATCGTAGGATGGATGAAAAAAGTGGGCGATAAGGTAGAACCTGGTGATGTTCTAGCAGAAGTAGAAACTGATAAAGCAACGATGGAGCTAGAGAGTTTCTATGATGGAACTATACTTTACATAGGTGTACAAGAAGGAGCGGTACCTGTAGATGGGATAATAGCTGTTATCGGAAAAGAGGGAGAAGACTATAAAGCACAACTTGCTGAGGCTGAGGCCGAAATTAAAAAAACTGCTCCAGCAGAAGAAGCTAAGCCTAAAGAAAGCACTCATGCTCCTATGGCAGCTGCACCAATGGTTGCTGCTACCCCGGCAGTACCTGCTGCTCCAATGATGGCTGCTGCTCCTGCTGCAAGTCCTGCACCGAGCGACGGAAGAGTAAAGGCCTCTCCACTTGCCAAAAGACTGGCCAAAGAAAATAATATAGATCTCCTAGATGTAAAAGGAACTGGTGATAACGGTAGAGTAACTAAAAAAGACATAGAACTATATTTAAAGAATCCTAGACCGAGACGTTCTAGCTCCTCTTCTAAGAAGAAAGCAGATACTATAAATCTACAGCCACCTGCTGGTACAGTATATGGTGATGTAGCCGTCTCTCAGATGAGAAAGGTGATTGCTAAGAGATTGGGAGAAAGTAAATTTTCTGCTCCTCATTTCTACCTAGGTGTAAGTGTGGATATGACTAAGGCCATAGAAACTAGAAAAAGCATCAATATGGTAGCTAAGACTAGAGTTTCCTTCAATGACCTAGTAGTAAAGGCCTGTGCACTGGCTTTACAAGCTCATCCTGCCGTTAATTCATCATGGTTGGAAGATCGTATCAGATATAATCAAGCAATTAATATAGGTGTAGCTGTAGCTGTTCCTGATGGCTTATTAGTTCCTGTAATAAATAATGCAAACCTTAAATCTCTAGGTGCTATAAACAGCGAAGTAAGAGCTCTTGCTGGAAAAGCAAAGTCTAAGAAATTACAGCCTGATGAGATGCAAGGAAATACATTTACTGTATCTAACCTAGGGATGTTCGGTATAGAAGAGTTTACTGCTATTATAAATCCACCTGACGCTTGTATAATGGCTGTAGGTGGAATTATCCCTACACCAGTAGTAAAAGACGGTCATGTGGTTCCTGGACAGATTATGAAGCTTACTCTATCTTGTGACCACAGAGTAGTAGATGGAGCTACAGGAGCTAAGTTCTTAAATACGGTTAAACAGTTGCTTGAAAATCCGGTGACTTTGTTTTATACCGATTAGGAAGATTAAGAATTTTAGAAAAGTATACTTAAAGCCCATTGGACATAATGTTTAATGGGCTTTTGCTATTGTAAGATTCTGATATAGAGTATTAATATTCTAGGATAACGTCCTTTGGATATATTATAACTCTGATGTTCTGCTCTTTTATTTGCCTTTCTTGTATGCAATCTATCAATTGTAGGGTAACTGTTTCAGAAGACACGGATACACATTCTCCATTTATCTTTCCTTTATAATCTACGACAACCGCTTCTCCTACCTCTAATAATTCTATAGCTATAGGCTTAGGACGGGATTTTTTAAAGTAACTGTGAGAGTGTATCCAAGAAGATTGGATAATGAGATTACTCAAATCAGTATCAGTCCTATTTACAATAGTTATGGTTTTAGTGGACGAGCAGCCCACTACAAATATGACAAAGACTAATACACTGTATAAGAATATCTTTTTCATTGAATCAATATATAGCAAAAAAAAAGGCGACCAAGATTACTTGATCGCCTTTTTTATATTTGAGAACCCGATTTTTTAGTAACCTGAGTTTTTATTTCCGTTATACTGATTTCCTCTTACTTCAGTACCTGCAGACTGCACAGCAGCACCCGCTGGTCTTCCCATATCAAAATCAGCTCCATCACATACTCTGAACTCTACTCTTCTGTTCATGTAGTCCTGACCAGCTCCAGAAGCTCCATTTACAAGAGGATTATCTTCTCCTCCGTACATAAGCTTGATTCTAGATCTGTCGATTCCATAATTAGAAGTCAAGTAATCTATTGCACTCTTAGCTCTATTGTAAGAAAGTACATTATTGAAATCATTAGAGTTGTTGTTATCAGTATGTCCCTGAGCAACGATACATATTTCTGGACACATTTTAAGAACTGTAGCTACATGGTGCAATTGACCATAGAACTCAGGCTTAATGTATGACTTACCAGAATCAAAATGTATCATAGGCAAGAACCACTCACCACATCCTGAACTAACTACAGTACTTGTAGTCGCAGGAGCAGCAGAAACCGCTCTTTCTACTATTCTTGTTTCTAGAGTTGCAGCTTTAGAGTCTACAATTCTATTAACATCATCTTCAGTAATACAACATGCAACTGGTACATCAGCAACACCCTCAGAATCTACCTG
>CAZDWO010000074.1:0-18385 GCA_964509175.1 uncultured Saprospiraceae bacterium
AAGACAATCAGAATAGAATAAAAGCTATATCCAATTAAAATATAATAATGTCCCCACAAATAAATAAAGCTGACAAACCCTCAATATTAGCCGTTGGATGTTTCCTTCCTTTCCTTCTGGTTGCTATAGCTGCCATTATTTACACAACCAATTCTTTTTACAAATCTCAAATTTCTAAAAATTGGAAACCAACTGAAGCGACCATACTTAAAACAGGTATGAAAACTTCGCAAAACACTAGGTCTGGTCATCCGTCTTTACGAGCCACCGCACTTTATACATACAAATTTGATGGAACAATTTATCAAAATGATCAAGTAACCTTTGATGCTGGAATGGATAATTATGAACAAAGTAGTTCAATCCATAGAACCTTATATCATGCAAAAAAAATACTTATATATGTTAATCCCAATAATCCGCATGAAGCAATAGTAATCAAAGGTTTAACAAATTCTTTACTTCTTACAATTTTGTTTCTGTTCCTCTACCTTTGTATTACTTACGGTCTATATCAATTTATTATCAAATCGATGTTCCCAGTTGGATTTATTGCTTTTATAATAGTAGCAGGTTTAGGTTTGTTTGTTTTTGGAACAAACCTCATTAAAGTAGACATGAAAAATAAGATCACAGTATTGGAAGTGGCCGATGAAGATAAGCCACCGTTGGAATTGATAATTGAAGATGTCAGAAATGGGATTACAAATAATAGCTTTAAGGAATACGATGAATTATATGAAATATTTGATATTAAAGTCTTGAGCAACGAATCATTATTTAATAACCGAATGCCACCTTATCATGTTCTCGCAACATTTGCATATCTAGAAAATGGTGTAAAAAAAATAAGCAGAGGTTCTATAATCTATGTAAAAAAAGAAGGAAATTGGGAAGTGGATCCTCATTAATAATTATTATGTTTCAAACATCACAAACGATGTGAGATTTCATCGAAAAACAATTATAAAAGAATGCTTGGAAAATATTCGTTAAAAAATGAAATTTAAAAGGAAAAGGTATGCACACAACAACATTAGATATGATGTAAGACTTCCTGCGGTCATCCTCCACATATTATTATACGTTAGAGCTAATTCCAATCCAAGTGAACTAGTATTAGAGAGCATAATTACATCGATCAGATTTTTTGATTTAAATTTGCACTCAATTAGAATAATAGAAAAAATTTATACAACATTCATTCAATATTATCAACGGTCTTTATTCTTTTGCTTTCTGTAACAATCGGAAATACGCAAGAAACGTGGTTTTTAAACTACAAGAACGGAGACCAGATCGAAGTAGAAATAGAAGGATTCCATTCTGAAGACAAAAACATCAAGTATAAAAATCTAGAGTCTGGTAAGAAAGAAAAGGTTGCCTCTAGTCTTTTAGAAAAGATAATTCTAGTTAGTGAAGGAGATAGCCTGATATTTAAAAGAATGAAAATGAAATCTTTTAAAGGCTTTGGTAAAATGAAAACACATAAAGATCTCGTTTGGGTAGCAAAGCTTTATGGAACTGAAAAGATGGAAGGCTATTATTACATTGCCTCTGACTCAAGTTTCTCTATGAATGCATTGGGTAACATGCGACATAATCATCACCTAACATCTGCCCATGCAATACGAGTGCTGCCAGAAAATTACGTTTTTTTATAGGGCTTTCTGATATAGAAGGATTAGGAGGAGATAGAACAGCTCGAATATTGATGAATCGAGCATTAAAGAAATACCTCAAAGATTACTGCAAAGATTTTACAGATAAGATGAACAAGAATTCATATGAGGTAACGGAGATAAATAAATTAATCGATGACTATACGGCTCAATGTAAGTAGTCTTTAATCGTAATTATTCTAGAAACTTTACTTAGTCAATTAACCAAACTATTAATCAGATTTACAAAATCTTCTGTAGGAGTAAATTTGAGTTTGCCATCTTCTATTTTAGAAGGTTGATGGATAAGTTCTTTATTGTCATACCATATCAGGCTCTGGCTTAGACTTCCAGGACCTTTGTTACAGACGCCATGTGTTACTTGGATTTGGGTATTAATGGCTTGTATGACATTGGCATCATTAATCGGATAGATAATAACTATGTGTCTAGTAGGTGTGGAGATAAGAGAGCCATGTTTGCCTACGAGCACTGGATAATTAGCAATATTAAAAATGATAGAAGGAGAGAAAAAATGATTTGCTTCTACTGTTTTATAGGAGATGCCTTGCAGTTCTTTGGTCATTATATTAGGTGGATAATTTGAGAGGGTATTATTTAAAGCCTCTTTCCATAAATCATCCATTGATATATTCCATGATTTTGATTCATTAGGAGGAATGCTTCTAACGGCATCTGGTAAATCGTATACCATCATAACCATTATATCTCCAGGTAAGGGTTTGCTGATAATTTTATCCATCCCTACCTGTTGCACATAAGATTGGTGATATAGTCTGACCCTGATATATTCTTTGACTTTATTATAATCCTTTTTTATGCTCTCAAATTCTTGATTGAATTTAGAATCTCTGATTAGTGTCTCAAAATGACCTGCGATATGCTGCTCAAACTTATCCTCACCTTCATTTTTACAATATTGTGCAATGTTTTGAAGACCCAAATTATTAAGCCCAAATTCTTCGTTAGGAATTTTTACGATACCATCAACAATCTCATGTCGCATTCCCTTACTCTCAAAATACTGAGATACATAGGATTCAAATTTTTCATGAATTTTTGCAGTTTCAAAAGGAGACCAATCAGGTTTTTGCTTTTTATTTCTATTGAAGAGTCCAAACATGTTTTGCTTATTTATGCTGAAAATACTTTTGTAAAAAATTTCTCTTAAAACTACTCAAACTCCACCTTCTCAAAAATCGCATAGTACCCATTGTCCATTTTTATAAATCCCTGATCATAGCAGAACTTATAGGTAACTCCTTTTTTGGTAGTATACTGATTAGTATAATAGTCGAGCTTAAATCCGTTTTCTAGGAGTTTGGTTTCAGAGACTTTCGCCTTGCCTTTGGGATTTAGTTTTTGTAGGATTTTGTGATTCTTTTTTAGAATGGCATTTACCGTTCTGATTATGTTGTTGCTTTTGCTATTAGCACGATTATAGTTTTGAGTTCTGCACTGGTCAGAGCAGAATTTTTTATCTATTCTACCGAATACTTCCCGATCGCATTCTAGACAAGTACGTTTACTAGTGGCTGGCATAAATAGGCTTTTAGTTTTCTATAGAGACTATAAGGTAATGAACAATAGCCTTTTTTCAAACTACTCACCGTAGTTTCCTTTGCCTTTACCTCTAGATTTTTTCTGATTAATCCGATAGTTGGCAGAGAGAGAAGCGTATCTAGATCTCCACTGGAAATCTCCGACCTCATAAAAATCTTCAAATTCCACCGTGTATCTAAGCTTTCTAGAATTGAATACATCCTTTACGCTGAAGGTCAGTGTAAGATCGTTGTCCATAAAATCCTTACTCCATCCGATGTCTAGACTTCCTAACGCTCTTCTGTTTCCTTGAGCAGATACTCGAGGAGCTCGGTAGTTTCCTCTAAGCTGTAGATCAGATTCCCAGAAGGTAAATCGAGCAGTTAGCCTACCATTCCAGGTAATCGTTTCTGCATCATCAAAAGAGAAATTAAACTGCTCGTCAAAATCACTCTGTGTTCCTTCAAAAGCTCTTACAGAAGTGTAATACTGAAATACTTCAGGATTTATACTAGTGTTACTTATACGTATCTGATTTCTAAATAGACTAAAGTTTCCATCTAGTCTCAGCCATTTTATACCACTATAAGAACCGTTTATATCTACTCCTATGTCAGTAACCTCTCCGATATTTAGCGGAACAGTAACCGTTGTATTGTCAAAGGCATTTACGATTTTGAGTCTCTGTATAGAAGCATTAGTCTTACGATAAAAGAGTGCACTACTGAGATTAAAGGCTTCCCATATTTTATTATTGGCCACCTCATAAGAATCTGTAAATTCTGGATTTACCAAAGGATTGCCACCGAAGAAATTCCTGTTATCTGTAAACCCAAAAAACGGATTTAGATCCCAGAATCTAGGGCGGTTTATACGACGACTGTAGCTCAGTTGCCAGCTGTTACTATCATCGACCTTATAATTTATATGACCACTAGGAAAAAACTGTAAAAAGCTATTCTGGTTTACACCATCTTCTCCATCTTGAGGAAGCTCTGTAGTAATCTCTGCAAACTCTGATCTTATACCTGCCTGAAAACTAAAGTTCTCATATTGGTTGCCGTAGATAAAATATCCAGCATGGATGTCTTCATTGTATAAAAAATTATTTACCTGACCTGCAAGTGGTATCGTATCTAGTCCTACTATATCTCCAGCAAAAAAGTCATTGCCTACATCTCTTAGCGAACTTCTGATTCCGACTTCCCACTTATGTGTCTCACTATATGGATGCACATAATCTACCTGTAATAGGGCAGTGCTAAAACCAGAATCATTAAAAGAGTATTGTAATAGATTATTCGTTCCGATCTCTCCAGAAGGAGTAATCGTCTGATTTATATCACTCAGCTCTAGCTCGTAACGGTCCGTGTATTGTAAGGTTGCTTTTAAAGCATGCTCTCTTGAGCTGAACTCTCTACTATAGTTGAGACTGTATTCTTGATTACGACTATCTTCTACCTCTTCGTCGACACGTAGAGAAGAGTTTACTAGTGTAGATGGACTTTGTGTTCCGAGATAGTCATCGTAGGTAAGATTTGTTAGATTATCATTTACTCCTTGTCGATAGAGTACGGCAAGAGTAAGTTTCTCCTTATCGTTTAAAAAATAATCTGCACCGAATCTTACACTTCCATTACTACCAGTTCGATGTCTATCTGTAAACTGATCCAAGATTAGTAATTCTTCACCGAGTCTGCTCTCCTGATATTTAGACCCAGAAGAAGGTATTTCTGTATAATTATATGAAGTGTTTAAAAACCAGTTTAGTCGACCCTTGCGATAATTTAGATTTGCACCTGCACTATACCTTGCAGGAAATCCGATGGTTCCATCGAGAGATCCATTGAAGCCATGACCCTCATCCTTTTTGAGGATGATATTTATGATTCCAGCCATTCCTTCCGCTTCATATCTGGCAGAGGGATTTGTTATGACCTCTACCTTTTCGATCATATTGGCAGCGATGTTTTTTAGTCCACCTCCAGTGAGAGAGGATGGTCTACCGTCTACGAGGATTCTTACACCTTCACTACCACGTAAGCTTACCGTTCCTTCTAGGTCTACAGTTACAGAAGGGACGTTATCTAGGATGTCTTCAGCCGTTCCTCCACGATTTGCTAGGTCTTTTCCTACGTTAAATACTTTCTTATCTAGGGAGAATACGGTTTCACTTTTTTCTGCTCGGATTTCTACACCTTCTAGCTGCACACCTTGAGGAGACATGGTTATTTGACCTATGTCGATTTTATTTCCAGTAACTACTGCATTTTCTATAGTATGTGGCTCATAGGATATGTATTCTATAACTATTCTGAAATCAGTCCCGTTTACCTTAGTGCTAAACAGTCCCTGCTCATCTGTGATGCTTCCGGCGAGGAGCTTGTCGCCATCCTTGGCAAAGAGGGAGACTGTTGCAAACTCTAGAGCCTGTCCGGTTTCCTGATCCATAACTCGACCCTGTACAGTAATCGAGTTATTGTTTTTTTTAGTGTCAGTTTTATTTTGGCTGTAGCCAAAATAACTTACGAGGAGCATAATGAATAATGCCCAAGTCTTTCTTCCCATCTTGCAAAAGTATGGCTTTAAAACATTGAGAGGGAGTTAATGTTTATATTACTATGACCTTAAATTTGTCCGTTGTATGAAGATTTTGATGATTTGTCTGGGGAATATATGTCGTTCGCCGCTAGCACATGGAATTATGCAGAAAATGGTAGAATCTAAGGGACTAGATTGGTCTGTAGATTCTTGCGGCACTAGCGGGTTCCATGATGGAGAATTGCCAGATTCTAGGTCTATAGAAGTGGCTCGTAAGCATGATCTAGACATTACCTATCAGAGATCACGTCGACTGACTGTTGAAGATACTAGAGAGTATGATTTACTCATCGCCATGGATCAGTCCAACTATAATAATATCAAAGCACTGGCTGCAGAGGAGCATCATCATAAAATAAAACTGCTTTTAAACTATAGCCATCCAGGAGAGAACAGAAGAGTTCCTGATCCATATTACGAAGGTGGATTTGATCTTGTATATGATATGATCTATGATGCTTGTGAGCAAATAATTCAGAAACAATAAGATTTTCTTAAGTAATTTTAATACATAATTCTCGTTTACACTATACATGATCGTAATACTAATAAGTCTTTTTATCACATGGTTTCCACCAGCTACGGTTGAACTTTCTCCAGACGCTGAGCAACAAGCATATCTGCTCAAAAGCGTAAATGAGCTAAGAGCAAAGGGATGTAGATGTGGACTAGAAAGAATGCAACCAGTAGGTCCTGTAAAATGGGACGATCAGTTATATAAATCTGCCCAGTCACATGCTAAGTATCTGACCAAGAAAAGAAAACTCTCTCATTACGGACGTAGAGGAGAGGACATCTCTGTACGTATCGCTCAGACAGGGTACCCATGGAAGGTCGTAGGAGAAAATCTAGGAAAAGGTCAGACCAGCTATCCTCAAGTAATGAAGGACTGGATAAAAAGTGTACCGCACTGTAAAATGCTCATGAACCCTAAGGTAGATGAGATGGCTGTTGCCAAAGTAAAAGACATCTGGGTACAGCACTTCGGTAAAAAGAAGGAAGCAGAAACGAGAAGGGTAATACGACAGTAAGGAAATTTTAATTCTGTAAATATATTTTAAGTAATACCCAACCTTTTCTTCGCTAGGGCGAATTCATTTCCTTGGCCAAGGGAAGGACTAAGGATGGGTACGACCTCACCTACTCCGGCAAATTCTCCATCAAAAACCGCTTCACATTCTCACCCATAACAGCTCGTATTTCTGACTCAGTAAAATTTTGATTCATCATCTCCTGTACCAGTAATGCAAATCCTGTACAATCAAAAGGGGTAGACACACTTCCATCAAAATCAGAACCTAGTGCCACATGCTCTATACCTATGAGGTCTATAGTATATCTCATGCTTTTTATAATGGTTGCTATAGAATTATCTCCCATCGCTCCTTTAAAAAATCCTATGCCTATCATTCCGTTTCTATCAGCGATGGCCTTTAGATGTTTGTCTGAGAGATTACGAGGACTATCATATATTCCACGGACTCCTGTATGCGAGGTGAGAATGGGTCCAGTATATTTTTCTAAGATGTTGTCGATAACTGCTACAGAAGAGTGTGCCACATCTATCATCATATTATGGTCTTGCATTTTCTGTAATACCTCTAGACCAAATGGTGTTAATTTCCCTTGTGTCATTCCATGTGCAGATCCACCCATCTCATTGTCAAAAAAGTGAGCAGGTCCTAGCATCCTTACTCCTGCCTTATATACCTTATCGAAATTTTCAATCTTACCTTCTAAACAATGTGCTCCTTCTATTCCGAGAAATCCTGAAATGTGAGACCTGTCTTCTTTTCTCTTTTCTAGAAAGCTCTGAAAATCAGATTTCTTTCTGATGAGGGTAAACTTCCCATCGTAGTTGTTTGCAAATTTTTGAAGTTTTCTACATTGATATAAAGCTCGGTTAGCGAGACTAAACCAGGTAGAGATGGGTTGTCGCTGACCGATAACCAGAGAGGTAATATTATCAAAACTATCGCCACTGTTCTTTGTAAAGTTTTGTCCCTTGGGAGATTTTGTAACTAGGGTAAATGCCTGAGTAGCAATATTGCCTTCTTGCATTCTTGGAAAATCTACATGGCCATAATCATACTTCTTAGTGAGATTTCTCCTCCAGAGTAAAGCATCACAGTGTAGATCTGCCACATAGTCTAGGCTGTTAAACAACTGCTGAGCTTCTTCACTTACGACTAGACCTCCAGAGCCATGGACTTTATTTTGTTTCTTTTCTACAATCGGCGGAGCGATGATTGTAAATAAAAGATAGATAACAAGAAGGGTTAGTATAATATAAATCATCTTTTTCATGAGATTTTAAATCATCTGATAATTAAAATAGCAGATTGGTTACTCCTACTGCATACTTAGAAAACTTAGTCTGTCTGAATGGAATATAACGGTTTATTCCATCAAAGTCCTGATAATGATCTTTATCAAATTTTATCTCTACGATTATTTGACTAGTAATTTCTGTACTCTGAGCAGTATCATAGGAGCCGAAGCTCAGATCTGTATCTACCGTTATTCTATATCTTCCGTCCATAGATAGATAATAAGCTCGATGATATTTATTCCAGAGCGTTGCTTGTAAAGAAGAGGGTAGACCACCATCCTTTATCTTCTTTACATGATCAAAGGCCTGGGTTTCTAAGGGAACCTCTAGATGTTCCTTATATCCCAGCTGATGTTCTTTCCTTTTTATTTCTATATGTCCAGAATTTATAGCAGACTGATCTCCGTACCAGCGATATCTCAGTTTAGTACGTATAGGATCTCCGTTTATATTCTGATAGTAGCACTGTAAATCTGGCGAATCAAAATAAATATTGTTAACCACTCTATCTGGAAATGCTTTTCTAAACGAAGCTGGATGAGCTGTGATGCACTGCTCTATCATATGCTGATCGAGTAGCGGAACTGCATATTTAATTTCGTATCGCATTACTGAGCTTCTGGAAATTCAATAATAGAATCATTTTCTTTAAGCTCGAGAAACTTGTTATTGCTCTCTGTATACTTCTTTATGCGTATCGTTCCAGGACCGTATTCTGGTTTCTTTTTATACGCTGCAAAAGCCTTGTTGCAATTCTTTACTTCTATGTCATCGATTTCTACCTGTGATAAATCTTTGGATGCTACTCCTATAACAGCCTTATCGATTACGGCTGATACGATAGAGATAGTAGCTTCTTCTCCTGCGGATATTCCCTTATCTCCGATCTGAGTAAAGTGACAATTTTCTATACTGATAACACTTCCAGAAAAATCAAAGGCATCATTTCCAGTATGAGTAGCATAGCTGTTTTTTATACTTCCTTTACAAAAATCTGCATCAAATCCATCTGCATAGGTATTGCTTATGTGTAGACGGTCTGCCATAAAATCAGATCGTATGATGTTTAAAGCATCCTCACAACTGTTGTTACTAAATCTACAGTCTGTAAGATCTACAGGAGACTCATAAAAGGTAATGGCTCCTGTCATAAAGTAATTTCCTTTGTCTAGATTGTCCTGTCCATCGAAGTGAACATGCTGTAGTGTAGATTTAAATTTTGCCTTGAGTACAAGCAGGCCTTGTCCTTTTTTATCAGAGCTTTTTATGAGGATTGGATTTTCTTTAGTTCCTTTTAGAGTTATCGGTTTATGGCATTCTATGTATGCTCCTTTTGTAAGGTCTATGGTTGTTCCTGCTTCTATACTTAGTTTTTTATCTGTAAGTATAAGTGGTTTATTTAGTGTGTAATCTCCACTTTTGATATGTAGCAACTCTTCCGAGCTATCGTAATCCGTTTCTGACAGTGGAATATTGTTTTTTGTATCTGTATTTGCTACAATGGCATTTCCAGCTGGCCATTTTTTAATCTTAGAAAAGTAGATTTTATCTAGACCCAATATCTTGAAGTAGACATAACTATGTTCTACTGGTAGTTCTAAGGTTTTATATTCTGGAGTCATGTCTGGATGATTGCTCCATATGTTCTGATTTAAAGCAGTGGAGATGGTCGGAGTATTGCTTGCCTCATTTCCAGTGCCGATAATCTGTAAGGGTAGGTGATGGTAGTTGCTTAGGGATACTTGTTTACTCGCCCCAGTTTTGGAATCTGTGTAAGCCTTTAGACTTACATTGTCATAGGCTGGGATAGAGGTGTTTATTTGTTTTGCTTTAGTAAGTATGGTCTTCGGGTCGAAGTCGTAGTCTGGAAAATCTTGTTGCAGTAAGAGTTCTCTTTGGTCTAGGTCTTCTTCTATAGATGTGAGATAATTTTTGATGTATTCTTTTTCAGAATACTTGTCTATATAATGTGCATAGGCTGCTGCAAACTTCTCATTTCTAAAAAGAGCATTGTAATATTTCCCCCAGTCGTTTACATGGAGATTAGATTTAAAATATCCGAAGCAGGCATGAGCATTTATTTTATATTCTGCCTCTTCTATAAATCCATCATAACCGATGGGTTCTAATAATTTGCTTACTGGATCATAATAGAATCTCTGATTGTGCCATACCAGACTGTGGTAAGCATTGAGCACTTCTAGGATGGCATAATACTTAGCCATTTTTTCTATGTCGAATATCTCCTCTACCGGTCTTGTGTAATGTTTATATGCATAGAGCAACTCTTGTGCAGATACGAACTGTTTAAGCAGACTACTATCACCTTCTATTCGACTTTCTTTAAAAGGAAGGATGTCAGAATTGTGCTTAGCATCTAGGAGTATGGTGTTGTGATGACCAGTTGCTTTTTTGGATCGGAGTCGTTGTTCCCAGGCTGCGTCTTCTGAGAATTTTAAAATCACTCCTTCTCTGCGATGCTTGTATTCCGGCAGTTGCTTATCAAAGTGTTCTTCAAAAGCATAGAGCTGTTTTTTAGCATCATTTATTTTTAGCCAGATAAAATCGTAACGAGTAGTCAGTAGACCTTCCTGATTTAGAAAATCATGGAATAACCATTCTTTTAAAAAGAATCTACGTTCTGGGCTCTGTACGGAGAAGGTCTGCATTCTGTTCCATGCCTGATCTTTGGCAGTTTTTATTCTGTATGACCATCTATTGCCTTCTAGATGATCGGTCCAGTCTCCTTTGAGTCTTATTTTTACTTTTTGAGTCTGACCATTTTCTGAGAGCTTTGCATTACTGTACTGGTCGTTATTTATAAGTATTCCATATCTCAGTGCCTCATCTCGAGCATCAGTTATTGCTTTCATTCCTTTCTGATCTATGTAGAGTTCTAGGTTTTTGGCAAAAAGAGGATTGCCTTGATTCTTTATACTATCCGCTCTTATGACACTCACACTTAAATCATCAAAGTAGGCAAAACCATGCTTAGACAAACTATAAGGAAACACCTTCAGATCGGTAAGTACATCGTTATCAGGAATGTCTACGCATAGATTTATTTTTCCCCAACCTTCTTCGTCTATTTCTTCTCCGATATTAGTTTGTTCTAAGTAGTCGGAGCCATCATTTCCCTGTATCGCTAGATAACCGAAATCCGATATTGGACTCCATCGCCATACACTGGCACATACGCGATCTCCTTTTTCTATAGTCGGAATATTATATCTGGGTCCATACTTCTGATCTGGATTTACGAGAGAGGAGTATTTGCCTGTTTTGGCTCTATCATCTGATTGAGTATGGGCATTATAAAATGTAAGCTTACCTTCTTTAAATATTTCTCCATCACGTTTTTCTAAGCTGGTAAATACCTCTCCACTTTTTGTATTGGATTTTGTGGATGACCTTAGAAAGTAGGCAACCAGTAATCCTAGTAAAAAAAGAACAGCCCAGACTAAATACTTGGGCTTAAAGAAACTAGTATGCTCATTTTTTATGATCATAGAATCACCTCTGGTTGGTCGACGATAGAGATGGTAGCTTGAGGATCTAGATTTAATATCGCACTCTTTATATGTTCGATATCTTCGATGGATTTAATTTGGCTGACAAGCCCATAAAAATTACCCTGTGCAGAATGGTCTACTCGTTTTAATTCTAAGTATGTAACATGAGTCTCGATGCCGTTTACTATGTCTGCAGTATTGCTATGAGTCGTCTTTATATTAATATGTGTTTTTCCTTTGAGAGATTTCTGAGTGCTAGAAAATCGCTGATGCAAATAGAGTATGGGTAGAATTACTGCAAAACTCAATAATGCCAATAACGGCTTACCTGCTCCACCAACTATTCCGAGTCCGATTACAAGAAATAAATAAGTAAGTTCTTCAGGATCCTTAATAGCTGCTCTAAATCTTACTATCGATAAGGCTCCTACTAGACCTAGTGATAGAGCAATCGATGATTTTATAACTGTTATAATAAGTAAGGTGGCCAAGGCCAATGGCATGAATATCTGAGCAAATTTTCGTCGATCAGACAGAGCATTACTGTACTTTATATAAAACTGCTGTATGATAAATGCGATTACAGCTACGATTAAAAAATTGACAAAAAAATCGGCAATATCTATGGTCGAATTAAAGTCACTCAGGTATTTCTCGAAATCCAGCATATCTATCTATTTGAGAAGGATAAAAGTACTATAAAACTTGGCAAAATGACCCGAGATTGGTGCCACATGCTCCTTAATTACCTGCTGATGACTCAGTATATAGAATATGACCATTATAAGAATACAAAGGATAATAAAAGGATTAAAAAGATGCAGAGAGAGATTATGAACGGATATGCCATTAAAAGCGTAAACGTGTAACGATATCTCAGCTTTGCACCAGAGGACTCATAGAATCTCCTCATCCCAAAAAATAAATAACCTGCTCCTGCACCAAACCATATAAGATTCGCCATAAAACTATTTCCTCCTTCTACACTAAAAAAGTGAGCAAGTAATAACAGCACTATAGATATAAGCAACATCCGAGTATGACCATAGAGATGAAAGATAAAATGCTCTGCATACAGATAGTTATGACGTAGATATAATAACTTGAAAACCAGAGCCATAAATAATATAGAAGCGATAATCGCCCAGGTACCATTACTGATTAGAAATTTAATCGACCCTGCAAAGTCTTTCATTATTTTCTGACCTTGTGTGAGAGCCAGATCTTTAATCCAGTGATCACCTCCGTGCTTTTCTTTCAACTCATCAGCGTCAAGTCTAAAAAAATCAGAAGCCTTTATGCCATCAAATAAGGTAAAATCATTATTCCTCTTCCTTACTCCTTTTTGCTCCACTTCTACTCCACCGAACCCTTTAAAACTTATCTTAGTAGAATTATTATCAATTTCTATGATATCATTTCCTTCGTCTTGAATTTCTTCATCCATATCGTCCTCTTCTAGAATTTCCTTTACATCCTCCAGCTCCTCATTGACATTTTCAGAAACTTCTTTCACATCTATAGAATCACTCTCATATTCTATGTATAAGAGTTCATCTTTAAAAGCATCTGCATTTTCTATAGAATAATGACAGGCTGCAAGACTATCAAAACGAGTCGATAACTCATCTTCCCAGATGCCTTTTCTCTGTTCTTCAGAAAAGGTATTGAGCTCGTCTACCTCATCTCCGACATGTAATAGGACTAGTGCAAAAAATGCAAATAGAACAACTAGAAATATCCGTATAGGATTGTAGTACTTAGTCCGTTCTCCTTTTATATATGCTAGGCTGAGTTTTCCGGGTATCCAGATGTCTTTAAGCGTACTCCAGATTTTATTTTCTAGATTAAAAAGATTGCTAAAAAAGTCTTTAAGAATCGACCATAAAGAAAGCGGGGCAAAGTTTGTTTTCTGACCGCAGCTGGGACAGTATTTTATCGAGTCACCTATCGGAGTGTTACAATTTAAGCAAGTTGTTTCCATAGAAGATCTATTAGATTCTCATTCCTGTTTCGATTCCTTTTATGCGTTTATATAATTCTGTAGCATAATTATCAGTCATGCCCGAGATGTAATCTATGATTCCCATAGTTTTCTGATAATCACTTCCTTGCGGATAACTAAACTGCTCAGGTATAAGTCGGAGAGCCTTTTTATCAAATTTACGTTGAGTATCTTTTGCCTTTAAGGCAGATGGGATAAAATGCAAGAGTAGCTCATAGATCACATTGTACCCAGCATTTTCTATCTCCACCACATTACGGTTATTATAAATCTTATCTACTGAGAATTCTATGATTTTCTTTAGAGCCTGACTCTCTGAGGTAATACTATCAAAGAGTGCAGTGCTCAGATCTCCAGTCATAATGGCCTCAAAATTATTTTTATATCCTTCCAGACATAGGGCAGTCATTGCACCGATAACCTTAGATCGGAGATAGGAGATTTTGGCATTTTTATTTTTAATCTTATCCAGTTGTGTATCTACTCGTTGCTTATCCTTTAACTGTAGGTCTAAAACAAGGTCATACATTACTGATAAACATTCATCATGACTTATGATTCCCAGACGATGTGCATCTTCTATATCTATAATGGTATAACAGATATCATCGGCTGCTTCGACCAACCATACAAAGGGATGTCTCTTATAGACTATCGGATCCTCACCTTCCAGTAACATAGCAGTCTCATCCGTAATCTTTTTAAAGACCTCTTTCTGAGATTGAAAAAAACCGAACTTCTTGCGATGTAGGTATTTTTTATTTCTGGCTATAGCTTCACAAGGATATTTGGCGATACTAGCCAGTGTAGAAAAGGTAAGTTGTAAACCTCCTTCCGATTTTCCGTTTTGCTGATGTGTGAGCACTCTGATGGCATTTGCGTTTCCTTCAAAGTGGAGAAGGTCATACCATTCCTTTTCTAGGAACTTAGGTTTTAAATCTGCTTCATGCTGTATAAAAAAGGCAGCGATAGCATCCTCTCCAGAATGCCCAAAGGCAGGATTACCGATATCATGACATAGACAGGCAGAGGCGATTACATTAGATAGATTATACTGATAGAAGTTTGCGGACTCAGGACTCAGCTCAGATCCATATTCTGTTACTATATAATTACCTACGAGACTACCGAGCGACCTTCCTACTGAAGATACTTCTAGCGAGTGGGTAAGCCTATTATGTACAAAGACCGAACCTGGAAGCGGAAATACCTGTGTCTTATTCTGTAATCTCCTAAAGGCTGATGAGAATATTATCCGATCAAAATCTCGCTGAAACTCAGATCTGGGATCATTGCTCTTCTTTAAACTCTGTATTCCTGTACGCTGTGCGGAGTATAGCTGATTTAACTTTTCCATTATTATAGAGGTAAAGTTAGAATTTTCTGATGTAGATTCTCTTTTGACTCCTTGAGAGATTTTTTTTGGCTTGTTTGACCCATAATATGGTCTGTTTTGTGGCTTAGAATCTTCTTTCTGCCTCTGTTTTGTAAACCAGTTGTCAAGCATTCAAAGGCTGTAGGGTATAGGTAAGGCCGTTTAGGATTTTCGGTAGTAGGTGTAGTAGGTAGGGGTACGCTGATATCGCTGTCTTATATATGTACTCAGTATGGAGTACAGTTTAAAAAAGAAACTATGAAAAATTTAATATTAACAATCGCTTTTTTCTCTTTCTCTCTAGTATCGGCTTTCGCCAATAATAATCCTGAAGACTTTACAATCGAGGAAATTTCATTTGAGATGAACAGTGCAGAGATGAGTCATTATGATATTAATGTTTCTTATGATACTCAAGATGGTTCTTTGGATATCACAACAGGTAAGACTATAGAATTTGTGCAGATTTTAGACGCTGCAGGAAATCTAGAGTATCAGTTACCCTTATTCTCACAAAACTTAGTTCTCGATCTTGACGATTTTGTTCAAGGTGATTATCAAGTAAACTTTTTATTTGAAAATGACCAAATCGTCAGTTCTTCATTCTCTAAATTTTAGTTCTCGATCTCGACGATTTAGTTCTTGGTTTTTTCTAGCTAAAAAAGTTTACTCGAAAATAATCATATCGTCAGATCAACCATTCTCAAAATAGTTCTTTAAAATTTAGTTCTCTAAAAACCTTTGGCTGTGCAAGACCAAAGGTTTTTTTCGTTTCTGCCTTTTTTTTAAAATCCGCTTTATTACAACTCTCATAGTCTTTTAGGTTCTGTTTAGACTAAGTGTAAGATTTTCTCGACCAATCGATTCTTCCGAGGAAACTGTTTAAATTGATTATATTGTTTGTATTATAAATCTTGATACTTCATTAGAAGTTCGAGATTTATTACTGATCAAAATAGAAACATATGATTGCCATACTCACCTGGGTTTCCATTTTTGCTGGAGGTCTTCTGATATTACTCTTTCTTATTTCACTAGTAGGTGGTCTAGATATAGACATAGATATGGACTCTGGAGCTGACGCTGGAGGGATAGGTGTTATAAAAGGAATGCTCACCTTTATCTCAGTTTCTTGTTGGGTAATAAAAGTTCTTATCGTATCCATGGAGTCGCCAGTCCTGGCCGTCGGTATAGGTATAGCTTCTGGAGTATTGGCTTTTGTGATACTTAGTTATGTGTTTAAGACCCTCTTGCAGTATGAGTCAAACGTAAATTACTCCATGTCAGATGCTCTATATGAGAGTGGAGAAGTGTATTTAAAAATTCCTAATAATGGGTCTGGGATAGTAAATATCAATGTAAAAGGAGCTACCAGAGAAATGAAAGCAAAATCTAAAAATAAAAAACAAATATCTACAGGAGCAAAAGTGATGGTAGTAGAAATAGATGGAGAGTATGCAATAGTAGAAGTAGTAAACTAATTATATCATCAAACAACAGAAATTATGGGCTTATTAGCAGCAGCAGGATTATTGGTAATTCTTCTTTTATTAACAGTGGCATTTTTTATAAGTAGATATAGAAGATGTCCATCGGACAAGATTTTGGTAGTATACGGAAAAACGGGTGGCGAGCAATCAGCCAAATGTTATGCAGGAGGAGCAGC
The DNA here is from genome assembly GCA_964509175.1 of uncultured Saprospiraceae bacterium. Taxonomy (GTDB): domain Bacteria; phylum Bacteroidota; class Bacteroidia; order Chitinophagales; family Saprospiraceae; genus JAHDHU01. Next base: position 16,716 of record CAZDWO010000074.1, read on the forward strand.
CTTTGTATGGCCTGTTATCCAGGATTATCGTTACCTAGATCTTACACCTATCAGTATAGATGTAAATCTACAAGATGCACTTTCTAAGCAGAACATACGGGTTTCCGTTCCTGCTCAGTTTACAGTAGGGGTGAGTAATAAGCCTAATCTTATGATAGCAGCAGCAGAAAGACTTCTAGGTCTAGAGCAGCCAGCGATTAGGTCTCTGGCACATGACATTATCATGGGACAGATGAGACTGGTTATCGCCAACATGGATATCGAAGAGCTCAATACAGATAGAGACAAATTTGTAGACTCTGTATACACCAATGTAGGAAACGAGCTGCATAAAATAGGTCTAGAACTGATAAACGTAAACGTTACTGACATTCAAGACGAGTCAGGATATATCCAGGCACTCGGTAAGGAAGCTGCCGCAAAAGCAATCAATGATGCAAAAATCAAAGTAGCAAATGAGACTAGAACTGGAGCCATCGGACAAGCGGAAGCAGAACAAGATCAGAGAGTAAAAGTCGCAGATGCAAACAGTCGTGCAGAAGTAGGAGAGGCTGTAGCGAGTCAGCAGCAGAGGGTAAAGGTTGCAAGTTCTCACTCCCTAGCAGAAATAGGAGAGGCAGAAGCACTACAGTTGCAGAGAATCAGCATCGCTGAAGCCAACTCTAAAGCAGAGATCGGAGAGGCAGATGCAAAGGCAGTAGCCATAGCCGGTAAGAATGAGGCCAATATCAAAATTGCAAACTCTAATGCACTCAGAGACATAGAAGTATCGGAGGCAGATCGTAAAGCAACAGCCGCTAGAAAGGTGGCTTCCGCTAAAGCACTTCAAGAAGCCTATACTGCTGAGCAAGAAGCAGAGATAGCTAGAGCAAAAATGGAGCTCGCAAAACGAGAAGCAGACGAGGTAGTAATAGCAGATATAGAAAAGCAGAAAGCAGTAATCGCAGCTCAGGCAGAAGCAGAGAGACAGCGAGAAACGGCAAAAGGTGAGGCAGATGCGATACTTGCTAAATATTTGGCTCAAGCCAAAGGACAAGAAGCACTACTTACTAAGCAGGCGGAAGGTTTCCAGAAGCTGGTAGATGCTGCAAACGGGGATCCACAGAGTGCGATAGGATATCTTATGATAGATAAACTTACAGAACTGGCAGAGATACAAACCTCTGCTATAAAGGATCTAGATATCGATAAGGTAGTAGTATATGATAACGGTAGTGGAAAAGGAGTCGGAAACTTTGTGCAAGGACTCTATGGTATGATGCCTCAGCTCAGTGACTTCTTAGCACAAAGTGGAATGAGTCTGCCAGAAGCTCTAGTAAAACCTGCCAAAGTAGAAGATAACGATTCAGAAGAGGAGCAAGTAGAAGGATAGTAATCCTGATATAGCTTATCGATTAATAACAACTTCCAGTTAAAGAAGCCCTACCAGATCCAGATGGTAGGGCTTCTTTTTTACAGAATTCCTCGTTTCAGCCTCTCTTTTGTAAACTACTTGTCATGCTTTTATAGACTGTAGGGTCTCTGTAAGTATAAATAGGAAATACTGTAGTGGGGGAAGCTTATAGGAACATTCTGATAATGCTGTCTTATATATGTACACATTATAGAGTACACTTAAAAAAAGAAACTATGAAAAATTTAATATTAACAATCGCTTTTTTCTCTTTCAC
>CAZDWO010000075.1:0-17813 GCA_964509175.1 uncultured Saprospiraceae bacterium
AGCATAAAACGCTACTTCCTACCTACGACATCTTCGATGAGTACAGATATTTTGAACCTGGAAATGAGTTCGGAGTAGTAGATTTTAAAGGAAAAAAAATAGCCCTAACTGTCTGCGAGGACATATGGAACATAGCCAATGAAAATCCTCTGTATACCATCTGTCCACTAGATGAGATGCTCAAATACGAGCCAGATTTTGTGATAAACGTATCAGCCTCTCCGTTTAATTATAATCATGCTGATGACAGAAAGAATATCATTAAAGAAAATGCTCTCAGATATAAAGTCCCTATTTTTTATACAAATCATGTAGGTGCTCAGACAGAAATAATTTTTGATGGTGGCTCGGTGGTGATGTCTCATAATGGTGAAGTTTATGATGAGTTGCCTTATTTTAAGGAAGACCTAAGAACTTATGCACTTGAGGATATTTTGGCTTTAAGCCAAAATATAACGCAGAACTCCTCCAAAATCGAAAAAATACATGATGCGATAGTTTTAGGTATAAAAGATTACTTCGGGAAACTAGGGTTTAAAAAAGCTCTCCTCGGCTTGTCTGGAGGTATCGATTCAGCAGTTACGGCAGTTCTGGCACAGCGAGCCTTAGGTTCAGAAAATGTAAGAGTGCTGCTTATGCCATCTCAGTTTTCCTCTGACCACTCGGTAAATGATGCAGTGGCTCTTGCAGAAAATCTAGGAATCCAATACGATATCATAGCGATAAAAGACATATTCGACAGTTATATGGATAAGTTAAGTCCGATTTTTAAAGACCAACCTTTTAATGTTACGGAAGAAAATATTCAGGCCCGAGTAAGAGGTATGCTTAATATGGCTCTGTCCAATAAATTTGGGAATATCGTACTTAATACCAGTAATAAAAGTGAGATGGCTGTAGGTTATGGAACGCTGTACGGAGACCTCTGTGGAGGACTATCAGTAATCGGTGATGTCTATAAAATGGACGTCTACAGACTTGCAGAGTTTATGAATAAGGATTCTGAAATAATCCCAGTAAATACAATCACAAAACCACCATCTGCAGAACTCCGGCCCAATCAAAAGGATTCTGACAGTCTCCCAGATTACGAAATACTAGATGACATTCTCTATCAATACATCGAAAACCAAAAAGGACCCCAAGAAATCATAGAAATGGGCTACGATGAGGCTCTCGTAAAAAGAATCCTAAAACTCGTTAATCGAAACGAATTCAAGCGATATCAGACTGCTCCTGTCCTTAGGGTTTCTTCTAAAGCCTTCGGTATGGGAAGGAGGATGCCGATAGTCGGGAAATATTTATCATAATTTTAGTCCTCGATTATTGCAAATGTTAAGGACATGTGGGTAATTTGCTGTCTTTAAGAATCGCCGGATAATGAAAATCGAACAGATATATACAGAATGTCTAGCTGAAGCCAGTTACTTTATAGAGAGTAATGGTGAGGCCGTTATTATCGATCCTATCCGAGAAACTCAACCATATCTAGATAAGTTAGAAAAAGAAGGAGCTGTTCTCAAATATATTTTTGAAACACACTTCCATGCAGACTTTGTTTCTGGTCATCTCGACTTATCTAAGAAAACAGGTGCTCCCATAATTTTTGGACCTAATTCTAATCCAGATTTTGATGTAAATCAAAAAGAAGATGGAGACATTTTAAGTGTAGGAAAAGTAAAGTTTAAAGTGCTGCATACTCCTGGTCATACTCTAGAAAGTTCTTGCTATTTATTGATGGATGAAGCTGATAAGGAAACTGCGATTTTTACTGGTGATACCTTATTTATAGGAGATGTGGGACGTCCAGACCTAGCCATAAATAATGGTCTTACCAAGGAGGACTTGGCTAAGAAAATGTACCATAGCTTGCGTACAAAAATCATGGTTCTCCCAGATGATGTTACTGTATATCCTGCTCACGGAGCGGGTTCTGCCTGTGGCAAAAACATGAGTAGTGAGACCTACGACAGTCTAGGTAATCAAAAAAGAAATAATTATGCTCTCAGAGCAGATATGACTGAAACGGAATTTGTGGAAGAGGTACTGGATGGAATAGCTCCAGCACCAGGTTACTTTTCCCTAAATGCCATGCTTAATAAATCAGGCTACGATTCCATTACTGAAGTGGTGCAAAAAGGACTTACTCCACTGACTGTTAGTGATTTTGAAAAACTCGGTGGTCAAGAGGATGTAATTATCATCGACACTAGACATCAAAATGATTTCCATAAGGGCTTTGTTCCTGGCTCCTTGTTTTTTGGGCTGAATGGAACCTTTGCTCCATGGGTAGGAAGTGTTTTAAAAGATGTCAAAACCAAAATTGTTTTTATAGCGGATGATGGAAAAGAAGAAGAAGTAGTCACTCGACTGGCTCGTGTAGGTTTTGATAATGTGCTAGGATATCTAGAAGGTGGAATAGAAGCATGGAGAAATGAAAATAAAGATTTAGACCAAATAGAATCGGTGGATAGTGATGGACTAGCTCATAAAATGGCCGCGGAGGATGTAGCACTTATAGATGTCCGTAAGCCTGGTGAGAATGAGACAAGTAGTGTAGAAAATGTAGAAAATTATCCACTAGATTTCATTAGTGATAATATTGCTGAACTCGATAAATCTAAAAAATACTACATCCACTGCAGGTCTGGATATCGCTCTATGATTTATGCATCCATGCTGAGAAAACATGGTTTTCCTACTCCAGTAGATGTCGCAGGTGGATTCAATGCTCTCTCTCAGCATGAAGGTTTTAAAATTGTCAACGGAGCTAGTTGCTCCCTAAGCTAGCATTTCTATGAACGTACTTACTCAATCATGGCACTGGTCCTTTTCAGGATTTATGATTGCCGTCGTAATGTTTTTACTTATTTTTTTAGGTAAAAAATTTGGAGTATCCTCTTCCTTCAGAGCGACCTGTAGTGCCTTAGGTGCTGGCAGAAAAATTGATTATTTTGATTACGACTGGAAGTCTCATGGCTGGTTGTTTTTATTTATAGGAGGAGCGATTATCGGCGGTTTTATCGCCGATACTTTCATGCCTAATCTGATGTCTATGGAACTTGGAACTAGAACCTCTCAATACTTCGCAGAACTAGGAGTGGCTAGTCCTGCAGCTGGAGAAATATCTCCGAAAGAGATTTTTTCTTTAAGTGGAGCTTTTAAAATTCCACATCTCATAATGCTTGTCATCGGAGGCCTTCTTATAGGTTTCGGAACGAGATATGCAGGAGGATGTACCAGTGGTCATGCAATTACAGGCTTGTCTAACCTTCAACTTCCATCACTAGTAGCCGTTATAGGATTTTTTATCGGTGGACTTACGATGACTCATTTACTCTTACCCCTAATACTAAACTGATGAAAAAATTATTATTTCTTCCAGTAGGAATATTATTTGGCATTACGATGTATAAATCTGAGGCCATAAGTTGGTACAGAATACAAGAGATGTTTCTCTTCGATAGTTTCCATATGTATGGGATTATCGGAGTGGCAGTAGTGCTGGGTGTAGGCTTGCATTTATTTTTGAAGAGCAGCTCACTGAAGAATGTAGATGGAGAATCTTATTCGTTTGCAGATAAGCCTTCTACTTATAAGGCCAGTATTATCGGAGGTACAATATTCGGTCTAGGATGGGCGATAACTGGAGCTTGTCCAGGTCCTATTTATGTGCTGATAGGTGCAGGTTATGGAGGGTTTATAGTTGTGCTTATTGCAGCGATAGTCGGAGCATTGATTTATGGTGCTTTAAAGAAGCGATTGCCGCATTAGGTTTTCTTATTAAGTCTGAAAGAATATCCCACTGAGAGTGCTATTACCTGTGTAGATTCTAAATATCTCTCAGAATTTGTTCCTAAAAAACGGAGGAAAGAATAGGTTAAACTGAAATTTGCCGAGGAAACATTATAGGAGAGTAAGGATTTCAAACCATATTGAAATTCATCAAAGCTTATACTTTCGGAGGAAAAAGAAGGACCGATTTCGGGCTTTGACAAATAACAAAACGATGGACCGACACCAATTTCTATTCCAGTAGGTAAGCAATATTTCATCAAACCAGAAAAACGAATCTTATAATTTTTTTCAATTCCACCACCAGTAATTGGAACCATGCTAGTGTCAAAAATTAATATTCCCAATGAGTTTTGATTGTAATTTGTGATGAATCCAACATCTAATTTTTCAGATACCTTTTTCCATATTCCCAATCCAAAGTTCCAATTTGAAAATCTAAAATTCTCGTAAGGGGAAGTAATAATTACAGAAGAAAGATGGTTTTGAAAACCAGTATTTTTAAAAAACACATGTCCAATACTTGGCTCAATAGTTATTTGTGCTTCGCAAATATTAGTAAATAGAAAAAGGGTGAATACAAGAGTCAAGGTAAAGTTGGAGAAGAATTTTGTTTTCATTGCTATAATTGATTAGGTTCTAAACGAAGTAATTTGAAATATTGTTGTTCCTGTGGTTTTATAGAATGATTACCTTAGCGTCATGTCCGTAGAACTGCATTCCATTCTTAAATCGACCTTTGGCTATAGCCAATTTAGAGACCAACAATTATCAATAATAGAAACAGTCCTTTCTGGTAAAGACACTCTAGTTGTCATGCCTACAGGTGGAGGAAAATCTATGTGTTTCCAACTTCCAGCTCTAGTTATGGAAGGTCTTACAATTGTAGTCTCTCCTCTGATAGCATTGATGAATGATCAGGTATCTGCTCTACAAGAACTCGGAATTGCAGCAGCAGCTTTACATAGCAATCATGATTCTGAAAATCTAACAAGGATTTATACTGAGGTGGATGAGGGGAAAATAAAACTCCTCTATGTATCTCCAGAAGGACTCCTAAATCAAGACACTTATCATTTTCTAAAAAGACAAAAAATCAGCCTCTTTGCAATCGATGAAGCTCACTGTGTAAGTGTCTGGGGAAATGACTTCCGACCAGATTACGTAAAACTCCAATTTATAAAAAAAGAGTATCCAGATACTCCGATGATTGCTCTAACGGCTACGGCTGATGCCAATACTCAAACGGACATCATAAAACAACTGGGTTTAAAAAATCCAGAACATTACCTTTCTAGTTTTGAGCGAAAAAACATAGCTATAAATGCTCTACCTGGACAAAAAAGAATCGAGGAGATTTACAATTTTATCAGTGAGCAGAAACATACTGCTGGTATCGTTTATTGCCTCAGTAAAAAGAGCACAGAGAATGTAGCACAGAAATTAAAGGACCGAGGATATAAGGCCGATTACTATCATGCCGGACGTTCTGCGGTTGATAGAAAAGAAGTTCAGGAAAAATTTCAATCAGACGAACTGACTATCGTATGTGCCACGATAGCATTCGGAATGGGAATCGATAAGCCCAATATCAGATGGGTCATCCATTATAACATGCCCAAAAATATAGAAGGCTATTATCAAGAAATAGGAAGAGCAGGAAGAGATGGATTGCCTTCTGCTACCTTACTCTTTTATAGCTGGGGAGATTATACTCAGCTCAATAAATTTATAGATGACAGTCCTGCTACAGACCATTTTAAAAAACTCCAAAGAGCCAAAATCGACCGTATGTGGCAACTGGCAAATGCATTAAGTTGTCGTACAAATCTTGTATTAAATTACTTCGGTGAGTATAGGGTAGAGACCTGTGGAAAGTGTGACAACTGTATCTCACCACCTGAGTTTTTTGATGGAACGACTTATAGCAAGATGGCCATTTCTGCAGTAATCAGGTCTAAAGAAAAAGTCGGACAAGGATTGGTAGTAGACGTGCTCAGAGGCTCTAATAAGCAAGAAGTAAGAGAACTGGGCCTAGACCAGATAAAGACCTATGGAGTAGGTCGTGAGGTGCCACAGAGACACTGGTTGTTTTATGTAAACCAGATGATAAACCAGGGAATTCTAGCAGTAGATTTTAGCGATGCCTCTAGACTCAAGATAACTCCTCTAAGCCACCAAGTTTTAAAAGATGAATTCTCCCCGGAGCTAGCAAAATACATCGACCAGGCAAAAGTAAAAGCCGCTCCTAAGACCAAATCTAAACCTGTCCCACAAGATTACAACGAAGAGCTCTTCGAAAAACTAAGATCCTGGAGGTATAAACTGGCCAAGGAAAAGAACGTTCCTCCTTATATCATTTTCGGAGATAGAACGCTCAAAGCCATCTCTGCAGAAATCCCACAAAACAATATGGAACTGCTTAATGTCGATGGCATCGGTAAGAAGAAACTGGAGCAGTACGGGTTGGAGGTACTGGAGATGTGTTATGAATTTAAGTAGTTAATAAATGGGTTTCAGTCAAGAATAAATGGGTTTCAGTCAAGAATAAGATAAGTACTATTTACAAATAGTTATTTAAACTTGACATAATGTAAAATAAACTTTACATTTATAAAAACACATTATTATGAAATCCAATTACTTATTTCCAAATCGCTTCAGAAAATTAGGGTGGATATTGTTTATTCCTCTTTCTATATTAGGTATTTATACTTTGTTCTGGGACGTCGCACCTTCTATGCTAGACTTTAATGTTCCTTCAGTTTTTATAGATAATATGTTCGGAGATGATAAGTTTTTCGGTAAGCAGAATAACAATTTGCTAGACGAGATAATAGGCGTATTACTTATAATTAGTTTGTTGTTTATTGCTTTTTCAAAAGAGAAAATAGAAGATGAATTCATCTCAAAAATTAGACTGGAATCACTTGTCTGGGCGGTCTATGTTAATTATATAATTTTGATTTTTTCATTTGTTATGTTTTATGATTTTGCGTTTATGTACGTTATGATATTTAATATGTACACGATTTTGTTGTTCTTTATTATCAGATATTACTGGCAAATAGGAGGTATGAAAAAAATTATGGCAGATGAAGAATAGCATAAAAGTAGAGCGAGCAAAAAAGAATATCACTCAATCAAAATTGGCAGAATTGGCCAAGGTGAGTCGACAAACCGTTAATGCAATAGAGTTAGGAAAATTTGTGCCCTCTACTGTACTTGCCTTAAAATTGTGTAAGATTTTCGAAGTAGAAGCTAGCGAATTATTTGAGTTAGAAGAGGATGATTGGAATTAACACAACACCAAATAAATAACCTGAGCAATCACAATTTTCATTATCAATGCAATCGGAAAGACCATCGTATAGCCAAACGTCGGAACAGTATTCTTAGACTGAGAGTTTGCAAAGTCTAGAATAGCTGGCTGATTAGAAACGATTCCCATCAATAGTGTAAACGGAATTTTTACAATTTTATACCCAACTATAATCGTAATTAGAGCTCCTAGAATACTGATAATGGCACTGGCTGCAATCATAGTAAATCCGTCAGCAGCAAAACTCTCCACAAAGCTATTTCCAGATTTTACACCTACAGCGGTGAGTAGGAATATAAGTCCAATTTGTTGTAGAGTGACGTTTGCACTATAGGGCAGTGTCCATACTAGTGGTCCTGTTCTACCGAGTGCACCGAGTAAGAGTCCGACGATAAGTGGTCCACCAGCATATCCCAGTTTAAAAGAAAAAGCATCTCCAAGGTTTATCTCGATAAGTCCTAGAAGCAATCCTATACCTATTCCCAGACCAAATGAAAATAAATTTACCTGACTCACTTGCTGATAAGAATCTCCAAAATATTTGGCCAAAGCCTTAAGGTCTTGTCTTCTTGCTACAAAACGAATTCTATCTCCGAGTTGTAAGACTGTGCTTCCCTTAGCGATCATGTCATTATCTCCTCTACGGATACGTGTAATGATGGTTCCGTATTTTTCATCTAGGTTAAGAGAGGCTAGCGATCTACCTACAAGTCTAGGGTTGGATAGAAAGATACGTCTAGAGTCATAATCTTCTCTGTACCATGATAGTTTTTTATCACTTATTCGACCCATAAATTTTGCCACTCTGAGCAATTCTATTTTAGAACCTACAGCAAGCACCTGATCTCCTTTCTCAAACATTTTGGAATAATTGGTCAGTTGCATTTGACCAGAGGAGGCATTCATTCTACCGAATTTTACATTCCACTTTTGAGATTTTAAAAGATCTCTTAGTTCGATTCCGATAGCCTCATCATTTAGAATTTCTATGGTCTTAGAAGTGAGGTCTTCTCCGATAGGATAGTCCTTAGCGAGTAATTCTTTTTCTTTATCGAAGTCTATTTTTATAATCTGCTGTACTAGAATTATGGCGATGATACTTCCCAGAACTCCCATCGGATAACTATAAGAATATCCGACCACTACATTCTTACTATCTAGACTATCACCCAATCCATTTCCTTGCATATAGTCAAGTACTCCTGCAAGAGCTGGTGTATTGGTAGTACTACCTGCATATATACCCGTTATCTTAGCCGCATCTATGCCGAGCAGATAACTCAGTGCTACAGTAATTACCCCTGAGATAATCAGCATAAATAGAATGAATATAAAATCTCTTAATCCATTCTTCTTGTAAGACTTAAAAAAGGCCTGTCCTGAACTTATACCGATAGAATAGACAAAGAGTACTAGACCGAGAGAAAATACCACATCAGGTATGGCAAAGTCTTTATTCAATGCTCCAAAGCCAAGACCCACAAAAAGTACTGCTGCCACTCCGAGAGAGCTTCCTTTGATCTTAATTGTACCTATCAGATAACCTAGAGAGGCTACAATGAAAAGTAACAGTAATGGATTTTCTACAAGTATATTATTCAAACAAATATTGTTTAATGATTTGTAACAACGATAGTAGCAATAATTAGTTTCTTTTCAGACAGATTATTTGGGCTAGACCCTAGAAAAAACAAGAAAAAGTAAAAGCCAAGAAATACTTTGCCCCTCTAACACTTTACCCCTTAAAGCCTCAACACCTCAACACCTTAAAACCTCCCAACTTACTCCCCAATAAGCCCCTTAAAGTAAGCCACAAAATCACTCACAGACATTGCTCCTTTATCACCATCTCCTTGCATACGTACAGAAACTTGATTGGCCTCTTTTTCGTTATCACCGATGATAAGCATAATAGGTACTTTCTTTAGTTCAGTATCTCTGATTTTTCTTCCGATAGACTCAGTACGAGTATCTATAAATCCTCTGATGTCGTGCTGGGCCAGCTCTGTTTGTACCTCCTTACAGTAATCGTTTAGACGATCTGATATCGGTAGTAAGGCAAACTGATCTGGAGCAAGCCATAATGGAAACTTACCACCTGTATGTTCGATAAGAATCGAAATAAATCGTTCTAAAGACCCGAATGGAGCTCGGTGTATCATAACCGGTACATGTGGTTTATTATCCGCTCCAGTATATTCTAGCTCAAATCTTATCGGCAAATTATAATCTACCTGAATCGTACCCAGCTGCCATGATCTGCCCAATGCATCTTTAATCATAAAGTCTAGCTTAGGACCGTAGAAAGCAGCCTCACCATATTCGATAACCGTTTCTAAGTCTACTTCCGCAGTAGCATCTATGATGGCCTGTTCTGCCATGTCCCAGTTTTCTGTAGTACCTAGATATTTTTCTGGAGTATTAGGGTCACGGAGAGATATCTGAGCGGTAAAATTCTCAAAACCCATTTTATTCAAGACATGAGTCGTCAGATCTAGCACATCTAGAAATTCTCCTTTTACCTGCTCGGGAGTACAGAAAATATGTGCATCATCCTGAGTAAATCCTCTTACTCTCGATAGACCATGTAACTCTCCACTCTGCTCATATCTATATACAGTACCGAACTCTCCGATTCTGAGAGGCAACTCCTTGTAAGAGTGAGGAGCATTTGCAAATATCTCACAGTGATGAGGACAATTCATCGGTTTTAGGAGGAACTCTTCTCCGTCTCTAGGAGTCGTTATCGGTTGGAAACTGTCTTCTCCATACTTAGCGTAGTGGCCAGAAGTCTCGTATAATTCTTTGGCTCCGATGTGTGGAGTGACTACCATTTTGTAGCCTCGTTTTTCTTGTTCCTCTCTGAGGAAGTTTTGCAGACGTTCTCTTAGCTGTGTTCCTTTGGGTAACCATATAGGAAGTCCAGAACCCACTCTCTGCGAGAACATAAATAGTTCTAGTTCTTTTCCGAGTTTTCTATGATCTCTTTTCTTAGCCTCTTCGATTAGAGCTAGGTGTTCTTTTAGTTCTTTTTGTTTAGGGAAAGTAACACCGTAGATACGAGTCATCTGTTTCCTTGTCTCATCACCTCTCCAGTATGCTCCGGCTACCTTAGTAAGTTTTACCGCTTTTATAAAACCCGTATGTGGGATATGTGGTCCTCTACAGAGATCGGTAAAATTTCCTTGTTCGTAAAAAGTAATAGAACCATCTTCTAGATCCTCTAGTAACTCTACTTTATACTCATCGTTTTTTTCTTTAAAGTAGGAGAGAGCATCACTTTTAGAAACCTCCTTACGGGTAAATGGATTTTTTTCTCTTGCCAGTTCCAGTATTTTATTTTCTATCGCTCCTAGATCATCCAGAGATAAAGATTTATCCCCAGTATCGATATCGTAATAAAAACCATTATCGATTGCAGGACCGATTCCGAACTTAGTTCCAGGATATAAAGCTTCTATGGCTTCCGCCAATAGGTGAGCGGACGAGTGCCAGAAACTTGCCTGACCCTCTGGATTTTTAAAGGTATATAAACTAAGAGTTGCGTCGGAGGTAATAGGACGGGTAGCATCCCAGATTTCTCCATTGACCTTAGCGGATAGGACATTTCTGGCTAATCCTTCACTAATGGAAGTTGCGATTTCTAGAGCAGTAGAGCCATCCTTATACTCTCTTATGTTACCATCTGGAAAAGTAATACTTATCATAATCCTCGTTTACTAGAATAAATAAGTCAGTAAAGGTAAAAAGACCTATACCTTTTTTATGATTAATCGATAAGAGAGAAGAAAATATTAATGGAAGAAGAAGTTGTAAGAGAGAAGAAAAAGGAGAGATAAAAAAGAAAAAAGGCTGCCTTAATATTGTTCAGATATTATTAAGGGAAAATTGCGGTTAAACCTAGTCGACAGCCTTTTTTCTTAGCGTCACATAATGAGTAAAGCTTAAGCTTTTACTTCAAAAGTGATTTTAACGTTGACTCTGTAGTCTTTTATTTTACTACCTACTACAGTTACAGATTGGCTCTGAACAAAGGCAGATTTAATATTTTTTACAGATTTTGATGCTCTTTTTATTGCGGTTGCTGTTGCATCTTCCCAGCTTTTTGTTGAGTTAGCTAAAACTTCAATTACTTTTAATATAGCCATAGTCGTCGATTAATTGAGTAAATAAAACTCTAATATATTATAAAAAATCATAATATGTATAACATTAAGACACTTTATTTTAGGCCTTCTTTTCGGCTTGAGCCAAAATTGCTTTTAGTGTCATATTAATAAGAAGGCTATGGTGCTATAAAAAGAGGGATGGTACTAGAAGTCAGTCCACCTTCAAAGCAGAGCTCATTGAACTAATCTAATCTGTGATAATCTGAGAAATCTGTGGTGAATCTTAAAAGAGCCCTTAAGAACCCTAAGAATCCTTCAATGCAGCCAATGCCTCTTCCGCCCTAACAAAATCGGACTTCAGATTAATCGCATTCTGATAATCTACTTTGGCGGAAGCCGTATCACTTTTAAGCTCATGTACGATACCACGATAGTAGAATCCTAGATGATAAGTCGGATGCTGCTTGCATAGAATGTTAAACTCTTCATAAGCCTTTTCAGTATCCTTTTTCTCTAAGTAGAGAATCCCTTTGTTTAGATGAGCATCTTTATATTCTAGGTCTATTGCAATGATGTCATTATAGATTTCTAGTGCTTCTTCTATTTTTCCATGGTTTTGGAGATAATAGGCCTTACTATGTAGAGCAGTAATATTTTGTGGATCTACCTCTACTGCATTATTATAGAAATTGAGTGCTCTGGTATCTTTCTGCAGCTCATATAGCTCTCCCAGAAGAAGCCATCCATCTATAAGTTCTGGATCATTTTCGACAGCAGTCTGAAAACTATTTATAGCCTTTTGATTATTCCCGAGTTCCTTAAAGTTCATTCCGAGCATAAAGTATGCCTCCGCATTTTGAGGATCATACTTTAGAATTTTATTAATCGTACCGATAGAATTATCATGCTGTTGTAAAATAAGTTCTAGCTCACACAACTTAAGTAACGAAGGAATCCTTCTAGGGTATAATTCTACTACAGCATTCATCGCTTGCAGAGCTTTATTAGATTTATAATAATCTAGAAAAATATCAGAGATGAGGTGGAAATAATCCGCATTGGTAGAATCTATGGACATGGCTTTATGCATGTCTTGAAGAGCTCGGTCGTAGTTTTCTACTTCATATAGATATTTGGCTCGAGTATAGTAATTATTAGGGTTGTCAGGCCGATCGGTAATGTCTGCGGTCATCTGGTCTAGAATGGCATCACCACTACTATCGATTACCGTAGCAGGTTTTGGGTCTGATTTGCAAGCAAAAATTATAAGTGTTAAGAATAATAAAGGAAGAAATCGCATGCAAGTAATTTTTATGATATAAAAGTAAGTTGCAATTATCTAGTGTGACGATAGATTAACCAATTTTTAAATTATTAACTCCAATAAAATGGACATCTGTCTCCGAGACTATATGGACAGCTGTCCATAGGTGAGATTATATTATTAATGTAAATGAAAGCTTTACCCAACTATCAAGAACATCTGACATATAGATGCGTTTCATTTACTAGTTTTGACTCACGAAATTTAAAAAAGACAACTTAAATGACAGATAGACATCCTCGCTTACGCCAGCGAATAATTTCGTCTGTAATAGGAATCCTCTTATTGGCCTTTGCCTCTTACTACTCTGGAATACTTAAGGTAGGAAAAGAAAAACCACAAAAGAAAGCTATCAGTAACATCACGAATGTGGTGTATGCTCCAGTTTCCTTATCAGAATCTACGGTAGAGATACAATCTAACGGTACGCTCATGGCAAAAAATACGGTCCAGCTAGTAAGTAGAACACAGGGACTATTTGAAAAAAGCGATAAACCATTTAGAGCAGGTGTATATTTTAAGAAGGATGAAGTTTTGGTTAGCATAGATAACCAGGAATATCTAGCTAATCTTAGAGCTTCGAAGGCTGCTCTTCTGCAAAGTCTGACTTCGATTCTAGGAAACCTTAAGTTTGATTATCCAGAGGCCTTTGATAAGTGGAATGCATACATTAATGGTTTTGATGTAAATAGAACCTTAAAAGAATTACCTCAGACCACTAGTGAGAGAGAAAAGGCATTTATAAATTCTCAGAATATTATTACCCAGTATTATGATATAAAAGCTGATGAGGTTCAGAATTCTTACTATACGATTAGAGCTCCTTTTAGTGGAATACTTACCGAAAACAATGTCGATAAAGGAGCGATGATAAATGCTGGTCAGACGCTCGGGACATTTATAGACCCATCTGTTTATGAGTTAGAGGTAAAGATTAGTCCTTTAGAATTAGAACGTATAAAAGTAGGGAAGTCAGTAAAGCTGACCAATGGTGACCAATCCAAATCGTGGACTGGTAAGCTCACTAGGATAAATAATGTAATAGATGCTCAATCCCAATCTGCACTGGCAATCGTAGAACTTAGAGGCAAGGACCTGCGAGAAGGCATGTTTTTAAATGCAGACATCACTACTACTAAACTAAAAAATGTAGCAGAAATATCTCGTAACCTACTAATCGATGATAAGTTCGTCTTTATCGTCAAGGACAGCCTGCTTAGAAAGCAAGCCATAGATGTAATGCATGTTGCGGATAAAACAGTTTTTGTAAAAGGACTAGAACAAGGCATGTGGTTGCTCAATAATTCTGTATCTGGAGCCTACGATGGTATGAAAGTGAATCCTCTAAACGTATCAGAATAAACTGATATGAAAAAACTCATTTCCTTTTTTATTAAGTATCCGGTTGCTACCAATGTTATGATATTGGGCTTCTTTGTATTTGGCTACATGGGACTTAAGAATCTAAAGTCTTCCTTCTTTCCGCTCGTTCCTTCAGAGATAATCAATATTCAAATCAGTTATTTCGGTGCAGCACCTAATGAGATAGAAGAAGGCATAGTACTTAAAATCGAAGACAACCTTAAAGGTCTAGTCGGAATAGATCGAGTGACCTCTGTGTCTTCAGAAAATGCAGCGACGATATCTGTAGAGATTCTTAAAGATTTTGACATCGATGTCGTTCTGGCAGATGTAAAAAATGCAGTAGACCGTGTCCCTAATTTCCCGAGTGGGATGGAACCACCTGTAGTCT
The DNA here is from genome assembly GCA_964509175.1 of uncultured Saprospiraceae bacterium. Classification (GTDB taxonomy): domain Bacteria; phylum Bacteroidota; class Bacteroidia; order Chitinophagales; family Saprospiraceae; genus JAHDHU01. The sequence continues at coordinate 14,304 of CAZDWO010000075.1, forward strand.
CAAAGGTAGAGAGCATACAGCTAGCCATAAATTTTACCCTGAGTGGTCGAGACATGGATCTGCGTACGCTGAAGAAACTGGCTAGAGATATAGAAAATGACATAAGGTCTATACCTGGTATTTCTCAGCTTACCCTTAGTGGTTTCCCAAATGAAGAAATAGAAATAGCCCTTAAGGATCATCAACTCAAAGCCTATAATCTAACCTTCGACCAAGTCGCTAATGCGGTTGCTCAAACTAATATTCTATCTACAGGAGGATCTATAAAAACGGAACAAGAAGAATACCTCATACGAGCAAACAACAAGTATTATAATGCTCTGAACTTTGAGAATATCGTTGTAAGATCTGATGCATCAGGGAATATCTTGTATCTAAAAGACCTAGCCACAGTAAAAGAAAAATGGGAAGAAAATCCTGACCGTATTTATTTTAATGGAAATCCGGCCATTTCCTTCGATGTCTTTGCAACCAATAGTGAAGACCTTATTATCAATGCCAATAGTGTCCTCGCATACATGGAAGAGTACAATATGAAGAGTGGCAATGCTCAACTCAATGTCGGAAGAGATTCCTCTATTACACTTAAGCAAAGAACAAAATTATTACAGGAGAATGGCCTCATAGGAATATTTCTAGTATTGCTATTGCTCTCTATATTTTTAAAACCTACGTTGGCTTTATGGGTAGCTTTTGGACTGCCGATATCGTTTTTGGGGATGTTTATTTTTGCTCCGTACTTCGGGATAACGATAAATGTTTTATCTCTATTTGCCATGATTATAGTCATCGGAATACTGGTAGATGACGGAATCGTAATAGCAGAAAACATCTATAATGAATACGAAAAAGGCAAGTCGCCCATACAAGCTGCCATAGATGGAACGATGAATGTATTGCCAGCCATCATATCAGCAATACTGACTACGGTGATTGCCTTTTCTACCTTCTTTTTTCTAGATAGTCGTGTTGGTGATTTTTTCGGAGAGGTAGCAGCAGTCGTAGTTCTGACCTTAGGAATCTCTCTGGTGGAAGCACTATTAATTCTGCCTGCTCACCTTGCACATTCTAATGCTCTGAAGAAGGAGGGTGGAAGCTTCGCAATTAATAGATATGGAGATAAATTACTAAAATGGGTAAGAGATACTTTGTACGCTCCTTCGCTACGATTTATTATCGATAATAGAATTTTTGGCTTTGCAATTCCCATTTCTTTACTCATGATCACCTTTGCTGCCATCGAAGGAGGGAAAATAAGATTTACCTTCTTTCCATCCATCGCCAGTGATGTGATAGGCATAAATCTCAAAATGCCTCAAGGAACAAATGAAACGATAACCAACGATATCATAAAATCCATAGAAGATCAAGTCTGGCAAGCCAACAATGAATTAAGCGAAAAACAGACAGGGAATCTGGATGTAATAAAGAATACAGTTAGAAGAATAGGACCTGGTTCTAGTACTGCCTCGCTGACCATAAATCTATTGCCTGGAGAAGCCAGAGATGTAGCTGCAGATGTGGTCTCTAATAATATAAGAGAACGAGTAGGAGTTATTCCTGGTGTAGAACAATTGACCTTTGGGTCTAACACTAATTTTGGCGGAAGCCCTATTTCTATTTCTCTAACGGGTAATAATATCACCGAACTAAAATCAGCCAAAGAAGAACTAAAAGTAAAACTGAAGTCCTTATCACAACTAAAAGACATCAGCGATAATGATCCTCTCGGTATTAAGGAGGTTAAGCTTGAGCTAAAGCCAAATGCTTATTCGTTAGGATTTACATTAGAGAGTTTAATAACTCAAGTGAGGTCAGGATTTTTTGGGAGGCAAGCACAGAGATTTCAGAGAGGTCGAGATGAGGTAAGAGTTTATGTGAGGTTTGATAACGATGGAAGGAATAGTTTAAATGACCTCAATAACATGGAAGTACTAGCTCCTAATGGAACCCGTATTCCTCTGAGTGAGGTTGCTAATTTTGATATAGCGAGAGGAGAAGTTGCCATTAATCACCTCGATGGACAAAGAGAAATACAAGTATCTGCAGACCTAGTAAATAACAAAGATTCTGCTCCAGATATCCTCAATAATTTAAGGGCAGATTTTATGCCTACACTACTCACAAAGTATCCCTCAGTAAAACCCTTGTACGAAGGACAGAATAGAGAAGCTACTAAATTTCAAGTATCTGCTAAAAAGGTAGCACCTATTATACTGATGTTGATTTATGCAATCATAGCTTTTACCTTCCGATCTTACATACAGCCGATATTGATATTAATCATGGTACCATTTAGTATGATCGGAGTAGGCTGGGGTCATGAGATACATAACTTTCCTATAAATATATTATCGATGCTAGGGATAATAGCACTCATCGGTATTATGGTAAATGATGGTCTAGTGCTCATTGTAAAATACAACTCCTTTATAAAGGATGGATACTCCTTTGATAAAGCCATATATACAGCAGGCTTATCTAGATTTAGAGCAATCTTTCTGACCTCGATTACTACCATTGCAGGTTTAGCACCTCTTATTTTTGAAACAAGTTTTCAGGCTCAGTTTCTGATTCCGATGGCCATTTCTATAGCCTATGGTATCGGAATAGCTACCTTCCTCACGCTATATATGTTGCCTCTTTTGATTTATCTGAGTAATGATATAAAGTATCTATGGTCATGGTTTTATAATGGCGTAAAGCCAAAACGTCATGAGCTAGAAGGAGCATTTCAGGAGAGAGAAAATCTAAAAGAATTTGATTATGAATAAGGTACTTGTATTTTTTACTAGCTTATTTATTCTAGTAAACTGCCAGTCATATGTGTTAGCACAGGAGCTACTATCCATAGATGCAGTGCTATCCTCTCTAGAGGAGAACAATTACGATTTAAAAACGGCTAGACAAAATATAGAATCTGCAAAGGTGCTGACCTCTAAGTATAATCAGGGATATATGCCGACGCTGGCAGTAAATGCTGGAGCAGCCTATTCCTTATCTGGAGTGAGGACAGTGTTTAATTTTAATTTCCCTGATCTCAATATCAGAAACATCCAAGCCTTTAATGCCAACATCGACCTGAGCTCTTCCTATCTACTCTATGATGGTGGCCAGCGGAATATCAGAAATGACAGAAATAAAATGAATCTAAGTGCTACAGAAGCACAGTTAGAAAATCTAAATCAGCAAATCAGATTTACCGCATCACAGCTCTATTATAACATTGCTCAGGGTTTATTTAATGTGGATCTTTTAGAGGAGTCACTGGACATTTCTAGAGAACGATACAGAAGAGAAAAAACTTTTTATCAGTACGGAAATAGCAATAAAGTAGATTTGCTAAATGCCGAGGTAGATGCAGCCAGAGACAGTCTGAGTTTGATTTCTATGACAAACGATATCGATAATCTAAAATGGCAACTAAATCAGCTGACCTTACGGAAGGATACAGAATACGAAGTAGATACCTCCATCACACTTCTTTATAAACTAAGCCGATTAGAAGAC
>CAZDWO010000076.1:0-17508 GCA_964509175.1 uncultured Saprospiraceae bacterium
TTCAATCAATTAATGGACGCTGGAAATACTCCATTTATACTAGGTGCAATACGGACTAGAAGCCAAAAACAGCCAGCATTTGTAATAGAAGTATTAGACAATTTTTCCCCGTATCTCTCCCATAAAACACTGATTACATTCTTAGATCATTCAGAACACTTTAGAGAGGAGGAGATTATTTACATTCTGATACAAAATGGGCATGCTTTGACAAATGACAGAATAAGTAAAATAATATCCTGTGATAACTTCACAGAGAGCAATATGGAAAAAATAAGAAATGCAGATAAGGCAGTGGCAAGAGTTCGTAAGCTAAGAAGTAAAGGCTCTAGTTATGGAGGAGTCAGATCCACCATCGTCCGTAGAGGCATGGAAAAGGCTTATGGCCACGAACAAAGAAAATTCTGGTTGTCCCAATCCAGAGGAGGCAATTCAAATTTTTATTTAGGAGCGGCTATCTACGATAAGGAAGGAGAAGCTGCATATAGAGATTTTGTGAATGGACTTAAAAACCAATCTAATGATCAGCTTGAAAAATTTGCTGATATAGAACTTATACAGAGTGTTAGAGGTCTAAAAACTGAGCAACTTACAGAAAGTCAAATCTCAAAACTTAAGAGTATTGCCAACAAACCTCCAAGTGTGGTTACCACCTGGGCACGAAATACTTGTAAAGTTTTATTTGATATGAAATTCCCTCAATCCGAATATAACTATCCCTGCATTAAGATTAAATTCAAGGACTCCTCAACAGATCAATCTGAAAATTAAAAGCTAATGGCATAATTCAAAGTCTACTTGACTTTTTTCATTCTAGGTCATACCACCTAGCTTAGTGCAAAAGCTCAAGGTTTACGAAATGTAAAATATGCGTAGTGTAATTCACATTATGTAAACATTGCAGCCATATAATCGACGATTTCTAACATATCGTAGTATCACGGAATTGGATTTCACTTTTAATGCCACTTTTAACTTGATTCCACTACTACATTGTAGATAAAATATTTAGTAATGAATTCTAATGAAAGTTCTAAACCTTCAATCAAGAGTGACCGCAAAAGATCCAACTTTTTAAAAAACGCTGAGTATACCACCATTTCCTACTTATGCAAGATAATGCCTCGCTGGGTAACCCCTGATATGCTTACTGCTTTCGGAGTATTCGGAGCAGTGGTTGTATTTTTTGGACTGCAGTTGGCTAAGATCGATAAATTGTTTCTGCTACTTTCCATATTGGGCTTGGCGATTCATTGGTTTGGAGATTCTTTAGATGGGAGAATCGCTTATTATCGTAATACCCCTCGTAAATGGTACGGCTGGGCACTCGATATACATGCAGACTGGCTAGCTATCATTATTATCGGTCTAGGGTTTTATTTCTATTTTCCTTACTACAACTTTGTCGCATTTCTATTTGTAGCGGCATATGGAGGAGCGATGATTATTGCCTTGCTGAGATATAAAATCAATAACCAGTACATCATCGATTCTAATTACTTCGGCCCGACCGAGTTGAGGATAGTATTAAGTGCCGTGCTATTTTTAGAAATATTGTTTCCATATATTTTACTTGGATTTGGGATGATTGGGACAGTATTGCTTGTGGTATTTAATACAATTGATTCTATCGGTGTACTTAAAGCAGGAGATGTTAGAGACTTAAGTGAGAAGAGTTTAAAAACAGCTTAATGCAATTTATACGAGCTCAGTTTTCTGCTTTTATCGGAGGGATAAGTGATTATCTCATTATGCTGGCCTGTGTCGAGTTACTCGGTATGCACTACATTCCTGGTATTGTAATCGGAGGGCTGGTGGGTGCTGTGATAAACTATAGCATTAGTAGGACTTGGGCTTTTAGTGCAAAAGAAGAAGGGATTGCTTCTCAGTTTGGAAAATATGCAATCGTTTCTATGGGTAGTATAATTCTTAAGTCTTCGGGAACCTTTGTGTTTACTGATATTATCGGTCTAGATTATAGAATTAGCAAGTTGATTATAGATGGTATAGTAGCCTTTGGGTTTAACTATACTTTACAGAAATTTTGGGTATTTAAGGAGCCGTCTAAGAGTGTTTCTTAATGAGAGCGAGTATCTCAGAGGTAATCATGGCCGTTGCTCCCCAGAGTGTTTTGCCGTGTAAGTCGTAATAAGGAACATTTTTAAGGGTACGCTTTCCAGCTGTTATGTCCTTTTGTTTTACCGTATCTGGATGGAATAGATAGTCGATCGGAGACTCGATAATAGATTGTACTTCTTCTACTTCTGGTGTGTAGACGAGTTCATTTTTGGCTATAGCCAAATAAGGATAAACTAAAAAATTACTAACTCCGATGTACAATTCTGACAAGCTACCGAGTACTTCTATCTCAGAAGCCTCGATTCCTATTTCTTCATGGGTTTCTCTGAGAGCACATTCTAGAATCGTCTCATTATCCTCTTTTCTACCTCCTGGGAAGCTTATCTGACCTGCATGTTTATCAGCAGGATATCTAGAGGTACGCTCCATGTACACTAGATTCCAGCCATCAGATTTAGGGACTAGAATTGCAAGGACTGCGGCTTCTATGTAGCCACTGGTCGGCTTTTTATAATGTTGTATAGGGATAGGAGAGAGCTTAGACCTCGTAGCTAGGAAATCCTCATCTATCTGGAATCCTCTCAGTAAATCAGCTAGTGGTTTCGCGGTATTATGCTTTGTTGGACTTCTTTAAATAAGCCTTAAGTGCTCCTGACATAGAAGGAGTTTCTGGGGCTGGTGCGACGATATTGGCGATAAGTCCTTTATCTAGAACTGCCTTAGTCGTGGTCTTGCCATATACAGCCATACGAGTTTCATTCTGTTTAAACTCAGGAAAATTCTCATATAGAGAATGGATTCCTAGCGGACTAAAAAATACTAGCACATCATAGGTAACATCACTCAAATCAGATAGATCGCTAGCCACAGTTTTATACATGACTACATCCTTAAAGTCATACTCGTTTTCTTCTAGGTAAGAAACAACCTCCTTAGCTCCTAGATTTGAGCAGGGTAGTAAGAAGTTTTCTGTTGCTTTAAATTTCTTAAGAGCAGTTTCTAGATCTTTGATCTTACGTACACCTACAAAGACTTTACGCTTACGATAGACGATAAATTTCTGTAAATAATTGGCCACAGCCTCCGTGAGACAGAAGTATCTAGTATCACTAGACATCGGTGATCTCAGATCCTCACACATTCTAAAGAAGTGCTCGATAGAGTTCTTAGAAGTAAAGATTACGCAGGAGTACTCGTCTGGTCTAATTCTATATTTACGGAACTCCTTACTAGTTACTTTCTCTACATGAATAAATGGCCTCCAATCTATCTTGAGATTCCATTTTTTTTCAATATCGAAGTAGGGAGAACGTTCGGGCTTGGGCTGAGAAATAAGGATGCTTTTAATTTCCTTAAAACTCTCAATGTGCTCAGTGGTATTAGATGCCATAAGTTGAGATTCCTTTAAGTTCACAAATCGATCAAAATCCATGATTTATCATTCCATAAATCAACGCTATTGGGGCGATTTCAGAGCCACAAAGGTACAGAAAAAAATGAAAAATATTGTTAGAGCTGACTCTCGAGCTTAATATAAAACCCTTAAAAAGTCGTAGGAGATATATTATTACTATAGTTACGACCCCTGCAATCAGGAAGGTTTTGTGCCAGTTCTGTGCTCCATAAGTCAGTAATATATTGACAGGAAGCAGAAAGATGCCTACTATCCCATTAAACATTACTACCGCAAAACCGTAGTTAGATAGCGGTTTCTGGAGTGGAAAGACCCATTTAAGGAAGTATATGCCTATATGTTTTATAGAATATACTGCCGCAATACCACCTATGATATAAAACCATGACTGGATTCCCGTAAATGAGATATTGAGATAGGCTAGAAGGTGATAAATAAATACTCCAGCATTGAGCAAAAAGAACAGATATAAACTGATAAACATCGGATTCCGACCTCCTCTGCTCTCTCGATTGAGCGTACTATGCAGATTAGAATTCAATATGGGGCGGATCAGACCGAATATATTCTCTCTAAAAAAGAACATAATCCCAGCAAAAAACACCAGTAATCCGAGCACCACCCAGAATAGGAAGTCCGTCATTCCGGAGCTACTCTGATCAGGAGTTCTACGTTTAGGCCTTACTTCGGATTTTTTAAGTGGAATATGAGATACATCGAAGGGATTTTTTGCTCGAGCATTTTCAGCAGGACTCGCATTATCATTACTTATAGACTGGATAGCTTCCTGATAGACCGAGTCTTGTACAATACTAGGATCTGCATCTCGACCCTTAATATCTAGTGGATTAGTTCCATTTTGGCTTAAAGCCAAAAGAGCACAACCCATAAAAAGCACCAGACTTAAAAACCGATTTACCATAGCTCCCACAAATATCCAAATTCAATAATCAAATTCAAACTCAAGCGTCAAATTCAAATTCAAATGCAAACACAAGTACAAGTTCAAGTACAAATACAAATTCAAGAACTCTGCAATCTTACTCCTTAAACCGGACATTAGACCTTTGAGCCTCTGACCCCTTAGACCTTTGCACCTCAATACCTCAATACCTCAAAACCCTACACCTTGGACCCTGCTCCTTATTCCTTAAACCCTGCACCAAACCATAGGACCTCAAAACCTCGATACCTTAAAACCTCAATACCTTCGAAAACCTGTTAACACCTTGTTATTAAAAATTTTCTAACTCCGATAGGTCGTAAATTTGCCGTATATAAAATATGTCTAATCGATTAATAAGGTCACTCATTGTACTAGGAGGTCTCGCTATCCTAGGAATCGTCTTTGTACAGAGCTACTGGACGATAAAGAGCTATGATTTAAAAGACGAGGAGTTCCACCAGTCGGCTATGATAGCCCTGAGAAAAGTAGCAGAAAAATATGCCGTATTTAACGAATCCGAACTCCCAAAAAACGAACTCATAAAACGTCGAGCTTCTAATCACTATACAGTAAATATCAATAGTGCGATAGATGTAAACGTACTAGAGGATTATCTCTTGCAGGAATTATCTGCTCAGTCTATAGATACAGAGGTAGAGTATGCCGTCTATGATTGTTTTAATGATAATCTGGTGTATGGAAACTGCTGCCGTCCTGAGGAAGAGCTAGACGATAAGCCTGCTGATAAAATAGCTCTGCGTAAGTTCGATGATCTGGTTTACTACTTCCAGGTAAAGTTTCCAGAGAAAAATTCTTATCTACTGAGTAATCTGAGGCAGACCATTCTCTTTAATGGAATAGCCTTACTGGCCTGTTTGTTTTTTATTTATGCGATGTGGGTGATTCTGAAGCAGAAGAGACTATCTGAGCTGCAGACAGATTTTATAAATAATATGACCCATGAGTTTAAGACTCCTATATCTTCTATAAAAATTGCCTCAGAAGCCTTTCTAAACAATGAGGAGATAAAAAAGAACGAACGCCTACATCACTATGCAGGAATCATAAAAGAACAAAATCAGCGACTAAACGATCAGGTAGAAAAGGTCCTCAATCTCGCCAAAAGTGAAAAGGATGGTTTCCAAGTCAATAAAGAATCTGTAAATCTTAATGACATTATACAATCGACACTTCGAGCAGAAAAAGCTAAGCTGAATCAAAATCAAGTAGACATAAAACTAGATCTGGATGAATCTATAGAGCAGATATATGCAGACCGTTTGCATCTGACTAATGTAATCGCAAATGTGCTAGACAATGCCATCAAATACTGTAAAGAAACTCCTGCTATAGAAATTACTACAACTAATCGTGGTCGATTCTGCACTATGTCGATTAAGGATAACGGTATCGGGATAAGCAAAGAAAATCTGGCTCGGATAGGGGAAAAATTTTATAGGGTGCATACTGGTGACTTGCATGATGTAAAAGGTTTTGGTCTAGGATTGTTTTACGTAAGTAAGATATGTGCAGCTCATAACTGGATGCTAGATATACAATCTAAGGAAGGAAAGGGTACTACTGTTTCCATAAAAATGAATAGCTAATAAGTATGGATACCAAAGCAAAAATTTTATACGCAGAAGATGATGCCACACTGGGTTTTATCACTAAAGATAACCTGGAGCTCAATGGTTATGAGGTACATCATGCAACAGATGGAAAAGAAGCATTGGGAATGTTTGAAAAATCGAGTTATGATTTATGCATCCTAGATGTGATGATGCCTGAAATGGATGGGTATCAGCTCGCCGATCAGATACGCAAGGCCAATACTCAGATTCCAATACTTTTTCTAACTGCCAAGTCTTTAAAAGAAGATCGCATAAAAGGTCTACAAATCGGAGCAGATGATTACATCACTAAGCCATTTAGTATAGAAGAGCTGGTGCTTAAAATAGAAGTGTTTCTGCGTAGAAAATTTATAAGTAATCCAGATGCCAATCTTTTAAACATAGGCAACTACACCTTTGATCATACTAACCTTAGCCTCACCCTGGAGAAAGAATCTAAGAGCCTAACTCAGAAAGAAGGAGATCTTTTAAAAATGCTCATCCTCCACAAAAACCAAATCCTAAAACGGAGTCAGATTCTAAAAGAGCTCTGGGGAGAGGATGACTATTTCCTAGGTAGGAGCATGGATGTATTTATCAGTCGCTTACGCAAATACCTAAAAGGAGATGCCTCTTTGAAAATCGAAAATGTCCATGGTGTAGGGTTTAGACTGCTGGACAAGTAGACTAGCAATATTTTTTTGAGTTTAGATGTTGCAGTAATCTGCTGTAAATCAACTTGCTACATATATATAAATTTATATTACTAATAAATTTTATAAAACCGTAGGGGTTTATGTTCTCCACATGTGTCTTATATATGTCTTTTCATGAATACTGGTTTTTTAAGAAATAAGCTGAATCCTCTCGGATTCAGCTTTTTCATTTTTATACGGTTTAGGTAAAATATCTCCACTTGTACAGTTTACAGTTTACAGTAAAGTGTAAACCAAATCTTTTCAAAAATAAGCAATCAATTATTGATTTTAGCTTTGAGAAATATTACCGATTGATTCATTCTACTTATATTACTAATACAAATTACTAGGTAAGACTTTTACTAAGTATTTATGAGCAAAGAACCCAAATCATCAACTACCGGTTTTTTTAAAGAGTGGCTAGAGAAATTACAGCAAGAAAGCTGGCAACTGGAGTTGCTTATTTCTGGTTTTGCACTATTCGGGATATATAATAGTTATGGGCTTATTATAGATTTTAAGATAAGTACCCTCACTGCTAGTTCTTCTGGTAAGTCAGAAAATTTTCTGTTTTTCTTCGAATCATTGATGACCATCGGGTGGAGAATATTTTTTGTAAACCTACTCATCCATGTTATTTTAAGAGCATTATGGATCGGAGCCATCGGTCTGAGATATGTATCTAATGATATAGAATATGATCAACTCGGCTATACCTCCTATTTTGAAAATTATCTCAGAGAAAACGTAGGCAGCTATGACGATTTTATAGAAAATCTAGAGAAAATCTGTAGCGTATTGTTCTCCTTTACCTTTCTACTCTTTCTGTTTTTTATTTCTGTGATAATATTTGTCATGGTATCTAGTATACCTGAGGCTATTGTTAACAGCTATGATCTCTGGGGCCATTGGTCAGAATATATTTTTATGGGTATTACCATGATATATGTTTTGTTGGGTTTAGTAGTCCTTATAGATTTTATATCTCTGGGAGGAATACGTAAAATAGATGATCCTATTATAGAAAAAATCTATGCTCCGATATATAAATTTTATGGTTGGCTTACCCTTTCATTTTTATACCGTCCCTTACTCTATAATTTTTTAGACAATAAGTACACTAAGCGGTTATTCTTTATATCCTTTCCTTACTTTTTACTTCTGGTTATCTATCCAAAACTTTTTGGGTCCAACATACATCCGCATCTAGATACAGACAGAGAGCTAGTAAGAGAGGGATTGATTATAAGGAATGCTTCCTATTCTGACCTAGTAGATAAAAACTTCGAAGGAAAAACGGCAAATGAAGTAAAACAGATAAAATATGACAATCGCAACACCTTCGTTTTATCCAGCTATACCATAGAGCCAGATGCATTTTCTTTTTTTGTGAGACTTTATGAGCGAGATAGAATTACATTAAGCAGAAAATTTAGCATCCAAGAAATTTATAAAGTAGGGTGGCGGTTTGCTCTTTTTGGAGATGGGACTAAAGAGGACTCGGATAAGATAGCCATAGAAGATAGTTATACAGACAGGTATCTTGCCCTACGTAAGGAGTACAATCAGTACAGAGATATGACTAAGGAAATTATGTCTGATGATACGCTTAGAGCAAAAAAACTCAGTCTTATGAGAGATTCCATAAATACGGTTGTGGATTCTTTACAGAAAGAAAAAAGCAAAAGCATAGAAGACTATAAGATAAACAGAAATAAAAAAGTCCTGCAGTCCTTACAGAGCTTGATTAAGGTCCACGTAGATACCCTGGACATAACTAAGTATATGGTATGCAAGCATGCTCATCACGAACACTTTAATGAAAGAGGATTGCACTGTGTTCTGCTCAATCTGGATTTGCCTAAAGGCAGTCAAACCATAGAATTTAAACGTGGATGGTACAACTCTACTTTTCCTGATTCCCTTTACTGGAGTACTTTTAAATTACCCGTGATTGTAAAAGAGATGAAAGATGACTAGAAAAAAACACATCACTTTTATCGGACTGATGTCTATAATTATTGGGGCTATTACCATTCTCCCTACCATATTGGTAGATAGACTGGATATAAAAGAGGGGTATTATGTTTTGTTACTATTGGTTGCTCTGGTACTGGTGTTACTTTATTATAGAAAACTCTATTATCAGTATGCCAGTTTTAGAAATCTACTGGTCACGGGAAGTTCAGTTGTAATTTTAGGCCTAGTATTAAATTTCGCCTTAGAAAGCATTCATTTATCAGTAATAGGAGAGGATGGATTGCAGCAGATGATAGATCGCAAGGTCGAGAAACGTATAAAGGATTATGACGGATCTAAGCTCAATATTTTCGATATAGAAAACAAGGTCATCGAGGATACTAAGACCAATACTATCGAAGAAGTCGTAGGCATAATAATGGGAGTTATGATGCTTATCTTACTCATATTTATCCTATCCCTGATACTACGTACAGACAAAAGTCCCAGAGAAGAAGCCTCTGCTCAAGTACTTCCACAAAATAATCTTCAAGAACTTCCCTAAGCTCCTGCTGAGTATTTCTTTACGTGATCTATAAAGTCATTGACCATTTTCTTAGATCCGATGGCGATGGTAGATCTTTGATGGATTTCGTTTACTGGGATATCGAGAATTCTATTTAGTTGACAATCTACAGCTAATCCACCTGCCTGTTCTACGATCATCGCCATAGGATTACACTCATAGAGTAATCTTAGCTTTCCTTTAGGATATTTTCTAGTATTGGGGTACATAAATATTCCTCCTTTAAATAGAGAACGATGCACGTCTGATACCATAGATCCGATATAACGTAGACGATAATTCTCATCATTACAGTTGTCTATATATCTTCTTACCTCTAGATCAAATTTCTGATAATACCCTTGATTTACAGAGTAATATATCCCGAAATCTGGCATTTTTATATTCTGATGAGATAAGCAGAATTCACCTATAGAAGGATCTAGTGTAAATCCATTTACCCCGTTTCCAGTAGTATAAACGAGAATTGTAGAGGTACCATATAGTACATAACCAGAAGCGACTAGTTTATTTCCTTCTTGGAAAAAATCACTCTCTGCTACACCGTTCTTAGACCTCGTTTTCTTTTTATAAATACCGAAAATCGTTCCTACCGATACATTTACATCTATGTTAGAAGAACCGTCTAGAGGATCCATAACTACCACATAATCAGCACGTTTTGCCTTGAGCGTTTTTAGTTTTATCCATTTTTCGTCCTCCTCTGAGGCTACACCGGCACATTCTCCACTGTTTTGGATAAATTCTATCATGACACGATTTGCAAATAGATCTAATTTTTGGACTTGATCCCCAGAAGCGTTACCGCTCTCTGCATCACCGAGTATATTTACTAATCCAGCCTTATTTACCTCTCTATTGACAACTTTGGAAGCAATTCCGATGTCTCTCAATAGTCTAGTCAAGGAACCAGTAGCATCACTGTGTTTCTTTTCATTTTTTATAATAAATTCGTCTAGAGTTATTATTCTATTCTGTTGTCTCGAGGTCATAATATCGTATTTTGAGGCCATATAAACCAGACCTACATGAAAGCTGCAAAAGTATTGCCATTATTCTTAATATGTCTTTTCTTATCCAGTCTTAACACAGTCGGTGCTCAGCCATCCACTACAGCGGTAACGCAAGATATCACCCTAGAAAACATCTGGAAGAATTTTTCCTTCGGTACAAGGTCTGTTCCAGGCTTTAATTTTATGAATGATGGAAAGCATTATACTCGTCGTCAGGGAGATGCCATCGTGATGCATGATCTGACCTCAGGTGAGCAGGTAGAAGAGATTTTTAAAGGAGAAAGCCTCAAAAGCAGTACTTATAGTGGTACGATGAGCAGCTATACTTTTTCTGAGGATGAGTCCAAAATCATGATAAAGTCAGAGTCAGAGCAGATATATAGACGTAGCTCTAGAGCCTATTTCCATGTCTATGATCGTAAGACAAAAGCGATAACTCCTATATATGCAGATGATAAGATCCAGTATGCGACCTTCTCTCCTGATGCGACCAAGGTAGCTTATGTATGGAATAATGATTTATACTGGTTCGATATAGCGTCTGGAGAGACTTCTCCGATTACCACTGATGGAGAGAAAAATGCAATAATAAATGGATCTACAGATTGGGTGTATGAGGAGGAGTTTGCCTTTGTAAAAGCCTTTAACTGGTCTCCGGATAGTAAAAAAGTGGCCTTTATAAGATTTGATGAGACCGAGGTGCCTGAGTTTACCATGACCTTGAATAAAGGAGAGCTCTATCCAGAGTATGAAACATGGAAGTATCCTAAGGTCGGATCTAAGAATGCTGACGTCAGTGTACATATCTATAATCTAGATTCTGACAAAACCATGCCAGTACAGATGGGAGATATGACAGAGATGTACGTGCCTCGTATAAAATGGACGCAGGATGCTGATAAGCTTTGTGTTTTTAAAATGAATAGACATCAGAGTCATTTAGAGTTGCTTTTGGCTGGAGCCAAAAACGGTAATACTACTACACTCTTAACAGAAAAAAATAAATACTACATCGACATCACCGATAATCTTACCTTTCTCAAAAATGGAAAAGAGTTTATCTGGACCTCAGAAAAAGATGGATACAACCACATCTATCTCTACGACATGAAGGGTAGAGTAAAGAAACAACTGACCAAAGGAAACTACGACGTAAGATCCTTCTACGGTGTAGATGAAAAAAACAAAAGGGTATTCTACCAAGCCTCTGAGCAGTCTGCACTCGTAAAGAATGTCTACTCTGTGGGTCTAAATGGGAAAAAGAAAAAGAAACTATCTAAAGAAAATGGAACCAGTTCTGCACAGTTTAGCAGCACATACGACTATAACGTTATAACTCATAGTGATATAAATACTGCATCGAGCTATAAGGTGTTTGACAGATCAGGAAAACTAATCAGAGTTATAGAGGACAATGCTAGGTCAGCAAAATTACAAGCTCAGCATGGTACAGCACCGATGGAGTTTTTTAATTTTCAAACTTCTGAAGGAGTCAAGCTCAATGGCTGGATGATAAAGCCTAGAAACTTTGATGCTTCTAAACAGTATCCTGTTTTTATGACACAGTATAGTGGTCCAGGATCTCAACAAGTAACAGACTCATGGAAAGGAACCAACTACTGGTGGTATCAGATGCTCGCTCAGAAGGGATTTATAGTAGCCTGTGTAGATCCACGAGGAACCGGTGGAAGAGGAGAGGAGTTTAAAAAAATGACCTACCTAGAACTTGGAAAATTTGAAACCATAGATCAGATAGAAGCCGCTAAGTATCTAGGCAGTCTGCCATATACGGATAAAGAAAAAATAGGAATTTTCGGCTGGTCCTACGGAGGCTATATGTCTAGTCTTGCCATCCTCAAAGGAAACGATACCTTTAAAGCTGCCATTGCAGTAGCACCAGTAACCAGCTGGAAATGGTACGATACCATATACACGGAGCGTTACATGCGTACACTCAAAGAAAACGAGTCTGGCTATAATGACAACTCACCGATATATTTTGCAGATAGACTGAGAGGTAATTACTTACTAGTACATGGAGATGCCGACGACAATGTCCACTTCCAGCATACCGCAGAAATGACAAATGCTCTCATCTCTGCCAACAAGCAGTTCGACACCTACTTCTACCCAAATAGAAATCACGGAATCTACGGAGACAATGCCAGACTCCATCTCTATACCAAGATGACAAACTTCCTAGAAGAAAAACTAAAAGGAGGAGAGTGGAATTCTGGAGAGCCGAGTTCTGATGAGGATAGGCTATAGTAATATTTAACTCATCCCCAGCCCTTCTCTTGAAAGGGAAGGGAGAGTATTTTGAAATATTTTTCTACCTCGCTTTTAAGAGAGGTTCGGATTCTTTGAAAAAGAATTTGGGTGAGTTTAATTAATTATGGAAACGCATTGGTTTTTAGCAATGACAAAAGAAGCTGAGCCCGTCATTCACAAGTGGGCGGCGGGAGCGGCATAAGTAGCAGAGCCATTTGAATGACTTGATTTTTTTGGTTCGTTTTTTCATCTAAGGAAAAAATGAACATACTCTATATAAAACATGAAAAACGGAACATCAGTAATTATACTACTACTAGTCCTAACCTCCTGCACTCCAAATAAAAAAGCAGAAAACAAATCGACCGCTCCCTACAACTGGCTCCTAGGAGAATGGCACCCAAACAACGACACCACTCAACTAGAAACCTGGAACAAAATCAGCTCCTTATCCTACACAGGCATGGGACTAAAACATGCAGGCACAGACAGCATGCAAGCCTTTGAATTTCTAAGACTCTACAAACTAGATAATAAGTGGCAATACTCTGCCATCGTAGATGGACAGAACGAGGGTAAAGAAATCATTTTTACTCAAGAAAAGATGATTAGCGATTCTATCCTCCATATAAAGAATATGGAACATGATTTCCCTAAGTCTATCTGGTATGAGTGTGTAAGTGATTCTCTGATGACCGTTGTATTGAATAAGGGCTTAGAGAAAGAGTATAGGATAGAGATGAGGAGGAAGGAGTGAGATTCTTTTTACTAGTCGTTTATAACGGTTAATTACGGCTATATTTGGTAGGTGTAAGTATGCACTTGTTAGCACCCATATAGGAGAAAAATGAGAAAAGATCTAATGATATTACTGATTGTCTTGACTTTCATTGGATGTGAGAGCAGAAACCAATTGGAAATAGAATTTGAAAATCACTTACCTACAACAGATCGAATTCTATTACAGAAAATTGTTAAATCTTATGACAAACTGATAGGAACTGAATATAATGGAATCGCTGATGAATTCTTTTCACGAGTAGAATCGAATAGTCCAATACTGAACATTAAAAGCAAACAAGAATACTGCGAACTCGTAAAAATGTTTGATGAAAGCACCTTAGAATATAAAAGGCAAAATATGAAATATGATTCTGTTTACATATCTGAACAAGGAAATATTATAAGAATTGAACAACAAGAAGATATAGCCAAAGATGAACTTCAACTTGATGAAGAGATTGAAATATTTCCAAACAACCTTACAATTGAAGAGCAGATTGAAGAAATTAAGGAAAAGGGTTATTGGAGATTTATATCATCAAGCAGCTTTACATCAGCACTGTCAAAAATCTCAGATAGTAAAATAGAAATTGAAGAATATATTGATGTAAAGGATGTTGTTGGATATATAAATCATCAAAGAATGGCTTCGTCAATAATTAAAAATGAAATTGATGAAGAAAACTATTTTATAAAAAGAATAATCGCAATTGAATTATTTATTAAACAGATCAGAAAAGAATACGGGTGCTAACAAGCGATCAGGATGATCATAGGCTACGCCTACGCCACCTATCGCCACTACGTTAGGTGCAAGCTGACGAAGAAAACCAAACCCGCAAAAGCAAAGAGTACTATCGTACACATCGCTTTTTTTGCAAACGCTATAAAGAATAGAAATAAATGACTGTTGAAAGTTATATAAGTCAAATAATTGAAAGGTATAAACTCGGAAACTCTACTGAGCACACATTTCGCGGTGACTTACAACAACTTATAGAAAGTCTTGTAAGTGAAATAAGAGCTACAAATGAACCCAAACGTCAAAAATGTGGAGCACCTGACTACATTTTGACGAAAAAAGAAATTCCTGTAGGATTTATTGAAGCCAAAGACATTGGCGATAAAGACCTCGAAGGAAAAAAGAAATCTGGCAATAAAGAACAGTTTGATCGATACAAAGCATCACTGAACAATCTCATTTTCACTGACTACATAAACTTTCACCTATACCGAGAAGGCGAATTTGTTACTAAAATCGCAATTGGAGAAATCACGGAAAAAGGAATTAAACCTTTGCCTCAAAACTATAGGAATTTTGAAAACTTAATCAAAGACTTCTGTACTCATGTTGGACAAACTATAAAGAGTTCAAAAAAGTTAGCAGAAATGATGGCGGGCAAAGCCCGTCTTCTTTCTGATATTATTGAAAAGTCTGTTACAAGTGATGAAGAAAACGATGAGAACAGCACTTTGAAAGAACAGATGTTAGCATTTAAGCAGATTCTGATTCACGACATCACACCACAAGGTTTTGCAGATGTTTATGCTCAAACAATTGCATATGGTATGTTTGCAGCACGTTTGCACGACCCAACTTTGGACAATTTTAGCAGACAAGAAGCGGCCGAATTGATTCCGAAATCCAATCCGTTTTTACGAAAACTCTTTGGCTACATAGCAGGCCCAGATATTGATGACCGAATCAAATGGGTAGTTGAAAATCTCACAGAAATCTTCTTAGCCTGTAACGTTGAAGAAATTTTGAAGAATTACGGGAAAGCTACCAAGATGGAAGATCCAATTATTCACTTTTATGAGACCTTCCTTAGTGAGTACGATCCAAAACTGCGTAAATCTCGTGGTGTGTGGTATACACCTCAGCCAGTAGTCGATTTTATAGTTCGTGCTGTTGACAACATCCTTAAAACCGAATTTAATTTACCGCAAGGACTTGCAGACACCAGTAAAACTTCTATAAAAGTAAATACGCAAACGCCAGATAAACGTTCGACAAAAGGCTACAAGCAAATAGATCAAGAAGTACATAGAGTGCAGATTCTTGATCCTGCCACTGGGACAGGAACCTTCTTGGCAGAAGTTATAAAACACATCTATAAAAAGTTTGAAGGACAACAAGGCATTTGGAGTAACTACGTAGAGCAACATTTAATTCCTCGACTAAACGGCTTTGAACTTCTCATGGCAAGTTATGCAATGGCTCACTTGAAATTAGATTTACTGTTAACCGAAACAGGCTTTAAACCTACTTCAAATCAACGCTTTAGAGTTTATTTGACTAACAGTTTGGAAGAATATCATCAAGACACAGGAACTTTATTTGCAAATTGGCTAAGTACTGAGGCAAATGAAGCAAACTATATCAAAAGAGATACACCTGTAATGTGTGTAATTGGGAATCCTCCTTATAGTGGGGAAAGTGCCAATAAAGGAGAATGGATTATGAGCCTTATGGATGATTACAAAAAAGAACCAGGAGGAAAGGAAAAACTAAAAGAGCGAAATCCAAAAGCTATTAATGATGATTATGCTAAATTCTTAAGATATGGCCAGCATTACATTACAAAAAACGGCAGCGGTGTTTTAGCATTTATCAACCCACACGGTTTTTTAGAAAACCCAACATTCAGAGGTATGCGTTGGCATTTACTGAAAGCTTATGATAAAATTTACACAATTGATTTACATGGAAATAGTAAGAAGAAAGAAACTGCACCTGATGGTAGTGCTGATATAAATGTATTTGATATTCAGCAGGGTGTTTCAATAAATATTTTTGTGAAAACAGGTAGAAAGAAATCAAATGAATTGGGTAAAGTGTTTCATTATGATCTTTATGGTAAGCGAGATTATAAATATAATTTTCTAATTGAAAATTCACTTAATAGTATTGACTTTAAGGAATTGGACAACATAGCACCAATGTATTTTATGATTCCTAAAGATTATCAAAAAGAAGAACAGTTTAAAAAAGGCTTCGACATTTCAGAATTATTCAAAACCTATGGCATGGGAGTTGCCACTGGAAGTGATTCAGATTTCATCGCTTTTGATAAAAAGGAACTTCTTACTCGTTTTGAAGACAAAAGCTATATTCAGAAAATTGATTATCGTCTTTTTGATAAAAGATACATTTATAATGATTATTCACAAATTGAACGAGGAAGGGAACAGTTGATGAGTAATATGTTGAATAAATCAAATATTGGTCTAATTAGTCTTAAAAGAGCAAGGAAAAATTTCAGCAATAAATTTGGTGTAGTTAATTGTATTACTGACAAGTCTGTTATATCTACTTTAGATAATGGTTACTTATTCCCATTGTATCTCTACCCTAATTCCAACGAACAACAAATCATAGAACAAAATGAAGAAAGGATTCCAAATTTTAACATGGAAATTGTCGATCAAATTTCTGAGAACATTCAATTGACATTTACTAACGAAAAAGAAAACATAAAAAATACTTTTGCTCCAATTGATGTCTTTAATTACATCTATGCATTTCTGTATTCACCCACTTATCGGGATGAATTCGAAGAGTTTTTAAAAATTGACTTTCCGAGAATACCTTATCCCAAAAATGAAAACATCTTTTCAAAATTCTCAAAAATAGGTGGTGAATTAAGACAAATTCATTTATTGGAAAGCCCAATAGTTGAGCAATACATTACACAATATCCTAATGATGGAGATAACGTAGTTCGTAAGCTAACCTACAATAACGGAAAAGTGTTCATAAACGAAACACAGTGCTTCGACAATGTTTCTCAAATAGCATGGGACTTTCAAATTGGAGGATTTCAACCAGCAAAAAAATGGTTAAAAGATCGAAAAGATCGAAAATTAGAATTTGACGATATTCTACATTATCAAAAAATAATAGTAGCCTTAACCGAAACAAATAGACTGATGAATGAAATTGGCGAATTAGAAATAATATAGCTAAACAATTGTAGCACACTGACGTCCTCGTACCTGTGGGCGACAGAGAGCTACAAGCCACCCCATAAAGAAAACTAAAATTGAAAATGAATTGTAACCCAAAAAATGCCAGCACCTAACAATAGATCCTATGAAAAGCAGAAACTTTAACTATTAATTCTTCATATTATTTTTGCTTCA
>CAZDWO010000077.1:0-17353 GCA_964509175.1 uncultured Saprospiraceae bacterium
CCCCATGGATCTGTACTTACATTGAAATTATCAACTTGTACTGTTGGAGCTTCTGAATCTACTACTTTAATTATTTGCTCAAACTCAACGGATGCATTTTGATCTCCTGCTTGTGCAGCACACCAATCTAACAAAGTCCATGTTCTAATAACTTTTTGTGCTCCTCCACTACCACAAGCTTCATTACAGGCAGGTATCGAGGCATCAGAGAATGCAGCGTATATGTTGCAAACATTATTGTCTACTGGCTGGTCATGTATATCTGTTCCACATCCAGTCAATATTGAATAGAATGGATACGCAAACCTTATTCCTTCATTATACTCAATGCAATCAGGAGTAGGACCTCCATTATTAGCATTACAACTAGAAGAACCATTAGTAGTATCATCTTCGGTACTTGGGTCATCAAATAAAGCAGCAATAGCCTCAGGACTAGTATCTGCACCACATGAATTTAAAGTTACTGTGGATGGAGGCAATGAAATATCACCTATACCTATTGGTGTAATATTTATTGTTTGTACTTGTAAATTAGTATTTCCGGATTTATCAGTAGCGACCCAAGTTCTGGTAATAACATCTCCACCACACATATCACTATCTACCCAATCAGTAAAAGTAAGAGTAGCCTCATCGCAGGTCTCATAATCATCAGGTGATATATCAGCTGAATCACACGAACCATCATCACCATTTAATGTTATGGTAACTTCGTTAATTACTCCGATACCTCCTTCTCCTATTTTAATCGACCATGTCCCAGCTCCAGGCATTCCATAAAACTGAGAAAGAACACCAGCATTTCCAATCGGGTCAATACATGCCCCACCTTGGTTTATATCTGTACATAGATTTATCGGATTTCCACACTCTTCATCAAAAATTGCGTCTATTCCATTCCATGCTTGTCCTCCACATCCTGGGAAAGTAAATATGTCTCCACTTACCGCTGGACCTCCAGAAGCAGGTGTAAATCCAATAACTATATCTAAATTATTCATCTGAGTAGAAGTACCATTAACATATACGTCAATATCATTTACGGTACAATCAGAAAAATTATCAAATGTAAATATCTCACAAACCCCTGCACCCAAAGTAACTCCTCCAGCGGTCATTACACCAGAAGAACCTAATTGTAAGGCACCCGGAGGATATTTTTCAATACAGCTCACACCATAATCTAAGACCTCTAGCACTGGTGGTAATTTATCCTCTACTACTACTGTTCCCCAACAGGTATTACCATTTTCTGGATCAGTTACAGTTACAGTAAACGTACCACAAGTAGTAACCAAGTTACTTCCAAAGGATGTTTCTACTATATAATCATCATAACAAGCATAAGGTCCTCCTTCAAGAATCATATCAGCTGTTATCAATGCTTCACAATTTGCATCCGCTGAAATAGTTACTTCATCATTACAAGCTAGTCCTGTTGCTATAGGTCCCGCATACTCTTCTACTATAATACAGAACTCGCATGACTGAGTTGCACCAGTCGCAACTAAATCACAAGCTGCAGCGTTTACAAGAAATTCAGTAGCTAAAAATTCTACACAATATTCTCCAGGCTCTTGAAAAGTACCCGTTTCTATTCCGCTTATTTGTTCTAAATCCCAAACCATAGAAGACGAAGCACATACCATTTCTAAATTACTCAGGGTAAAAGTAGGTCCACTACCATCTCCATCTCCGGTAATTGAAGCAGTAAATACATCTCCGTCTGCAGCCGCAGTACATACTGAACCTGCATCTGAATTAGGACCGAAAAAAGCATTAAGTTGAACTATATTTCCTGAAGGTCCAGATAAGGTAAAAGGATCCCAGAATTGACTTTCTGCATTGTCATATGTCCAATCAAAGCTAACGGCAGTTGTCCCAGACGAACAAGCTGGAACTGACCAAGAATAAGACCATGTTCCTCCAGCACCGGTAGCAGAAACATCTGTCCCGGTATCTGTGGTAGCTCCTGGGGTACCTCCAAAGGCTCCTCCAAAAACATTTGTAGTAGATAATGTACCACAAGCATCACTTAAGGTAGGTTGGAAAAAAACTATTTCTTGACATTCGCCCGCCTCTAGTCCTACAAAAATATCAGTAGGACAATTGATTTGACAAGCTGTATTAGCAGTACACATCGCATTATTTGGACAAGTAGAAGCTGAGAAATTATCTATACCTTCAAGAAAACCTCCAGAGTCAACTTGAATTTCAGTTATTGTTTCTCCTCCACTAACAGATATACACAACATCCCGCCACCAGTATGTACAAATCCTCCAAGTACAGTATTAGGAACTCCTGCCGCAGAAACTCCTATAACCGTTACGTTATAGTTATATGTAGCAGGTCCAAAGAAAGCATTATTTACAGCATCTGCTTGAGTATTATTCCATGTTACAGTACACAGATTAGGCATAGAAAATGTTAGTTGCATAATGTTTACAAAGGTATTTACAGCAACAAATCCGGAGGTGGCTCCAAAAGAACCATTAGGCACGGTTACCAAAGCTGCGGCTGGTAAACCTGCTCCACCTAAAGCGGATAAGTCATAGCCAAAACTAGGAATTCCAGCACCTGGACAGTTACCTAAACTTAATGTAGGCCCACAACCAACTAATCCTGTAATATTGTCATAAGTATCAGGACCTACGGTCATAAATGCATCAGCACATTGTGCATCGGCTGGTATACAACTAGTAGAAACTACTTGACCTATTGGAGGTGTTGTTGAACCTGTATAATTAGGATCAATGGAAATTCCATTTATTACATCTTCAACGCTTTGAGCATACTGAGCAGTAAGAGACTCAGTTGTCATAAAAAGCATTAAAAACAAAAGGAGACATGCACCTTTGGCAAGTCTCATAGATGAGTTAAATTTTATCATTGAGATTGGTTTTATTTTTTTTTAAATGGTTATCAGGACAATGCCATAATCTAAGGTTATCATCATAATATCTACCTCACGTTGATTAGTGGCTTGAGATCGCATAAACTCGTTTGTATTTTGCACACCTAATTCAGAACTATTCTGAAGTTCAATTTCTTGAGCGAGCTTTCTTAATACCTGCGGTAGACCTTGATAAATCATATCAGTATCGAGGTTAACAATTCCTACTGTACCATTGGAAGTAGAATTATTTAAAATGCCAATTACCTCATTAAAAGCAGCATCATTAGAACTAGTACTCGAACCGTTTTCTATAGAAAGAGCTCGATTATTTAATCTAAGAACAGCATCATCAGGACTCATATATTGAGCACTTATAATGTGAGACATAAAAAGACATAGAGAAAAGAGATACAACCTTCTTAATGGGAAAGTTCTATTCTTAAGTTTTAGGTTAAGATTCATGAGATTGAGTTTTTTTAATAAAAAATACATGTTCATTCTAGGGCTGGTTAAAACCCTAATGTCAATTCAAAAATGCACAGTCATATTACATTGATATGAGCAGTACTAAGAAATAATAATTGTAATTGTGAGAGGAGAGCAGTGTTCTATTATCAAAAGCAACCTATTTCAATCAAAGCTGTCCAAAAAAAAATACAAAATTGGTTCTTCGTTCTTTAACAAAAAAGTGAGATCCAGTACGAATCTACGGAAGGATAAAAAAAACTATCTACCTAAAATGGGTTAAATTTATAATATAAAGTATTTGTAATGTATAATAGATTGAAATTCAGTGATTTTATCTAAAGGACATTCAAAAATTAACATAAACCATCTGTTTTTGGGGATGAAAGCTTATACAATTGACTCAAGTCTTCTTATCAATTTTTAGTCATTGAATGACTGGTCTTTAGATTTTCAAAATGAAAAAAAGACCTGAGTGTTTGACTCAAGTCTTCTTTCATTTTTTATTCTTTCTAGCTGCAACTGATGTTTCGGTTAATTTTGTAAAGAAAGACATTTAGTCTTTTCTGTTCCCCTTCGGGAATCAAAAAAGACATAAAAAAAAGACCTGAGTTACGTACTCAAGTCTTCTTTCATTTTTTATTCTTTCTCGCCGAAACTGATGTTTCGGTTAATTTTCTTCGGAATGACGTTTAGTCATTCCGATCCACCTTCGGTGGACCGAAAATTAACCACCAAAATCATCGAAGGCTACGTTTTCTTCTGGGATTCCCCAGTCGTCAGCCATCTTTAAAACACACTGGTTCATAATCGGAGGACCACAGAAATATAATTCTAGGTCTTCTGGTGCTTCATGCTTACTTAGAAACTCATCGATTACTACCTGGTGTACATAGCCTTTAAAGCCATCACCATTAGGATCATCGAGATCTTTTTTAAGCGTCCAGTTATCTTCTTCTAGTGGATTATCTAAGGCTACCGCAAATCTGAAATTAGGGAAGGCCTTTTCTATTTCTCTGAATTCTTCTACATAGAAAAGCTCTTGCTTAGTTCTACCTCCATAGAAGAAAGTTACCTTTCTACCTGTCTTCAAGGTATGGAATAGGTGATATAGATGTGATCTCATCGGTGCCATTCCAGCTCCTCCTCCCACGTACAGCATTTCTGTTTCTGTAGGTTTTATAAAGAACTCTCCATAAGGACCTGATATCGTTACCTTATCTCCTGGCTTACATCCAAATACATAAGAAGAACAGATTCCAGGATTTACATCCATCCATCCGTTTTTAGCTCTATCAAAAGGAGGAGTTGCTATTCTTATGGTAAGAGAAACGATATTACCTTCTGCAGGGTGATTACTCATGGAGTACGCTCTGAATACTTCCTCGTCATTGACCATCTTTAGATCCCATAACTTGAACTTATCCCAGTCCTTTTGAAATTTATCTGGACTATCGTGATACTTAGGGTGAGCAGTGATGTCCATGTCTTTATAATCTACCGTTATTTCTGGTACATCAATTTGGATATATCCTCCTGCTTCAAAATCTAAGTGTTCGCCTTCAGGCAATTTTACAATAAACTCTTTTATAAAGGTTGCCACGTTGTAGTTAGAAA
This sequence comes from uncultured Saprospiraceae bacterium, assembly GCA_964509175.1. Lineage (GTDB taxonomy): Bacteria > Bacteroidota > Bacteroidia > Chitinophagales > Saprospiraceae > JAHDHU01. The sequence continues at coordinate 4,983 of CAZDWO010000077.1, forward strand.
CCACTTCACATTCCCACTTCTTAATCCCGAATATCTCTTCTGGAATTCTAATTTCCATGTCTTCCCTCACCTTTACTTGACAAGCAAGACGTTTATTTTCTGCAGCTTCTTTACGGGTGAGATGGTTCATCTCAGTAGCGAGTACATCTCCACCACCAGCATCTATGTGACACTCACACATCGCACAGGTTCCACCACCTCCACATGCAGAAGGAAGAAATATGCTCTTTGCAGAAAGTGCTTGTAACAAGGTCTGTCCTGGTTGTACAGTCATTGGATTTTCCGCATCACCGTTTACCACTATTTTTACTTCGCCTTGAGGCAAAAGTCTTTTTCTAGCCATTATCAGCATTACTGATAAAAGCAAGATTACCAATGTAAATGCTAACCATGCATATAGAACAGGAAGTATAGCTGCTAATACTATCATCTTTATCTTTTTATTCTACTAGTTAAAATGAAACAAAATCGATTCCCATCAGACCCATAAAGGCCATACCCATCATACCTGTCAGAAGGAATGCCATACCGAGTCCTCTCATCGGACCAGGAACATCAGAGTATCTTATCTTCTCTCTGATGGCTGCAATAGCGATAATCGCTAAAAACCACCCAAATCCTCCACCTAATCCAAAGGCCAGTGACTCAGAAAAATTATACTCCTTAGCGACCATAAATAATGATCCACCGAGGATGGCACAGTTTACCGTAATCAATGGTAGAAATATACCTAATGAATTATAGAGAGCAGGTGAAAATTTCTCCACCACCATTTCTACCAGCTGTACCATAGAGGCAATTACTGCTATAAATAGAATCAATCTTAGAAAGGTCAGGTCAGTACTAAATACTCCGTTTTCTCCGAGTAGATAATTTTCTATCATCCAGTTTATAGGCATCGTAATCCCCAATACAAAGATTACCGCCAGTCCAAGACCGAAGGCTGTCTTTACAGTTTTAGATACTGCCAAGTATGAACACATCCCTAAGAAATAGGCTAAGGCCAAATTCTCTACGAATGCTGATTTTACAAATATATTTGCTAATTCTCCCATTGTTTTTTTCTATTTATTGGGATTAGGAAATGTCTACTAACTTAGGATTCCATGCTCTATGCACCCAGATCAGTATCGCTATTACAAACATGGCAGAAGGGAATAATACCATCAATCCATTGTTTGCATACCATCCAAACCACTTACTACCGTCAGTATTCAATAAATACTCTGGAGTAGCTCCTATTATTTTATATCCAAATAATTCTCCCTTACCAAGAAGCTCTCTGAAGAAGGCTACTATCAAAAGAATAATTCCATATCCAAATCCATTACCGAGTCCATCTAGTGCAGACTCATAAGGTCTATTTGCAAGTGCAAAAGCCTCTAGCCTACCCATGATTATACAGTTAGTAATAATCAATCCGATAAATACTGACAACTGCTTGAAACTTTCAAAAGCATATGCTTTTAGCAAAAGCTCTACCACTGTTACTAGCGTTGCGATAATCACCAGCTGTACTATCATCCTTACCTGAGAAGGAATACTTTTTCTAAGCATCGATGTGATTACATTAGAAAAAAGACATACAAAAACCACCGCTACTGCCATAACTAAGGCATTTTTCATACCTGTAGTTACTGCTAGTGCAGAACATATACCGAGTACCTGTACGGTAATCGGGTTATTGTCATTTATGGGATCTGTAATTAGAGCTCTCTCTTTTTTCCCAAAGGAAATCGGAGAAGCTGCTTTTTTATCTAAAACCTGAGTATCTGCCATACCTCTAGTTGTTTATCCTTTTAAGTTCTTAAAAAATGGTTCGTAATACTTGATGCCTCTTTCTAGCATCTCTGTCACACCGTCACCAGTTATGGTAGCTCCTGATATTCCATCTACCTCATAATTTGCATCTCGAGCACCACCCTTTCTTACATAGATGGATTTAAAATCTCCATCCTCGTATAATTTTTTTCCATTAAACTGTCTTACCCAGGCTGCATTATCTTTTATCTCAGCACCGAGACCAGGAGTCTCTGCCTTATGATCAAAAGATACACCTGCGATGGTATTCATATCATCTTCTATGGCTACACAGCCCCAGATTACATCCCAGAGTCCTTTCCCTGTAGTGGAAACGATATAGTATTTCTTTCCATCTGCTTTTGTGTAAACAAAAAGAGGAAGTACTCGGTCCGCTTCTGGCTTTTTCATTTCCTTGAGGATGTCTACATTTTCTGCTTTTCCTCCTTTGTATCCTCTAGCCTCTATATCTGCATCGCTTACAGTATTTCCGTCCATATCGATAACGATTTGTTCTACTCTTTCTGTAAAGAGACTTTCGACTTGATCGTCAGAAATTCCTGCAAAGTCTACATCACCGAGGTGGTTCGAAACTGCTGCCAGGGTTGATTTCTTGGCATAAAGTAACTCATTCTTCTTATGAGTCGGAGCTAGAATAGTCGACAGACCGGCAAGCAATAAGGCCACCACTGTGGTCATTATTAAAACGAATATGATTACTGATCTTGTACTATGCATTTACGACTCTTTTTTTCATGTTACCCTCTAAGACATAATAATCGATGAGAGGTGCAAATGTGTTTAAGAATAAAATAGCGAGCATCCATCCTTCTGGAAAACCAGGGTTGAATACTCTTATCAGAAGACCTACGATACCTATAAAAATACCATAGATCCATTTTCCTGTATTGGTCGATGCGGCAGTTACCGGATCAGTAGCCATAAAGGCCATTGCAAATAAGAAACTACCCATAAAGAAATGAGCATACCACGGTACATTCATAAATGGACTGGCATCCCATGCATTAAAAATCAGCCCCATTATCGCACATCCTACGATCATTCCGAACATTACTCTCCAACTCGCAATCCCTACACCTACTAGGAATAAAGCACCTATTACGATAAGTGGTTTAGAAGTCTCTCCTATGGATCCTGGAATCGTACCCCAGAACATCTGAGATATAGAATACTGCTCTGTTACAGCAGCCCATCCTCCTGAGGTAGCTGTTGCCAATGGTGTAGCACCACTATAGGCATCTGCGACCACGGTCGAGGCGACCTGGAACTGATCTATTCCTATCCAATCAAATAAGGTATTACACAATCCTGTATGCCACCAGCTGTAATCAGCCATCGCTCCAGGAGCTATATTTTCAAATCCTGATACCCAAACCTGATCTCCTGAAATCGTTCCTGGATATGCAAAGAATACAAAGACTCTAGAAAGCAGAGCTATGTTCCATATATTCATTCCTGTACCTCCAAATGCTTCTTTTCCTAGGATAACAGCAAATACTATCGATACTGTCAGTATCCATAATGGAATGTCTGGTGGCATGATAAGAGGTATCAAGGCTCCTGTAACCAAGTAGCCTTCTTCTACTGCATGCCCTTTCTTAGCAGCAAAGATGAACTCGATTCCGAGTCCTACTACGTTTGCAACGATAAAGATCGGTAGCATTTTTATCAATCCATGAGCCAGCTTCAGATGGAAACCTTCTAGGAATCCTAGATACTGTCCGGCAGCTACAAAGTGCTGATGACCCATATTATAGGTTCCAAAAAGGTAACATAACTGTAGAGCTATTACGACATGCACCATGGTTCTCTTAAGATCCATTCCATCTCGCATATGTACTCCACCCTTAGTTACAGAGTCTGGACTATACAAGAAAGTGAAAAATGCATCGTAGGTCGTATGCAGGTACGGACTTTTTTTCTTGTCCGGTTCTATCTTTTTTAAGATTTCTAATAATCCCATCTATCCTGTATTAAGATTGTTCCCTCATCATATCTAGTCCTTGTCTAAGGATAGATTGTAGAGGTTGTTTTGATGTACAAACAAATTCGCAAATAGCTATATCTTCTTCAGAAAGCTCGTTTATTCCTAGTCCTTCCATTCTTTCAAAATCATTGGCTAGGATGGCCTTCATAAGGTGCTGAGGATATATATCCATCGGTAGTACTGACTCATACTGTCCAGAAACCACCCATGCTCTTTTTTCTCCATGAGTATTCGTATCACCCTCAAATTCAAATTTGGGCATTAAGAAACTCGGGAAAGTTTTAGAAAGACTCGGTCTTGGATTTAGTGGTAATAACCATCCAAACATCTCATTATAATTTCCTTCTTCTATAACTGTAATCTGGTCGTCACTTGCATTTAAGAACTCCTCCATAGAAGAAGTTTTTCCAGTAAGTACGTCACCAGTAATTATTCTCGCGTTTTCGCCATCTACATTATCCTTAAGCAGGTCTCCTATGTTAGCCCCTACATAAGTAGAAACATATGAAGGGTGACTTACTTTAGCTCCTGTAAGAGCTACAACTCTAGAAAAATCTACTTTCCCTGATTTAAACAGCTCTCCAATCGTCGCCACATCTTGTACACTTACTGTCCATACCTTCTCATTTCTGATAGGTTCTGTGTGATGAATCTGAATACCTACATTTCCAGCAGGATGCTTTCCTCCGAAATAGTTTTTCTCTACTCCTGTAGCATTTGTAAATGCAGCACTAGGAACTTTATTTCCGTCTAACCCTAGATAAACCTTACCTACCGTCAGTTTATTTAAAACATCTAATCCTTTCTGAAAAGCAGCTTCTTTTCCAGCTATAAGCATAGAAGAATCTGGTGCCAGTGGAGCTGTATCGAAAGTGGATATAAATATGTTAGCAGGAACATCATCTTTACCAGGGACTACATCAAAGGGTCTCTGATTTAAAAGTGCCCATGTTCCTGATGACAACATCAGATTTACGATATCTTGTCTATCGCAACTATCTATTGTAGGAACATCGTAAGTATGATACTTCTGCTCTTTATCTGCAAGGATGATGATATCAGTTATGGCTCTCTTATCTCCTCTTTTTATCTCTACTACTTCTCCACTTACTGGTGAGCTATATAAAACCTCAGGCACCTTTTTGTCAAAAAAGATAGGTTCTCCTGCTTTTACCTCATCGCCTACAGCAACTGTTACTTTAGGAATCGGAGAGATGCCTCTATAATTTTGTGGCTTTAGCGAAAATCTAGTTCCGTTAGATTTTCTAATGCTTGTATCTGCCTTTCCTTTAAGGTTTATATCGAAGCCTTTTTTTAGCTTATGGAACGATCCATTGCCATTTACAAATTCTGGAGCTTTGGCCTTGAACATTTTTCCTAGATTAGGAAGTACGCCGATATCGTTTTTCTGTGGGTCGATTCCACTTTTTTCTGCTTCTATCTTGAGTAAATTATCGGCAAGTGAGGTAATAACCCAAAAAATAAGTCCTCCTCCTAGAGCAATCAGAGCATATAAAGCCAGATTACTATCAGATGATGACTGCCCATAAGAAAGTGTAGACAATAATAGTAGCGAAAAAAGCAAATTGAACTTAATCCGTCGAGTTTTCAAATGAAGAATTTTTTAAATATTTAAAAATCAATGCAAAGATAATAAGCTTTTGTGTTTACATGTTTGCAGAAATATCCAAAATGCATTAATGCCGTATTTAGACTTAATCTAAATAGCTATAATTGGGCAGTTTTCCACTTCTGGTAGCCGACTATGGCCATAATGGTATATATCGCCATGATAAGGGTAAAAAGATAGCCTCCTTGAGACCAGTAAAGAAACATATAAATGATGTCTATCACCACCCAGTAAATCCAATTGTCGATGTATCGATAGACCAGTAAAAAGGTAGCTAAGATGGAAAAAACTGTGGTACATAAATCTATAAAGGCTCTATCTGTCTGTAGCAAACCTTGAGTATACTTATATATCACCCATGAGAGTATCATTCCTATGATTATTAGGAGCACATTTGGCTTTAAGCCAAAAAAACCAATGGCTCTCTCAGAGTTACCAGTTCCTCCTCTCTTCCAACTATACAGGCCATAAACACTCATAATCATATAGAAAACCTGCAGAAAGGAATCGAACTTAAGATTGAGCAGAAAGTAGGACTCATAAGCCCAGAATATAGCACTGAGCAAGCCGAACACAAAACAAATGGACTCATTTCTTACTGCAAAGTAGATGTAAATCAGAGAAAATAGAGTGGCTAACCACTGGTAAACACTAATGGCATAAAACTCCGCAAGAAAGGCTTCCATGGATTAGTTTGCCTTGAGGACCTTTACCTTGAAGAAGGCCTCTACTACGACTGGGTCAGTATTAGAAATGATATCTACTACCTTTTCTACCTCTCCCTCGTAACCCGTACTATCGAACTTTACGAATATCGATCCCTTTGCCTTAGGAGCGATAGGTTCCTCTGGCCATGATAAAGAAGTACATCGGCATGCTGTTACTATCTCTATCTCTAGAGGCTCACTACCTGAGTTTATAAACTCAAATTCTAAAGAAACTTCCTCTCCTTCTACCATCTCACCGAGATCGATTATAGGATTCTTAAAGGTTATGACTGGATGACCGTCAGAATTATATTCTACAGTATCGGACTGGGCAAATAGACACGAAGTCAGGCCTAAAAGCATAAAACACATTAAAATTCTCAATTTTTAATTATTTAGTTTCCTCTAATAATTTCAATTGTATCTGGACCAGAAATCATTTTAAACTCGGTACGACGATTTACTCTATGCTCATCATCACTGCATCGCACACCGTTTACACATTGATTTATAATAACTGACTCTCCATATCCTACTGGTTGTATACGATCTGTAGCTATACCTCTTTCTACTAACCAAGCCTTTGCAGAGTCTGCTCTACGTTGAGACAGATTTTCATTGTACTTGGATACACCTTGCGAGTCAGTATGTGATGATAATTCTATAACCATATCTGGATAAGTATTCATCAAATTCAAAATTACGTTTAAATCTATCTCCGCGTCTTGCAATATTTTATCATCATCGAAGTCGTAGAATATATTGTTAAGACGTATAGATTCGTTTCTTTTCACAACTTCTACCACTGGTTTTGGCTTTTCTACCACTGGATCTGGCTTCTTCGGAATCGGTTCTAGAGCAACGGTTTTAAGTACTGTATAATCATCGATTACACCTACTGTATTAAACTCTATGGTTTTAGGATAGTATCCTTCTCTCGTTACGACTGCAGTATAGCTATGCTCTGAGTCTAGTAAGAAGTTAAACTCATGCTCTGCAAGATTTGTCTTACTCGTGGTATCTCTCTCTATGGTAGTATCTATTAGATCTACAGTAGCCTCGGTAAGTGGCTCTCCCTCTAGGTTAGTAACTGTAGCGAGTAGGTCGATTACGATTTCTCTGATGTTAAATGCGTAGATGTCATCACAGCAGGTCTTACTCTTTAGACGTTTTTTCTTTTTGTGTACTCTGTTAGATACTAAGTATCCTCCTGTACCATCTCTATTTAAAGTGAAATCTAAATCATCCTGAGGAGAATTATAAACAAACCCCATATTCTCAGCGGCACTCCATCCTGATCCATTCCATGAGGAGTAGAAGATGTCATAACCACCCATACTAGGATGTCCATCACTACTGAAGTATAGAGTACCATCTATATAATAAGGAGAAACCTCATCATCACTGGTATTTACTACTGATCCTAGGTTTATAGGAGTAGCAAATCCATCGTTATTCTTTGTTGCATAGTAGATATCGTATCCTCCGCTTCCACCCTCGATATTGGCAGAAAAGAAAATCACATCGTTACCGAAAAGCTCTCCAGTTGCTGGATTTTTAATTATATAATCTCCATTAATGTTTAGTTCTTGAGCAGGACCATATCCATTTCCCCCTTGGAAACTTACATATAACTTGGATTCAACAATATCATTTCCTTCTAGTAGTGTACGTGTAAAGTACATCTCACTTCCATCTCTAGAAAATGCCGGATGCGAACTATGGTATCCTTCTCTATTTATTACCTCTCCTAGGTCTACTGCTTTTTCTAGTTCTCCTTCCTCGTCTCTAGCAATAGAATAAATCTTTGCATGATAATCTTCTTCCTCGCCATCAAGAGTAATTACATCCTTACGCATAAATGAAGAAAAATATAGTTTTCCATCTGCTCCTTTTTCAGGACCAGATTCTGCAGAGCCACTGTTTATCTTTCTATCCATAAAGTCCAGGTCCGTACTGATGTTTTCCTCATACTCTCCTAGTTTTAGGATTCCTGCTACATCTTTTTCGGCAATAGCCTTAGCTTCCATGTCCTCAGTCTCATTTATAAACTGCTGATAGGCATCTAGAGCTTCTTTATATTGACCCATAGCCTTGAGAGACTTAGCATACATGATTCTGTCTTCCTTGTATATATTGTCTTTGTCTCTAGAAAGCACTCTACCGTATCCTTTGGCTGCTTTTTCGTAATCTCTTATAAGGAAGCTTAGTTGAGCGACGTTTAGAGCGATGTCTTTGTCTTTGCTCTCTTTATAAGCTTTGTTGTAAAATTCTATGGCGTTTACATAATCGTTAACTGCTAGTGATTCTTCAGCGACCTCTAGGAGGGTTTCGTAACTCACAGACCGAGTCGGCTGAGCAGTCAGAACAGTAGAAAATAGAGCAAAAACAAAAAATGATATAAATAATCTCATTTCAGAGTGAGTTTTAAGTAAGTTGAACAAATTATAGACGTGGACAGATGATAACTGGTTTCGGTTCTGGCTTTTTAGCCAAAATATGTATGTAGCTAGCTGCTATTTCTAAACCTCCATAGGTTCCAGTAGCCGCAGTCTCTGCTAGATCTATCTCATAAGACAAGCCTATTTTTAACGGACCTTTTTCAATCCCAGCATACAATGGTACTGCAATCGCAGAAAGGGCATTTATTCCTGCTCCATATTTAAAGACCATCTCGTTTTTAAGCTCATAGCCAAAGATGCCTTGCAGATATAATTTAGAATTTGCCTGTTGACGAGAAAATACGACCTGTGGTTCGAAAGATGTTTTCTTACCGGTCATCGCTTTCATATTGAAAAATCCGATGTAACGCTCTCCTAATTCATCTATACTATTAGAAGACAATAGGTTCTGCTCATTAGTCTCTAGAAACTGACTTACAGATATTCCGAAACCAATGCTATTCTTTTTACTAATCTGAGACTTATAGCCAATACCTCCATTCCATCTGGTATTCCCGATAGATAGGTTTTGGTCCATACCGGTACCCATTAGATTATCTAAAAACGCATCTCCACCATTCTGCAGAGTCTCTAAAGTTTGTAATTCTCTTAAATCATTAACATCTGCCGCTCTAGTTTTCATAGCAAACTGTGCTCCTATCGTAAAGGCACTTTTTAGTTTCTTTCCCCAGCCGAGGTGGTAAGCAAGATTTACTCGCTGATAGGTATCTTTTATCTTAGAATCACCTGCTTGTCCATAATTAAAGGAGATTCCTACAGCTACCCAGTCGGATTTTCTAAATCCTCTAATTATCGGAGCATCTATGTATGCTTCCCCTACTTTCCATGCATTGGGATCGGTAGTGGAGGTATCATCTCTTAATATCCCTCCTATTCTAAAAGAACCCTGATAGGCTCCCGTAAGTGCTGGATTCATTAGTGCCGGAGCAAACTGCCACTGATTAAACTCTAATTCTTGAGAATGTGCAGTAAAGAATGTACATACAACTAGGAGAAGAGTGGTTATTTTTTTTACCATAATTGAGTAATTACAAGTCGGAAAGATAAAGGATTTTTTTTACTTCTAGAGGGATATCAAGTGCAATTGCAAATTCAAGTGTCAAGCTCAAATTCAAAGTGGCATTGGGCTCGGGCGACTGTTATTTAAATTGTATTGTACCTTAAAATCAGTGCAATCCATTAATCCTTCCAATCTGCGATGCTGACAGAAAGAAAAGCAATCAAGAAACAAGGAACTATTACAAATCACCCGAGCCCAGAAGCATTTTGAATTTGACAATTGACAATTGACAATTGAATTTGAAACATCCGACAAGAGCACAGCTTATACCGAACATATTTTTTACCCATCCCTAACCCTTCCCTTGAAAAAATGGAAGGGGATGACCTCGCTCTAGCGAACCAAAAACTGACCCATCGCCCGAACACAGAAATACTTTGAATTTGACACTTGAATTTGAACTTGATACATCCGACAAAAGCACGGTTTATACCGAACGTAACTTTTACCCAACCCTAACCCTTCCCTTCAAAAAATGGAAGGGGATGACCTCGCTCTAGCGAACCAAAAACTGATCCATCGCCCGAACACAGAAATACTTTGAATTTGACACTTGAATTTGAACTTGATACATCCGACAAAAGCACAGCTTATACCGAATATGGCTTTTTTACCCATCCCTAACCCTTCCCTTCAAAAAATGGAAGGGGATGACCTCGCCCTTGCGAACAAAAGGCCGAATCCATCGCCCGAGCCCAGAAGCACTTTGAATTTGAACTTGACACTTGAATTTGAATTTACTCCACCACCACCTTCCCAGTATAAATCAGCCGCTCCTTATTATCCCTAGGCAGATACTCCACATGATAGATACCAGAAGGATAGGCAGATAAATCTATCTGATAAGTATCTCTTCTTTTATCTAGTTCTTCTCTCAGAATCTGTTTTCCATTATTATCGATAATCTGGAGCTGTCCTGCTCTTTGGTCTTCTGGTAGCTCTATGGTAAGCGGACCAGTAGTCGGATTAGGAAAAATGTCTAGATCTCTCCTATAAAATACCAGCTCTCCGAAGAGGGATACGATGCTCGGATCACACTTTTCTTCCTCGTCTACTCGCCAGCGGGGAGAGTGAGGCCAAGTGCTCACTGAGTTAAAGACAGGAAACTGTATCCCATTTTGCACAAGATTACATGCAGTTCCTTTTTCATTTGGATTATTAATTACATGAGCGGATAAGGCACTGGATCCTCCTCTAATATAGATTCTACAATCTGGTGCTAGAGCAGCATCAAAAAAAGTAACACTCACAGGATCTGGAATGCCATTCCACTCTGCGATAAATTCTATCCCATCTTCAAGGTTATCATAATTGAGATCTGCCTGCCAGAGACTATCATGAGTCATAAAGTACAGAAACTGAGAATTGGAACTGTATTCTATACTACTAAATCTAGTTGCCTCTGGTACATGTGGATAATATGATCGAGCATTGGATAATGATCCATCGGAACGATCAAAATCATAGACATGCAAACCATTATACTTATTATAAAAAGCAAAACTATTCCCATCTGGCGAAAATCGAGTATTACCAGAAGCTGAACTAAAAAAGTCATCCTGCGGTCGGATGATTTCTTGCGTATCTATTTTCTCAAAGCCATTTTCTGTAAGTAGAATACTTAGATATTTATTCTCATTCCATAGAGGCTGTAATATCCACCAATCCTCTTGGTTTTCATGTTTTATCGCAGATAAATAAGATGATAAAAGTTGATTTTCTTGTGCATCATAGAAGGGAACGTTCTTTTGCAATATTGCACCTTTTTCATTATTTGATGAGATGTCTATGTAGCTAAATTTTAAATATCTCAAAAAAACATCGGGTTCTTGATCCGGCTCATACTCTATTGTTTTTTGGATTAGATAATATCCATTTTCATTACCAGGATCATCCAGAATAATAATATCCTGTTTTCCTGGATAGCCATTGCGGCAGTTGCCCTGCCAGAAGGTATCAAAAAATGCACCTGAATTAATACTATCTCCATTCATCATAATCTCATGATTTGCATCTGCAACTGCACAACCATTTGTATAAAATAGTAGGTTTCCATCTATATCAGAAATGGAAGCATTATTCTGATCCATTTGCAGCCCTGCATTTCTTGTACTTGGAATTGCTGGGAATTCATTAAAATTTATTTCTAATGCCAGTATCGAATCCGGAGATGATGATTGATTTTTTCCCGTAAACCAACGGTAATCATGTTTTAAGGACTGACCTGTTAAGAGCAATGAGAAAAATAAAAGAAGTGTGCTAAATATTATTTTTTGCATAATTATAATTTTGAGGAGGATCAATTGATCCTCCTCAATTGGATTATTTATTTAATAACTATTAGTTTTTTAACTTCAGTCTTGCCATCTACATTATTTACAGAGGTATAATATATTCCTACCATTAATTGTGAGATATTAATATCGACTATTTTTTTATTATTTGCGTTTTTTCTTAGTACGACTTGATTAGCACCATTGTAAATTTCTACAAGATTTATTTCTTTACTACTGTTTATGGTAATCAGTTCTGATGAGGGATTAGGAAAAATTTGAATCTCCTCTATCGTGTCATTTATGGACGACCTTCCTTCTGATCGCTCACTAGCACAATCTTTATCGGAGCCATCATATCGCAGGCTACCATTGATATACCATTTAAGCTTGAATATGCCGTGTATATTTTGTATTATTAGGTATGGGAA
>CAZDWO010000078.1:0-17277 GCA_964509175.1 uncultured Saprospiraceae bacterium
TCATTTCCTGCAACACCATCTAGAAAAAATGGAAAGAACTTGATGTCTGAGGGAGCGGCTAAGTCCTTGTAGATTTTAGTAAACTCTTTTACATAGGCATCTCCCATGTTGGGTGGAGACATCATCTCACAGAGTCCGATTTTTACATTCGGGTTTTTTGTTTTGACGATGTTTAGAATTTCTGATAGATTTTTTCTAGTCTGATCTATGGGTAGACCTCTTAGCATATCATTGGCTCCTAGCTCTAAGATGAAAATATCTACTTTCTGTTTCAGTACCCAGTCTATTCTTTTAAGTCCACCAGAGGTAGTCTCACCACTCAGTCCAGCATTTACAACAGTATAATCTAAGCCTAAAGAATCTATTCTATCCTCGATAAGAGAGGGAAAAGATTCACTTTGGTCTAAACCATATCCTGCAGTCAAGCTATTGCCAAAAAATAGAATGACCTTTTTATCTGTTTTGAGTTTTTCTTCTGCGACTGTCACTTTTTCTTTCTTGGTTTGTGATGGATTTACCTTAGTCTTTTCATCTTTGCAGGCGATAAGAGAGAGACAGAAAAATAGGAATAGATAAGATACTCGGAAAGTATTCGCTTTAAATTGGCGTAAGCCTATATGAGTATATATAGCCGCCTTATCTACTGTTAGTACTTGAATATCCGTCATTAATATAAATTCTATAGTTTCTGCAAACGAAATTAGGTTTTATTAGTTCTAACTAATAGTAAAGTAGTCATATGATTTTAGAAGCTAAGGCGATTTATAAGAGATATCAGGGAGTCCATAAAGAACTGACTGTACTGGATAGTATAGATTTTCAGGTAGAGAGGGGAGAGATATTGGCGATTGTCGGACCTTCTGGCTCTGGTAAAACGACACTCCTTGGTCTATGTGCAGGACTGGACAATCCATCTGGTGGAGTTATAAATTTGGCCGGAGAGCCAATAAGTCAAATGACTGAAAATGAAAAAGCAGAAATACGGAATCAAAAAGTAGGATTCATTTTTCAAAATTTCCAACTGCTTCCTACACTTACCGCACTAGAAAATGTAATCATTCCATTAGAGTTACAAGGAAGATCAAAAGGTGCAAGAGCAAAAGCCAAAGAGTTGCTCGACCGAGTAGGCCTAGGAGATCGATATGACCACTATCCGAGTCAGTTATCAGGAGGAGAGCAGCAGCGGGTTTCTTTAGCAAGAGCCTTTAGCAATGATCCAGAAATACTTTTTGCAGATGAACCGACTGGTAATCTAGATGAAGAAACTGGACAGATAGTTGAAGGCCTATTATTTGATTTAAATAAAGAAAAGCAGACCACTCTAGTAATCGTAACTCATGATATGGAACTGGCCAATAAAACAGATCGTATCATAAAACTAAAAGGCGGAAAAATAATAAGTGATCAATCTATAAAATCCACGACCCTTATATGAAGTGGAGTCTCATTGTAAAAACGGCGATAAGAGACAGTCGGAAGGATAGATCTAAGCTTTTACTTTTTATGTCTTCGATTATATTAGGAGTAGCTGCTCTAGTGGCTATCAACTCTTTTAATGATAATCTTGTAAGAGATATAGAAACTCAATCAAAGTCTCTACTAGGAGCAGATATGACAGTAGGAGGGCGTAAGCCGATTCCAGAATCTTTGACTGTTTCTTTAGATTCTCTGACCTCTGAAAAATCAACGGAGGTAGAATTATTTTCCATGTCCTATCTGCCATCTAAAGAGCAGAGTCAGTTTGTAAGAATCAGAGGACTCACTGGAGACTTTCCTTATTATGGAAAAATGTTGACAGAACCTACTACAGCATTTAGCTCCTATAAAACTGGCGAATATGCTCTAGTAGATGATGGCATGATGTTGCAGTATGGCTTAGAGGTAGGAGATTCGATAAAGTTGGGAGAGACCACCTTTTCCATTCATGGTCGATTGATGTCTGCTTTTGGAAATATAGATGCTGGTTCCTCCTTTGCACCGTCGGTTTATATCCCAGGTGATAAGATGTCTGATACAGAGCTTATCCAACCAGGAAGTTTGGTCGAGTATAAAAATTACTATAAGATCGACTCAGACATAGATTTAGATGAATGGAAAAGAGAGCGAAGAGAACGATTCAGATCAGAATCAATAAGGGTAACAACCATCGAAGATCAAAGAGAGAACCTAGAAGAGGCTTTTTCTAACCTCAATAATTTTTTAAATATCGTTGCTCTTATTTCTTTATTACTTGCCTGCATCGGAGTAGCCAGTAGTGTACTGATTTATGTAAAGACCAAGGTGCAAAGCATAGCCATATTGCGATGTCTAGGTATGAAAAAAGAAGAGGCCTTTATCGTTTACTTCTTACAGATATTTGTGCTCGGTCTAGTCAGTGTAATTATAGGAGTAGCGATAGGAAGCATCATTCAGGTCATATTGCCGATAGTGTTAAAAGGCTTTCTTCCCTACGAGGTAAACATGACCGTCTCTATTCCAGCGATGATCAAGGGTTTCATTATGGGAATATTGAGTACTACCTTATTTGCCTTAGGGCCTCTCATCAGTGTAAGAAACATCACACCTCTAAATACACTAAGAATCAGTGATGATCCTATAAAAGCAGATCCCTTGAGATGGCTAGTTTATGGTTTGATTATTTTATCGATTACTGGTTTTCTATATACCTTGACAGGTTCATTTATCGATGCTGTAATATTTTCAATTGGAATATTGATTGCTTTTTTGGTGCTTTACGCTGTGGCGAAATTAGTAACCTGGGGTGTAAGAAAATTCTTTCCTCAGAATGCAAGCTTCGTATTGCGACAAGGACTATCTAATCTATATCGACCCAATAATCAAACTCAGACCTTAATCGTTTCTATAGGTTTAGGAACAGGTATACTTACCTTGCTATTTATACTACAAGGATTGATATTAGGAAATGTAGAAGGAATGGGTGCTGGTAATCAGCCCAATATGATAGTCTTCGGAATAGAGGCTGAACAGAAAGAGGAGATAGAATCAATTACAACTTCTTTTGAAATGCCAGTAATTCAAAACGTTCCTGTCGTAACCATGAGTCTAGCTGGTTGGCAAGGAAAGTCTAAGAAGGAGTGGATGCAAGACACTACTCGTACTGCCTCCAGAAGACTGATAAATAGAGAGGCAAGAGTCAGCTATCAGGAAAAGATGTCTGAGGATGAAGAATTAATAGAAGGAACTTACACAGGCATCCATGATGGTGGTGATTCCATATTGATATCTCTAGACGAAGGTTATGCAAACGGTATGGATGTAGAGATAGGAGATGAGCTAGTATGGAATGTACAGGGAACCATGATTAAAACCTATGTAGGAAGCTTGAGAGAAATCAACTTCAGAAAAATGGAATCTCGATTTTTTATTCTCTTCCCCACAGGTGTTCTAGAAGCGGCTCCACAGTTTAGAATCTTAGTTACAAAATCACCAAGTAAACAAGTAACTGCAGACTTTAGAAATGCCGTAGTCCGATCTATGCCGAGTGCTTCTGTGATAGATCTAGGAAGTATATTGGTTACCCTAAATGACATAATCACAAAGGTCAGCTATGTGATTAAGTTCATGGCAGGCTTTAGTATTCTGATAGGTCTGATAGTATTAATCAGTTCATTATTTCTATCTAAATATCAGCGTATACGTGAGAGCGTACTTCTGAGAACGCTAGGAGCCGTAGAAAAAAAGATATACAGAATAAATGCCGTCGAGTATGCAGCCCTAGGAATTCTATCTGCTCTAACAGGTATCATACTAGCAGTAGCAGGAAGCTATTTATTAGCTCATTTTGTTTTTGAGTTGGACTTTAATATAAGCTGGTGGCCGATATTAGGAATCTTTGTTTTTATAGTAGCCTTGACAGTTATTATAGGTTTGTGGAATAGTAGGGATGTGGTAAAGAGAAGTCCGCTGGCGGTGTTGAGGAATGTGTAGTATTTTGTTTATTAAAGCAATTAGGTAGTTACGGAAAAATAAAAACCCCCAGCGGGGCGACATACCTATAGCAAACGTAATACTTAGTGAACTAGCCCCATCGGGGTGACATATTAATTTGTGGAATTCTTGCTTCGAGATTATGGGCATTTACAATCATAACTCATAAGACATTCACACTCATAATATTTCTCTTTCTCTCCATCATAGAGCTTCCAGATAGAATCTTGTTTTGTAGAATAATTATGAGATTGTTGAAATTGTTCTTTTTGTTCCGCTGTAAATTTTAACCATTCAATCTTTCTTTTACGACCTCGAATAAAATTAGGATTGTAATGTTGTGCATCATATGTCACTTTGTCTTGAACTATAAAAATACCATTTACTTTAGGAGACAATTCAGGAGCTAATTTTTCAGGCATTTCTCTTTGGATGTTGTCAGAACTATAATTTGAATTCGTACTTGAGTAGACTTCAGGATAAAAATATATTTTATTCCTTTTAATTTTATAGGAGCCCTTTACATTGGTTGATGATATAATTCCATCACCACAAAAGAAAAAATTTCCATAGAATTTATTACCAGCTTGCAAGGTGAAATTACTGGATGCCTTAGGACTTTTGATACTGTTTTTAAAGCCTTGACTCGTATTCTTCAAAGGATGACAACTCAAAGCTGCTAAACATAGAGCCAGAAAGAGAATAATTGATGTTGTTCTTTTCATGCCTTATACTTTACCTCATATAAACCACATACTTAATCGTCAATTCGTTCCTTGGAGGAATGGTTTTCCATTTACCTCCATCTATCAGTAATCGCTGAGCCTCATAGAAACAATCATCCTTAGTCTCACTAGTAATGTTTTTAAGGTCGCCGTCGATTGTAATGGTAAATTCTAGTAATACCTGATCTCTTGTACAGTTATCAGGAACGACAATATTTTCCGAGAGGTATTCTTTAAATGCTTCATGACCGTTGAGTGGTTGAGCATTTTGATTGTAGGCATATTGGTCTTCCACAATCATTACTGATTCTAGTGCCACTGAGTTTTCTTTTAGTTCTATGATAAACTCATTTTCATTTATATCTACGGTTCTTAGATCTGGCTCGTATCCTATAAAAGAGGTTTTAATACTGACCTCTTCATTAGGTACATGCAATTCAAAATTTCCATCAAAATCAGTGAATGTTGCCAATTCATTTGTCAAAGCATAAACAGAGGCACCTATAATACCTTCACCGGTTTCATCTATTACCTTGCCTTTGATTGTACGAGTGGTTGAGTTGCTTACTTTTCCAGTACTTTTACTTTTTGCCATAGGTGCTGAAGCCATAGCATCCGATTCGATGGATTCTTCTTTTACTCCTTCGGAATTTTCAAATTCTGTTTCAGACTCTGGAATGCTGGATGCAGAAACTCTTACTCCATCTACATAAATGTTTGTTGCATTACCTCTAGAACCTCGTATAGAGATCTCATCATCACCATCAGAAGTGGATAGACCGGCTGATGTAGCGGCTATTTCACTTATGCTTTTAGTAGGAAGACTTCTTATTTCTTCCCCTGTTGTAGCAGGAGGAGGTGTATTGGAAACATCCTCTGTCGATTGATTAGCTTCGATTGGGGCTTTTTTCTTATTCCTTTTTGCGGCAGATAATTCCTCTTTGGATCGCGGCTTCTGAACACTACGACGACTAACAGTTTTATTCATCGATTTATTTTGAGCAATAGGTCCTGGAGTTGTTTCTTGGAGTTCTTGACTTATGTCGAGACCAATATCATCTACGTTACCAGTTGTGTTTAAAGCTCTATCCATTTCTTTGGTCATAGCCAAATCCTCCTCTAAACTCTCTTCTTCCTGAAAAACCTCTGCCACTGTTTGTGATGACTCCGCTGATGAAGAGCTCTCAGTTTTTGCATATATCTGTTCATTAGTATGCAATCCATCCTCTCTGATTAGAAAGCCGATCACACCTACTAGCAAAATTCCAGCAGCTGCAGAAATCCAACTCAGAGGAATAATACGTCGTTTCTTTTTTTCCTTTTTTAAAGAATCATGAATCTCATTGATCCGATTCTGGTGATCGACAGTTTTCTCCTCAGTAGAGTAGGCTTCTATCGCATCGAATAGGAATGGATCATCCAGTGCCATTTTTTCTAACTCATGACGTTCTTCTTGAGAAATACTTCCATCGATGTATTTCCTTAGGAGCTTTTGCTGATATGTATGATCTTTATTCACTTAGATTCTATACAGATTTTTAAATTACGACGTCCATTCTGAATTAAAGAACGTACTTTTTTCCATTCGAGTTTCATGAGGTCTGTAATCTCCTGATAACTTTTTTTCTCAAGGTAGAATAATTCAATACACTTTTTCTGATCCTCTTTGAGCCCTTTTATACATTCCTCCAGATGAGTCAGGGTTTCTTCTGTATTATCCTCATCATAAGGATGAAAAATAACCTCGGATTGCATAAATGGATCCTGTTTTATTTTTTCTCTTTCTCGAGAGCTTTTTCTTAGTTTTTCTAGGCAATCGTTCTTGACTAGAACATATAACCATGACTTGAAGTTGTCAATGTTGTGGGTTTGTACTTTTTGAGTGTATTTCTCATAGATGCTCATGGTTGCATCCTTGCTACGTTCTGAGTCTTTATAATACTTCAGACTGACTCCATAAATCATCTCGATGTATCTGGAGAAAAGAATACTTGCCCATTCTCCAGATGGCTCCTTCTTTATTCTCTGCAGCAGTTCTGCATCACTTAGATCCGTATTTTTGCTCTTAAACCAGTTCAATAGAGTAGCAATTTAAAGAAATTTATTACGTTTATGTATTGCTAGATTTCTAATTAAAGACAAAGCCATGAATAAAGTAAAATATCTTTTCTTGCTGGGATTAATTTCTATCGTATGTCTAGTGACTTCATGTGAGGACGTAGAACCTACCTTGGACTATGCCAGTCTAGAAGTAGTAACTGGTCTTGCCTTAAAAGATGCAAATGCTCAATCCATAGGGCTGTGGAGACAACCAAATCAGAATACACAAAATGTAGATATATATCCAATTCCTAATGATGGTAACATTGCTGTTTTTAGTGGAGAGATTATATCTAGAATATGGATTATCCCAGCCAGTTGCATTCAAGACACTGAAAATAATGACATAGAAACGCTTTCTCAGAGTCTGGCCTATGATGAGGAAGACTTGGAGGAAGTGAGTGTTCAGGAAATAGAGGTAGTAGACTTTATGGGTAATCTTAATTTAAACCTTACAGACTTATCTCCAGGATTTTATAAAATATTCTATCGTATGTCTAATGGAGAACTAGGCTGGACCAACAGTTATACAGATCCTTTTCAAAACTCATTTCCAGATATTGCCTTCTTAGATGGTCTTTGTCCATAAGTGATTTTCTAAGTTGATTTGGCTCGAGCCAAAAATATTTTTTCATTCTTTTTATGTAATTCCTTTCTCGACTGCATCCATAGAGTGTTACGTCTTGCTGTATGCTTTAGAGTTGGATATGTCCATGACGACTTGATTCTATTTTAAAAATAAATAGGCCTCGTTTTTATCTACATTCGATTATAGTCAGCCAGCAATTCGATTATTCATTCATTTTTAAAAAAAATATCTCTATGAAAAAATCACTGCTGTTTTTTATGTCTGTTGCTATTCTGCTAGCATTTTCTTTTACTCATATTATACCCATAGATTCTGGTTCATTGGCTGGAAAAGTTAGCGACGAAAGAGAGCCCCTTATTCAGGCTCAAGTTCAATTGAAAAAAAATGGATTATTTATAGCTGGTACAGTTACAGATTTTGATGGTAATTATCTTATCGAGAATTTAGAGCCTGGTACTTATGATATGGAAGTTTCCTATTTGGGATATCAAACAATTAAGCAAACTGGTGTAGTTATTAAATCTGGGAAACAAACAATCCAAGATTTAACCATGAATCCGGAATCAGAAATACTTGATGAAATAGTAGTAATGAGTCCAAGACGGTCTGTCAAAAGGTTTTTTGGTAGGATGAAAAGTAAAGTTAGTGGTGCCATTAACTCTTCTAAAAAGGAAAGTCAATATCATAGTACTCCACATCACTCACCTCATCGCCCTTCTCACAATCATCCTGGATATATAGTAGAAGAGGAAATGGAAGATGCTTTTTATGGCAACGAGCAGTATGGAGAAATCGTAGAAAATAAATTTATCGATCCTCTAGATGAGGCCTTATCTACCTTCTCTATAGATGTAGATAGAGCAGGTTATAGCAATATGCGACGCTTTATAGACAATGGAGTAGTGCCTCCGCAGGATGCCATTAGGGTAGAGGAGATGATAAACTATTTTGATTATGAGTATGAGCAGCCTAGAGGAAAAGATCCACTAGCCATGCATACGACCTTGACTGATTGTCCTTGGAATGATAGTCATCACTTACTCCATATCGGTATGCAGGGAAAGGAAATAGATAAGAAAGATCTGCCAGCTAGTAATCTAGTGTTTTTAATAGATGTATCCGGTTCTATGAATAGTGTAAATAAACTACCACTGGTAAAATCTTCCTTTAAGATGTTGATTAATAATCTAAGAGACATCGATAGAGTAGCGATAGTTACCTATTCTGGACGAGCAGGTGTGGCTCTTGAATCTACTTCTGTAAAAGATAAGAAGAAGATACTAAGTGTTGTGCAATCATTAGGTGCTGGAGGATCTACGGCTGGAGCCCAGGGTATAAGAACCGCCTATCAAATTGCTGAGGATAATTTTATAGATGATGGAAACAATAGAGTAATCCTAGCGACAGACGGAGATTTTAATATAGGTATAAATTCTGTCGATGATCTAGAATCTCTTATTGAAAAGAAAAGAAAAACTGGAGTCTTCCTATCTGTACTAGGATATGGAATGGGTAATTACAAAGATGAGAAAATGCAAACCTTAGCAGATAAGGGCAATGGAAATCATGCCTACATCGATAATATCCAAGAAGCTAGAAAAGTTTTTGTTAACGAGTTTGGCGGCACACTATTTACGATAGCCAAAGATGTAAAATTGCAAATCGAATTTAATCCTGCTCACGTACAAGCGTACCGACTAGTAGGATATGAAAACCGATTATTAAATAAAGAAGATTTTAACGATGATACTAAAGATGCTGGAGAGCTAGGTTCGGGTCATGTCGTGACTGCCTTATACGAGATTGTGCTAGTAGGAGATAAGAGTTCCTATGCAGGAAATGTAGATGCTCTCAAGTATCAAAAAAATAAAAAGCGTCCTGCCACTAAATACAATGACGAACTGGCAACTTTGAAATTTAGGTATAAAAAACCAGACGGAGACAAGAGCCAGCTACAGAAAAAGCTAGTGTCTCCTAAGTCTATAGATCTCAAAAAGTGTAGTGAGGATGTAAGATTCTCACTAGCAGTAGCACAGTTCGGATTAGTGCTTAGAGATTCTGATTATTTAAAGGATGTAGATATAAATAATATTATAGATCTGGCACAACACTCTAAAGGAAAAGACGAAGAAGGATACCGAGCAGAGTTTGTACGATTAGTAAAAGCCGTAAAAGAAATGGATAGTGATTTACTGAGCAGTAAGGAGTAATAAAAAAAGCGGCATGATGTTTTTTATGCCGCTTTATTTTTTTATTGCTCCTCCTTGTAAATGTAAGAGTCGGGATCTTCTTTTTTGAAAAATATTTTCAAGTTCATAAAAAATAGGAATCCGGGAATCAGTGTAAATAATAGACCCATTGTTTTACTAGGAGGACTATAACCATTTTTTATGACGATATAATCATCTTCTAAATCGTAGGCTTCATCAAAGAGTCCTTTTTCTTCTCTATCTAGTTTTCCACTTTTTACCTTTCCATGTATTAGTGGAAATCCCAATGATACAGAATCTGCATTAGAATCCTCTATTACTATTTTGGTTCTATATAAACTAGTATCTCTTTCTGATTTCATTTTAGCCATATTTAGAAGAGGGTATTTTATGCTGCCCACCTGGCTTCCACTTTCTGTTTCAGTAGCTATATATGAACCACCAGAAAATCCACCAGTAAGGTTTACATATTCTAGCCCAGCCGTTCCGAGGCTGTCTATTTCTGATATTGTTATATCTACGAAATCTGGGATCTTGAACGATTCCAGAAGGGTCTTAATCCCGAATGCGGTAAGTGCAGCCATTACTATTAATCCTATAAATTTGCTCATGGTTTTGTTTTAAAAGCTTAGTTGGTTGCTTAAGAAAAGAATCTTAAGTAGGATTAAGATAATAAAATAAACCAATAGATTTTTATAGGAAAGCTGTTAAGTAGTAAATGCAGTAGACCATCCCTTATGCATCTTATCTAGAGTTGTATTTATCCAGTCTTCGCATTCTTGTCTGATCTGTTGACCATCTTCGTAGTAAACTGGTTGTCCGATTTCTACTTTGACGGAAGTCTTCCATGAGGAGAACTGCTTAAAATATTGATTTACTAACGAGCCTCCTTTCCAGAAATCTTTACGATGGCTATACTCTACTACACAGGGAACAGCGGGTACATTTATTTTGGCGATCTCATGAAAGGTTCCTTTTTTAAAGGGAAGGACTTTCTTCTCGTTGTTAGTTGTGCCTTCAGGATAGACTAAGATATTACGACCGTCTACTAGATTGTCGATAAGTGCTTGTCTCGTTTTCTTTCTGCTGATATGACTTTCTCTCTTTACCCAGATCACACCAGTACGTTCAGCACCTTTATTTATAACAGGATAGTTTGCGATTTCAGCCTTAGCTATTACAAAGGCATCTATGAAAATACAAAGAACAGCAGGGTCAAAAAATGTCCGATGATTACACACGTATAGAGCTGGAGTAACATCCGATCCACCCTTGAGCTCCACACTGACATTTAAAATAATCAATGTAAGCTTTAGATAATTACGTCTAAGTCTAAAAGCTCTCTTATCTGTATGCTTACTAAATAGTAAACTGATAGAGTAGCAGATAAGAAATACGATCATCAGTAAAAAAATCAAAATGAATCGTACAAAGGCTAGAGGATAACCCAGTATTTTACTCATCTACTGTATTGTTATTCTCTGGCTTCATCTGAGGGAAGAATAGTACGTCTTGTATCGAATTGCTATTGGTCATAATCATAGCTAGTCTGTCCATTCCTATTCCTAGACCTGCAGTAGGTGGCATACCATACTCTAGTGCTCGTAAGAAGTCTTCATCTAGAACCATCGCCTCATCATCTCCTCTCTTACCTAGTTCTAGTTGCTCTTGGAATCTGTTTCTCTGATCGATAGGATCGTTTAGCTCTGAGAATGCATTACATATCTCCTTACCGTTACATATCGCTTCAAATCTTTCTACCAATCCTTCCTGATCTCTATGCTTCTTAGCAAGAGGAGACATCTCTACTGGATAGTCCGTAATAAACGTAGGTTGGATAAGTTGTGCCTCACAGTTCTCTCCAAATATCTCATCGATTAATTTTCCCTTACCCATAGAGTCTTCCACACTTACATGTAATTTTTTTGCAGTAGCTCTAAGCTCATCTTCATTCATTTCTGAGATGTCGATGCCTGTAAAATGCTCTATGGCTTCAAACATTGTATATCTCTTCCATGGCCTCTTAAAGTTGATGGTATTTTCTCCCACAGTTATTTCTGTAGTTCCATGGATATCCATGCATACCTTTTCTACCATCTCTTCTACGAGATTCATCATCCACTCGTAGTCCTTATAGGCTACATACAATTCTATCTGAGTAAATTCTGGATTGTGGAATCTACTCATTCCCTCGTTTCTAAAATCTTTAGAAAACTCATACACCCCATCGAAACCTCCTACGATCAATCTTTTTAGATACAGCTCGTTTGCGATACGCAGATAGAGCTTCATGTCTAGCGTATTGTGATGAGTCGTAAATGGTCTCGCAGCAGCTCCTCCATACAGTGGTTGTAGAATCGGAGTTTCTACTTCTAGATAGTCCTTGTCATTTAAAAACATACGGATACTGTTGTACATTTTTGTACGCTTTATAAAAGCATCCTTTACTTCTGGGTTTACAACTAGATCCACATATCGCTGTCTATACCTCAGCTCTGGATCACTAAATGCATCGAATACTTTTCCGTCTGCATCAGTCTTTACCACAGGTAGTGGTTTTAAACTTTTACTCAGAAGTACAAACTCACTTACATGGATACTGGTTTCTCCGACCTTAGTTTTAAAAACATATCCTTTTATTCCTACAAAATCTCCAAGGTCGAGGAGCTTCTTAAAAACCTTGTTGTATAAATCTTTATTTTCCCCTGGGCAGATCTCATCTCTAGAGACATACATCTGTATACGACCTGAGGCATCTTGTAATTCTGCAAATGATGCCTTACCCATAATACGTCGTGACATAAATCGACCTGCGAGACAGACCTCTTTATAATCATCACTATTTTCTTCAGTAAACTTTTCCTTTATATCCGTTGCGTAACTATTTACTGGATATAGAGAACTCGGGTAGGGTTCTACACCGAGATCTATAATTTTTTGAAGGTTTTCTCTTCGTATTATTTCTTGTTCGCTTAAATGCTCTTGCATGTACTTTTGCGGTTTAAATAAGCCGTAAAAGTATGTATTCTATCATCGCTTTATAGAATAGAGCACTCTTTTATTTTTTAAGACGAGAAGCATTTAACTACTGCGATTTAAACCCATTTTTTGCATTTTAATTAAAAAGACTGCATAGCTTTTTAAAAGGCCTCTTTGCTCCTTTCATTTTAAGGGAAGACTGGGATGGGTTTAACAAGAAACGCCTAGAACCTAATCTATCTGCCCGAATACGTCTTTTAATAAAGGACTAGTACGCTGGCTGATGTCATTACGGATTCCGTTTTCTTTTACTTGGATTAATCCAAAAAGTCCATCTAGTGCCTTATCGTTTACGTGATCATCTAGATCAGGATTTAAATCTTTTACTAGAGGTAAAGAATTGTATTTGGTCACCACACTATTCCAGTATTTAGTAGCATTGACTTCCGTCAAAGCAGACTGGATAATAGGCATAAACTCATTATAGAGTGCTTTTCTAGAACTGGATTCTAAGTATCGAGTCCCTGCATCTTCCTCACCGAATAAGATAGACCTTGCATCTGTAAAGCTCATGTCTTTTATGGCATCTATAAATATAGGTGTGGCTTTCTTTGCAGCCACTTCAGCAGCCTGATTCATCTTAGCCAATAGTTCTTTTTCTACGTTTTGGAATCCAGGAATGAGTTTTACCTTGCTGATTACCTTCTGAGCATCCTCAGGAATCAATATTTTATATGGACTTTCAAAGTATCCATCTTCTTTAGACAAGCTGCTTACAGCTTCTTTTACACCATTATCTAGAGCCTCCTTGAGACCACCAGAAATGTCTAAACCGCTATCGTCTTTGTTTAATATTTTTTCTCCTTCTGATTTTACCTTGTCTAGTAATTTTCCAAATTGGGCCTGACCCAAATTAATAGATAGTAACACTGTGAGGCATAATAGGATAAACTTTTTCATAATTATATTAATTCTTCTAAGAGTTAAACTCTAAATAGGGCTAAAAGATTCGTTCAAAGGAGGAATTAAGAATTGCTTAACCATAATCCGATTTATTTTAAGAATATTTTTATCCAACCTACCGTTTTTAATGACAATTGTATAGTTAGAATTAGGATTAAAAGTTAGAAATATAACTTTGTGTAAAAGGGAGCTAATCATAATTAGTTCCCTTTTTCTATGTACTACAGATTCGGTACAATTATTGACGTATTAGACTAATGTCTAATATTAAATCCACTAGAGCCCAGATAAGTAGAGCAGCCCTGCAACGTCTATACATCGCAATGAGACACCTTTTTATTAGAGGTTCTTATAAGCCACTAGGTGCATCAGGGGAAGCGATGATAAACGCATTGATGGCTCTCAAGCCTGAGATCTATGGAGACATCGATGACCCCGAAAAAATCGAGCTGGAAGGATTACATTATATATTTCAGAGATTGCCGCAAGGAATAGAGGAATGTAAGTATGTAAAACTTATTTCTAGAGAAGGTTACGAAAACACCTTCAGTGCAGTAGTTCCATCTAAGCGTAGGCGTAACTGCTATCGGATCGATAAGGAGCAGTTTTATATAGAGATGACTCGAGGGAGATCGGACATTTATGATGTGCTGACTCATCTCACCTTTATGTTTATAGAAGGAGAGAAGATTAGAAGGAATGCTCTAGATTCTAAGGGAGAAGAAAGAAGAGAGTGGACTCGATTAAAAGAAATCGTAAAGTTCTTTGACAAAGGCGAAGAGGTCTTTGATAAGGATCGAGGATATAGTTATCTCAGTGTACTCATCGGTAGAACTTTTGAAGAGACTAAGAAAGCGAGTCTGATGTTTGAAGAAACGTCTCATGTAAATAATCTTTTTCAGATAGTCTACTGGTTAGGGAAATATAGTATTGCTGAGTTTAAGGGAGAGGGTAGACGAGAGATAAGTTTTAGTACTACTCTGAGAGAGACAGTCGGTCATCATGTATTCGGAGAAATCTGGGCAAATAAGGTCAAGAAATTCCTGGTAGATAATAAACTTAATACTCGACCCGTACATATCATCAGTAGTAACCTCCATAGTGTAATGAACTGCTTCTATGCAAAGGCTGCTCTAAAAAATGAATTACCTATCGACTCCTTATTAGAAGTGGCAGAAGAACTAAGTATAGGAACTAATAAAGCCTATCGCAACACAGTAAGGGATTATGCTCTTGCAAATGGAATGTATGAGATAGAAGATGAGAGTGGTACTAATCTAGGTGTTCAGGTCTTTGATTGTAAGAAAATGACCTTTGATAAATTACCTAAAGAACTAGAGTTTGATCTGCAGATAGAAGACTATAAGGATAAGGTAATCGTTGTGATGGATTACGCTTTTGGCGAACAGGCATACGAGTGTATGGACGAGCTGCTCAAGCCATTAGATGTAGGTGAATATAAGGTCAAGCTCAATATACAGTCCATAAATATAATGGGGAAGGCAGGTATTCTCTGTGGAGGAAAAGGAGACATCATGATTCCTACTGGTCACTTATTTGAAGGAGCTGCAGATAACTATCCGTTTATAAACGAAATGGATACAGAGATTTTTGAGGGACATAATTTAAAAGTGTATGAAGGCTCGATGATTACAGTCCTCGGAACCTCTCTGCAGAATAAGGATATCCTTAGATACTTTTTGAACTCATCCTGGGAGTGTATCGGACTGGAGATGGAAGGTGCTCATTATCAAAAAGCAATACAGGCAGCCTCTAGGTTTAGAAATAGCGTCAGCTCTGAGGTGCATCTCAGATATGCCTATTATGCTTCTGATAATCCATTGCATTCTGGAGCGACACTTGCATCTGGAGCTCTGGGTAAATCAGGAGTAAAGCCGACCTATCTAATAACTATCGGTATGATTAATGGGATTCTTCAGGATGAGGTTGCTCATTAGAGGAGTAGGATTATTTTAAAAATGGAGTTCTGATTTCTTTATCAGCAAGCTCACTTAGTTCTTCAAAAACAGCTTTATCCTCTTTCCGAGGTTCTCTAAAATCCATAATGGTATTCCATCTATAGCCATCATTAAAGATTATTTCGTAATGTGGTTTATGTACGGCTCGGAGTAAGGCACTGTATCCCATTTCATGCTTTATCTCTTTTATATCCTGATAATTATAGTTTTGTTCAGCCAATTCAAAAAGTCGACTGACTGCAATTCCATTATCCGTTATTTTAAAATAAGACTTGCTAGCTAGACAAGTTAATGTGATACCAGAAATAGATAAAATGGTAATTAGGATTTTTAAAGTAATAAAAGCTCTGAAGCTATATTTAACATCGTACAAGGTCCAGAACTCATCAGCTTTCTCGACCAGAAGCAATTTTACCAGCCCGAGACAAAGTATAATTCCTAGTGCAAAACCGACTATTGTCGAAAATCCAATCCAGGTCATCATATCTGGATAGAGATTATAATTATACTCATCAGGTCCTCCGACTCCTGACCACATGTTTAACTTATAAACTAGATAGGAGAGTATAATTCCAAAAGCAATCCATGTAAAATAAACCAGCAGGTAGGTTTTTCTAAACTCACTGTCTGATAATCTGATACTTTCTCTATTAACCTTGGAGGGCAATAAAAATCTAAGACCCAAAATGACAATTGCAAAAACGGCTCCCGCAGATATCATTCTCTAGTCTTCATTAAAATCTCCAAAGTAATCTATAATCTCTTTGGCGTCTTCAGGTTTCAGTTTTTTACTAAGGATAAGTCTGACTTCTTTACGTCGATTGGCAGATTCGTATCTACTGATTTGTTCTTTGGTTTTAGGAATTACCTGTGGCACCTTTACTGGTTTATGAGTTTCTTTATCGATGGCTACAAAGGTGAAATAGGCATGATTTGTTTTGACCTTATTTTTTCCAGTAATGTCTGATTTAAAAACCTCGATATATATTTCCATCGAACTATTCCAAGCTCTAGAAACTTGAGCTTCTAGTACGACTACATCACCGAGTACAATGGGCTTAGCAAAACCTATGTTATCTACAGAGGCAGTAACAGTTAGAGCTTCAGAATGTCGAGAGGCACATATTCCTCCAGCCACATCCATCCATTGCATCAGTTTACCTCCAAATAGGTTTCCGAGTGCATTGGTATCATTGGGTAAGACCAGTTCTGTTTTAATAGTCTTTGAAAATTTACTGGTCCTTGCTTTCATGTATATGATTAATATTAATGTGTTCTGTACCTTATCTATGGTAAAAATGGTGTTTTT
The DNA here is from genome assembly GCA_964509175.1 of uncultured Saprospiraceae bacterium. Taxonomy (GTDB): domain Bacteria; phylum Bacteroidota; class Bacteroidia; order Chitinophagales; family Saprospiraceae; genus JAHDHU01. Next base: position 16,803 of record CAZDWO010000078.1, read on the forward strand.
TTTCGTTTTATATGCCTCCTGAGCCAATTTAATTTCTCTAAAGAGCTAAAAAACAATGAGTTAGGAAACTAAATTTGTTTTCTTTGCGTTTTATTTTTGTTAATGCCGGTATTCCCTAACTAATCATACAATATAAAATCCTTCTCTGAATAAGATCGAAGGATATTGTTTTTATAAGGGTTTCCCCATTTTTTTTATCATAAAAGTATATAGCTAATGTCTAGAAGAAGTACAAAGAAATTTGAGTATCAAAAAGGTGTATGGTATTTTGATGTCCGTAAAGGATACATGAACACCATTACTATTAAGAGAATGGAAAAGAAAAAAGCAATCCAAGCCTACAAAAACTATCTGATTACTCAGAAAGGAAAGTGTGTATGGTTAGGAGAGTGGGACGGAAAGAAATTTGCGGAGAATGATTTTGATAAATTGAACCATGATAAATTACCAGCTTCTATAATTTAAGCTGTTAGAT
>CAZDWO010000079.1:0-16973 GCA_964509175.1 uncultured Saprospiraceae bacterium
CTCCTTTAACGCTCCTTTAACCCAGCTATAAGACAAATTAACGTCTTGAGTTTAGATATTGGTATTAATTAAATCACCATTTAAACTTAAGATTATGAAAAAGATACTTTACCTAGCATTAGTACTTATAATGCCTACTGTAGTCTCTGCAGAATACGGCAAAAATGGCTTAGAAGGATACTGGTATTCTAACAATTCAAATTATGAACTTAGAATACAGAACAAGGCCTACGGCTTAAAAGTTAAGGGTCTACCAGGTTCTCGATCTAAGTGGAAAAAATTCCGTCCTACGAATAGACACAATGTTTACAAGGACTCATATGGCAATCTGCTAGTACGCAGATCTCGAAGTCAGATAAACTATGAGACTAGACCTACTAGTAGAAGACGTGGCTCTGTAAGCAAAGTTTATCGCTTCCGCAATACTCGATATCGTCAAAATAACGGTTATCGTTATAGTAGCAGAAACAGTAATTCTTGTCCTACAGGTGGCTCATATGGAAACTATAACGACGGTTATTACTCAGACTACCGAGATGATTATCCTAACGAATATCGTGAGGATTACAGAGATGACTATAGAAATGATTATGGAGTATCTCCTAGAGATATAGTTCAAGGCCTGAGAGGTAGCTGGATTACAGTAGGCTTAGAAAACAATAGACGTGTAACGATTAGTCCACAAGGGAATGGTATCTCTATAGACAATAATAGATTCTATGCACAAGAGCATTCTGATCCTACACTATTTGTAGACAATAGAGGGTACACCTATCGTTTAGAATCAGAGGATACATTAGTGTGGAGAGGAGCCACAGGGAGAGACATTGTCTTTAAAAGATATTAGATTAATACCAATTAGGTATGAGATTGCCGTATATATTTCAATATAATTTGACAATCTCTGCGTTGGAAATACTCGCCGTAGCTAGCTATGCCTCCGTTTTCCGCCTTGATATTGACAAATTATTATCAAAATCTTTTACGGCACCTTAAAACCTAATTGGTATAATAACTTAGTTTAGGATATATTTAGCCTTTCTAGAATAAACTCTAGAAAAGGCTTTTTTTATGATTAAAGAATTTACTCCTGTTTTTGTATTTGTAATTATTCTTGGACTAGCTGCGAGAATCTCTTTTGATATACCTTATACTAGTATAAACATTACTGGACAGACCTTGGCCTTACTTTTAATGGCTAGTCTTACTAAGCCACATACGGCACTTCTAGGGATATTACTTTATCTGATTCTCGGACTTATAGGAGTGCCATTATTCTCTGAAGGGAATCAAGGATGGGAATATTTTAAAGGAGACAGTCTGGGATATTTTATAGGCTTTGTAGTTGCTACTTGTTTTGTAAGTTTTTCATTGGCTATAGCCAATTATAAAATGAGTTGGATAAGATTACTTAATATTCATCTTGTCGGCACTCTTATTATTCTCGTTTTAGGCTCAGTAAGACTAGGTCTAAATTATGGCTGGAGTTCGGCCATGTCTAGTGGATTTCAACCCTTCCTAGTCGGAGGACTTATTAAATCAGTAGTCAGCTCTTTACTTGCTTACTGGATTTTAAAAAGTAAATGGTCTTATATATCCCGGCTAGTTAGCAAATAATAAGCCCCTCCTATCATCAATAGAATATAAACAACGGTCACTGGTGCAGCGGTGGTATACTCAGTAAGAATATCTATTTCTAAGTCACTAGGTGCAAAATCAGCAAAGCGATACAAGGGTAGAGGCATCACATCCTCCAGCATATTTGCTGGGAAAAATAATGTGGCTTTGGTCTTAGCTAGTTTCCAATAAATTCCCCACCTAATCGCAGGTTCTATTGCTATAATGTAAGCCAAGTATGAAAATAAAGCCAATCCAGATCGCTTCATCCAGACTGCAAGAAGAAGAGCGATACTCATATAACCCATACATGAAATAAAGAAACGAGTTCCTGCAAAATCATTATTAAAGAGCTTCGTAAAAGATGGATTAGGAGTATTAAACCATCCGATAAGCGAACATACTAGAAAGTAATACACAGTTGCAATAAGACTTATGACCACTAAACTCATGACCTTAGATAGGAAATAATCGCTACGTGTCATTCCATTAATAATACTCTGACGCATAGTCTTATACGACACTTCTGAACAGATAATATGAATAGGCACAAATCCTAAAAATATAAATATCAACCACGATCCTACATAACCTTGATAATCCCATACTGATGGAAATTCATAAAGAATATCCAAGGTAAATGGAACGGAATCCGGAATCTCTGGAAGCATTCTTTTTCCTAGAAATATTGTAAAGGGAAAAATAAAGACATAGAGCATGATGAGTAATCTCAAAATAGCACTGTCCTTAAATTTTGCATATTCAATACTCAATAAATATTTCAACTTCTCCATTAGTTAGCTCCTTTTGTGATTTCTAAAAACTCCTGCTCTAGGCTTGTATTCCTTACCACATAATGGGTAAGTATTACACCTGCTTCAAAAGCTGCCTTGTTTAAATCTGCAACATTATATGTATCAGCCATTTGACATTCTATTAGTCCATTTACTTCCTTCTCATTCTTTAACCATGAATTAGATCGAATAAATTTCAAAAGCTCCACCTTATCCACAGCATCCAGTTCGACAGTTTTATCTGTACTAAGCATGGAGCCTATAGGTCCCATTTTCAGGAGTTTACCTTTTTTTATGATTGCAACATGAGTACATATTTTTTCTACCTCCGCAAGTAGATGGCTAGCCATAATCACTGTTCTTCCGCTATCTGCAACCCTCTTTAAAATATTTCTTACTTCAGTTATCCCTTGTGGATCTAAGCCATTAGTTGGCTCATCGAAGATTACTACCTCTGGATTATTTATAAGTGTCGCTGCTATAGCCAGTCTTTGTTTCATCCCTAAAGAGTAGGTCTTGAACTTAGACTTCTTACGCTCATCAAGATTTACCAATTTTAAAAGTCCATCTATATCTGGATCTTTTACTTTTTTGATTTTAGCGACGATTTTTAGATTATCTACAGCATTTAGATAAGGGAAGAAATTAGGAGTTTCTAGGATAGCTCCTATTTTAATATTAGGGCTCTGCTCCCAGTTTCCATTAAACCACTCATAGGAACCTTCATCTGGCTTAAGGATTCCTAGTATCAGTCCCAGAGTTGTGGTTTTACCACTTCCATTAGGACCTAGAATGCCATAGACATTCCCAGCTTCTATGGTAATATTGAGATTATCTAGAGCGGTTACATGTCCGTATCTCTTAGTTAGGTTATTCGTTTTTAATACTGCCATAAGCTCTTCTTTAAATCGTCATTCTAAATTAAACCAGTCTATCCCTGAGTCTTTAATTAATCAGATGAAGGATTATATATATCCGACTAAAATATGATAATTAAATCATCACTCGCTAAGTATCTCTTCTAGATTTAAATATTTTTACAAAGACATTAATCGCCATTATTCCAACTATGAAAAAATCATACATCTTACAGCTACTGGCTGTGTTCTTACTTATTGCAAACATTCTGAGTCTCAACTTCGATAAGCTCTCAGACTATAGTGTAAATAAGCTGCAGTTTATAAATATCATGGTAGCTATTTTTCTGCTATTCTTTCAGCTACTAGATGATGGAGACAAACGGAAGAGAGCTGATGCTAGAGTAGAGGATAAGAGTAAGCGATTCGGCAAGCGTAAAGAACTCTAATTATCAGTATGCCTGGCATCTACCACGACATAGAAATAAAAGCTACTCCAGACATCATTTATAAAATGATTACTACTGCAGATGGTCTAGAAAAATGGTGGACTCTTAAATCCTCAGGTCAGCTAGTAGTAGGGGAGCGGATAGAACTTTATTTTTCTGAAGAATACGATTGGGAAATGGAGGTAGTGGATTTTGCTTCTCCTCAATTTGTGGAATATAAGATGACTAGATGTATGGAGGATTGGAAAGTTACTCGATTGAGATTTGAGTTGATCGAGAAGTCATCAGAATCTACCTTATTGAGATTTACTCATAGTGGTTGGGAGGAAGTAGATGATCATTTTAGGAGATCTAGTTTGAGCTGGGCTTTGTATCTGAGGATTTTGAGGAGGTATATTGAGGAAGGGGAATTTGTGGCTTATGGAGAGCGGACTAGGGCTTAGTCTAATTTAAGTTCGGAACCATCTTTCCATTTTCTATTCTTACATGAAATTGAGGACCGGAGATATTTGGTTTCCATCCAATATCAAGAGCATCATAAATCCACTTTTTTATGTCGGCTGGTGTAACAGGAATTACTTCGCTAGAACTATAATCCTGTGGATGAGGCCTGTCGGTATAAATTATTAAAGTATTATTTGGTTTATCATCTAGTTCGATAGCGACATGAATTTTACCTATTCCATAATCGACTTGGCAATCAGTACCTTTTCTTCTTATCAACCATTTATAATTCAACTCACCTAAGACTATTTTTCTAGATCCTTTTTTAGGTATTGTCATAAAGCGATTGATTCAAACACTTGTTTATAAATTAATAAGTCTACATCGCCAGTATCCGAGCCATCTGCACCAGATCCTCATGAGGACGTTTACTCTTAGTAATCGCATCATCAAAACTGGTATAGCTTATCTGATCATTTACAATTCCTAGTGCTATACGATCTTCACCTTCTAGAAGAGCATTTACAGCTCCGTAACCGAGTCTACTTGCTAGTACTCTATCCATACTACTAGGAGATCCTCCTCGCTGTAGATGGCCGATAATCGTAACCTTGGTATCGAATTCAGGGACTTCCTTTTTTACCTTTTCTGCGATGGCTGTAGCTCCTCCTTCAGTGTTTCCTTCTGCTACTATAATGAGATTAAATAGCTTTTGACGTCTAGATGATTTCTTGAGCCAGGCTGTAAATTCTTCTAGGGACTCATCCTCTTCTGGGAGAAAAAAGTTTCCTGCTCCACTTCCTATTCCAGTGCTCAGTGCAATAAACCCAGCATGTCTTCCCATCACTTCGATAAAGAATAGTCTGTTGTGAGAAGAGGCAGTATCTCTAATTCTATCCACTGCTTCGATTGCAGTATTTACAGCAGTATCAAAACCGATGGTATAATCCGTCCCAAAAATATCATTATCGATGGTTCCCGGAACACCGACCATCTGTATGTCCTTGTATTCTTCAGAAAAAACCTTGGCTCCAGTATAGGTTCCGTTACCACCTATACATACACATGCATCTATCTGTAAGTCTTTGAGATTCTCATAGGCTTTTTGTCTACCTTCTTTGGTATGGAATTCCATACTTCTTGCGGTCTTGAGAACCGTTCCTCCTCTATGGATAATATTACCCACATCACTCTTTTCTAACCGCTTGATATTACCATTTATCATTCCTTCATATCCACCATAGATTCCATAGATATGTAAATCATGATAGGATGCAGTTCTTACTACAGCCCTTACGGCGGCATTCATTCCTGGTGCATCCCCACCTGATGTGAAGACTGCTAGTCTCTTTATATTACTCACTTAATTTCTTTATGAAGACAAATTTATATATTACAATTCACTCTTATACGTTACTAACCACCTTTCTTCTTAAAAGGATTCCAATCTTTGATTTTATCCTTTATCTTATCTACCTCAGCCTCTTTTTTATCTCCTAGGATATCCTTAATCGTTCCTTGCAAGAGTGTATCTACATTATCGTTTATCAGTGTATCTAAGGTCTCTCCCAGAATGTCATGAACGAGTGTATCTACCTTCTCTTCTATTTTTTCTTTCGCTTTACTTTGCAAAGTATCCACTTGCTTATTTATTTCTGATTCTACCTTAGAGCTTACCGTGTCTATTGCATTTTCGACGACAGTCGTTACACTATCTTTTACTTGCTCTACCTTTTCATTGGCCACCTGTATAATAGTATCACGAGTATCATTTACCTTTTGAGTAATCTCATCCTTTACTTGCTGCTTGAGAGAACGACCCTCACTTCCGATAGGAGTAATGTCTATCAATGGCTTTAACAATGAACCACCTAGGTCGATTCTGACATTTATAAACTCTCCTTGTCCGATGTCCAGACCTATCTTTCCAGCCTTTTCTTCGAGATACTCCCATCCATCTTTTACACTATTCGTCACTGCATTTCCTTCTAGTTTCGAACGAGGAATTTTGGCAAGAATAGTGTAAGACATATCGGAGTTATAAGCGTGGTTACCACTTACTATCATTTCCATGCCACTGATATTATAGGTCTCTGGTTTTAGACCTACCGTACCATTTTTTACTTCAAACCAATTCTTAGTATTGCTTAAATCTACCTTGTTCAACTCATTGACTCCTAGCTGTTTACTTATTTCGTTTAGCGGTCCTATTTCTTTAAGTTTACCCGTTATGGTTTCTATAAATCCATTGGCATTAAGAGTACTCAGATTAGGAAACATCTTATTATTTAGATTGGCTTCCATTACTAGGGTAGAGTTAAAAACACCATCTATATAGCCTAGAATACCTGCTAGTTTCTGAACTGTGGTAAAAGATGCAAAGGTCTCTGCAAATCGCACCTTACTCATATCATATTTCAGAGAAAACAGTGGTTCTTCAACAGTACTGTCATAGGTGCCTTCAAAATTCATATCACCTCCTAGAGCCTGACTTACGACCTCATTAAAAAGAATGGCTCCGTCTTTCATAGCTATCGTTCCATTCATCCTATCAAAATTCATTTTCTGATAGCTGACATCTTTTAAACTGGTCTTTATTTCTATGTCCATATTTTCTGGAACTCGATAGGCTTCAGAAACTTGTGTCGTATCTCCAGTCGCTGCCAAAAATGGATTTACATCAAAGGCATCAGAGCTCATGCTCAAGACTCCAGTAATCTTATCATTATTAATTACGTAGTCATAAAGTCCTTCTAAGTGTCCTTCAACTTCTATATCATTATCATATATCGATGTTGCATATTTTTCAATCTTGATGTCCTCTCCAGTAATCGAACCTTTAAAATCATTGTCAACCAGTACATAGTCCGTGTATAGTATTTCGTCTGCTTTAAGAGTTATGTCTACACCACTTTCACGAGCCAGTGTTTCTAGATTTTGGCTTAAAGCCAAAGTAGAACCAGAACTTCCCGCAGACTCCTCAGCAAGCCACTCGTTTAAATCTATACTCTTAGATTTTACATCTAGACTTCCTTCGATATTTTGTTCCGCTACAAAATAAGCCAATGGATTTTCCAACTTCCCATCTATACTCAAATCCGTATTTCCTAGATTCAATCTAGCATTATCTATGGCAATCTCTTTAGGATTAGCGACCAGGTCTAGCTTATTCAATTTAATCTCTGGAGTATCCTCCATTAGGATATCCACGTCTTCTACATTTACTTTCCCTTCAAAAAGAATCTTATCATAGTTTTTATTTTCTATACTCGCAAAATCGGTATCTATTTTAAGCTCATTTACATTTACGATTCCCTGTATCTTATCGACTCCTTCTAGCGGAAAAGACTGTGATAAATCTTCTAAGTCTAGAACAGCATTTACATTGGTTGCAATTTTAGGGTTATCCTTATTACTGGAATAGACCATATTTCCATCTGCAAAGTTTTTACCTGACTTGAACGAGAACTTAGGAACATCTACACTTACCTCATTAACGTTAGCTGATGCCACGTGGACTTCCATGTTTACATTTTCTACAGGCTGTGGAGCATCGGGATATTGAATATATCCATCTCTAATATTCATATCTAACTTATACCCAGGTAACTGGTTCTTATCTGAATCATAGGTTCCTTTTACAGAGCCCTTTAAATCCACCTTTCCTTTAGAATTTAAATCTGCAATCTGACCCTTGTGCTCCGTTGGCAGCAAAGACATAAATTCTCCGAAGGTCGCATTAGGTGCATCAAAATCCATATTGACATCGATTTTATCTCTGACTCTTACCTTGCCATCCACATTTAAATCGAGCTGATTTAGTTTAACTTTATTTTTATCCAGCGTATAGGTAGAAGTGGAATTGTTAATCGATATTTTATTATCACCACTTAATCTAACCTTGTTTAAATAGGGTACACCTCCTGACTCCATAGAAAACTTATCTGCCATGGTGGTAGTATTTAAATCAAATAACTCAGAGGTGAAATTTCCCTGACCCACATGATTTACATTGACCAAAGTCATCTTAGTATTACCTGCAAGGTCATGATAAAGGAAATTGGAATTATTGATTTCGTATTCCTCTAGCTCGATTACAAATTCAGTCGATTCTCCTCCTTCTGCAGATTCATAAATTTCGTAATTGGCCTTTCCATTTTTATCTACTATGATATTTACATCGGCCCCATCTATTTTTACAGAGTTGATTTTTATCGGAGTGTTACTATCAAAGACAGTGGATAAATCTGCATTTAAAGTAATGGTCTCACTTTTAAGCAGGTCTATATTTTTAAACTCATCTATACCACTAATGCTTAAGTCCTCAATACTCAGTGCCAGCTGTGGAAATGATTTAAATAAGGATAGGCTGATGTCTTTAAAATCGGCCTTTGCATTTATATTGTTGTTGATTTCCTCTTTTAAGGCCTGCTTTAAGTCATCCTGATAGATGTATGGTATTAATACCATAGCTACCAGAAGGATAATAATTAGCAGTACTAAAAACTTCCAAATTTTCCCAAGTATCTTCATTATCTAAGGTTTTTTCTTATTCCTATGACGTATTGCACTAGATTTATACATAAGTGGAGTTGTCTATTAAGAAGATATTAACATGGTCTTATTACGTAAAGACCTAATGTAAAATTATAGCTTTATAGAGGAATATGAGCACAAGTGATAAAATACTCGATGTAAAGGACCTTTCTATAGCCTTTAAAGGTACAAACGATACTACTGAGGTCGTTCATGGCATCGATTTTTGTCTATATAAAGGAGAAACGCTAGGAATAGTCGGAGAGTCGGGAAGCGGTAAATCAGTGACTGCTATGTCTTTAGTGCAGCTCCTTCCTAAAACAGCCTCTTATCCATCAGGTAGCATCGAATTTGATTCTTCTGAAGGTAGGGTAGACATACTGACTCTAGAAGAGAAGGAGCTCTTAAAAATTCGTGGAAATCAGATAGCCATGATATTCCAGAATCCTATGAATTCTTTAAACCCCTCGCATCGATGTGGTGACCAAGTCCTTGAAGCTATTCTACTACATAGTGATTTTAAGAAGGCTGAGGCCAAAAAAGTTGTTTTTAAATTATTTGAAAAAGTACAGTTGCCAGATGTAGAAAGGATTTATAACTCTTATCCACATCAGTTATCGGGTGGTCAGATACAGCGTATCATGATTGCGATGGCAGTGTCCTGTAATCCCGCCATACTTATTGCAGACGAACCGACAACTGCCTTAGATGTAACTGTACAGCAAAGCATCTTAGAGTTACTAGATGATATAAAGAAAGAATATAAGACCTCCACTATTTTTATCTCTCATGATTTAGGTGTCGTCAAAAGAATAGCCGATAGAGTACTAGTAATGTATCAGGGTAGGATAGTAGAAGCAGGTTCTACAGAAGAGATATTCAACAATCCCAAGCATCCTTATACTAAGGGACTTATCGATTGCAGACCACCCACTAATAGACGTATACGACGACTGCCTACAATTAAAGATTATTTAGAAGCAGAAAATCAACCTGTATTGTCCAAGCCAAAATTTAAGGAGTTGGGCAATTCAGAAATAGAAACTAGGCTTAGCAATTTAGTGAATAGTGAGCCTATCTTAGAAGTAAAGAATTTATCCAAGTATTATCCCAAAGAAAAGAACTTTCTAGGTAGCGTAAAAAGCTGGACTAAGGCAGTAGACGATGTAAGTTTCACGATGAAAAAAGGAGAAACCTTAGGTCTGGTAGGAGAGTCAGGTAGCGGAAAGTCTACTCTCGGTAAAACTATCTTAAAACTTCTTTCTGCCACTTCTGGCTCAGTATATTTTAAAGACAAGTCTGTTTTTGACTTACCGAGCAAGGAACTTAAAGCCCTGCGTAGAAACTTTCAGATTATCTTTCAGAATCCATATGCTTCTCTCAATCCTAGAATGAAAATCGGTGCTGCTATCGTAGAACCGATGACTGTTCATAAACTACATAAGGATGCTAAGAATAGAAAAGACAAGGCCATCGAACTGATGGAACTCGTCGGTCTATCATCAGAGCAGTACAACAGATATCCACATCAGTTTTCTGGAGGTCAGCGACAAAGGATATGCATTGCTAGGACTCTATCCCTAAATCCAGAATTTATCATATGTGATGAATGTGTCTCTGCCTTAGATGTCTCCGTACAGGCACAAATCCTAAATCTTCTTTGTGATTTAAAAGACAAACTGAATTTGAGTTACGTTTTTATATCTCACGATTTATCTGTTGTAAAACACATAAGCGACCACATCATGGTAATGCAGAACGGCAAAATCGTAGAAAAAAATGATGCAGAAACGCTGTTCCATAATCCTCAAAAGGATTATACACGTAAGTTACTAAAGGCTATCTATGATTAACTTTTATTGTACAATGTTGTTATAAACTTAGAAACGAGTAAAAAGTAATTCCTATATGTTCTTAGAAAACCTTTACGAATGCTGTGGTATCCTTGCCACATTTGTTGGGACCCTTTTAGAAGGAGAGGTGTTTCTATTGACTGCTATTATAAGTGCTAAGGTGGGCTTATTTAGTTACAAGGCAGGATTGGCTGCAGCCTTTTCTGGTGCTTACGTACAGGCATGGTTCAAGTTTCTAATTGCTAAGAGACATGGTATCCAGCTCCTAAAAAAGAAGCCCAAACTCAAAGAAAAGATAGATAAGGCTAGCAAATGGTTTGACAAAAGTCCAGTTGGATATCTAGTTGGGTTCAAGTTCATTTTTGGGATGACCACCATTATTTTGGTTTTATTAGGATTAAAAGACTTTGGGTATTTAAAATTTGGAATTTTTTCTGCCATCGCTATAGCATTATGGGTAGTAGTCTTAGGAGGTTTTGGATATTTCTTTGCAGAGCCTATGCTTCAATTTCTAGATGCAGTATCTATGAATAAATGGCTGATTATCGGTGTGTTATGCATAATTGGCCTGATAGTATACTTCTATAAAAGAGGTCAAGACAATCATTGTCTAAAACTAGAAGATTAAATAAAAGAGTAGAGTTGTTAAAGGACTATTATATTTTATTAATTTAGATATAGTGAGGAACATATATTTAAATCTTGAGCATCAGATAGACATGCTTATTGCTGTTTTAGAACAGCTAGACAGTAAGTGTTACGCCATTACTTATAATGGAAGTTCCTCTATAGGAGCTCATATGAGGCACATCATAGAGTACTTAGACATTCTAGTCAATGCCTCGGAAACGGACATAATAAACTATGCCAATCGCAAAAGAGACCTTCGTCTGGAAACAGAAATGGCCTTTGCGATAGAAAAAATCACTCAACTGAAATCTAAGCTAGTTCAGGAAGATAGAAATGTACAAGTAGAGGAGGAAGAAGAGATTTTTAACTCTAGCTATTTAAGAGAGTTACTATATCAGCATGAGCATATCGTACATCATGGAGCCATTTTAAAAATGAAACTAGATGACATTCCTAATGTAGAAATAGACCCTTGTTTCGGAATGGCACGATCTACATTACAACACAACGCAAAAAATGTGTCTTCTTAGCTTCATTAAGATTGGAGATCAACAGATTTTTACCTCTAACAGAGACATAAGCCACCTTAGACCTAAGGCTCTTAATATCCAAGCTTATAAGATACGGAAAGAAGAAATCCATTTTCCCAAAGATCATAAAGGAGGCACCTGGCTGGCGTATAACCAAAAGAAAATTCTATTCCTTTTAAATGGAGCAAAAGAAAATCATGTGTCCAAAAGTTCTTATCGGAAAAGTAGGGGATTAATACTTCTTGAATTATTTCAGGCAGATTCGATCACCGAGGACTGGAATTTAATCGATTTAACTGATATAGAGCCTTTTACTTTAGTTGCATTTCAAAAAGGAGATCTCATAGAATTAATATGGGATGGAATACAGAAAACTACAACTCAGAAAAATACTGAAGAAAGCCATATCTGGTTATCGAGCACCTTATATACTCAAGAAGAGAAAAAATCAGTTAGTGCAATTTTTAATTCCAAAAACTTCAGTACCTCAGAGCAATTATTATCCTTTAATCAGGAATACAATTATGGCAGTATAAAGGATGTAAAAACCAGAATTGAAAGGGTAAAAACTACCTGTCATTATCAACTGATTAAATTACCTACAGAGACCAAGTGTCTAGAAATTTTAAACTAGATGGATACCCGTAGAAAAATTGCCTTGTTTCTACATCGCATTCGTCATTGGGAATACTGGCCTGTGTGGATTGTATATCTTCCATGCATTCTTGCTTATCCATATTTCGCTTTGAGAGCTAGATCCAGTATGTTTTTTACAGTGGCTAATCCAGGAATAGAAAACAGCGGAGCCTTCCTGACATCTAAGCATGAGATCTATAAACAGTTTAATGAGGAGCATATTCCCAAGACCTTACTTGTAAATGAAAAAAGTAGGATAGAGGACTATACCCAATTTATAGCTCATAATGAGCTCAATTATCCTTTAATCGCTAAGCCAGATTATGGACTTAGAGGACTGGGAATATCGATGATAAGAACAGAAAAACAGCTATCTAATCTACAATCAGAAATAAATCAGGATTACATCTTGCAAGAATTCATAGACTATAAAAATGAGATCGGTGTATTTCTAATTCGACAGCCTAGAGGCGAATTTAAAATTACGAGTATAGTAGAAAGACAATTTATAGAAGTCATAGGAGATGGTATAAAAAGCATCAAAGAACATATTCTAAACGTTCCACGATATGCGATGCAGTTCGATAATTTAATCGACCAGGAAGATATCGTGATAGATAGAATTCCTAAAGTTGGAGAAATTATAGATTTTGATAAAATCGGAAATCACTCTAAAGGAACCATTTTTAAAGATGGAAACTATTTAATCTCAGATAAGCTCACTCAGGTCATGAATGAGGTTCTCACAGATTTTAATGGATTCAACTATGGCAGGCTAGACATAAAATACAAATCCACAGAAGAACTCCTCAAAGGGAATCATCTAAAGATTATAGAGCTCAATGGCGTATTTAGCGAACCTGCACATATTTATAATCCAGGCAATTCAATTTTTGCAGCATGGAAAGATTTGCTGATTCATTTTAAAGAGCTCGTAGCCGTTTCCAAACGCTCTCTGAACCAAGGCCATATTCCATTAAGTTTTTCTGGAGGTCTCAGAAAACTCAAAGAACATTTCCAAATGACCGCTCGTATGGTAGAGCAATTTGAATAAGCTTTAAGAACTATTTAAAATACCATTTTATAATAAACCCAACGAAATAGGGACTTTTGCTATATTCCTACTTAACATAATATTAATTATAGGCAAATAATAGGAATTTAAACATACAGCCATCTTGTCTTGTTCTTAACCTTGATAGCTGATTGTATTATGTATTTTTGCATTCGTACAGATTACTAGATGAAAGAATTTAAAAATTTATTTTTCTTTTTATTTCTTATTGGTTTAACTCAAGCTGGTCATACACAGCAAATCATTCTGGATGAAGAATTTAATGACTGGCCATCAGCTGTTCATACAGATCCTTTAAATGATGGTTCTAATTCAGGTGTAGATATCAGCGAGATTTTTATTTCTAATGATGATCAGCATCTGTACATCTCATTTATAGTCGATGAAGAAATTGTACTACAAGATTATTTTGGCCTCAGCCTGTATCTAGACATCGATAATAACGCTAATACGGGAATCGATAAAAATGGAATCGGAGCAGATCTCATATATCCATTTGCTCAAGAAAGAGATAAAAATCTAATCGTAAATGGTTTTTCAAATCGAGTATTTCCAAATGATGCTGGATTTATGGCCTTGCCATCCGTCAGTGCAACTCGTTTTGAGCTAAGGTTAAACAGAAAATTATTCGCTGGAAATAATGAGGTAAATATGGCCTCTAGCATAAAGCTATTTCTAGAAGATTTTAATGGAGATTCTGCACCAGATAATAACGGTATCGAATATACTTTTCAGGACATCATAAATCCTCAACCCATAAACTTGCTGAAGGAAGATGATTCTGACATACGTATCATGAGTCTAAATGTAAAACGAGATCAGTTTTTTGAAGATGGTTCTCGACAAGCAACTAGTCGCATACTCAGAGCCGTAAATCCAGATGTAATTGCTTTCCAAGAGATCTATGACCATACAGCTGCAGAAACAGAATTACAGGTCGCAACTGCTTTAAACGTAAGCAGTAGCAGTTTATATTCTGCCAGAGTCTTTCCAGACATCGTTTTGGTAAGCAAGTATCCCATAGAGGATGTAGGAGCCGTAAGTAATAATGGAGTTTTTAAAATAAAAATAGAAGGTAGAGACTGGGTCATTATAAATTGCCACCTTGCTTGCTGCGAGAACGATGAAGGTAGAAATGAAGAGGTAAGTAACATACTCTCCTATATAGAAGATCTTAAAGTCGGTGATGCTAGCGTAGAGGTTGCCCCTAACTCTCCTATTCTTATTCTCGGTGATATGAACTTCGTCGGAGAGTCAGCTCAGCCAAATAATTTTATAACGGGAGAACAAGCTGGTCCTGACTGGGGCGGAAATATGGAAGATGCAAAACCGCGTACGACTGGAGAGAGTTCCACCTTTACCTGGTACAATCCCTTTAGTAGTTTTCATCCTGGAAGATTGGACTATGTTTTTTACTCGGGATCTGTATTGCAATTAAAAAATAATTTTAATGTTTTTACTCCAGGCATGGATGATTCCTTCTTACAGGACCTCGGTTTAAACGATGATGATTCTACAGTAGCTACGGATCATTTAGCGGTGGTTGTAGATTTTGCTAGAGACCAGTCCAGCAGCTCTAATAATCTTGTACAAGTAGAAATTATAGTTTATCCTAATCCGACTTCAGATTATTTACATCTATCAGAGTCCTTTGATTATCTCAGTATCTATAATGTACAAGGACAGATTATAATGGATGCTCACTACCCTTCTAATCGATTGGACCTGTCTCAGCTTGCATCTGGAAGCTATGTCTTATCTGCCCAAAAAGACGGAAAATTGTACCGTAAAACAATCCAAAAAATTTGATTTGGCTTTAAGCCAAAACATAGGTTTTTTTCCATCTATTACAGTACTTTTGCAGCCTTAAATTAACGACTATGTTAGCAGCTCATAATGTTTCACTGCAGTTTGGAAAACGTGTACTTTTTGATGAGGTAAATATTAGCTTCTCAGGAGACAACTGTTATGGTATTATCGGTGCCAATGGTGCCGGTAAATCTACCTTCTTAAAAATCCTTGCTGGAGACAAAGATCCCAATACAGGAAACATTTCACTAGAGCCTGGAAAGAGAATGGCAGTACTCAAGCAGGAGCATTTTGAGTTTGATGAAGTGACTGTAATGGATACTGTACTTATGGGTCATAAGAAACTATGGGATCTTATGGTTGCTAAGAATGAGATCTACGCCAAAGAAGATTTCTCTGATGAGGATGGAATAAAAGCCTCTGAGCTAGAAACAGAGTTTGCGGAGATGGATGGCTGGAATGCTGAACCAGAAGCAGCGAGTCTATTAAGTGGTATCGGTATTCATGAGAAGTACCATACTAAACACATGAAGGAGTTAGATGGTAATCAGAAAGTAAGAGTATTACTGGCTCAGGCACTTTTTGGAGATCCAGATGTACTGATTCTTGATGAGCCTACTAACGATTTAGATTTAAAGACCATTACGTGGTTAGAGGATTTCTTACTGGATTTTAAAAATACAGTAATCGTGGTTTCTCACGATAGACACTTTTTAGATACAGTGTGCACACATATTGTGGACATTGATTTTGCCAAGGTAAATGCTTATACCGGGAATTATTCTTTCTGGTATCAGAGTAGTCAACTGGCCTTAAAACAACGACAAAATCAAAACAAGAAGACGGAAGACAAGCGTAAAGAGATGCAAGCCTTTATTGACCGATTCTCTGCCAATGCTTCTAAATCTCGACAGGCAACCTCACGTAAAAAGATGCTCGATAAGTTGGTCATCGATGATATAAAACCATCATCTAGAAAGTATCCAGGAATCATTTTTAAAGCCGAGAGATCAGTAGGGAAACAACTTCTAGGAGTAAAAGGACTTAGTGCCAATGCGGAAGACGGCTCTCCCCTATTTACAAATCTTGATTTCGAAATGAATCAGGAAGATAAGATTGCCATCATCTCTAACAACAGTCTAGCGACCACAGCTCTCTATGAAATCCTAAATGGAAAGAGAGAAGCAGATGCCGGTACTTACGAATTTGGGCAAACCATAACGACTGCCTATTTACCTAATGACAACGAGTCTTACTTTAAAGATCCAGTATCTCTAATCGACTGGCTCAGACAGTATTCAGATAACAAGGATGAAGCCTATATCAGAGGCTTTTTAGGACAAATGCTTTTCTCTGGACAAGAAACCCTAAAGATGTGTAATGTACTCTCAGGAGGAGAAAAAGTACGATGCATGCTCTCTCGTATGATTATGGCTCAGGCCAATATTCTCATCATGGACGAACCTACAAATCACCTAGATCTAGAAAGTATCACTGCTCTAAACAATGCAATGACAAATTTTGCAGAGAGCGTACTCTTTACCTCACATGATCACGAGATCACCTCTACGGTAGCAAACAGAATCATAGAAATCGGACCTAATGGATTTATCGATAGTCTAAAAACTTACGATGAGTATATGAATGATGAGGGAATACAGGAGCAAAGGAAAGGGATAGTTTAAGCGTTTTAAATCTTCACAAAGCTAGACCTAAAATATTCTCTCTCAGAAATAATGGATA
>CAZDWO010000080.1:0-16881 GCA_964509175.1 uncultured Saprospiraceae bacterium
GAAATCTATAATTATCAAAATCAATGAAATTTAGGGTTTATAGAGGTTGCCTAAAGTAATATAGAGAAGCAATGGCCAGAGTAGCTATAATCCGAGGTAGTTTAAAAAAATTGAGGTAGCAATTCCAGATTTTCTTTCTCCAGTATTTAGTCATATGCTTGGCTTTCTCTTCTACCAGATTGGAAAATCCTGTAATCGGGAATCGACCGTACACTTCATTTAATGCACTATCAAAATCTAAGGACTGATCAACACTTTGCAGTTCTTCTATGGCTGAGGCCAAATGGTCTACTACCTCATGTTGGACATCTTTAGAATGTACATATTTACCTCTAACAAATTTGAAGAGCTTTTCTATTTCTTCTTTGGATAGAGAATTAACTGGTTCTATCATGCAAGTTTTAAATTTAGATGCTGATATTTTTCTTCTAGTTCTCTAGCGAGCATTTTAGGCATTTCGATAAATAGTCCATTTATTAAAATAATAGTAGTAGAAAAAAGAACTGCTGAGAACACCTTAAATCCCATGGTTACCTCGACTAAGCTCGGACTACTGAAATAAAATAACCATACTAATACAAGTATGATATAAACCCATCTCGTTCTATTCACAAATGATTCCAACACCAAATATGATTTCTCCTCCTTTCCTATCTTTTGCCCAAAATATTCATTCAAAATGTCAGTCTCTGCTAGAAATAGTACTGTCCATAACTTTCTTAAATACTGATTCGTAAAGCTGAAATATAATCCTAAGGCAATTAGAATCCAGTAGAAATATTTAAAGACTGGAACCAAGTAATCATACATTACAAATGCAGAAAGGCCTATAGCTATTGTGATAAGAATTTTGGGCAGCGTAAAAAAGGAAATGAAGTAAGAGAAAAAACGAGCACTCCAAAAATTCAACAAAGCTTCTTTTCTTCCCTTAATCATTGTAGACCAGAATCCAGTAATCGGAAATCGAGCGTATACCTTTTGTAATGCTGACTCAAAGGATAGAGTCGGATTTGCTTCTTGCAACTCTTCTATAGCTGAGGCCAAATGATCTACGATCTCATATTGAACATCTATGTAGTGGACATTTTTACTCTTTACAAATTTGAAGAGCTGCTGGATTTCATCTGGACTTAAAGTATTTTGTTGTTCTGTCATGTTAAGCAATCTTTGGGTTAAGTATTGATTGTAATCCTGCTATAAAATTCTGCATCTCTTCTATAGAATCCGCTACATCTTTCTTTCCAGCCTTAGTCAGGCTATAGTATTTACGGAATCTATTAGCAACCTTTTTAGTCTCAGTTTCTAGTAGTCCTTTGGCCTCGAGCCTATGTAAGGCAGGATAGAGAGCACCCTCGGTCAGTTCAAACTCACCAGCAGTTAGCTCTTTTACCCGCTGAGTAATCTCATAACCATACATAGAGTTATTATCGGACAACAATTTTATGATGATTGTATCTAGGCTTCCTCTGAAGAGTTTTGAATTCATAATAGAAAGATACCTAAGATAATTAGGTAATGCAAATGTAGGAACAAATCTATGTGATAAACTAAAAAAAGGCTGACCTATTAGGGATCAGCCTTTCAAATTAATTTCTATTCTATCTATTCTGGCCTATTCACCTTAAACCCCACAGCATTTTTATAGGTACTCGTAAAAAACATATCTGTCTCAGGATCATAAACTGGATCATTATTATAGGTAGAATCTTCTGATCTCTCTCTGTGTATCAGCTCTCCAGTCAGAGCATCTACTATCATAATAGAACCTAGGCCCCAGCTAGTATAAACTAGATAATCTTCCTTCTCATAATAAATCATGTTATCTGTACAATTAGGAGCATCTTCTAGATTTTGCCATATAAAAGATCCATCTAATGGATTTAAACAATGTAGCTGATGTCCACCTTCATTTACATATAAGCGATCATCTTTTAGGAGATGATTGGTCTTAGTCCAAATACCCCACTGGGTATATCCTGGCATAGAGGTCTTCCATAATTGTTCTCCTGTTTGTATATCGAAGCCATACATACTCCAGTCTCCACCTGTGATGACAATGTTATCGTAAATAATCGGGGGATGTAATCCATTTGAGGCGTAAGTATCAGTAACATCTATTCTCCAAAGTTCTTGTCCCTCTGTAATATCATATGAAACCATCTCTTGTTTCACCTCTGGAGGAGAAATTCCAGCATTTGGTCGATGATTAAAGATCATTATCTCATGTCCATTATCTGATGTGTAAATTATCGGAGGCGAATTCGATTTCAAACCTTTATTATCGTTGTTCTCTCTCCAAAGTTCTTCATAAGTTCCACTACCAAGATTAATCCTTACTATAGCTGCGGCTTCTGAACTTAAACCTACACCTCCTACGCTAAAATTATGATAGAGATAGCCATTATGAACAACATTTCCATTATTAGATTCGTATTTCAAATCATGAAAAGGGATTTCCCATTCCAGTATTTGACTGTCTAAGTTGACAGCGACCATTCCTTTGTTTGTAATGGCTATATATAGATTTTCATAAACTTGACTGGTCAAAATTTCATCGATAACCATTCCTGCATTGAAATAAGTCCAATCCTTATTGCCTGTAACAGAATTAAATGCCATCAAAGTAAATGGATCATCTATATCTCCGGTAACCAAAACCCAATCTCCATAAAATTGGGTGAAATCTGAACCTACAATTTCTTTGGTCGCATTTAAACTAGTTTCCCATTGCGTCTCAAAAACTTCAACCGCTTCGGGAGGTTCAATTACTGGAGGTAAAGGTCCTGAGGTTTCTCCACAAGAAATACAGATTAAACACAGGAAGCAAGAAAAAAAATATCCTATCATTTTATTCATAATTATCTAAGTTGAGTTTACTTAATGTCTCTAAGTACCTGCAAATTCGTTTTATATATATTCTAAAAGATTGGTTTATTAGTGGTTCTCGCAACAAAAGTTTACTTATTGTAAATTTTAAAGCAGCAGCAATTTTAAAGTTTACAATTCGGACTATTGGACTAGAACTTTTCTATGATATTCCAAATAGAAAAGTGTAAACTACCCTTCCATCAAAACAAAATCCCTAAAATTATTCCTAGATATAATCGCAGTATCTGCCTCATACTTTCTGAGAAAGGTTTTAGGAATTCTGGCCTTGGCTTTTGGATTCCATTTAAACTCGTAGGCAGATAAGGACTGATTCTTCTCTTCTACATAATCGATTTCTTGCTGCTGAGTCGTACGCCAGAAATAAGATTTAGTAAGTGGTGCTTTATACTGAATTTGTTTTATACGTTCGGACACTAGGAAGTTTTCCCATAGGGATCCGATATCACTTCTTAGATTCAGGTCATTAAAATTACCGATTATGGCATTGCGGATTCCGTTATCATAGAAATAAATCTTCTGAGCTTTTTTTATCTCGTTTCTGATATTCCGACTATAGCTCTTTAGAGAATATATGACATAACCCTTCTCCAGTATGTCGATATAGTTTATAACTGTATTTCTATCTACTCCGATGAGACTACTGAGTTCTGTATAGTTTACCTCACTTCCTACTTGTAAGGCCAGTGCCTGTACCAGCTTATCGAGCACCTCTGGTTTTCTGATATCTGCATAGGCAAGAACATCTTTGTAGAGATAGCTGCTTACTAGGTTTTGTAATATCTCTGGCTCGTCTCCAGGATTATTTATTACATCTGGATAAAAACCGTAGAGTAATCTCGTGGCTAGCTGCTGCTCTGATTTTAGATAGCCGACTTCTGCCTCCCATTCTTCCCAGCAGATCGGGAGCAACTGATATTCCCATTTGCGACCGGTAAGTGGTTCGTTGAGTTCATTGTATAAATCAAAGGAAGACGATCCTGTTACTAGCAGCTGCACATCCTTTATCTGATCGATAATGATTTTTAGGGTAAGCCCGATGTTTTTTATTCGTTGACCTTCATCTATAAAGACTAATTTTTTATTGCCGATGAGTCTTCTGATTTCTTCAGTATTGGGAGTATCGAGAATCTCTCTGACCTTAGGATCATCTCCATCAAAAAATAGGTAATCCATATCCTTTATGATATTACGGATCAGTGTAGTCTTGCCTACCTGACGTGGCCCAGAGATTATTATGGCCTTTCCTCTACCCATTTTTGACTCTAATCGAGCCTGTATTATCCTATTTATCACCTTTCAAAGGTCTATCATTTAAATCGTATTCACAAATTATTATGTTTATTTATGATTGTATTCATATATTATTATGTTTATTTATGAATACGTTCATAGATTATTATGTTTTTGCACTAAAAGCTCATAATTAGCACTAATTATATGTATTTGTCCGCTTTAAGCAAAAATGTGATGCTCCTCACCAAAGAAGCACCACAAACTAAAAAATCAAAATGGATAAATTTTACTATAACTGCCGTTCAAAAGGGCCTATAATTCCTTGTATTCATGGATATGCCGAGTATCTCGAAAACTTAAATATTGCTTAGCGATTAGATCTTCAGGTTTCTTTTCTAGTAGATAAATAGTAATCAGAAAGAAAAATTCTAGTGGCTTCATCAGAATATAGACTAGGTCAGATATTATCTTGATATTATAGATGTCGTAATTTTTATGGATGGCATCTCCTACTCGATTGTAATGACCTCGTATGAATCTATGAAAGCGAGGCAACTTAGTTTGTACTATTTCTTCAAAGGCATTAGAGATTAATAACTGTCTGTTGCATATAATCTTATTGCCATTTCGCTCTCCATATCGGATGGGCTTAACTATGCTCTTATGTCCATTAGCTCCTACCGAACATAAAAAATGACCTCCACACTGTACGTTATCACAGAGGTGATCCAGCTGAGAAAAGCCATGTTTGTAAGTATCTGTAAATGCTCTTATTAGCGTATCAGGTTTCTGTTCAAATAAAATCAGGAATAAGGAAAACCCGATAAGAAATGGAATAATTAAAACAGTAAGGATTGGATATTTTAAGATAGGATCCAGGGCTAGAATATTTAAACTTAGTTGTCCGATTACATTTTCTGACTGATAATTATTGGAGCTGATATGATTGCTTAGGACTTTATGGTTCTCACATAATTTAATAAGCATTAGTAATATAATAGGGACGTTACCCAAGAGCCAAGCAACCCAGCCAGCATCAGTATCATGAATGTGAATACATAAAAGAACATTTATTACTATGCCTAGAACTAAGAAGATGTTAACCAATAACTCTACAAGTGGTGGGAAAATTTCTTTCGTTGCATTTCTAAAAGCTGAAGCACAATAACTAATAATACAACCAGCGATTAAAATATAAATCCCCACCCGATTCTCCGGAGAGAATAAAGCACTATCAGTACAGCAATCATTTTCAAATCCGAAATCAGTCGCTAAAAGATAAACTACTGGTACAATCAGAACAGTATAAATTTCGAAAGTAAGAAAGGCGTTTTTATTAGATTTTATTTCTCCATTTATCAAGTAGAAAATAAAATTATAAACCGAAAAAAATAGCGGACAAGCAAAAAAAGCAATTATCAATATGATATATAAATACTCCATCGAAGTAAAATTGAAAACGTGAATTAATACTCTAAGTCACCGCCATGCTCACTAGGAAATTTCCTAGTGAGCTTTAAAACGGTTTTTATAAAAATCAAAAACAAAACTTCAAGTTGCTTAAGCGGTCTCTAGAAACTCAGTCTGATACCAGTTTATATTTCTAGTAAAATACATGGTGAGAGAAACGATAATCACCAGCCCGATACTACCCAGTAAGAGTGCATAATCGATTACCTGAATTGTTACGAACAAGAAGCCATACAATCCGACCATACTCGCCACAAGAAGAACAGAATATTGCTTTTCCTTAAATACACTCAAGGAGTACAATCCTATCATGGAAATAACAGTAAGTGCAGATACAAAATAAGCCACATTAAAATTTAGATGTTCTGAAATGGAAACTAGCAAAACATAAAACAGACAAAGAGCGATTCCCACGAGAGTATATTGAAACGGATGTATCCTTCTTTTTTTAATGACCTCAACGAGAAAGAACACCAGAAAGGTAAGTCCGATAATGAGTATTGCATACTTAGAAGATCTGAGGGACTTTTTGTAATCGTCTATCGGTAAGAGGAAGTTTACACCGAAGCGATTACTATTAAGACTTCCTGCAATAGAGTTTCCTATCCATGAGCTGGGAATATTACGATTGAGCTCTAGTACTTTCCATGCTGCCGTAAAACCTGTTTCTCCTACCTCTCTATCCCTAGGAAGGTAATGACCCATAAAGCTCGGACTGTCCCAGTCAGATTGCAGATTTACTTCGGTCGTTTGTCCTATCGGAACGAAGGATAGATTTTTACTGCCTTGTAAATCTAGATTGTAATCAAAGGCAATGACATCATCCATCTTGTCTTTCATATCTGGAAGCATAAAAGTGATTCCAGACGAAATGATATTCCCGATCTTAGACCCTGGTTCTAGTTCTAACTCCTCGCCATTACACTTAAAAGCAATCTTATCCTTAAGACCTCTGAGGTCACTGATGCCTATGGTCATAAAGCTTTCAGCATACAAGATTTCCTTTACCTCAGCTCGATCAAATTTCTCCTCTATCTCAAATGCTCCATTTAGCTTCAAGCTAGAATCATATACCGGAACCTCATAGATTCCTCTCTTCCGTACTTCTGATTGTACATTTCCATTTATGCTTAACTCCTTAGGAGAAAAATGGTAGTAATGTTTTGAGGAGATATATTCTCCGTTACTTTTTGTCTGATGCATAACTGGTATCGTTAATATGGGACCATGGACAGTTTGTTCTCTGGACCACTTTCCGCTCACATCATTTATGGCGGAACTATGCAAAGCTTCTCGCTCATGGATGATGGTGCTTATCCATGCCATCGGCAATAGCAAGATTAGAGTGAGTAGTGCTACTAAGGCAATTTTTACCGTTACCGAGTTTTTGATTGTGTTGTTAAATTTTTCTGATTTCATTATTAATTTTTGTTATTCATAGTACTTTGTATTTCAAAGTAATTGGGTAAAAAAATATTATTTTAATAGTTGTTCTATGGCCTTTATGTGTTTTACAAAGGCGTTTTTTCCTGATGGAGTTATTGAATATTTAGTATTTGGTTTGCGATTTAGAAATTCTTTCTGGATGCTTATAAACTCCTTTTTCTCTAAATTCTTTAGATGACTTGCTAGGTTGCCATCAGTTAGATCTAGCAGCTCCTTAAGAGCGGTAAAATCCATATGCTCGTTTACCATAAGTGCAGACATGATTCCTAGTCTGACCTTATTTTCAAAAGCCTTATTTAAGTTAGCGAGTATTTTTTTCACTTATCTCCTCTTACGTACATGTAAATTCCATAAACTATATGCAGTACCCCGAATCCTATCGCCCAAAAAATCAGCCCATATCCGACGTACCAAAACGAAATCAATCCTAAGATGATTTCAAGAATTCCTAAACTTCTAATCTCACTCAAAGTATACTTACTCATATGCACCAGTGCCAGTCCGTAAAAGACCAGCGTAAGTGGAGCAACTAATCCTACGTATCCTCTAAGCAAGAGCATTAGACAAACCAGTCCTCCAGTAACCAGAGGTATCGCTAGATTTAAAATAAGACCCTGCGTATGTCGATCCCATATCTTTTCATTATTGGCCCGAGCCTTACGAGCAGTAAAAAATATTCCTGCAAATAAAGCAAGAACGATTGCAGCAGCTCCTATCCCGATGAGTTTATAAAACATCTCAGGAGTAACACTCACTCTCCTATCTACCAGATAATTCTGCCCTGCATATACATTGGCATACGCCAAATATGCGGTTACCAGGGCAATGATTCCTGCTGATATTCCCGACAGTCCACTGAGTGAAATAAACCGAGAGGATCGATTCATGATATCCTTGATATCTTTTAGGTCGTCTATATATTTTTGCTTATCCATTTTAAAAAGTACTTTGCAACACAAAGTAAATGTACAACATTTTTTGGATTGTGGAAATGGGTTTTAAAAAAGTGTTCATTTTTTAAAGCCTCTTAGATTCATCATCTTGTTTTTGGGGGAATTGTTTAGAGTTATCAGTTTGACCTTATGATTAAAATCTTACATCTTCTAAAAAGAAGCTTGGACCTTTACCTAACATAGTGACATTCAAATACTGAAGATTCCTCCTTCTTCGTCGAGCGGAATGAAAAAGTGATTGGGATCTTTACAATCCCGAAGGGATGAAATAATACTTGAGCCAAAAAATCATAAATCCAAAAACCCTGAAAGGGTGATATAAAATGACCGCTAACTACCCCACCGCTATCGCAGAAATCTCCACATTGACAAACTTAGGAAGATTAGCTACCTCTACCAGCTCTCTAGCAGGTGCAGTATCTGCAGGAAAATACTCTGCATAGACTGCATTTATACGACTATACATATTCATATCTGCAACGAAGACTGAGCATTTTACGATGTTCTTGTAAGTCATTCCTGCTTCCTTGAGCACATGTCCCAGATTTTTAAGAACCTGATGGGTTTCTGCTTCTATGGTATCTTGGACCAGTTCGCCAGTGGAAGCATCGATTGCTATTTGGCCTGAGAGATATAATGTATTGCCAGCCATAGTAGACTGGTTATATGGACCTACTGGATTAGGTGCTGCTGAGGTGTTGATTATTTTTTTCATGAATTGAAGATGTGAATTTTTCTAATCAAATTTCAATTTATCAGGATTTTGTCTTGAGTCCCAAAAAGAAAGAATTTGAATTTCATCTTCGATAATGCGATAATATATTTGAAAATGTCTCAATGTAAGAATTCTTATATTTTTATAATTTGCTCTGCGACCTATTTCAGGACTTTGTAATAATAATTGGATAAGAAGATTTAATTTGTTTTCAACCTGTTCAGCATAAGAATCAGAAAAATTCCTTTTTCTCCAGTACTTATAGATTAACTCCTTTTCTCTAACAGCTCTTTTAGACCAAACTACTGCTTTAGCCATCCCTTCGTCATTTCCATCACTTCCTTATGGCTATAAAATTCACCTCTTTCTATCTGAGCTATGGACTCATCGATATTATTCTTCTCATTTTCTGATAACTCAATAACTGTTTCAGAATCATCAACGAATAAATTTTTGATGGCTTTCAACAAATCACTATCATCAGTCTTTTTTACGAAATCAATAACGCTTTCCTTTAATTGTGTATTTGTCATTTTTTTAAAGCTTTAAGTACCTTTTGTAAGATAAACCATACCATAGAGAAAAACAAAAAAAGCCCTTCGACGGATGTCAAAGAGCTCAATTTATAAATCTTAAGAAAGTAAAAATTACTCTTCTCCTACTGCTTCTACCAGTACTCTACCCTTATAGTAAAGTGCACCCTCATGCTCGTATGCACGGTGATACTGGTGAGCTTCTCCAGTGTTTTTACAGATCGCTATAGTTGCAGGGGTCTGCTTCTTATGCGTTCTTCTTTTTCTTTTTCTTTGCTTAGATATTTTCGACTTAGGATGTGCCATGGTCTACTTTTTTTTGTTGATATTAATATTCTTAAGTGCTTTAGCTAGCTGGCTCTCTTGCTCCTCTTCTACTTCCTCGATTACTTGTGAGTCCAGATAGTCTAGTATTTTTTGATTACAGTCTTTGTATCCTTCTGATTCGCAGTCTTTCACTTTTCTGAGTGGTACGGCTAGCATAATCAGCTCGTAGATATACTTAGCTACATTTAGGTTTACGGTGCTGGGTTTTACATAGACGATTTCTTCTTCCTCACTTTCTATCTCAGCATACTTATAAATAAGTTTATTAGTAGCATCTATAGGTAGGTCTATATTTTCTGAGCATCGATCGCAAGGGAGATTTATAAACCCTTTTACGTCGAAGAAGATTTCAAAAAAAGAAAATTTTCTATCTAACTCTAGTTCCACTTCAAAATTTCCATTCTTATACTGAGCATCCATTGCTTCTAAGAAGCTGGAATCCAGTCGGTAGTGGAAATTATGCTTTCCTATCTGTAGTCCTGTAATCGGTATTTCAAAAGGCTGTAAAGCATTCATCTGTGTTGAACTTTTTCAAACGGGATGCAAAGATAGCTTTAATAGCTCCAAAAAAACAAGTTTTCAAAAAAAATGTGATATTTGTACCCTAATTAAAAAATAAGACTACCATGGGTAGAGGAGACAAAAGAACTGCAAAAGGAAAAAGAACTGCTAAATCATACGGTAATTCTAGACCTACAGCTAAGAAAGCACTTAGAGCTAAGAAGAAAGCAACCGCATAATTTAATTTGAAAATTTGAGAATGTGTTAATTTGGAAATTTCCATTTACACATGTTCCACGTTTTCAAATACTATTCTTTCTTTTTGAGTAAGAAGAGATATAATTTCTTCGTAGCAATATCCCAATTATAGAATCCCAATACGATTTGTAATCTGTTGCTGCTATTAGCAATCCTAATAACTGGTTACTAATCAACTAACTCCTACTTCATTCCACTTACCATTTTTTCTGGCTTTACCCACTGGTCAAATTCTTTGGCAGTGAGATATCCTAAACCTACTGCTGCTTCCTTAAGAGTCAGCTCTTCTTTGTATGCCTTTTTGGCAATCTCAGAAGCCTTGTCATAACCGATCTTGGTATTCAGAGCGGTAACCAGCATCAGCGAGTTATAGAGATTGTGTTTAATCTTTTTCTTATTTGGCTTTAAGCCTTCTATACAATTATCATTAAAACTTACGCAGGCATCTCCGATAAGTCTAGCAGACATCAGGAAGTTATATATCATCATAGGTTTAAAAACATTGAGCTCGAAGTGGCCAGTCATGCCTCCTACATTTATTGCCACATCGTTCCCAACTACCTGAGCCATGGCCATAGTAAGTGCTTCTGCCTGAGTAGGATTTACCTTTCCAGGCATTATACTCGATCCTGGCTCGTTGGCTGGGATAATGTACTCTCCTATTCCTGATCTAGGACCAGAAGCCAGCATACGGATGTCATTCCCGATTTTCATCAGAGATACAGCAGCTGTTTTTAGAGCTCCATGAGATTCTACGATGGCATCATGAGCAGCTAGTCCTTCAAATTTATTGACTCCAGTCACAAACTTTATTCCTGAGAGCTTACTGATGTGTCTCGCTACTTTTTTGTCATATCCACGAGGAGTATTCAGCCCAGTTCCGACTGCAGTACCACCGAGTGCTATCTGAGAGAGATGAGGCAGTGTATTTTTTATCGCCTTAATGGCAAAATCCAACTGAGCAGCATAACCAGACAACTCCTGTCCCATCGTAATCGGTGTAGCATCCATAAAATGAGTACGTCCGATTTTTACGATTCTCTGATACTGTCTAGCCTTTTTGACGAAAGTCTTTCTGAGCTTTTCTAATCCTGGTAGCGTTACTTCCTTTAACATCTTATAAGCTGAGATATGCATCGCTGTAGGGAAGGTGTCGTTAGATGACTGAGATTTATTTACATCATCGTTTGGATGTAGAGCTTTTTTAGCATCAGTGAGTTTTCCTCCTTTTATAACATGGCCTCTGTTTGCGATTACCTCGTTTACATTCATATTAGACTGAGTCCCAGAACCGGTCTGCCATACTACGAGTGGAAACTGATCATCTAGCTGACCCGCTATAATCTCGTCACATACTTGCCCAATAAGTTTTGCTTTGGCAGCCGAAAGCACTTTGCAATCTCTGTTTGTCAGTGCCGCTGCTTTTTTAAGAATGCCATAGGCTTGCACCACCTCTATAGGCATACGCTGACCGCCGATTTTAAAATTCTGAGTAGATCTCTGGGTCTGTGCACCCCAATATGCTTTTACCGGCACTTCTACGTAACCGATGCTATCTTTTTCCTTTCTTGTACGAGCCATTTTTTAATTTTGCTCACAAAAATAAGAAGAACTAAACTTGTTATCTTCGCAGGTGTTAAAACAATAATTGATTAACTAAATAAAAACTAAACAATATGGCATTTACTCTTCCTGAATTGGGTTTTGCACACGATGCACTAGAACCACATATAGACGCTAAGACGATGGAAATCCATCATGGCAAGCATCATAATGGATATACTAACAAGCTAAATGCAGCAATCGAAGGAACTGATCTAGCTGGAAAAGACATCGTAGATATCTTAAAAGGCCTAGATATGACCAACATGGGTGTAAGAAATAACGGAGGTGGTTACTACAATCATTCTTTATTCTGGTCAGTAATAAACCCTAACGATAGAGGTCGTTTATCAGGACCACTTTTAGAAGCGGTTAACAAGGCATTCGGTGATAAAGATGCTATGATCGATAAGTTTTCGGCTGCAGCCAAAACTAGATTTGGATCTGGATGGGCATGGTTATGTGCTCACAAAGATGGATCTGTAGAAGTATGTTCTAGTCCTAATCAGGATAATCCACTGATGCCTGGTGTAGGTTGTGGAGGAACTCCTATTATGGGACTCGACGTATGGGAACATGCATACTATCTAAACTACCAGAACAGAAGGCCAGATTACGTAGCTGCATTTTTTAATGTAGTAAACTGGAACGAAGTAGAGAAAAGGTATGACGCAGCAATTTCTTAGAGTAGATATCGTTTCCATATAGAATCAAACAATTTGCGATGATTAAATTATTAAGATTATCTGTACCATTTATTTTCATGCTGCTAATCTTTTCATGTAATGATTCAGATATAGTTTGCAATCAAGATGATTGGGCTGGAACTTATGAAGGCAATTTAACGCTTAATCAAGATCCCGTTACTATTGAGATAGAAGCAATTAGTTCTGATACTATAAGAATCTCTTATGTTTTAGAACTGGATTCTGGCGTAAGGACAATGACTTATGACAATGTAGAAGTAACAGAATGCGAGTTTGTTCAAACATTTTTAATACAAGGAACTCAGATTATTCTAAATGGAATATTAATGGAGGATTTGCTTTGGCTGACAGAAAATGTCTATGAAACACCCGGAGGAACCATTAGTACGCCTTGGCCTTTTTCTGCAAATCGAATCTAAAAAATCTCTATAACCAAAATAATTTCAAAATAGGAATGACGAATAGTTGTTCCTATTTTTTTCTTAACTATTAATGTCCATTGCATTATATTTTTCCATCAGCCGCTGAGGCGACTGCTTTAGATAAAAAGCAATTAACATTCTTAGATTTACCCAGTTGATTTTAAAGTAGTTGTGTTTTTTATACTTTCTGGCAGAAACAATGGCCTTCTTTTTTAGAATCTTATACTTAAGATTAGAATTTTTTACTCTAGAAAAGAATTCAAAATCCTCCATTACTCCATAAGACTCATCGAAGCCGTTTAATTTTTGAAAAGCTGATCTAGTAATAAAAAAACACTGATCTCCTCCTCCTGCATAGGGTCCATCAAACTGAGTAAAAAACGCATTTATTTCCAGTAAAGGAGTCCTTCTATCGAATCGATAGGCAAACATGCCGCAGTCATTTGCTTCTAAACATGAGGTAATAGAAGTGTAAAAATCATCTGGCGGAACCACGTCTGCATGTAAGAATAAGAGATTCTTTCCAGTTCCATGGCGAGCCCCAGCATTTAGCTGAGCTGCTCTCTGAGCCTGATCTACGCATAGATAGGTTGCATTGTTTTCATTGCATACCTGCTCAGCATTATCATCAGAATTACAAGAATCTACAACTATAACATTTGAGTTAGTGTTAGATAGATGTAATTTTAAGAAGGGCAATAATTTTTTAAGATTTGCTTCTTCATTATAAACAGGTATGATAATATCTAAATCCAAAAGCAATGTTTTTTAACCACAATAAATGTAAACTGTTTTTTTATTTTTTAGCATTATGTTTTAGTATAAATAGTAGTCCAGTCTTAGCCCAAAGCACTCCAGACGACGTTACGGATTATGTAAAACTATCGCAGGACTTTCTTCTGGACCTTAAGGAGCATAATCCGGTCGATAATTATATTTCTGCACTGGCTTCGGCAGAGTTAGAAACACTTAAGGGACAATTGGATACTGATGCTAAGCGATACGCTTTCTGGCTAAATGTCTATAATGCAAATATCCAAGTCCACCTGAGAGAGAAGCCAGAATACTATGAGGATCGTCGTACTTTTTTTAAACTTCCACTTCTCACCATAGGAGGTCAAGCATTGAGCTTCGCAGATATCGAACATGGAATTCTTAGACGATCTCAGATAGGAATATTTCTAGGATACCTGAGCAATCCCTTTCCCGGCAAATTAGAAAAAATGCTTAGAGTCGACAATCGAGATTATCGAATACATTTTGCACTAAACTGTGGAGCTAAGAGTTGTCCGCCTGTGGGGATTTATAATGCTAAGAATATAGATGCTCAACTGGATAAAATATCTGCACTATTTCTACAAAAGTTTAGCACCTATGATGAAGCCAAACAAACCGCATCGACCACCTCTTTATTTTCGTGGTTTAGAGGAGATTTTGGATCTGGAGACTCAGTAAAGAAGATTTTACTCAAGTATGAGATTATCCCTCATTTAGGGGTTAGTGTCTTTGCGTCACCATATGATTGGACACTGTACCTAGATAACTTTGTAGACATATAGTTTAGAAAACCGATTATTTAGAATGCTTCATTTGCTGTGAGGTAGAAATTAAACTTTCCATCTCCATTGGCAATATCTAATCGAATACTAGTTCGGTTTTCTTCATTAAGAATGTATCGCAAACCCGCTCCGTAACTGAAGTATTCTCGCTGAGCAAAGGGATCAGACCAGCTATCCGGCAGCACATTATAAGTGTAAAAAACACTTCCTCTAAATCTCCATAATAACGGAAATCTCAACTCTGACTGTAAAGTCGCCATTCTAGGATTTATAAATCGTCTATCATCGAAGCCTCTAGAACGAGATGCTGTAGATATATGTGGAAACTCATAAAACGGACTTCCTTCTGAGTTGTGTGTGACCCATAGCTGATGACCTAGCGTCCATTTATCTTTTAGCTGAGTGTAGTACCTGAGGTCTACATCTGTCTTAGTGTAATCAAAATCTGAGAAAAAGAACCCTAGACTTTGCTGATGTGTCACTTCCATATATAGTCCCTTATACGGAGCATTTATATTATCTCGGGTGTCTACAAAAAACAGACCCAGCAGATTAGATTTAAACCCACCATCTATTCCTATTGGATCATCTCTCTGCAATAAACCACCCTCTTCTATCGTATGTATGTCGAAGTAATCCATCTTATACCCGAGACCGACATTGAATATTTTATATAACTTACGAGCATAACTAAACTCGACTCTAGGAAAGTTTACCTCGTAAATCTCATGATCCTCTTCTCTAGAATCTGCACCTATACCAAAATAATTATAGAAAAATCTATAATAGCCTATCTCTCCCCTAAATCTATGTTTTCTCTTATTCTTATATATCTCAAAAGTGGTTATAAACTCCACCTGATTTTTTAAAGTATAGATTCCTGCAAATAGTATCTGTGAGGGTCGCTCTTCTTCTGGAGCTGATGAGTTTTTAAAGGATAATATACCCGTCGCACCTCCAGCAAGACTCGTCTCTGGTAGAAAAAATACAACAGGAATAATGGTTTTTTGCCATACTAGAGAATCCGTCTTAGGCTCTTTTTCTTGGGCATTTAATCCAGAAAATGTAAATACACAACATAATAAAACACAAATTACCTGCTTCATTAGTTTACTCATCTTCGCCCATTTGTTTCTTATTCCTCATTTCATCAAAAACCACATTTAAGTGCCACATCTCATCGAGAGTCTCATCGAGATAGATATCTAGATGCGGAATACGTCTTACGTGTTTTTTAATTCTTTGTACGAGACCTGATTTAAGCCTCCACATATTAGATCTCATTTTTTTTACTACCAGCTCCTTATCATCAGCGTTATAAACACTGACATAGACTTTAGAGATTCCTAGGTCAGGACTCATTTTTACATTAGTAACAGTAACTAGAGCCTCTCCATAAATGTATCTTCCCTCCATCATGAGGACCTGTCCCATATTACGTTTTATAAGCTCTCCTGTCTGTAGTTGTCGTTTAGATTCTTTGGCCATAAATAATTTAGAAACGCAAAAATACACTACTTAATTATCTTGTAGTTTATTTGATAACGATTAGCATTGAATAAATACCAATCAACATATCTAAATAGTCCGATAGAATACCTAAAAGGTGTAGGTCCGGCTCGTGCCGAAATTCTAAAAAAGGAACTCAATGTCTTTAGGATAGGAGATCTCCTATTTATATATCCATTTAGATACGTCGATAAAACTCAGTTCCATTTTATAAAGGATATTACGGATGATGGACAGGTCGTACAGATAAAAGGAAAATTAGTCAGCTACGAACTTATCCAAGGAAAAAAACAAAAAAGACTCAGTGCTCTGTTAAAAGACAGTTCTGGCTTTATAGAACTGGTCTGGTTTAGAGGAGTAAAATGGATGGCAGATGCTCTAAAGGAAGGAGCAGAGTATGTAGTGTTTGGAAGAGTAAATCTTTTTAATGGGAAAAAGAGTATTCCTCATCCCGAGATAGAACTTTTGGCGGAAGCCTCAAAAAAGAAATCTCCCAAAATGGATGCCGTCTATCACTCCACTGAAAAACTAAACGCTAGAGGATTAGAAAGTAAGGCTCGGAGAAAATTAATAAGTAACATCTTCCAGAAAATAGGAGAAGCTGATCTTCCAGAAAATCTACCTGATTACCTCAGAGAAAAAATAAAACTCTGCTCTCGGCTATATGCATTACAGAGAATCCACTTTCCAGAAAACGGCAAGGAACAGAAAATAGCAGAAGACAGAATAAAATTTGAAGAGCTCTTCTTTTTACAAC
>CAZDWO010000081.1:0-16619 GCA_964509175.1 uncultured Saprospiraceae bacterium
CACGCTCTCACGCCCCCTACCTATCGTCGCCTTGGTAAGCCGTTACCTTACCAACAAGCTAATGGGACGCACAGTCATCCTTGAGCACCGGAGTTTTAATTGTTCATACATAATAAAAACAATACTATGGGGTATTAATCCTAGTTTCCCAGGGCTATCCCCCACTCAAGGGCAGATTCTGTACGCGTTACTCACCCGTTCGCCACTCGTGTATCCAGCAAGCTGGACCTTACCGTTCGACTTGCATGTATTAAGCCTCCCGCTAGCGTTCATCCTGAGCCAGGATCAAACTCTCCATAGTAATTTTTTTTGTTCGTACGAAACGAACTGTTATTTTATACTTATGGGAAATTTAATTCCTAGCACTTATTTTTGTAGAAATAACCTTAGTTATTTCTTAATCTACTTTCCAATAATGTCAATTAACTTTTTCCTTTTTTCAACCCTTGTTTTAAAAAGGAATGCAAATATACGCCCATTGTTAACAAGTGCAAGAATATTTGAGAAAAAAAATAAATTTTTTTTCAAAGAATTGAAAAACCGTGTTTTATCGATGTTTTAGTGAGTAAGTAGAGCTTTTTGCGGTTCTTTACTCGAATTCTTTTTTCTAATAAAGTAGTGGTGGAAGACTTTTTAATCTTCTTGAAGAGATTAGTGTAATATACATAGGCCAAATAGACTCCAAGTCTTACATGTTTTGGCAATAAATTTATACCAGTAAGACCCTTATCGAAGTCTTTTTTAATGTCTTCTTCTATTCTTAGTTTTTCAGCTTGACTGAAATTAGAAAGATCTACTCCAGGAAAATAAGTTCTTCCTCTCACTTCTAGGTCGCTTTTTACGTCTCTTAAAAAATTGATTTTTTGGAAAGCGGAGCCAAGTGCTCTCGCATATGGTGTAAGCCTTTCTACCTCGGTCTTATCCTTGACAAATACATCTAGACACATTAAACCAACTACTTCTGCAGATCCGTAGATATATTTATCATATTCTTCCTTTGTGAAGTCTGTTTTATACAAGTCCATTTCCATACTATCAAAGAATGCCTCGACATGCTCTATTTTGAGCCCATAGGAATGATAGACTTGTTGGAAACTGTGTAGAACTGGATTAAGGCTGACTTCCTGCTCTATGGCCTTTAAAGTCTCATTTCTAAATTCCTGCAGCAATTTCTTTTTATCTCTATCATGAAAGGTATCTACAATCTCATCTGCAAATCTTACTAAACCGTAAACTGCATAGATGGGACTTCGATACTCTTTATCAAATAATCGAATGCCCATCGAGAAGGATGTGCTGTACTTCTTAGTAATCAGCTCGCTGCACTTATGACAAACTTTATTATATAGTTTATCCATTCCTTCTAATTATATGATCTGCCACAACCTGTCCTGAAATTATGGATGGTGGAACTCCTGGGCCAGGAACTGTTAGTTGTCCTGTATAATAAAGACAGTCATGTTTTTTATTCTGAATCTTGGGCTTTAAGAAGGCGGTTTGCATTAATGTATTGGCTAGACCATAGGCATTGCCTTTAAAGGAATTATATTCTGAGGCAAAATCCTGAGTGGTGAACTGTCTTTTATATATTATATGTGACCTTATATCCGTCCCCGTAGTTTTTTCTAATCGTTGAATTACCTTATCAAATTGTCTATCAAAATTACTCTGGTCTCCTTTTAAGTCTGGAGCCAAGGGTATCAAGATAAATAAGTTTTCTTTATTTTCTGGTGCAACACTGGCATCGGTTTTAGAAGTGGAACAAACGTAGAACAATGGGTCTTCAGGCCATCTCTTATATTTATAGATATCATCTGCATGATTATCGAAGTCTGCATCAAAGAAAAGATTGTGATGCTTGAGCTCAGGTACTTTTTTATCGACTCCTAGGTAAAAGAGTAGAGATGATGGTGCCATGGCTCTTTTATCCCAATATTTTTCTGAGTAATTACTGTACTTCTCATCAAGAAGGTGCCTATCCACGTGATGATAATCTGCCGATGCGATACAATAATCATCTTTAAATGATTGCTTTTCACATATAGTGGAAATACGACTTTGACTTAAGTCAATACTAGTTACTGGAGATGACTGAACAAATTCTACATTCTGCTCTTTACAAATTTTGGCCATAGCCTCAATAATCTTATGCATTCCTCCCATAGGGTACCAAGTTCCTAGGGATAAATCGGCATAGTTCATCAAAGAATATAGTGCTGGAGTGTTTTGTGGTTTAGCTCCGAGGAACAGGACCGGGAATTCTAGTATATTTCTGAGATAGGGATTTTTAAACTGTGACCGAATCTGTGACGATATGGAAGAAAACATCTGAAGCTGAAATAGGCTTTTAACTATCCTCCAGTCAAAAAACTCGGTAATAGATAGACTAGGCTTCCACACGAAGTCATTCATTCCTACTTCATACTTATACTGTGCCTCGGAGAGGAATTTTTTAAGCTTGTCTGCTGAGCCTTTTTCTATTGACTCGAAGAGGTTGTACAACTCAGGCAAACTTGCAGGAACGTCTATTTTGTCTGTATCTGAGAAATAAACACGATAAGATGGACTCAGTCTCTTAAGCTCATAAAAATCACTTGCTGTGTGGTCAAATTTACTATAGAAATTTTCGAATACTTCTGGCATCCAGTACCAAGAGGGTCCCATATCAAAGGTAAATCCTTCTGCCTGGAACTTACGAGCTCTGCCTCCGATGTGCTCATTTTTTTCTACTACTCTTACTTTGTATCCAGCCTTGCCTAAGGTTGCGGCTGCAGACAATCCGGCGAAACCAGATCCAATAATAGTAACAGTTTTCAGCATAAATAAGGAACATAAAATGTCCGCTAATGTTCAATTTAAAAAGCCTCACTAGTAAAATCAACTAGTGAGGCTTTTATTTATCTATTAAACTAAGAGAATTACTTCCCTCCGTCTAACTTATCTTGCCATTCTTTAAGCTCATCCCATTTTCCTTCTGCTGCTAATTTAGCTTGGTCTGGCCATGTAGTCGGGTCATGCATTTTGTATCTGCTACCTGCTGCCAATAAGATTTCTCTTATCTGGTCTGCATTTGCGTCAGCTACTTTTGCAAAGGTCTCTAATCCGGCTGCTGCTAACAGTTCTGAAATCTTAGGTCCTACTCCTTCGATCTTTTTAAGATCATCTGGCTTAGCATCTGATTTTACTGCTGGAGCTGGTGTCGCTTCTACTTTAGGAGCTTCTTCCTTAGCTGGCTCTTCCTTTTTAGGTTCTGCTGCTTTAGGAGCTTCTTCTTTTTTAGGAGCTGCTGGTTGTGCTTCAGCACTTTTCATCTGCTCTTTAAGCTCAGAGAAAACCGCCATATCTCCTAGTGTCGTAGATTGCTGCTTAGAATTCTGATTGCTTACAGCTTTTCTAGTATTTGTTCTCTCAGTGTCTCTCTCTTTTCTAACTGTATCCTTAGCATCTCTTCTGATGTCATCTAGATATCTCAAGTGAGAAACAAGAATACGCTTATCGTCTCTGTTAAACTCAATCACTTTAAAAGTAAGTGTCTCATCAACATTGGCCGAAGAGCCATCCTCTTTCTTTAAATGCTTTATAGGAGCAAAAGCTTCTAATCCATATGGCAACTGTACGATTCCTCCTTTATCTTCTCTTCTTATCACTGTCGCCTCATGGTATGATCCTATCGGGAATACATTCTCGAAGGTATCCCATGGGTTTTCTTGTAGTTGCTTATGTCCTAGAGAAAGCTTTCTATTGTCCATATCTACTTCTAGAATAGATACATCTATAGTCTCTCCTACTTTAGTAAATTCTGATGGATGAGAATAACGCTTAGTCCATGATAGGTCTGAAACGTGAATCATCCCTCCGATTCCCTCTTCTAGCTCAACAAAGACACCATATGGAGTCAAATTCTTTACTTCTCCACTATGCTTAGTATCTACCGCAAATTTCTCTGCTACTTTACCCCATGGATCCTCTTCCATCTGCTTAAGACTCAATGACATCTTACGCTCCTCTCTATCTATGGTTACTACCTTAGACTCAAACTCCTGGTTAAGTGAGAAGAATTCTCTAGAGTTTATCGGCTGATTACTCCAAGTCACCTCAGATACGTGAATCAATCCTTCTACTCCTGGGATAATTTCTAAGAATGAACCGTAATCCTCGATATTTACAATCTTACCTTTTACGATAGACCCTTGTACAACGTCTGCAGGAAGTACATCCCATGGATGTGGCTGTAACTGCTTAAGACCTAGTGAAATCCTACGCTTACCTTCATCAAAATCTAGTACTACTACATTTAGTTTCTGGTTAAGCTCTAATACTTCTGATGGGTGATTAATTCTACCCCAAGAGATATCTGTAATGTATAATAAACCATCAACCCCTCCTAGATCCATAAAGGCTCCAAAGTCTGTGATGTTTTTAACGATACCTTCAAGAACTTGTCCTTTATCTAGGCCACCGATAATCGTTTCTCTCTGCTCAGCAAGATCACTCTCGATAAGTGCTTTATGAGAAACAACTGCATTCTTAATGGTCTCATTTATTTTGACCACTTTGAATTCCATGAGTTTACCTACGTACTGATCGTAATCGATAATAGGCTTTATATCTATCTGAGATCCTGGTAAGAACGTTTCTAAACCTCCACAGTCTACAATCAGTCCACCTTTAGTCTTACTTACAACTGTACCTTTTAAGATAGTACCGTTTGCATATGAGTCTTTTAGGCTTTCCCATGCTTCTAATAGCTTGGCTTTTCTTCTAGAAAGGATTAATTGTCCTTTTTCGTTTTCTTTAGATTCTACGTAGACTTTTACTGTATCTCCTTTTTTAAGATCAGGTGTGTCTCTAAACTCAGAAAGTGATACCAGTCCATCAGACTTATAATTAATATCTAATACTACGTCTCCACTTCCTATGTAACTAACTACACCTGATACGATTTCGCTTTCGCCAAGAGTACCTAGAGACTTTTCGTAGTCTTTTAGGAAATCTTCAATTTCTGAGGTGGTATAGTTTAATGTATGTCGATTACCGATAGACCAATCGAAATCATCGTGAGCCGATCTAGTTTCCATAACAGGTCTGTTAGGATTTACTGGCTTAGCTTCTATAGGAGCTGCTTCAGTTTTTTCTTCTGAGGCAGGTGCTTCAGCTACAGCAGTTTCTGCAGTTGCAGTTGTTTCTGCAGCAGTCGGTGCTGTTTCTTTAGATGTAGCTTCCACTACTTCTTCTACTTTTTTATCATCAGACATATGCTGATTAAGGTTTGTATTTCGCTTGCTTATAAGCGAAAGGGTTTGAAAAAATTATTTCGGGCTGCAAATGTACGGTTTTTTCAAGTTCAAGTGCAAATTCAAACTCAAACTTAAGGAGTCAGTGGCTTGGGCAGGTTTTGGGAAAGTGGATAAACATTTTACTTAGTAACATTGGCTACAGCCAAAAAGAAAATAATGTCGCAATTAAAAGGATAATTAAGGGATTATTCGACGTTTGGAACTAGGAATATTAAATAATCTGTAAATTGTAAAGACTATTCAAAAATTGAAATGATGGAAAGACCTTGGTTAAAGAATTATCCCGCTGGAGTCCCAGCAAACATCGACAATAATAAATATAACACGGTTATAGAGTTTGCGGAAGATTGTTTTACGAAGTACGCAAAGCTGACTGCTTTTGAGTGTATGGGGAAAAAGATGACTTATGGTGAGCTCGGTAAGAAGGTCGAAGCATTTGCAGGATATTTACATTCTCGAGGACTAAAACCTGGCGATCGAATAGCTATCATGATGCCTAATCTACTGCAGTATCCGATTGCGATGTTTGGTTCTTTAAAGGCTGGATTAATTGTGGTAAATACTAATCCTCTTTATACTGCTCGAGAAATGAAACATCAGATTACAGATAGTGGTGTAACTGCCATTATCATCTGTGAGAACTTTGCTCATAATCTGGAAAAAATAATCGACGAGACAGATATTAATGTGGTAATTACTGCTTCTATTGGTGGATTGCTCGGTGGATTTAAGGGGGCAATGACAAACTTTGTGGTACGAACTGTTAAAAGAATGGTACCTAAGTTCTCTATTCCCAATACAGTAGAGTTTAAAACTACTTTGAAAGAGGGTGCTAAGTTTACTATCAAGCCATTTGAAAATAAATTTGAGGATGTTATTGTACATCAATATACTGGTGGTACGACTGGAGTGGCAAAGGGAGCGATGCTTACTAATGCTAATCTGCTTTCTAACCTTACACAGTTGTCTTACTGGATGCAGGTCTCACTCGAAGAGAAAAAAGAGATTGCTTTATCTCCGCTACCGATGTATCACATTTTTGCTTTTGCAGTAAACTGCCTGGCAATGATGAGTATCGGAGCACATACTGTGCTGGTAACAAATGCAAGAGATCTTAAATCGGTAATCAAAGAATTCAAAACCCACAAGATTACTTTTATGTCTGGGGTAAATACATTGTTTAACGCTCTTCTGAATCAGCCTGATTTTACTGCCTTAGACTTCAGCTCATTTAAGTTTGCTATCGGAGGTGGAATGGCGGTGCAAGATGCAGTATCAGAAAAATGGAAAGAGGTTACGGGAAATCAAATCGTACAAGGTTATGGTCTAACAGAAACCTCACCTGTAGCTACTGCAAATCCATTTAATGAACTTTGTAAACTTGGGACCATCGGTATGCCTTTATCTTCGACAGATCTAAGAATAGTAGATGATCAAGGAAATCCTCTGGCACAAGGTGAGGTAGGAGAAATACAAATTAAAGGACCACAGGTGATGAAGGGTTATTACAATCGACCTGAAGCTACTGCAGACTGTATAAAGGATGGATGGTTTTCTTCTGGAGATATCGGGCTAATGCAGGAAGATGGATACTTTAGAATCGTAGATCGTAAAAAAGATATGATTCTCGTTTCTGGTTTTAATGTATATCCTAATGAAATAGAAGAGGTCATCGTTGCACATGATAAAGTTCTAGAAGTAGCGGCTATCGGTATACCAGATGCTAAGTCTGGTGAGGTAGTCAAGATTTTTGTAGTCAAAAAGGATAAGTCCGTAACAAAAGATGAAATCATCGCTTACTGTCGTGAAAATCTAACTGGTTATAAGGTGCCGAAAGAGGTGGAGTTTAGAGATGATTTACCTAAGACTAATGTAGGTAAGATATTGAGGAGGAAGTTGAGGGATGCTTAAAGTTAATTTGAAAATGTGTTAATTTGGAAATGAGGCTGAGTGGGACGGGTCTTAATGTGTGAGTGAGAAAATGGTTCTTTTTAATTAGGGACCTCTCTTTCATCGGAAGAAGATTTCTCGACAAGCTCGAAATTTAAAAAATTAGTGCTATTAAGAATCCACTCCATACCCAAATAAAGCAAAGTCATATTTTACAGGATCCTTCGGGTCGATTTTTCTAAGATTCTCTGTAAGTTCTACTACGGATTTCCAATCTCGTTGTTTTCTTTTAAGTAGCTTGAATTCTCGGGCTACTCTCTCAACGTGAACATCTAACGGCATGTATAAATCAGCTGGCTTTATAGCATTCCAGATTCCGAAGTCTACTCCATTATCATCTTTACGTACCATCCATCTGAGGAACATGCAGAGTCTCTTGCAGGTGGATTTTTTAAAGGGAGCTGTGATGTGTTTTTCTGTACGGCGAAGATGTTTATTTAAGGAGAAAAAATAAGTTCTGAAATGATTAAGGCCCGCTTCTGCTCCAGGGTTTTCTGAATCTATAAAGGCAGATTCTAGACTTTCGTTTGAAGAGTAATGATGTTTTAAAAATTCTATGAAATATAAGGTATCATCTGCTTGGAAGGTGCGATGCTTGAAGTGCTCAAAGGGTTTTAAATCTGAGGACTGATGATTGCGGATAAAATCATAGGGTTTATTATCCATCATCTCAAACAACTGAGTTGCCTTATTTATGATTGTTTTTCTTTGGCCCCAAGCCAAAATGGCTGTCCAAAAGGCAGTGATTTCTATGTCCTGTTTTAGAGTGTACTGATGTGGAATGGAAATAGGGTCAGCTTCTATAAATGAGCTGTTGTTGTATTTTTTTACAAGGTCGTCTAATAAGACCTTTAAGTCTTTCATTTAAATAGTACTATTCTAAGGCTGAAGATTTCTTGACGAAATTCTTCCATATATTCTGTTGAAAAAAAGAAAAATCTAAGTAATCTTTAGTCGAGTGTCTGTTGTACTTCGATAATCTCGTATGCTTCTATCATGTCACCTACTTTTATGTCATTGAAGTTCTTTATGGTGATACCACATTCTAGACCTTTTTTGACTTCCTTAGCATCTTCTTTGAATCGTTTCAGAGAAGAGATCTCGCCTGTAACTCCTTCTTTATTAGGATAGACAACGATGCCATTTCTGATGATTCTGATTAGAGACTTACGGGTAATCATACCTTCTTGTACATATGAACCTGCGATGGTACCGATCTTACTGATTTTGTAAGTTTCTCGAATCTCAACCATACCTTGTATTTTTTCTTCCTTAGTAGGCTCGAGCATTCCTTCGATGGCCATTTTAATCTCATCTATGGCTTCATAGATTATCGAGTAGGTCTTTATTTGTACCCCTTCTTTTTCAGCTAGTTGTCTAGCTATAGAAGATGGTCTTACCTGGAATCCGATAACGATGGCATCAGATGCTGAGGCCAGTAGTATATCTGATTCTGCAATCGGTCCGACTGCTTTATGGATAACATTTACTTGTACAGAGTCTATAGACTGCTTGATTAAAGAATCAGAAAGTGCTTCGATAGAA
Organism: uncultured Saprospiraceae bacterium; assembly: GCA_964509175.1. Classification (GTDB taxonomy): domain Bacteria; phylum Bacteroidota; class Bacteroidia; order Chitinophagales; family Saprospiraceae; genus JAHDHU01. The sequence continues at coordinate 8,793 of CAZDWO010000081.1, forward strand.
CCATCCACATCACCTTTTACGATAAGATTAAGTTCCTTAAATGTACCGAGTGCTAGACGTCTTCCAATCTCATCGAGACTGATACGCTTGCTAGCTCTGTTTGTCTGTTCTCTTTCTATCTGGTTACGCTTAGTCGCAAGTTGTCTTGCTTCTTGCTCGCTATCCATTTCCTTAAAGGTCTCTCCTGCTTGAGGAGCACCACTAAGTCCGAGGACAGAAACAGGAGTTGCGGGACCAGCTTCTTTTATACGTTTGCCATGCTCATTGAACATTGCTTTTATCTTTCCACTATGCGATCCTGCTACGATTGGATCTCCTATTTTAAGCGTTCCGTTCTGTACTAGAAGGTTAGTCACATATCCTTTTCCTTTATCTAGAGATGCCTCGAGAATAGTACCCATGGCTTTTCGGCTATCGTTTGCCTTGAGTTCAAGGACTTCAGCTTCAAGAATTATTTTCTCTAAAAGTAGATCTATGTTAGTTCCCTTCTTTGCTGATATTTCTTGCGACTGGAAGGTTCCACCCCACTCTTCTATGAGTAGGTTCATCCCAGATAGTTCTTGCTTGATACGATCTGGAGAAGCTCCGTCTTTATCTATTTTATTTATCGCAAAAATCATCGGAACACCAGCTGCCTGAGCATGACTGATTGCTTCCTTTGTCTGAGGCATTATTTTATCGTCTGCGGCAATTATAATAATCGCTACATCTGTCACCTTTGCACCTCTGGCTCTCATCGCTGTAAAGGCTTCGTGACCAGGTGTATCTAGGAAGGTAATTTTTTTCTTTGCCTCTCCTACTACTACTTCATACGCTCCGATGTGCTGAGTGATTCCTCCGGCCTCACCATCTGCTACTGATTCGTTTCTGATAAAATCTAGTAAAGAAGTCTTACCATGATCTACGTGTCCCATCACTGTAACAATCGGTGCTCTAGGAGATAAATCTGCAGGATCATCGATTATTTCTTCCTCTGCCTCCGTCTCATCTTCTGCAGTAATAAAAGTTACTTCTGTCCCAAACTCACCAGCTACTAGCTCTATGATTTCTGCATCTAGTCTCTGATTTATAGAAACGATTACTCCTAGATTCATACAAGTAGTAATCACCTCAGTGACTGATACATTTAAAAGATTAGCGAGTTCTGAAACTGAGATAAACTCCGTTACTCTCAGTGTAGTTTCTCTGCTCTCTTCTTTTTTAATCTCTTCTTTTTCTCTCTTATCTACCCTGTTATCCCTACGTATTTTCTGTCTCTTCTTCTTACCACCACCAGAAAGTCTGGCCATGGTTGCTTTGATTTTATCTTCTATTTCTTTTTTAGAGACTTCTTTTGGTTGGTTAGGATCATTTCTACGTCCTCCTCTTCCTCCTCCAGCACCTTGTCTGTTTTTAGGATAATTCTGAGCGGTTACTCTTTTACGAGTACGTACTCTCTTACGAGATTCTCCAGGTTTGCTAGCAGTTCTTTTCGGCCTTTCTGTTTTAGTAGGCTTTTTATTGATTTTATCTAGCTTGGTTTTATCAATTTTACCTAGGACCTTAAGTCCAGCTAGTTTAGGAGTTTTTGCTCTTACAATCTCTTGTGGTGGTTCAGGAGCAGCCTTTGCCGGTTGCGGTTTAGACTCTGCTGGTTTTTCTTCTTTCTTTGCTACTTCTGCTTTTTTGGGAACAACTGGAGCTGCCTTAGCAGGTTTAGGTGCTTTCTTTGCCGGCTTTTTTGCTTCTAAATCTATTTTACCTATTACCTTAGGACCAGTAACTTTTGCTGCCTTAGGAGCTATTACTTCAGTTTTCTCCTCTACTTTTTCTTCTTTCTTTTCTACAACTACTTCTACTTTTTCTTCCTTCTTTTCTTCCTTCTTTTCTTCTACTTTCGGAGTAGGTGGTGGTGGAGCAGGAGCTTTCTTAGCTACGACTGGTTCTGGTTTATCTGCTTTTCGCTGATCTCCTATGACAATCTGGTCGGCTTTTTCCTTTACGGCCATAGAGTTGCTGAACTCTTTTAAGAGAGCATTATGCATGTCATCCGAAATCTTGGACGTCGGTTTATTCTCGATCTCAAAACCATTTTGAGTCAAGAAATCCACTATCGTAGATGTACCTACGTTAAGTTCTTTCGCAATTTTGACCAGTCTACCTGCCATAAAAAATTTTCTCTTTAAAATTATTCCTCTTCAGTATCGAACTCCGCCTTCAGTATTTTGAGTACGTCGTCGATTGTCTCCTCCTCTAAGTCAGATCTTCTTACGAGCTCGGTTTTACTTAAGGCAAGAACACTCCTTGCCGTATCACAACCTATACCTTTGAGCTCATCGATGATCCAATCTTCTATCTCATCGTTAAATTCATCTAAGTCTATATCCTCCATTTCTAGATCATCGTTCTCTCTATAGACATCGATTTCATAACCTGTCAATCTACTTGCCAGTTTTATATTAGAACCCCCTTTTCCTATCGCCAGAGATACTTGATCAGGCTGTAAAAAGACGGAAGCTTTCATTTTTTCATCATCTAGTGATATACTAGATACTCTTGCTGGAGTAAGAGACCTCTGAATAAATAGCGTATTGTTACTGGTATAATTAACAATATCTATGTTTTCATTTTTCAACTCTCTCACGATTCCATGTATTCTAGAACCCTTCATTCCTACACAGGCACCTACAGGATCTATCCTATCATCATAAGATTCTACGGCTACCTTTGCTCTCTCACCAGGGATTCTTTCGATTTTTTTGATTGTAATCAAACCATCTTCTATCTCTGGCACTTCTTGTTCCATCAGTTTTTCTAAGAAGAGTCCATCTGTTCTAGAAATAATTACCGCTGGGTTATTATTTCTCATCTCTACTCTCTTTATAACTCCCTTAACCATATCTCCCTTACGGAAAAAGTCAGCTCTTATCGCTTCGTTTCTAGGTAAGATAAGCTCGTTTCCAGTTGCATCATCTAGGACAAGAATCTCTCTTTTGAGAATCTGGTGTACCTCTCCGAGTACGATATCACCCACTCTATCCATGTATCTCTTATAGACCTCATCTTTTTCTAGTTCCATTATTCTAGAAATCAATGTCTGTCTCGCTGCCATAATCGCTCTACGACCAAACTCCTCCAAGGTAAGCTGCTCGTAACACTCCTCTCCTACTTCATAATCTGATTCTATGGCTTGTGCCTCAGACTCAGAAATCTGACTTCTCTCATCGGTAACCTCACCATCGGAAACGATTTCTCTTACTCTCCACATCTCTAAATCCCCGTTCTGTGTATTTACGATAACATCAAAATTATCATCGTCACCGTACTTTTTCCTAATCAGTGTTCTGAAAACATCTTCCAGTACTCTGACCATGGTCGGTCTATCTATATTTTTTCCCGCTTTAAATTCCGAGAATGAATCAACTAAATTCATATCTAAGTATTTTAAAAGCTTACAGCTATTTTAGTTTCAAGAATTTCTTTCATATCTATCTTTGTTTCAATAGTTACTTTCTTTTTAGATCCTTTTTTAATGGCTTTGGATTGCTCCAAAATCAAGAACTCCTCATTTACATCTTTCATGATGCCTTTAAAGGTTTTAGAATCGGTCTTTATGACTACTTTTCTGCCTATGTTTTTTGCGTACTGTCTGAAGAATTTTAAGGGTCGTGATAATCCAGGAGAAGATACTTCTAATGTATATTTCTCTCCAAATTCTTTAGTCTCATCTATGATAGACTCGATGTGGCGACTTACCTTCCTGCACTTCTCGTAAGAAATGCCAGTGTCACAGTCTAGGTACACCTCTATCTTACCAGAAGGACTTGTATGAACATCTACAATAAAACAGTCGTCCCAACTATTTGCTTTCAAATAGTCTTCTACATATCGGCTTATATTTTTACTATCCAAGTTTTAATTATTTGACTAGAAAAAAAAGAGGGAACTAAAACGTTCCCTCTTTCCGAAATCGAGTACAAATATAAATATTATGTCTCGCATATCAAAGGCAAGACGTTTTACACTAAAAAATAGCTTTTGTCAAATCAATTCCATAGTTATTCTGTTATACCATATAACTTTAAGATTTTCTTTATACTGCGGTACGAAGAAATATGATTTAAATAAAAACGATAATATGAGAGCGTATATCCTAATTTTTCTAGCCTGTGGATTGTTTTTTACTTCATGTGAAACGGATGATCCGATTCCAGAAGATTTACAGTTCTTCTTAGATAGATTTGAAGAAGAGGCTAACAAAAGAGATCAAAGTTTTTCTATGGATGTAGAAAACACAAGAATTCTTCTCGTAGAGATAATAAATGGAGGTGTTCTCGGACAATGTGTAAGAGATCCTGAGGCTGGAAACCAAATCCATGTAGACCGTTCTTACTGGGAAAATCCTAATACTACGGACTTAGAAAAAGAGTTTGTTGTATTCCATGAACTAGGTCATTGTATACTGAATAGAGATCATTTAAATGATCCTGATTCTGATGGCGTATGTTCGAGTATAATGTATAATGGGAATAGTCCTGCTTGTAACTTGGTTTATACTGAGTCTAATAGGGATGAGCTTATAGATGAGTTGTTTCAGTAGTTGTCAAGGTTTTAAGGTGTTATGGTTTTGAGGTTTGAAGGTAAAAGGTCTCTAAAGGTCTAAAGGTCTAAAGGTCTTTATACTAGGCTCGGGCTGAGTTTATTAAATAGGTTTATACGGCTTTTATGGATAGGGAAATTCTTTTTCTACTCACGTCGACTTCCATCACTTTTACTTTTACTTCTTGATTTAGGGAGAGTACTTCTTCTGGGCTTTTTATGAATCTATTGGTGATTTGTGAGATGTGGACTAGTCCAGATTCTTTTATTCCGATGTCTACGAATGCTCCGAACTTAGTAATGTTGTTTACTACACCTGTTAGAATCTGTCCTTCCTTGAGATCATTTATGGTATTTATGTGATCATCAAATTGGACGGTTTTCGAAGAGCCTCTGGGATCTACTCCAGGTTTTTCTAGTTCGGCAATGATGTCCTTAAGAGTAGGCATTCCTGCCTTATCAGAAATAAAATCTGCTAATCGTATCTCAGACAATAGTTGCTTATTACCCATCAAGAGCTCTACTGATTTACCTATCGAGCTTGCCATTTTTTTTACCAAAGTGTAGGACTCTGGATGGATTCCAGTATTGTCTAGAGGATTGGTGCTTTCTCGGACTCGTAGAAAACCTGCTGCTTGCTCATAGGCTTTGGCACCCATGCGAGGAACTTTAAGTAGGGTTTTACGAGATTTAAAAGCTCCATACTCTGTTCTATAGTTTACGATATTAGATGATAAGGTTGGACCTAGACCTGCAATATGATTTAATAGATGCTGACTCGAGGTATTTAGATTTATACCTACCTGATTTACACAGTTTTCTACGACCGCTTCTAGTTGTTTTTTGAGTTTGGGTTGATTTACATCGTGCTGATACTGACCAACTCCGATAGATTTTGGGTCTATTTTCACAAGTTCTGCTAGTGGATCCATCAGTCGTCTACCTATGGAAACTGCTCCTCTCACAGTAATGTCATGGTCTGGAAACTCTTCTCTTGCAATCTTGGAGGCTGAGTAGATAGATGCTCCGCTCTCATTTATGAGATACAGTTCTATGCCAGCGGAGCTAGTATATTTTTTGAGCAGTTGCATGGTTTCTTTACCGGCAGTGCCGTTTCCTACTGCTATCGCTTCTACCTTATGTTTCCTTGATAGCTCGTCTATTATATCTAATGATTCTTGCCACTTACTTTGAGGTGGATGTGGGAAGATGGTTTTATACTCTAGTAAATCCGACTGCTTACTCAGGACCACCAGTTTACATCCAGTTCTAAACCCAGGATCTAGTGCAAGTACGGTTTTAGAACCTAAAGGTGCTGCCAGTAATAATTGCTTGAGGTTTACGCTGAAGATGGCTATTGCCTCATCGTCAGATTTTTCTTTGGCAAGTTTTCTGAATTCTGATTCTAATGATGGAAAGAGAAGTCTTTTGTATCCGTCTGCTATGGATAGCTTCATTTGTTCGGCAGCGTCACTGTAGCCTTTTAGCCAATTTCTTTTTAGATGATAAAGAGCAGTCTCTTCGTCTATTTCTAGTTTTACTCTTAGGAATTTTTCGGACTCACCTCTGTTCATCGCTAGAATTCTATGGGATGGACATTTCTTTAGTCTTTCTGAGAAATCGAAGTAATCTTTAAACTTCTCGGCTTCTTTGATTTTCTTTTTTACAACCTTGGAGGTAATGACTGCTGAGCTGTTGAATGTTTTACGGACAATCTCTCTGGACACTGAGGACTCGCTGATCCACTCTGCGACTATGTCTCTGGCTCCTTGTAAGGCATTATCCTGAGTAGGTACTTTATCTGAGATGTACTTCTTGGCTTCAGCCAAAATATCTCCTGATTTCAATTCAAAAATGAACTGAGCCAATGGTTCGAGACCTTTTTCTTTTGCTTGAGTTCCTCTGGTTTTTACTTTCTTTTTAAAGGGTAGATAATAATCTTCTAGAAGTATCTCATCCCAGCAAGCATTGATTTTTGCCTTGAGCTCAGGAGTTAGACTTCCTTGTTCTTGAATGGTTTTTAGGATAAACTCTTTTCTTTTGGCTAGAGCCAAAAAGCGATCGTAAGCATCTTTTATATCTCCTATCGCGACCTCATCTAGTGAGCCCGTCATCTCCTTACGATACCGAGCAATAAATGGTATGGTCGCTCCATCTTTGAGCAGGTTTACGACAGCATTTATCTCCTTATGAGCATACTCAGAATTCTGAGCAATCAGCGATGAATAATCCATTTCTATCTTTTGCAAATTTTAGTAAAAACTGAAGTAAAAAAGGCTTGAAGGTAATTAACTATGAAGTAAAGTACTCCTTCAAAATGGTATTGTCCTTTTGTCTTAAAACAAAAGGACCAAAAATTCAAGACTGTTTTGATTTCTTAACGCTCCTAAATTCTTAAAATCCTAAACAAAATAGAATCTCGCTTAGTGAGCTAATTTTCAATCAATGAATAGCATTACAATTTAGATTAGCTTTTTTACACAATCATTCTACAAGCTCAGGCACTATTTAGTTCTTAACGGATTTTAAAAACTTAGGAGCTAAAAACAAAAATGTCGGTCTTCTAAAACCATATTTTGAATCTATATACAGAAACTAGTCTCTTAAAAGAAAAAGCCTAGAGAAAAACTTAAGGCATCGACCTTGGTCTCTTTCTGATTACTGTACAGATTTACCAAGCCATACTCATATTCTAAATCTATAGTTAAGAATTTATATTGAATTCCGACTCCAGCTACGCCACTCGCCGCTGCACCTACTAGCTGATTAAAATCACCATCTAGCAAATCATTATCATGGCTGCCATTGAAATCGATCTGGCCCAGCAACTTAGCCCTAATGCTTTTATCATAGCCGAACTGAATTAGATGCCATCCCAGTCCTACTCTTCCATTTATCAAAGTATGGTTAGTCTCATTACTGAAAAATTCCGACTCCGATCTGGCCAATAAATCAATCTTAGTATATCTCAGTCCTAGAACAAAAAACATCTGTCCACTATTCAATCTTCCATCTGCTCCGAAGTGAAATCCATTGTGACTGGCGTTTTCTGGAGTGACTGCGAGGACTCTGTTTTTTGCGGATGTGACGCCGCTATATAGTCGCAGACCTGCCTGCTGAGCAGAGAGATTAAAGGTCAGAAATAGTAAAAAGCTAAATAGAATGGTGAATCGCATAAAATTGATTTTTATAAGAACGCAAGTGTAAGAATAATTAATATGAAAATTATTAATATTTGAAAAACTGGGG